>NZ_PEBH01000004.1:133492-218543 GCF_008698235.1 Bifidobacterium rousetti
CCTGCCAAATTGGGATGTGGTGTAATTGGCAACACAGCTGATTCTGGTTCAGCCATTCTTGGTTCGAGTCCAGGCATCCCAGCCAATGACCCTCGCGAATAGCGAGGGTTTTTGTTTTCGGTGTGAGTGTGCGGCGTGCGTGGTGCGACGTGCACGGTGTGAGTGCGCGGTGTGCGTGCGTGGCGCGCGCCGCGCGAGCTCGCGATGGGAATGCATCGTGATTCGTAGTTACGGTGCGATGTGAAATGCGTCGTTGGAAATATGCGGTTAGCCAAATCATCGCTACAGTGGGGGATATGACGGAAACACAGCGCGCGTCCGAAGGGATGTCTTCAAAGCCGAGGATCAGGCCGGCCGAGGCGGGGGAGACCCGTCCCCTGTCAATATCGGCGCGTCTTGGGCGCTTGCAGTTCCATACCTCCGGCAAGTTCCGCGTCCTGCAGGTCGCGGATATCCAGGCCGGCGCGAAGGTCGCGAAGGACACCATCCGCCTGATAGGGGCGAGTCTCGATGCGGTGCGACCGGACCTCGTCGTCTTCACCGGCAATCAGATCGCCGGATACGACCCGGCGTTCGCGCCGACGTTCCGCAAGCGCCGCTGGAGCCCCGCAAACGAGTTCGACGACGCCGACGCCGAGGCCGAGGCGAAGGCTCATACACGCGATCTCGTGCGAGGTGCGATCGGGCAGTTCCTGCAGCCGCTGATCGACCGCAAGGTGCCGTTCGCCGTCACGTACGGCAATCATGACTTCCAGTGCGGGCTCGACAACGCGGAACTCGACGCGATCTACCGCGGGTTCCCCGGCTGCGTGAACCCGACTCCCGGAGTCGAGGCCGACGTGTTGCCCGTGGACAGTCTGCTGCACGATCAGGTGGTGTATCCGCATGCGGTGGGCACGTTCGCGCTGCCGGTCGCGGACCCGGACAACAAGCGCACGGTGCTGGGACTGGTCATTCTCGATTCGGGCGATTACGTGCACGGCGGCGGGTTCTCCGGCCCGTCCGCGGACACGCTCGGTTTCCTGCGTGATGTCCCGCGCCTGATCGGGGCGAAATCGGGCGTCTTCCAGCATCTGCCGTTGCCCGAGTACTACGACTTGCTCAAGCCGGTCTCGTCGACCACGGCGTACGCGATGCAGGGATACCGTGATCACGCTTCGCGGTACTACGTGCTGGACGAGGAGAAGGTGCGTCCCGGCGGGTATCTAGGTGAGGGTATCAGCTGTCCGGACGAGTCGGACGAATTCGCGATCCTGTCCGGGCGCGATGCCGCTGATCAGGATGCGGGTGATCGCGAGGCGGGTGATGCCGCGCATGCGCCTTTGACGACTACGCCTATGTATATAGGAGTGGCGACCGGTCATGACCACCGCAACGGGTTCGTCGGCGAACTGGACGGCGTGCTGATGACCGCGACGCCGACCTGCGGATTCGACACTTACGGCCCCGCGCCGGCCAAGCGGGCGACGCGTCTCATCGAATTCGACATCCGCCACCCGTACGAGCCGCGCACGCAGCTGCTGGAGTTCGGCGAGCTCGTCGGCAAGCCGAGCTCCAAGAAGGCGTACACGTATGCGCTCAACGCCAAGCCGCCGCAGGAGGGGGAGGGTGATGATCTGCTGCGCAAGCCGTCGCTGTGGTCGCAGATCAAGGGGCTGTTTAGCTAGGCCTTCTCTGGTCTTGTCCCGGACTTTCTCTCCCCCAGTCAGCTTCGCTGACAGCCGACCCGCAATTAAGGACGCGCTGCGCGCGCGTTCTACTGGCTCGCCTGTCGGCTCGCACGTTGCCTACAAACAGCTCTGCTGTTTGCTTCACGGCAACGTCCTGACAGAGGGGGCCGAGAGCAAGGAATCGGCTCAGCGGCCGGTGGAGGCCTTGATCAGGGCCTCGGTGAGGTACTTGCCGGCGGCCATGACCAGCGGCGCGTAGCGGCGGCCGGGCGCGTTGCCCATACGGCCGGACGGGCCGGAGATGGAGATCGCGGCGATCACCTGGCCGGAGGCGTTGCGGATCGGCGCGGAGATCGAGCACACGCCCTCCTCGCGCTCGTTGACCGACTCGGACCAGCCGCGCTTGCGCACGGCGGCGAGCTTGGTCGCGTTGAACTTGGCGTGGCGCAGCCCTTGGTGCATGCGCTCGGAATCCTCCCAGGCGAGCAGGATCTGGGCGGCCGATCCGGCCTCCATCGAGAGCATCGCGCCGACCGGGATCGAATCGCGCAGGCCGGAGGCGCGCTCCACGGCGGCGATGCAGACACGCTGATCGCCCTGACGGCGGTAGATCTGCGCGGACTCGCCGGTGCGGTCGAGCAGGGTCTGCAGGATCGGGCCGGCCGCGGTGAGGAGGCGGTCCTCGCCGGCGGCGGCGGCCAGCTCGGCGAAGCGGGAGCCGAGCACGAAACGGCCGTGCTGGTCGCGCAGCACGAAGCGATGGCGCTCCAGCGCGATCGCGAGGCGGTGGGCGGTCGGGCGGGCGAGCCCGGTGGCGGCGACGAGCTGGCCGAGCGTGGAGGGGCCGGTCTCGAGGGCGTCGAGAATCTTTACGGTTTTGTCAAGTACGCCGACGCCGGAATGCACCTCGCCGTCGTTCTGCTCGGCGGTCTCCGAGGTCTGGTCTTCGGCGGGGATCTGTTCCGCGAGCGGCGTTTCGGCCACAGTGGGGTCTGCGCTTGTTGAAGTCATAATTGCCGTTTATACCATCTCACATAGTGAAATGCCAAATCGAAGAGGTGTCTCACGAGGTGAACCCGACGATGTGGGGGAAGACGGGGGGCGGTAATCGCGGTGAATCAAGGAAAACGCACACGGAAAATGTGAGTACATCCGTGTGTATCTCATAATCCGGCCGGGATGTGATCGCCCCCGGCTACGCCGCATAGGCTAATACCACGAACAAGGCGCAAAAGCAATACCTGGCGCCAAGAAAATTAGGAGGAATCCCCATGGGAACGACACTGGCCGAGAAGGTCTGGGCCGATCATCTGGTACGCAAGGGCAGCGATGGAGCGCCCGACCTGCTGTACATCGACCTGATGCTCATGCACGAGGTCACCAGCCCGCAGGCGTTCGAGGGACTTCGACTGGCGGGACGCAAGCCGCGCCACGTCGATCAGCTCATCGCGACCGAGGACCACAACACCCCGACGGTCGACATCGACCGTCCGAACCCGGACAAGACGAGCGCCCTGCAGCTGTCGACGCTCGAGAAGAACTGCAAGGAGTTCGGTGTGCGACTGCACCCGCTGGGCGACGCCGATCAGGGCATCGTCCACGCGTTCGCCCCGATCCTGGGCCTCACCCAGCCGGGCATGACCATCGTGTGCGGCGACTCGCACACCTCCACGCACGGCGCGTTCGGCGCGCTCGCGTTCGGCATCGGCACCTCCGAGGTCGAGCATGTGATGGCCACGCAGACCCTGTCTTTGAAGCCGTTCAAGACGATGGCGATCAACGTCAACGGCAAGCTGCCGTCCGACGCCACCGCCAAGGACATCATCCTCGCGATCATCGCGAAGATCGGCACCGGCGGCGGCCAGGGCTACGTCATCGAATACCGCGGCGAGGCGATCCGCGACCTGACGATGGACGAGCGCATGACCGTGTGCAACATGTCCATCGAGGCCGGCGCCCGCGCGGGCATGATCGCCCCGGACGAGACCACGTTCGAGTACCTGAAGGGCCGTCCGCACGCGCCGGAAGGTGAGATGTGGGACAAGGCGGTCGCGTACTGGAAGACGCTCAGGACCGACGACGACGCCGTGTTCGACAAGGTCGTGGACATCGACGCGACCAAGCTCGGGCCGTACGTGACGTGGGGCACCAACCCCGGTCAGGGCCTGCCGATCACCGCGAACGTGCCGGAACCGGACAAGATCGCCGACGCCACCAAGCGCGCCGCCGCCGAACGCGCGATCAACTACATGGGTCTGAAGCCCGGCATGCCGATCAAGGACATCGCCGTGGACACCGTGTTCATCGGATCGTGCACCAACGGCCGCATCGACGACCTGCGTCAGGCCGCCGCGATCATGAAGGGTCATCACAAGGCGAAGAACATCCATCGCGTGCTCGTCGTGCCCGCCTCGTCGCGTGTGCGCCTCGAGGCCGAACGTGAGGGGCTCGACAAGGTGTTCGAGGACTTCGGCGCCGAATGGCGCAACGCCGGCTGCTCGATGTGCCTCGGCATGAACCCGGACAAGCTGGTGCCGGGCGAGCGATCGATCTCCACGTCGAACCGCAACTTCGAGGGACGTCAGGGCAAGGGCTCGCGCACGCATCTGGCGTCGCCGGCCGTCGCCGCCGCGACCGCCATCCGCGGCACGATCTCGTCGCCGGCCGACCTGTGAACCCCGACAATCATCGATTTCGGTCGATTTCGGTCGATTTCGGCCGACTTCGGCTTCGCAAACTTCGCATCGGCCCCTCCTCGGTCATTCCGAGGAGAGGGCTCCCGGCAAGGCCGGGTGGGGGAGACCCCGAAAGGACAATCATGGAAAAACTCACCACTCTGACCGGCGTGGGCGTGCCGCTTCGCCGCTCCAACGTCGACACCGACCAGATCATCCCGGCCGTGTTCCTGAAGCGCGTCACCAAGACCGGTTTCGACGACGCGCTGTTCTACGCGTGGCGCCGTGACCCCGAGTTCGTGCTCAACAAACCCGAATACGCGGGCAAGGGCCAGATCCTCGTCGCCGGCCCCGAGTTCGGCATCGGCTCCTCCCGCGAGCACGCGGTGTGGGCGCTGCACGACTACGGTTTCCGTGTGGTCATCGCCCCGAGCTTCGCCGACATCTTCTACGGCAACACCGCCAAGAACGGCGTGCTCGCCGCGATCATGCCGCAGGAGAGCGTCGAACTGCTGTGGAAGCTCCTCGACGAGGAGCCCGGACGCGAGATGACCGTCTCGCTCGAGGATCGCACCGTGACCTGCGGCGACGTGACCCTGCCGTTCGAGGTGAACGACTACACGCGCTGGCGTCTGATGAACGGCTACGACGACATCGACCTGACGCTCCAGCACGAGGACGACATCGCCGCCTACGAGAAGATGCGCGCAGAGAGGTTCCCGTTCAAGCCCAAGACGATCCCCGCCAAGCACCTGCCCGAGCAGCCCATCGCCTCCGCCCGCGAGCCCAAGGAGGACAATTGGGCCGGCCCGTTGGCCGATCGCGGCATCATCTAGTTGCGATCAGGCGGTCGGGGGCCCAGTGGGCTCCCGGCAGGACCCGCGTCGAACCGTGCTCTCTGTCGTTCCGGCATTTCGGCGCAACAATTTCTCGAAATCACCCTTGATCTCCCGAAAAAGTTGCGCTGATAACGGCTCAGCGCAACAAATTCTGGAAGTCAGCCCATATCTCCCGAGATTGTTGCGCTCACTTGGAGTCAGCGCAACAAATTCGGGAGATCAGGGGTGATTTCGCGAGATTGTTGCGCCGACGGGCCGGGTGAGCCAGGCGTCGAGGGTTTCGGCGTCACTTCGGTGAAGGAATGTGAACCGTAGGGCGGAGATGCCGTTCATCACGAACAGCGGCATCTCCGCCTTTTCGATGCCGTGCGGCTCGCGCCACGGCGTCGTCGACCGGGTGATCGACTGGACGCGCGATCGACGGGTCGTCATCGCGAACGTGGTCAGTCCCTTGGCTCCCGTCACGAGGATGCGATGGGGCAACGGGGATGGCGTCGCGGCGGCGGGGTCGGAGGCGGCGGAATCAGATCTGGCCGAAGGACCTGAGACGCCGGTGGTCGTTTCGGTCGCCTCGGATCGGGAATCGGATGAATCGGACGAGTCGGACCGATCGGACAGGATCGCGTACCCCTCGGTGCGCGACTTCAGCGCGCGGCAGGCCGTCCAGTACGCGCCGATCGCCAGCGGCACGATGAACAGCCATCGGGACGGTGCTCCGCTTACCGTCACCATCACGCCGGTGCCCACCGCCACGGCCGCGACGAGGGCGACGGCGATCGGCGTCGTCACGTAGTAGCGCAGCAGATCGCGGCCGGTGTGATGGATGGGCTCCGCGGCGTCGCCAGGCTCGCGCGGGGCCCACTCGGGGAGCATCGCGGTGAGGACGCCGTACACGCGTGAGGTGCCGATCACCGGCAGGATGCGGGCCGCGGAGATGCCGCTTGCCTCGCCGTCGCTGCTCGGTGATGAGGAAAGCCCCAATCCCACCGAACACAGGCGGAACGGGCGACGCAGCAGCGACTGACGGACGACGATCGACTGGATGCGGGAGACCGGGATCGTCGTCGTGCTGCGCGTGAACAGGCCGCGCACGACGACCAGATCGTC
This sequence comes from Bifidobacterium rousetti, assembly GCF_008698235.1. GTDB lineage: Bacteria > Actinomycetota > Actinomycetes > Actinomycetales > Bifidobacteriaceae > Bifidobacterium > Bifidobacterium rousetti. The sequence continues at coordinate 139,784 of NZ_PEBH01000004.1, forward strand.
GCCGCGACGCCACACCTCGAACCCATAGAACCGCAGCAGCGACGTGACGACGCTGACGGTCATCAGCACGATCATGCAGGCCAGCACCAGCATGATGATCGCGGTCACGCCCCGCGCCGCGTAGTCGCCGACCGACCGTTCGGCGGTGCGCACCCAGTCGCGCGGCAGCATATCCTGCAGATTCTGCACGAACCCGAACACGACGAACGCGGCCGCGATGAATCCCAGATCGGTGATCGCGAACAGCATGATGTCGCGCACCGACGCGCGGAAGACGGGGGCGTCGCTTTTCGGGCGCGCGTCGGATGATGGGGAGAGGGATGACGGAGGGACTGACGAAGTAGATGGGGCGGCCGCCGCAGTCAACGGTGAATCCGGTGTGGCTGCGGTTGATGTGGCCGGTGCAGTCGCTGTGGTCGCGACGTTGGTCGCGGCGCCCGTGCACGCCCGTGCGCGCAGCCGTTCCAATTCCAGCTGCAACGCCGTGGGGACCGCGTCGAGCGTGATGTCGGTGTCGCCCGCGCCCGCGGCCGACACGGTCAGCTGCACGATGCCGAACGGTTGCATGTACACCGGCGACGAGCTGCTGATCGCGTGGATGCTGCCGTATCCGATCGTCCGGTGCTTGCGGAAGAACAGCCCCGAGCGGAACTGCAGCGAATCCGTCCCCAGCCGATAGCGCGTCGACGCCCATCGGATGACCGGCTGTGCGAGCGTCAACGCCACGGCCGCCACGATCAGCGCCCACGTGCCCCATGACATGGATCGCCCCTGCATGAGCAGCCGGAACACCACCAGCAGCGAGACGACCGTGCTGATGATCCCGCGGATCGACTGGATCAGGGCGACGAGCAACCCCAGCGGGTGCAGCATCCGCCAGCCGTCGGCGTGTGCGCCGGAGGAATCGCCGGAGGAATCGCCGGAGGAATCGCCGGAACGTGCGCCCATCGTCTCCATCACAGGTCGTCCTTCGCGCTCGCCACGCGGTCGGTGATCAGCGCCACCACACGCTCGGCCTCGTCCGTGTCCAACGCCTCGATCTCCACCTCGTCGGAGGCCGTATGCACGACCACCGTGGTCAGATGGAAATGACGCAGCACCGGGTTCTGCTTCGTGTCCACATGCTGCACCCGGTTGTACGGCACGGCGGTCGACTTGCGCAGCAACCATCCCCTGCGCGTGCGCAGGTCGCGCCCGCCGATGCGGAAGCGGTAGAACGTGTACGCGTATTTCGTCTGCAACGGCTGCGTCAGCAGATCCAGCACGGCGTACGCGGCGAACAGGCCGACGATGAGCCGTTGCCAGAATCCCCACCAGCCGTTCGCGATGCAGACCGCGGCCACCACGCCGCATACCGCGATCGCGATCACGAAGCTGATCGTCTCGTTCACCAGCCATGCCGTCCGCGCGCGTTCGGGCAGCGCACGCCAGTTGTCGTCGCAGCCGTCGGAGCCTTCCCCAAGTTCGTTCATACGGCCCACTGTATCCGAGAATCGCGGAATGACCACGATACATGTACACAGATGTCGACCCGGCGCCGACCGACTGGACGCGCGGCGTCGGATGCGGTTGAGTGGAAGACATCGCGAGGAAAGGAACGCCGATGGACGATGGCAACAAGCCGATGGACGATGGCAGCAACCGATTCGCCGGGGACGGGCCGTTCACCCCGAACCCCCACACCCCGGTGCCGAACCTCCCGTACGCCCCGCTCGCGCCGAATGCGCCGAACGCCAAGCCGCCGCTCGACGCGCCGTGGTACGGCATCGGCTTCGGCAACGCGATCGTGCGGCTGTTCCGCAAGACGTTCATCTACAGCGGCCGCGCATCCCGCGGCGAATACTGGTGGAGCCAGCTGTTCATGCTGATCGCCTTGGTGGCGGTGGGACTCGTGGCGAACGTCGTGGCGTCGGCGTTCGGCGTGAGCGACCCCGCCGGTCCTGTCGGCTCCTTCTCCGAGGGTTTCGCGGACGGCGTGGCCGGCAAGGAGTCCGCGGGCACGCCATTGACGGACATCGTGACGTCCGCCATGGCCGTCGCCCAGCTGGTGCTCTTCCTGCCTGGCCTGTCGCTGTCCATCCGGCGGTTGCATGATGAGAATCTGCGTGGATGGTGGTTCCTGGCGCCTCTGGGGGTGATACTCGCCGGCATAATCGGCGGAGTCGGCCTCGTCATCGGCGCCGCATCGGACGGCGACGCCCTCAACGTGCCGGTGCTGGTCATAGCCCTGATGCTGGTCATCGGCGCGTACGTGCTGTCGGAGCTCATCTCCATCGTGATGATGATCCTGCCCAGCAACCCCAAGGGAGCGCGGTTCGACAAGCCGTCCTCGAGGGTCGGCGTCGTGCCGGCCGCGAGCGGAAGCGAGGCCCCGCGATGGCGGTGAGCGAACTGCGCGATATGGCGCGACGCGTCCTTGCATGGCTGCGCGCGCCGCATTTCCTGGAGAAGAACGCGATCGTCGGCGCGGTCCTGCTGGTGATCGAGATGATCCTGATCCCCCCTGCCAGCCCACCGGACATGCTGTGGGCGTTGGGATGGCTCGTCGTCGTCGCCGTGGTGCCGTTCCAGACCCGGCTGGTGTGCCTGATCGCCCCGGTGCTGCTGCTGGCCGTGCCGTTCCTGCCGGACGACTCGTGGTGGACGAGCGGCGGGACCGCCATCATCACCATCTTCCTGACGATCGGATACGCACTGTCCAACCGTGCGATGCTGGGGTTGCTGATCGCCTATTCGCTGGCGGACGCCGCCTTTTTCGTATTGTTCGACACCGCGTCGATCGGTGGCGGTGTGATCGACGGCATGGTCCGGGAGTTCGCCAGGATCGGAGCGGACGGCACGGTTTCCGCCATGTCGCAGACCATCCCGCCGCAGTACAGGATCATCGTGTTCGTCGGTGCGTTCGTGCTCGATCTGATGGTCCTCGGGTTCCTCGTCGTGTTCGGCGCCGCGTTCCGTCGCGCGTCCGCGGCGGGGGAGCGCGCGGCCCGCGTCGAACGCCTGCTCGACCGGGTCACGCGCGAGCAGGAGCTCGCCCATATGATCCACGATTCAGTGGCCAACGACATGTCCACCATCGCGATGCTCGCGTGGCGCGCGAAGGCGATGGACGACGACGGGGAAGTGCTCGACGCGATCTACGCCCGTTCACATCACGCGCTCGACCGCGTGCACGAGGTCATCGACGTGCTCAACGGCAAACGCGAGCTCGCCGATCTGGTGGAGGGGGCTGACGGTGCCGGGGGCGCCGGAGGGCCTGCGGCGCCGCCGATCGGCAACGATGCCGCCTTCGACACGCAACTCGAGAAATTCATCGAGGATCAGGGTCGGACGATGGCGATGCTGGGACTCGTCGGCGTCACAAGGTTCAACAGCGCGCCGGACGTCGCCGTGCCGAAACCCGTGCGGCGCGTGGTCATGGGATTGACCGAGGAGATCTACGCGAACATCGTGCGGCATTGCGCGATGGACGAGACGGACGCGAACACCAACGGCGCGCGGCGAGGCGACGAACCCGCGTACAGCCTGTTCGTGGAGATCACCGCGGAGCATATCCGCATCAGCGAGGTCAACGCGATCGCCGACGAATCGAAGACCCTGGTGCACGGGCGACGCCACGGCAGCGGGCTGGCGTTGCATCGCGCGGCGGTCGAATCGGTCGGCGGCACCCTCACCACCAGCGATCTCGACGACACCTGGATGATCAGCGCCGACATCCCACTCGGAACTCACTGACTCAGCCAGATCGCGATCGCGTGCGCGAGCGAGTTGGCGCCGAGCTTGTCGACCGCGCGATGGGCGTGCGTGCGGACCGTGGAGGCCGCGACGCCCCATTGCGCGGCGATCTGGTCGTAGGTGAGGCCGCGTGAGAGCAGATGCAACGTCTCGGCCTCCTTGGTGCCCAGTTTCGGACGATCATCGGCATCCGCGGCGTCTCCGGTGCGGCCGGCGGCGTCATTGGCGAGCAGCCGGTGCGCCTCGGACGCGGTGCGGAACGTGACCATCGACCGCATCGCCGGCGGCACATAGACGCCGCCCGAAGCCACCGCGCGCAACGCCTGCGCCAGTTGCGGCATGTCGGCCTTCGAGACGATGCCCTGCGCACCCGCCTCCGCGACGCGCGACGCATAGTCGGACACCGAGAACGCGGTGATGCCGAGCAGCGCCACGCGATCGGTGCGCATGCGGATCTTGCGGCACACGCTCACACCGGTCGCGTCGCCCAGCGACATGTCCACCAGCAACAGTTTCGGGCGGGTTTCGGGGTCCAACGCCTTGCGTACGGCCTCGTCGGCGGACTGGGCCTCCCAGGCCCAGCGGGTCGACGGCAGCAGCTGCGGCAGGATCCCCTTCAACGCGAGCAGCGCCATGCGGTCGTTGTCGACCACGGCCACCAGCGTCGGCACGGGTTGTGCGGACTGTCCCCTCTCAGCACTCATACGCGCCATTCTAGTGGTCGGTCTGTGCAGTTAGGGGGATTCTGGTCCTCTGACTACCCCTCAGTCCCGCTTCGCGGGCCAGCTCCCCCGACAAGGGGAGCCCAAAGGTGGGTTTTCGGGTGCGATGAGTGTTTTCGATAACCGTCTGTAGACGTGTGTGTACAAGGGTGGACGGGTGTGTACACCGCCGGAATCGCCCTGTTTCCAACGGATACCTTGGAATCATGAGCACTATCACCAATGAGCCGCAGCGGCCGGCACTTGAGCCGCTTCAGTCCCAGTCGGTACTCACCGCTCAGCCGCTGCAACCGCAGCAGCCTGTTTCCGTTTCCGTTTCCGTTTCCGCTTCCGAATCCCCCGAATCTCCCGAACAGCGCCAGTGGTGGCGCGGATGGCGACGCCGCGTCGTCACCCGCGCGATGGGGGTGACGCTCATTTACCAGATGATCCTGATCATCCTCGGTAATGCCGCTGTCGCCTTCCTCGCGTTCACGTCCTCCAGTCGTGACGAGTATTTCCGGGGGCAAGGTGTGGCAAGCCTCGCCGTGGTGCTCGTCGCCATCGGATTCCTGACGATCGTGCGCAGGCGCGACATCCTCACACGCGAGTTCTGGCTGGGAGGCGTGCACACCGACACCTACGGCGAACCGAACCAGTTGGGACACGTCAGTCAATACGGCGGCGCGCGCATGACCCCGAGGTGGGCCCTCGTATTCTTGGCCCTTGTGTTCGGCGTGCAGGGAGTGCAGATGGCCATCACCTGGGGACTGAGCCAGGTTGGCGTCGATCTCGTCTCGCCGGCGCTTGAGGGCATCAGTGAGGCGTCCGTCACCGTGAGCATGTGGCTGTACGCCGGTCTGATCGGACCGATCTACGAGGAGGTGCTGTTTCGCGGTGTGCTGATGAAGGAGCTGAAACCGCTGGGCAGGAACTTTGCGATCGTCACCTCCGCACTGGTATTCGCCCTGTTCCATCAGGATCTCGTGCAGAACACCTACGCATTCGTCATGGGCTTGGTGCTCGGCTTCATCGCGATGGAGTACTCGCTGATATGGGCGATCGCGCTCCATGTATTCAACAACGCGGTCCTCGTCGGACTGGACACGGGTATCGCGCATTACTTCGGCGAGGCCGGGAGCACGGCATTCATGTGGGCCACCATCGCGATCGGTTTGATCGGCCTGATCATCGTGTTTGCGAGGTATGGCAAGGGACTCGCGGAGTACCGCCGGGCCAACCGCAGCGTGAAGGGTACCTACTCCGGCTGGGCCTCGTGGACGTTCATCGTGTTCGTCGCGATCACTCTCGCATCCGCCATCTTCTCCTACGTCAGCGCGGTGATGGCCTGAGAGGTGATGATCTGACACCGATATGACATTCCGATACTCCGGTCCGTTTTCAGGAAAGCGCCGTCAGTGGATTTTCGCCACTGGCGGCGCTTTTGATGCGTGGAAAGGCCGGGAGATGCGTGACGATTTCGGCGCAGTTCATGACCGACAAGCTGGGCCAAGGCAGGTAATCATCTGTGCACTAGGGTCGACGCTTGTGTACAACTGTCATGCGTTCCACAGTCTGAGCGATTAGCGTATGAATCATGAACACAAACCATGAGCCGCAGCGGCCGGTGGCACCGTCGCAATCACAGCCGCAATCACCCCAGCCGCAAACCCCGCAGGTTCCGCAGGGGTATCCGCCGTATCAGGTTCCTCCGAGCTACCCGTCCCAGCCGGGTTATCCGACGGCGAACTACCACACTCAGCAGCCGGCGGGGCAGCCGGCGCAGACGTACTATCAGCCACAGCCGGCGTCGCGGCCGTATTATCCGCCGCAGCCGGCGCAGTTCGTCCCCGCTCCGGCACCCGCGCCCATGCCTGCCCCCATGCCTAATCAGCCGATTCCGCCGGTCCAGTCAGTTCCGCTGGTCCGGCCGGTGCCGCAGGTCCTGCCGGAGGATCCACGCAAGGTGCTCCGCAGGCGGCAGCGCAGGATGATCACCCGACCGGTCGGCCTGACGCTGGCGTATGAGGTGGTGATGGACATCGGCGCGATCATGACCGCGCTGACCGTCATCATCGTGACGATGGCGGGCCGCTCCGACGGCACGCTCAGCGAGTCGTTCTTCTCCGATGCCACGGCCAATTATTACATCGGCATTACGATGCTGGTCGCGGTGACGTGCGCGATCGTGTTCCTGCTGCTCATGCGCCGCAAGGACATCCTCACCCGCGAGTTCTGGCTCGGCGGGCCGCACAGGGACAACTACGGCGAGCCATGGCAGATCGGGCGCGTCAGTCGGTACGGTGGCGCGCGCATGAAACCGTTGTGGCTCTTGGTGTTCCTCACCCTGTGCCTCGGCATTCAGGGCGTGGTCACCCTGATACAGCTTGGCTTCTCCGTCATCGGTATGTCCCTGCCATCGCCCACGTCGGAAGGCATCGACCAGTCGGCCGTCACCGTGAGCATGTGGCTGTACATCGGCCTGATCGGCCCGATCTGCGAGGAGGTGATGTTCCGCGGCGTCCTGATGAAGGAACTGAAGCCGTTCGGACGCAACTTCGCGATCGTCACCTCGGCGCTCCTCTTCGGTCTCTTTCACGGCGACGTGGTGCAGGGCGCGTTCGCCTTCCTGATGGGCCTGCTGCTTGGTTTCGTCGCGATGGAGTACTCGCTGGTGTGGTCGATCGCGATACACATCTTCAACAACGCGATCCTGAGCGGCGTGGTCGACGGCCTCGCCTCGCACTATCTGAATGACAACGGGTATCTGGTGTACTCGCTCATCCTGAGTCTGATCGGGGTCATCGGCACGATCCTCGCGTTCGTCGTCTACGGCAGGGGATTGAAGACCTACGTGCGCGCCAACCGCAGCGCGCCCGGCACATACCTCGGCTGGACGTCGTGGGCGTTCATCGTGTTCGTCGCCGGCAACGCTCTGACGGCCATCGTCTCCTTCGTCGGCGCGCTGATGGGCTGACGTTGCGCTGTCAGCGGTTTGGCTCGTCCCTTGCCCTATGCTGGAACGTATAGCGGCACAACTGAAGCGTCCGGCGCCAAGGAGGAGATATGAGCGAGCAGTTCGAACCGTTTTACGACGTCAATCGCACGTATGAGGACAACTACGAACAGGGGCCGTTCGGGCTGTTCGCCGAGGCGCTGAAGGGGGAGCTGGGCGAGACGGCCAAGTCCAGCGCATCCGCCGAGGCCGCCGAACCGGCCCAGCCCGCCGACTCGTTCCTCGGCGTGCCGGTGAACCTCGCGTTCGGCATCCCCGCGGGGCCGCTGCTCAACAGCCGGTACACGACGGCCGCGTTCCGCATGGGCTTCGACCTCGCGACGTACAAGACCGTGCGCTCGCGGGCGTGGGGCTGCAACCCGTTCCCGAACGTGCTGGCCGTGCATCCGAAGTCGGCCGACGGCTCACTGACCCCCGGCAGTGACGAACTCGACGAGGGCGTGCTCGCCGACACGAACTACGAGCTGCCGATCTCGATCTCCAACAGCTTCGGCGTGCCCTCGCAGGACCCGGACCGCTGGCAGCCGGACATGTTCCGCGCGATCGAGGCGGCCGGCCCCGGCCAGCTGCTCGTGCCGAGCTTCCAGGGATCGCGCGTCGAAGGCATGAGCGAGGCCGACTACATCGCCGATCACGCCACCACCGCGCGACTGGTCAAGGAGACCGGCGCGAAGGTCATGGTCATGAACACCAGCTGCCCGAACGAGGGGCACAACCGCCTGCTGTGCCATAACCCGCAGCTGGTCGGACGCATCACCGAGGCGGTGAAGAACGAGATCGGCGACACCCCGCTCATGGTCAAGCTCGCGTACTTCCCCGACGACTCCTCGCTCGAACTGATGATCCGTTCCACCGTGGAACGCGGCACCGTGCAGGGCTTCAGCACGATCAACACGATCTCCGCGAAGCTCGTCGACGCGGCAGGCCGTCAGGCGCTGCCCGGCGCCGGGCGTGACCGTTCCGGCGTGTGCGGCAACGCGATCCGCGGCGCCGGCCTCGACATGGTCCGCCGTCTCGCCGCCCTGCGCGAGAAGCTCGACCTCGACTTCGCGATCAACGGCGTCGGCGGCGTGATCACCCCGGCCGACTACCGGGCGTACAAGAGCGCCGGCGCGGACAGTGTGATGTCCGCCACCGGCGCGATGTGGGACGCGGAGCTCGCCCGCGAGATCAAAGCGGAGTGAGACGGGATCGGCCGTAGGCCGATGCTGCGTTGCTCGCAGCCCGGAAGGCTGCTCGCCTTCTCTCCCCCAGTCAGCCTGCGGCTGCCAGCCCGTCCTGCAATTGTGGACGCGCTGCGCGCGCAGATGGCTAGCTCGCCTGTCGGCTCGCACGTTGCCTACAAACAGCTCTGCTGTTTGCTTTACGGCAACGTCCCGTCAGAGGGGGCCAACTGGAAAACTCACCCGCGATTGCATGGAGTTTGTCAGCCTCCTCGTCAGAGGGGGCCACCCCACGGCAACCTATTTATTCCGCCGCTTCGGCGGCGGCCTTCATGGCTACGGCGCCGACGTAGTAAACCGGCTTGTCGAAGTTCGGCTGGAACAGGAAGTCGACGTTCGCGAGCTGGTCGATGGTGAACTTCGCCTGGATCGCCATCGAGATGACGTTCGCGGCGCCGGAGATGTCGGCCTTCGAACAGAACTGGCCGCCCTTGACCTCGCGCGTGACCGGATCCCACGTGAGGATCGACGTGACCGGCGTGGTGGTGAGCATGAAGTCGGGGCGGTAGTCCTCGGTCAGCTCGGTCTCGTGGACCGTCAGTCCGCGGCGCTCCGCGCCCGCCTTCGTGAGTCCCGACGCGGCGAGCGACAGGTCGTACAGCTGCACGGCGGAGGTCGCCTGCGTGCCGAGGTACTTGACGGTTGGCTTGTCGATGTTGCGGCCGACCAGCAGGCCCTGACGCACCGCGTTCGTGGCCAGCGGGATGTAGTCGTGCTTGCCGGTCGGGTTGTAGAAGACGGTCGCCGAGTCGCCGCACGCGTACACGTCCGGCGCGGAGGCGCGCATGTACTCGTCGATGACGATCGCGCCGTTCGCCAGCATGTCGACCTGGCCCTTGACGAGGTCCGTGTTCGGCAGGAATCCGACCGCGAGGATCGCCATTTCGGCCGTGTACTCGCCTTTCTCGGTGACGACGGTGACGGTGTCATCGTCGTTGTCGCGGAAGGCGGTCACCTTCTGGCCGAGCGCGAGCGTGACGCCGTGCTCCTCGAACGCGGCCGCCACCTGATCGGTGATCTGCTTGTCGAAGTTGTTCGCCAGCGGGCGGTCGAGCCCGTCGACCAGCGTGGTCTTGACGCCGGTGAGGCTGAACTGCTCGGCGATCTCGGCGCCGATGTAGCCCGAGCCGATCACGACCGCGGACTTGGCCTCCTTGGCCTTGGCCTTGATCGCGATCGCGTGATCCCAGTTCTTGCACAGCAGGACGTGCGGGCTGTCGATGCCCGGAATCGGCGGGATCACCGGGCGCGAGCCGGTGGTGACGACCAGCTTGTCGAAGTGGAGGGTCTCGGGCTCGGCGTCCGGATCGTCGACCGGACGGTAGTCGAGCGTCTTGCCGGCGACGTCGATCGACGTGACGTCGGTGCGCATATGCATGGTCGCACCGGCCTGCGCGAGCGCCTCGGGGGAGGAATAGAACATCTTCTTCGGATCGGACACATGGTCGCCCACCCACAGCGCGATGCCGCAAGACAGGAACGACAGGGTGCCGTTGCGTTCGAAGACGTGGACGGTCCAATCGGGATGCTCGGCGAGGATCGACGTGGCGGCGAAGGTGCCGGCGTGCGTGCATCCGACGATGGCGACTGTGGTCATGTAAAGCTCCTTTGCGGGTTATGTCGGGAACGCCCGGAGTCGGTCATTGCCTCCTGTGAGCGTTCACCAGCCGTTCACCACGATAGCAAAACCGCGATCGGGCGGTGTGCCGGGCGCGCTTGACGGCGTGATAATGTGACGCGGGTCACATTGTGTGTGTGGGTGGTGTGGTGAGGTCCGGGATCAATCAGGCCGAATCGGGCGGTTTCGCTGCGAACGTAGCCGGGTCGTTCTTTCACGACGTTCGCACATGGCGTATGGCACACTGAGTGATAGTGTTTCGGCGGTCAGGAAGAACGGTCGGAAAGAAGACGAAAGAGGTAGTCGTGGGCGAAAACGAGAACGATGTGCTGCATGTCGAGGGCGGCAAGCCCCTCAATGGCACGATCAAGGTGCGTGGCGCGAAGAACTTCGTGAGCAAGGCGATGGTCGCCGCGCTGCTCGCGCCGGGCAAGTCCGTCCTGCGAAACGTCCCCGAGATCCGTGACGTGCATGTGGTCTCCGACCTGCTGCGCCTGCACGGCGTCGATGTGGATGTGGACGGCGCGAACGGCGTCGTCACCATCGACGCATCCCATGTGCAGCTGGCCGACGTGGCCGACGTGGACACGCTCTCTGGCTCCTCGCGCATCCCGATCCTGTTCTCCGGCCCGCTGGTCCACCGCCTCGGCGAGGCGTTCATCCCCGCGCTCGGCGGATGCAACATCGGCGGACGCCCGATCGACTTCCATTTGGAGACCCTGCGCAAGCTCGGCGCCAACGTCGACAAGGAGCACAAGGACGGCATCCACATCACCGCGCCGAACGGCCTGAAGGGCGCGAAGATTCACCTGCCGTACCCGTCCGTCGGCGCCACCGAGCAGACGCTGCTCGCCGCCGTGCTCGCCGAGGGCAAGACCGAGCTGTCCGGCGCGGCCATCGAGCCGGAGATCATGGATCTGGTCGCCGTGTTGCAGAAGATGGGTGCGATCATCTCCGTGGACGTGGACCGCACCTTCCGCATCGAGGGCGTCAAGGAGCTCAAGGGCTACACGCACACCTCCCTCACCGACCGCATCGAGGCCGCATCCTGGGCGTCCGCGGCGCTCGCCACGCATGGCGACATCTTCGTCAAGGGCGCCACCCAGCCGGAGATGATGACGTTCCTCAACGTGTTCCGCAAGGTCGGCGGCGAGTTCGACGTCACCGACAAGGGCATCCGATTCTGGCATCCGGGCAGGGACCTGCACCCGGTCGCCATCGAGACCGACGTGCACCCCGGCTTCATGACCGATTGGCAGCAGCCGCTGGTCGTCGCCCTGACGCAGGCGAACGGCCTGTCGATCGTGCACGAGACCGTCTACGAGAACCGTTTCGGCTTCACCAAGCCGCTCGTGCAGATGGGCGCCACGATCCAGCTGTACCGCGAATGCCTCGGCTCCCTGCCGTGCCGCTTCCAGCAGCGCAACTACAAGCATTCGGCCGTGATCTTCGGACCCACCCCGCTGACCGGCCGCGACATCGACGTGCCGGATCTGCGCGGCGGATTCTCGCACCTCATCGCGGCGCTGGCTGCCAAGGGCCCGTCCAACGTGCAGGGCATCTCGCTCATCGACCGCGGCTACGCCGACTTCCGCGGCAAGCTACACCAGCTCGGCGCCGACATCGACTGACCAGAGGCTGCTGGCAGTCGCAGGGCTTCGATGGCAGGCCCTGCAACTGGCCAGCATGAATTCTTAGGCAGATTTTTCACTTCTTAGGCAGGTCCCGACTTAATCAGGTCGGGACCTGCCTTGTATTTCAGGAGATTCTCGAGGCTACGCCGTCGGGGACCTGCCTAAGAAACGTGAAAACTGCCTAAGAAAATGAGCCGTCGGCGACAGGGTGGTGCTGGTCGATGCACAGCCGGACGGCGTTGGAGCCGATGAGCCGTCATTTGTCGAAACTGCGGGCGAGCGGCACCATCGCCACGGTGAGCGCGGCCAACGCAGCGGCGCTGGCGAACAGCACCACGGCGACGGGGAACCGGTCGTAGGCCCAGCCGTACACCATCTGGCCGAGCGGCTGGGCGCACATGCACAGCGCGGAGAACATCGACATGACCTTGCCGGTCATCGTCTCCGGTGTGCTCAATTGGATCGTCGGGATCGTGATGAGGTTCGCGAAGCAGCTGGCGACCATCGTGCCGCAGGTGAACGCCACCAGCACGACGAGCTTCACCCACGGGGCGACTGGCAGCAGGAACGCGAGGCCCTGCGGGGCGAGCAGCAGCACGAACACGGCCAGCGCCATCGGCATGTGCCGCATCGTGAGCTTCGTCGCGAACAATCCGACGATGAACGCGCCCGCCACGCCGGCCACGCCCACCAGCCCGTCGGCCACGCCGTAGACGGTCGCGTCGAACCCGAGCACCGTGCGGATCGTATACGGGAATCCAACGGCGGAATACCCGATCACGACGAAGTTCAACCCGGCGGCGAACAACGCCAGCCGGAACACGTTCGGGCGATCATGGGTGAGGAATCGGATGCCGGCCTTCAGGTCCTCGAGCGGCGTCGGCAGCTCCTCGTCGCCCCGATCGGGCGCGCCGAGCCGGATGAAACATTCGAGTAGGGCGGCAGCCGCGAAGCACGCGACGGTGATCGCCATCATCAGGTGGATGCCGAACATCGCGTACAGGACGCCGCCGAGGAAGCTCGGCAGCAGGGAGCCGAGCTGTTGCGTCTGATTGACGACCGCCATTGCCTGCCGCATCACGCCCGAGCCGTACCTGCGGTACATCTGGGGGAGCGCGGCCTGCACGGTCGGCGTCTCGAACGCGCCGAGCACGGCGAGGGCCACCTGCATCGCCGCGATCGCGATCATGTTGAAGCCGATCGCGGCGAAGAGCAGTGCGCACGCCAGCACCAGCGCGCCGGAGAGCGCGTCGAGCGCGACCATGATCGTGCGGCGGTTCATGCGATCGGCGAGCACGCCGCCGAACGGCGACAGGAGAATCGTCGGGACGATCGACACCGCGAGGATCGACGCGAAGACCGTTGCGGAACCGGTCTCGTCGAGCACCCACATCGACATCGCGAACCGGAGCATGAGATTGCCGAACAGGGAGATGCCCTGACCGGCGACCAGCAGGATGAAATCGCGTGAGATAAGCGGGGAGTGTGAATGGGGGTGGGTATTCGGGTTCATGAGGGGCGTCCGATCAGATCAGTGCGGCGTATCCGCGGGAGACGGTTTCGATGAGATCCTTGTCGAGGATCGGTACGCCCAACCCGGTGCACACCGCGGCCAGAGCCTCGACGCGATGATGCATTTCGTCGGCCGTCGCCGGGTAGAACGTGGGGGCGAGCCAGTAGTTGGTCAGCAGGGCGAGCAGTTCCGCCGCCTCGCGTGGGTATGCGGTGTCGATCGAGCCGTCGGCGACGCCTTCGCGGATCATCGCCTCGAACATATCGGCGACTTGGGTGCGCCAGACCTTGAGATTGGCGGCCAGGAGCTTCGGATCGTGCATCGCGGGATAGGCCATGTTCATCAGCCGCATATGCTCGTTGTCGGCCGCGGAACGGCGGAAGGCCTCACGCAGCTTGTCCAATCCGGTGAGTCCCGTGTCGTTGATCGCCATGGGGTCGTGGCGGGATTGGTCCTCCTCGCCAAGCGCGTCGAGGATCGCCTCCTTCGACTTGAAGTGGTAGTAGACCGCGCCTTTCGACAGGTCGCCGAGGCTGTCGACGATGTCCTGCATCGTGGTGCCGTCATACCCCTTGGTGAGGAATAGCCGCTTCGCGACGTCGAGGATGCGTGCGCGGGTGCGTTCCGGGTGCTTGTTGCGTGCCATGCGTGCCTCCTTGACCGCCCATTATACATACCGACGGTTGGTATGTATAATGGGCGCTTTACAGCGAATCGTTCTCAATAGGGAACGTGTGAGCCAAACGCACGCTTCCGCACAATCGCACATCGGGCCAAAACCGTGGAATCGCGCGGAAAATGGAGTGTTGATGTGCGATTGATGGGTCGTCAATCCTCACACTTTTGTTATTGAGAACGAGTCGCTGTAACGGGCTGTAGAATAAGGCGCATGGCATCCAAAGGAAAACCGTCGCCGCGCTCCGCGGTCACACCCTTAAGCAATGCGAGGGTCGCCGAGCTCGCCGAGCGGCATCATCTCGTCGATCCGATGCACGACTTCCCGACCGGGCCCGACCGCAAGGCCAACGTCGCCGAGATCAACGCGCAGAACCCGAAGGCGACCAAGCGACTGCTCGCCGGCGTCGACGTGGTCTTCCGCGCCAGCTGCAAAACGCGCGCATGGGGGCTCGAGCGCGTGCCCGAGGACGGCCCGTTCATCACCGCGGCATCGCACGTGACGATGTTCGACGTATTCGTGCCGATGGCGAGCCTGTTCCACATGGGACGCCGCCCGCGCTACATGGCCAAAGCCGAGATGGCCAAATGGCCCCTGATCGGCAAGTGGTTCCAGCTGGTCGGCATGCAGCCGGTCCAGCGCCACTCCGGCAAGGCCAAGCAGATCGAGGAGACGTCGATCGACATCCTCACCTCCGGCCGCCCCCTGACCGTCTGGCCCGAAGGCACGGTCACGCGCGACCCGAAGAAATGGGTGATGAGCACCAAGGAAGGCGCCGCGTTCATCGCGCTCGAAGCCTCCCGCAGGCTTGGACATCAGGTGCCGCTGTTCTGCGCGGCGACCTGGGGTGCGGCGTCGATCAACCACTGGTGGCCGTGGCCGCGCAAGAACGTCGTCATGTACTACGGTCCGCAGCTCGACTACTCCGACCTGCTCTCCGATGCGGACGAGTGGGGCGGCGAGCCGCCGACCGAGGCGGTGGACGCGCTCAACTGGCGCATCTTCCGCCAGCTCAACAGGCAGCTCGAGGAGATCCGCGGCGAACGCTTCCCCGAAGATGGCTACTGGGACTACCGCACGATGAGCCGCAAGCCGCTGCCGGCGGAGAAATAGGGCGTAAGAAGTAAGGAGCAATGGATATGAGAATCACGGTATTGGGCGCGGGCGCATGGGGTACCGCTTTCGGCCAGGTGCTGGCCGACGCCGGCAACAAGGTGACGATGTGGGCGCGCGAACCCGAAATCGTCGAAGGCATCCACGAACGCCACTGCAACGAGGTGCGACTGCCGTTCATCAAGCATCTGCCCGACTCGATCGACGCCACCGGTGACAAGGCCGAAGCCGTCAAGGACGCCGAAATCGTCGTCGTCGCGATCGCCGCGCAGTTCGCCCGCGTCGCGCTCGAGGATTTCAAGGGGCTCATCCCCGACGACGCGATCGTCGTCAGCCTCATGAAGGGCATCGAACGCGGCACCAACAAGCGCATGGACGAGGTCGTGCGCGAAACCCTCGACCTGCCCGCCGAACGCTTCGCCGCCATCTCCGGGCCGAACCTGTCCAAGGAGATCGCGTTGCGCCAGCCGTCCGCCACCGTCGTCGGCTGCGAGAACATCGACAACGCGACCAAGGTCGCCGAAGCCTGCACCACCGACTACTTCAAGCCGTTCGTCACCACCGACGTCATCGGACTGGAGATGTGCGGCTCGCTCAAGAACGTCGTCGCGCTCGCCGTCGGCATGGCCCGCGGCGCCGGATACGGCGAGAACACGGCCGCGATGATCGAGACGCGAGGCCTCGCCGAACTGACCGCGCTCGGCCAGGCCGCCGGCGCCGACCCGAAGACCTTCGCCGGACTCGCCGGCGTGGGCGATCTCATCGCCACCTGCGGATCGCCCCTGAGCCGCAACTACACGTTCGGCTCGAACCTCGGCAAGGGATTGAGCAAGGAGGAGGCCACCCGCGTGAGCAACGGCGTCGCCGAAGGCGTGCCCACCACCGGGGCCGTCGTCGAACTCGGCGACCGACTCGGCGTGCCCACGCCGCTCGCCTACGCGATGAGCCGCGTCCTCGACGAGGGCATCTCTTGCGCCGACATGCTCTCCCAGCTGTTCGGACGCGAGATCACCGCCGAGTGAGGCCCGCGCGCCATCGACGTGAAACCGTCGCCGGGTAATCTGTGGAGAAACCTCGCGTCCGCTGGACCGTCGTCCCCTGACGGACGATAATCGACGACGGACAGAAACGGGCAGAAACGGGCCGGGCAACCGGGCAACCGTAATCGACAACGGGCGGGCGACACCGACCGGCCGATCCGGCGCGAGGCCGGAAGGCGACGAAAGGAACGACAAGGAACATGGCCAAGAAGCGCATCGTGGTGCTGTACGGCGGCAGGGCCGACGAACATTCGATCTCCTGCATCTCCACGGCCGGCGTGCTGGGCGCGCTCGACACCGACAGGTTCGAGGCGATTCCGGTCGGCATCACCAAGGACGGCAAGTGGATCGTCGACGGCGAGGACCCGCGCGGCTGGAACCTCGACGGCGGCGCGCTGCCGGTCGTCGAAAAGATCGCTGGCGCGCGCGACGTCGTGCTCGACGTGGCTCTGGGACAGGACGGCTTCTTCGCGCGCAACGCCGACGGCACACTCGAATCGCTCGGCCACATCGACGCCGTGTTCCCCGTGTTGCACGGGCCGTACGGCGAGGACGGCACCGTACAGGGCCTGCTCGAGATGATGAACGTGCCGTACGTCGGATGCGGCGTGTTCGCCTCCGCCGCCTGCATGGACAAGCACTACACGAAGGTCGTGCTCGGCGCCGCCGGCATCCCCACCGCGCCCGGCGTCATGGTCGACGCGCGCACCGTCAAGCCCGCCGATGCCCTGGCGAAAGTCGAGCAGGCGGAACTCACGTACCCGCTGTTCGTCAAGCCGTCGCGCGCCGGCTCCAGCTTCGGCGTGACCAAGGTCGAGGAAGCGCGCACGCGCGAGGAACAGATCGAGAAGCTGGGGTCGGCCATCGCCGAAGCCGGCAAGCACGACTGGAAGGTCCTCATCGAACAGGGCATCGACGGCCGCGAGATCGAATGCGCCGTGCTGTGCGCGCATCCGGGCGACGACCCCGAAGCCAGCTGGCCGGGTGAGATCGTCCTCGACCACAACGACGACGACCAGTTCTACGACTTCGACTCCAAGTACATGGACGCCACCGCCAGCCATGTCGAAGTGCCGGCCAACCTGCCCGTCAGCGTCCTCGAGGACGTGCGCGACGTGGCCCGCCGCGCGTTCGTCGCGGTCGACGGCGCCGGCCTGAGCCGCGTCGACACGTTCGTGCAGCCCGACGGCTCCGTGATGGTCAACGAGATCAACACGATGCCCGGATTCACGCCGATCTCCATGTACCCCAAGGCGTGGGACGCCACCGGCGTGAGCTACACCGAGCTGATCACGCGCCTCATCGAAGGGGTGCTGCGCTAGCGTTTCGCGCTGACCCTTTACCGCTCTTTATCGGGTGACCGCGAGGGGCGGCGATATTCTATTCTGGACACGCTCCGGGCCGCTCTGGCCAAGTCTTTACGGTCCAAAACAGAATATCGCCGCCCCTCGCTCCGTTGAGTGGGGACGTCGCGAAACGTAGCGGGGGAGCGGAAGCGGCGGGAATGTCACGTAACGTTTGTGCGTAACGGAGCGGAAGCGGCATGAACGTAACGTTTGTGCGTAACGGAGCGGGGGATGGCGATTCTCTGTCTTGGACCGTAAAGACTTGGCCCATTGCGCTGCGCGCAATCGTCGCAGCATAGCTGCTCCCCTCGCCTACGGACAGTTCACTGGACTGTCCGCTTCACGGCTCAGCCCGGAGCGTGTCCATGATAGAGAATCCTCATCCCCCGCGGCCACCGCTGGAACTGAAACTGGGAATAGCGCTGAAGGCTGGCGGCAGCAAAGTCCTCACGGAAAAGTGACGAAAACGACGTAGCTGTCATATTTCACTTGTAGTTTCCTGAAATTCATCGAAGCGTTGCGCAAGGTCGCGCGATGTTCACCGTCAGGCCGGTGTCACGACAGATAGCGGCCGTAACTTTCTGCCTTGGAATTATGGGCCGCGTGAATACAGCGCGAATGAAAGCCCCGACTCCCTAGAGGTTAGTTGAGTAAAGAGGAACATATGAAGAACCTGCGTAAGCTTGCGGCTGGCGCCATCGCCGCCGTGCTCGCGTTCTCGATGGCCGCCTGCGGCTCGAGCAGCGCCTCCTCCAACGGCGACTCCCAGCAGCCCGCCGGCAAGTCCGTCACCGTCGACCAGAAGTCCGCCAAGGCCACCTCCCTGTCCGACTTCGGCACCATGGACGACCTCGTCGCCGCCGCGGAGAAGGAAGGCGCCCTGAACGTGATCGCCCTGCCGCACGACTGGTCCAACTACGGCGAGGTCATCTCCACCTTCAAGAAGAAGTACCCGAAGATCAAGGTCACCGAGCTCAACCCGAACGCCTCCTCCAAGGAGGAGCTCGACGCCGCCAAGACCAACAAGGGCACCGACGCCGCGCCGGACGTCTTCGATGTCGGCCAGCAGATCGCCGCCACCTCCACCGACGCCTTCGCCCCGTACAAGGTGCAGGCCTGGGACAAGATCCCGGATGAGAACAAGGACGCCAACGGCGCCTACTACGCCGACTACACCGGCATCATGTCGATCGGCTGGAACAAGGACAAGTACGGCGACATCAACAAGCTCGAGGACCTCCTCGACCCGAAGTTCGCCGGCACCGTCGCCCTCAACGGCAAGCCCGCCGAGGCCGGCGCCGCCTTCAACGGCTACCTGATGATCAACCAGCTGGCCGGCGGCGACATCAACAACCTCCAGCCCGGCCTCGACTTCTTCAAGAAGCTCAAGGACGCCGGCAACCTCACCACCGTCGACGTGACCAACGGCACCATCGACTCCGGCCAGACCGGTGTCGTCATGGACTGGACCTACAACCAGGCCTCCTACAAGAAGGAGCTGAAGTCCAAGGGCGTCAACTGGGAGTACAAGACCTTCCCGAAGGCCCAGGTCGTCAGCTACTACAACCAGGCCATCAACGTGGACGCCCCGCACCCGGCGGCCGCCCGCCTGTGGGAGGAGTACCTGTACTCCGCCGAAGCCCAGAACCTGTGGTTCAAGGGCGGAGCCAACCCGGTCCTGCTCTCCTCCATGAAGGAGGACGGCACCGTCGATCAGGACACCCTGAAGGACGCCATCACCATCGAAGGCAAGCCGGTCTCCTACACCAACGATGACGCCACCCGCATCACCGACTGGCTCCAGAACAACTGGGACAAGACGATCGGCAACTGATCCGCGGGCAATCGCAGATCACCGATCATCACTGATCACACGCGAGACGCAATCACCATGACTGCCGCAATCGCACAGAACGGGTCCGCCGCCAAGCCGGCGGGCCCTTCCGCTACTTCTTCATCGTCCGCCATCGCGCGGCATCGCAAGGAACTGGGCACCTTCGCGGTGACCATCCCGTTCTTCGCGTACACGGCGTGCTTCCTGCTCGCCCCCACCGTGATCGTCATCATCGGCGCGTTCCAGACGCGTGACGGCGGCTTCACGCTCGCGAACTTCAACAAGCTCTTCGAGGCGAACACCGTCTCCGCGTTCGTCACGTCGATCCTCGTGTCCATCGCCTCGTCGGTGATCGGCGCCGTGGTCGGCGGCCTCGCCTCCTACGCGCTCGTCATCGGCTCCAAGCCGAACGGCCTGCTGCGCCGCATGGTCTCCGCGATCTCGTCCGTGCTCGCCCAGTTCGGCGGCGTCATGCTCGCGTTCGCGTTCATCGCGACGATCGGCATCAACGGCATCGGCACGATGCTCATCAAGACCGTGACCGGACTGACCGTCAACCCGAACTGGCTGAGCTCCCTGCCGGGCCTCGTGACCGTGTACTGCTACTTCCAGATCCCGCTGATGATCATCATCTTCCTGCCCGCGGTCGATTCGATCCGCCCGCAGTGGCGTGAGGCCTGCGAGTCGCTCGGCGGCAACACGTTCCAGTACTGGACGCGTGTGGCCCTGCCGATCCTCGCCCCCCGATTCATCTCCGCGTTCCTGCTGCTGTTCGCCTCCGCGTTCTCCGCGTACGCGACGGCCGCCGCCCTGTTCTCCCAGCGCTCGATCCTCGTGCCGCTGATGATCCAGGGCGCGATGCGCAACGAGATGGACCCCAACCAGCAGGGCTTCGCCCAGGTGCTGGCATTCGCGATGATCATCGTCGTGGCCATCGTCATGCTGTTGAGCCACGCCGTGGAAAAGAGGGCCGGACGTTGGCAGTGAAATCAAACGAAACGCTTCAGCCGACCGGTCCCAAGCCGCCGCAGCTGCGCGCCGCGCGCATCCGCAAGCAGAGCGTCATCAAGTTCGTGATCCTGTTCGTCACGCTCGCGTTCCTGTTCGTGCCGCTGATCTCGATGCTCGTCTTCACTCTGCGTCACCCGCTGTCCGGACGCTGGTCCGCCGCGCCGTGGATCGCGATCTTCACCGGCAACGGCGAATCGCTCGGCGCCGACCTGACTGTGCTGTGGCAGGGCCTCGGCGCCTCGCTCGGCCTGTGCCTCGTGACCGTCGTCCTCATGCTGCTGCTCATGGTGCCGACCATGGTGATCGTGCACATCCGCTCCAAGGCGCTGGAACGCGCGATCGAATGGGTCGCGACCCTGCCGCTGACGATCCCCGCGATCGTGCTCGTCGTCGGCCTCGGCCCGATCTACCGCTGGCTGAGCTCCCAGGTGTTCGACACCAACCCGATCTGGCTGTGCTTCGCGTACGTCGTGCTCGTCATGCCGTTCGCCTTCCGCGCCATCGCCGTCGGCCTCAATTCGATCGACGTGAAGACCCTTGTCGAGGCGTCCCGTTCGCTCGGCGCCTCCTGGCCGAAGGTGTTCTTCCGCGTGATCATCCCGAACCTGTGGCAGTCGATCCTGTCCGCCAGCTTCATCTCCATCGCCGTCGTGCTCGGCGAATACACCGTGGCTTCGCTGCTCGGCCGCATGAACCTGCAGGTCGCGCTCTACCAGCTCGGCCAGTCCAACTCTCAGATCTCCACCGCCATGTCGCTGCTCGCGCTGCTGTTCGGCGTGGTGCTGCTGGTCGCGCTCGACTTGATCTCCGAGCGCATGGCCAAATCCAAGGAAGGCAAGTAACTCCCATGTCTCTCGCAGAACAGAACGTCTCCGGCGCATCCGCCGGTGTGCCGGCCGCTTCGGCCGCGCAGTCCGAGGACGCGTTCAAGAACGATCCGACCGCCACGCTCGAAGGCGTCAAGGGCAAGGATGTGACCAAGGCCGCCAAGGCCCTGCTCAAGGATTCCACCACCCGCGGCGGCGGCATCCAGATGCAGGACGTCGTCAAGATCTACCCGGGCGCCTCCACCCGCGCGCTCGACGACTTCAACCTCGACATCAAGCCCGGCGAGATGGTCGTGCTCCTCGGCGGCTCCGGTTGCGGCAAGTCCACCGCGCTGCGCTCCCTCGCGGGCCTCGAGGACATCCAGGGCGGCCGCATCCTCGTCGGCGGTCAGGACGTCACCGGCGTGCCGGTCAACAAGCGCGAGATGGCCATGGTGTTCCAGGCCTACTCGCTGTTCCCGCACATGACCGCCGTCGAAAACGTCGAGTTCGGTCTCGAGGTGCGTGGCGTCGGCAAGGACCAGCGTCGCAAGATCGCGATGGAGCAGCTCGAGCTCGTCGGTCTCGCCGATCAGGCCACCAAGTACACCCAGCAGATGTCCGGCGGCCAGCAGCAGCGCGTGGCCTTGGCCCGCGCCCTCGCGATCAAGCCGCGCGTGCTCCTGCTCGACGAGCCGCTCTCCGCCCTCGACGCGAAGGTGCGCGTGCAGCTGCGCGACGAGATCCGCCGCATCCAGCTCAACACCGGCACTACCACCGTGTTCGTCACCCACGATCAGGAGGAGGCGCTGGCCGTCGCCGACCGCATCGGCGTCATGAACCACGGCCGCATCGAGCAGATCGCCGCTCCGCAGGACCTCTACCAGCGTCCCGCCACCGAATACGTGGCGACGTTCATCGGTCTGACCAACCGCCTGCCCGGCGTTTCCAACGGCGACGAGGCGGTCGTGTTCGGCCAGCGCGTGCCGCTGCTGCCGAACTCCCGCAAGGGCGATCTGGTCACGGTGCTCGTGCGCCCGGAGAACCTGACGCTCGTGCGCGCCGGCGAATCCACCTCCAAGGTGGGCGAGCACGCCCGCGTCGAGGTGATCCACTTCCTCGGCGCCGTCGCGCGCGTCGACTGCGAGATCTCCACCGGCGAATACCAGCACTGGAACAAGGGCGAGCAGCTCAAGGTCACCGTGCAGCTGCCGGCGAACGAGCTGCCGGCCGGGCTCGTGCCCGGGGACGAGGTCGTCGTCGCGCCTCGCCCGGTGGCGGCGCTGGCCTGCTGACGGCGGTTTCTACCTGCCAACCGGTTCCGGTTTGTTCGGTTCCGGCGGTGACCGCGGGGGGATGGCGATTCTCTGTTCGGGACACACTCAAGGCCGTTCGGCCAAGCCTACGGTCCCGAACAGAGAATCGCCATCCCCCGCTCGTTTTATCGGGGATGTTGCGTCCGGTTACCGTTGGATGTGAGTTGCTCTGGTGGGTTGCGGACGGTATGGAGACTGTTGGCGTCCGGTTGGTTAGGGACGAGGGGTGCTGGCGGGGGTTGGACGCAGGTCGTGGAGTCGGGCGGTGAAGAGGGCCGCCGTGACTAGGCCGAGGGCGCTCAGGAGGGCGGCGGAGGTGAGGATCGTGAAGTGCATGAGTCCGGTCGTGGCCCAGAAGACGACGAACGCGACCAGCATGTAGCCCGTCAGGGCGAGCAGGGTGGTTCGGGTGATGCGCAGGCGCGTCGTCAGGGACCTGTCGCTCATGCGGGTGATGGGTGCGCAGCAGATGGCGACGGTTTCGACCTCGACGACGAGGAGCAGGATCGTGCCGATGATGATCGAGGCGGTGATGAACGGCTGGATGAATGCGATTTCCGGCCAGTTGCGGAATCCCTCGGCGACTGTCTCGTGGATCACGGCGACGGCGAGCAGTGTGATGAGAGCGGCGGCGAATTGCAGGATACCGACGAGAGCCTTGCGGACGGTTGCGGATTCCATGGCGGTTCCTTTCGACAGGAATCTCGTAAATTGATATAAGCATATCGTATTTCGATATCGTATTTCGATATGCTTGGCATCGAAAAAATGCCGGGATGATGTCCCGGCATCGCGTGTGGGTTCTGGACCCACTACCTTTCAGGCAACCTCTCAGACCCGCGTTGCAGGCCAGCTTGTCCGCGAGTGAAGCGACGCTACAAGCTACGCGTCACTCGGAGATGCCGCCGTCGGTGACGAGGTAGTCGGCGGAGGCGAGGGCGCGGGCGGCCTTGTCCTTGACGGTCGAGAGGAACACGCCTTCGCGGGCGAACAGGAGGATCTGGCCTTCGGTGCCGTAGGGCGAGAATCCGGTGAACTTGACCAGTGGAGGATTGTCCGGCTGGGTGAGGTCCGCGGTGGCCTCGGTCACGCGCTTGAGCATGTCGCGGCTCACGGCCTCCGGATCGCTGCCGCCCTTGACCGTGAACGGCACGGAGACGGATCCTTCGGATGCGGCCGTGAGTTTGGTCAGCGACGCCGTGTTGAGCACCGAGTTCGGAATCACCATGCGATCGCCCGAACGGGTTTCGATCACCGTGTGACGCCAGGTGATGTCCACGACCGTGCCGGTCACGCCTTGGATGGTGATCGGATCTCCGGGCTGGATCACGCGCCCGACCATCAGCCCGAAACCGCCGATCACGTTCGCGATCGTGTCCTTCAGTCCGAAGGAGAGCGCGACACCACCGACGCCGAGCGCGGTGACCAGCGTCGTCGGATCGATGCCGAACACTGGCTTGAGCACCATGCCCGCGGCGAGGCACCACAGCACCACACGGATCAGGTTGACGAAGATCGACGCGCTCGGGATCGGCACCTGCGAATTGCCGAGGATCTTGCGCACCACACGCCGTAGCACGCGGTCCGCGATCGCCGCCACGACCAGTACGATCAGCAGCCAGATCAGCTTGCTCGCGTTCGCGTGGAACCAAGCCACCATCATCTCATTGAAATCAGTCATACGCCCACCATAACCGGGCAAACCGGCGACAGACGCGCACCGCCCGAAGAAATGCTGTGAAGAACGCGGAACGTGGAGTGGGATTTCCTGTTCAGGACACACTCAAGGCCGTTCGGCCAAGCCTACGGTCCCGAACAGGAAATCCCACTCCACGCGGTCGCAGGATAATCCTCACTCCTGATGCTCGCGGCAGGTCTGGCCGAGGCCGCGGGCGAGGCGGATCGGATCGAGGATCTTGTCGAGCTGGTCCGCGGGCAGATCGGTCTGCTCGCCGGCGATCTCGCGCACCGTGCGACCGGTGCGCACCGCCTCGGCGGCGATCGCCGAACCCTTCTCGTAGCCGATGTAGTGGTTGAGCGCGGCCGCGATCGACGGCGACGTCTCCGCGTGCGCGCGTCCGATCTCGGTGTGCACGACGATGCCTTCGACGCAGTTGACGCGGAACGTGTCCATCGCGTTGGTGAGCAGCGCCATGCCGGAGAGGATCTCGTGCACCATCACCGGGTCGAAGGCGTTCAACTGCAGCTGGCCTTCGGCGACGGCCCAGTTGACGGTCACGTCCATGCCGAACACCATGAAGCAGCACTGGTTGACGCACTCCGGGATCACCGGGTTGACCTTCGCGGGCATGATGCTCGAACCCGCCTGACGCGCCGGCACGTCGAGGTCGTTGAAGCCGGCGCGCGGGCCGGAGTTGAGCAGTCGCAGATCGTCGGCCGCCTTCTTCAGGTGCACGGCGAGGTTCTTGAGCGCGGCGGAGGTCGCCACGTACGCGCCCATGTCGGTCATCGCGGCCACCGGGTCGGGCGCGGCCGTGATCGGCAGACCGGTGATGCGCGCCAGATGCTCGGTGGCGGACTTGCGGAAGCGCAGATCGGCGCAGATGCCGGTGCCGATCGCGGTGGCGCCGAGGTTCAGCTGCGCGAGCTGCGGCACGAGCCGTTCGAAGCCGGCCAGATCGGACTTGAGCAGCGTCGCGAAGGCGTGGAACTCCTGGCCGAAGGTCATCGGCACGGCGTCCTGCAGCTGCGTGCGGCCGATCGTCACGTCGTTGATGTGCTTGTCGGCGAGATCGTGGAACGCCTGCGCGAGTCGCTTCGTCGACTCGGCGAGCGGGTGGATCGCGTCGATCAGCGCGAGCTTGCAGGCCGCCGGATACGTGTCGTTGGTCGACTGCGACTCGTTGACGTCGTCGTTCGGATGGATGTACGCGTAGTCGCCGCGCCTGTGGCCGGCGAGTTCGAGCGCGCGGTTGGCGATCACCTCGTTCATGTTCATGTTCGACGAGGTGCCGGCGCCGCCCTGCATCACATCCACCGGGAATTGGTCGGCGAGTTTGCCGGCTTCGATCTCGAGGCACGCCTCGCGGATGAGCCGCGCCTTGTCCTTGTCGAGGATGCCCAGTTCCTCGTTCGCGCTCGCGCAGGCGCGCTTGACCGTCGCGAACGCGCGGATCAGCTCCGGATGCGACGAGTCGGCGATGCCGGAGACCGGGAAGTTGCTGATCGCGCGCTGCGTGTGGATGCCCCAGTACACGTCGTCCGGCACAGGCAGTTCGCCGATGCAGTCGTGTTCGATGCGGGTGCGGTGCTCGCCGCCGAGCGCGGCGCCGGTCGTCTTGTCGGCCAGTTGCGCGGTGTAGGGCGCGGAAGTCGCGGTTGTCGCGGATGCCGTGGCCTTGGGATCGATGTTCGAATCGTTGTTCGTCATACTTCCCATCATCCCGTGCGGCGGCGCGAAACGCCATGCTGATCGTGTGATTCGGCTCTGTGAGAAAGGTTACTGCTGCTTGTTGAAGATGCGATTCCAGTAGTCGAGCATGTTCTCCTTGGACATCGACAGGTAGATGCCGAGGGCGAGCACGGCGATGTCCTCGTTGAGCAGGTCCTTGATCGAGGCCGACTGGCGCAGCTCGGGCCAGCGTCGCAGCACCGTGAGCAGACCGCCGACGGTGAAATCGAGCATCAGATCGGTTTTGAGGTCGATGTGCTCCGGGTCGAGCTCGAGCATCTCCATCAGCGACAGGCGTTCGAAGTCACGCAGCGATTCGACCAGTTCGGGGGAGCTGTGCGGGCCGGCGAGCATCGCGAGGCGGTTGAGTCGCTCGCGTTCGCGCGGCGTGCTGATGAACTGGGTGACGTGCTTGCGCCACTGCTCCTTGATGTCGACGCCGTTGCCGGGGTTCGGCGGCACCTCCTGCATCAGCGGGGAGGTCTTGATCTCCGCGAGGATCGCGGCGTCGGCCAGCTCCGGCAGCCCGGAGAAGTGGTAGTAGAACGAGTTGCGGTTCACCTGTGCCTTGCGCACGACGTCGGTGACGGTGATGCGCCGGTATTCGCGATCCGCGAGCAGCTCCCAGAACGCGTCCTCCATGCGCTGCTTGGCGGGCGGGATGTTCGAGTCCCTGCGTGGACGTGGCATGATGACGGCCTCCCTTTCGCGTGATTGGCGTCGCGTGGTATCGGTGGTATTGATTTATTGGACATGCTGTTGAGACGACTTGTTTGGACAGTATAACCAATAAGGTGACATGTTGGAAGGGGTGGGCCGGGTGCGGCTACCGCTTGCTGTTGCGAGCGATCGTGGCCTTGACGAGGATCGCGACAGCCTCCAACAGGTGCTTGCGGTCCTGCGCGGACAGGCCCAGCATCGACCCGATCATCGCGGGGATCGAACCGGGGAAGCCGGCGATCACCTCGGAGAACGTCGTCGCGCCGTTCGCGTGCAACACCGCGAACAGGGCGTCCACCGCCCGTTCGCGCTGCTCGACCGTCAGCCCCTGCATCCAGTTGTTCAGCGACTCGTTGAACAACTGGGAGCTTGCCGACAGATCCGGCTCCGAGACGAAATGATCGCCCTCCACCTGCCAGGAGAACGTGAAATGCTGCATGATGCCGTCCGAATCGGACGTGACCACACGGCACGGCTCCGGCGTCTCGAAGATCTGCCCGACGATCGACGAACTCGGCACGATCTTCGTCACCTTCGGCTGGATGTCGAGATACTGGCGTGACGTGACCACGTTCGGCGGGAATCCCGGACCGTCGAGCGAATAGACGTGACGGATGCGGCTCTGCACCTGGTCGGTCGCGTTCATCGCCGCGTACACCGCCAGATTGCCGCCCTTCGAATGGCCGGTCAGGACGATGTTCCCACGCCACAGGCGGGCCACCATGTCGAGGTACGCGCTCGCCGCCCGCTGTGCCGGCACCGGGTACTGGAAGGCCATGTTGAAGTCCTCCTTCCAGCCGATGAGCGAGTCGTCGGTGCCCCGGAAGGAGATGACCAGCGTGCCGCCGCGCGTCGGGTCCTTGACGCGCGGTTTGCCGTTCCAGCCGCGGCCGTCGGGCAGCATGAACGTCATCGCGGCGAACTGCGTCTGCTCGCCGGGGTTCACATGCTCGACCGCCGCGCCGAGGTGTGTGGCGGCGAATCGCGGCGAATCGGCCACGGCGTCGAAGAAGTCGTGCGTCCTGTTCGGATCGACCAGACCGACCATCTGCGTGTCGAGGTCGTCGGCCTCAGTGCCCTCGCCGTCGTGCAACGACGCCTTCGCCTCGGCGAGCGTGACCGAGTCGAACGGCTCGCGCACGAGCCCCTTGAGCCACGCCCACGGGTGATCCGGCTCGAAGGCGCGCAATCTGGCGGGGAAGGAGGTCTCGCGATCCTCGTCGAGCGTGATCGTGGGGGAGAAGGCGGTCACGTCCTCGTAGGAGAGCGAGGAGAAGACGAGGGCGTCGATCTCGTTGAACGGCGCGTCCGGGTCGGTGAACGGCCGTCGTTCCGTCTTGACGTAGTCGAACACGTTGGTCATGGACGCGCCTCCTTTCGGGCTTCGCCTCAATACTAGTCGGGGAGGGGCGGCTTGCCTCTCGGATAAAACCGCGGGTTTCGTGTGATATTCGGCGGATACCGGGGGATTGTGCGGTTGTCCCGGAGTGACGGAGGGTGCCGCCGTGCCCGAGAAGGGGGTCTCGGGGGTCGGTCTGGGGATCTGCTTGTGGTCGGCGGGGAATCGCCCGAAAACCGGCGCGACACGCCGAGGATGCGAGGTGGTGGAATGTCGTGTATATTATCCCCCTGTTGCTTCGCTTCGAGCGTTGCACTGCGGACATAGCTTAGTTGGTAAAGCGCAACCTTGCCAAGGTTGAGACCGCGGGTTCGAGTCCCGTTGTCCGCTCTCGGAAAGCCGGTTTCGGCTGGATGAATGACCCGGGCGGTTGGCGCAGTGGTAGCGCACTTCCCTGACACGGAAGGGGTCACAAGTTCGAATCTTGTATCGCCCACTCGAAAACGGCCGGCAGGTGACTGCCGGTTTTGTTTTTGTGGCTGATAATTGCAGATTCGGGCGATTGGCGCAGCGGCTAGCGCACTTCGTTCACACCGAAGGGGTCGTAGGTTCGATTCCTACATCGCCCACCCGAACACAAACCCCGCCTGAGTACAGGCGGGGTTTGTCGTATCCGGGCTTATCGGCCCGGCCGTTCGTACGCTGACTGATCCTCACGGTACGTTTCCCCGGACTTTCTCGTCACCCTTCCGGGAGAACGTACGCTGACTGATCCTCACGGTACGTTTCCCCGGACTTTCTCGTCACCCTTCCGGGGGAACGTACGCTGACTGATCCTCACGGTACGTTCTTCCGGACCTTTTCGTCGTCTTTCCGGGGGAACGTACACTGGCGGTCCCCTACAGTACGTTCCTCCGGAAACCATACGGAATACTCCGGAGGAACGTACTGTAGGTGGGGTTGGTGTTAGTCGTGGTTCGGGGGTTGGTTGTTGTTGGGATGGGTTGGGGTGGTTGTTGGTTGGTGTGGATATGGGTTGGGCGTAGTGGGGGTTGGTCGGATGTGGTCCCGGATTGGCTCCGGATCAGTGGAGGTCCGGGGGTGGAACGGGATGCCGTTGGCGCCACCACCGCTGGACGAAGTAGGCGGCGTAGCACACGATGATGAAGACGATCTCGGCGCCGAGGGCGAACCGTTGCTCCTTGTCGAAGAAGACCAGGAGGAACGAGGCGGTGCACAGGATGAACGCGCCCCACGAGGTGTACGGGTAGCCCGGCGTCGCGTACTTGAGCTCCTTGACCGTGTGACCCGAGGCGATCCAGCGCTTGCGGAACACGATCTGGCAGTACGCGATCGCGATCCACACCACCACGGCGGACAGGCCGGAGAGCGCCACCAACACCAGATACACGGTCGAGGCCGCGATCACCGAGCTCAACAGGGCCAGAAGTCCTCCGGCCATCGCCGCGCACAGGGCCAGCATCGGCACGCCGTGGCGGTTCGTCTTGGCGAACCAGCGGGGGATCATGCCCTCGTTGCCCATCGACCACACCATGCGCGTGGAGGCGTACAGGCCCGAGTTCGACGCGGACAGCACGGCCGTCAGCACCACGAAGTTCATGATGTCGGCTGCGTACGGGATGCCGATCGAGTTGAACACGAGCACGAATGGGCTTTCGCCCACGCCAGCCTCGCGCCACGGGATCAGCGCGCACATCACGGTGATCGAGCCGATGAAGAACAGGACCAGACGCCACAATGTCGTGTGGATCGCCTTCGGCACGGCGGTCTCCGGATCGCGCGTCTCGCCGGCGGTCACGCCGATCAGCTCGGTGCCGGAGAAGGCGAAGTTGACGGTGAGGATCGTCGCGAACACCGGCATGAAGCCGTTGGGGAAGATGCCGTCCTTGACGAGGTTGCCGAACAGGGGCGCGTGGTCGTAGCCGGAGATCGGCACCGCGCCGAAGATCGCCAAGAGGCCGATGAGGATGAACGCGCAGATCGCGAACACCTTGATCGAGGCGAACAGGAACTCCGCCTCGGCGAAGAATCTCACCGAAAGGGCGTTGGCGACGAAGATCAATACGATGCATGCCGCCGACCATATCCAGGTGGGCGTATGCGGGAACCATCGTTGCATGAGCAGACCCGCGGCGGTGAACTCCGATCCCAAGGCCACCGTCCAGGTGAGCCAGTACTGGATCGCGATGACGAATCCGGTGCCCGGCCCGATGAACTTTTCGGCGTAGACGTGGAACGAGCCGGTCACCGGCATCGCCACGGACAGCTCGCCGAGCGTGAGCATCACCAGATACACGATGACGGCGCCGATGCCGTACGCGAGGATCGTGCCGATCGGGCCCGCCTGCTGGATCGTGTAGCCGGAGCTCAGGAACAGGCCGGTGCCGATCACGCCGCCGAGCGAGATCATCTGGAGGTGTCGCGACTCCATGCCGCGTTTGAGGTTGGTGTGCAGGGCGTGCTTGGTGTTGGTGTTGGTGGTGTTGTCGTTGGTGTGGTCGGCGTCGTCGCTGCCGCCGACCGTCGTATGTGCGGTCGTCGCGTCGTCGTCGGACGGGGGCGCGGGTTCGGGGCGTTTCCTCATGTCGGTGTCGGTCTTGATCATGCTCTCTCTCGATCGATGATGGTCGTTGTCATGTGCTGCTTCCTCATATGCGGCCGCCGCCCGAGATTGCCCGGAGCTGTCCGGAACGGAAACGGCGGGTGTCCGCGAAAAGGCCGCGAACAGTATACGCGCGGGGTCCGCATTTCGGGCGGGCGCGCGTTGGACGATCACGGTTACGATGGAAGGCGAGGAGGCATATATGCAGTACATCGAGCGGACGATCACCGGCATCGACGGCAGCGAGGCGCGGTTCACCGGATACGTGGCGGACAACAGTCGGGAGATGGACCCCGCACGGCGTCGGGCGTCCATCCTGATCCTGCCCGGCGGTGCGTACGCGATGACCTCCGATCGTGAGGCCGAGCCGGTGGCGCTCAGGTTCCTCGGACGCGGGTTCAACGTGTTCATCCTGCGGTATTCGGTCCGTCCGAGCCGCTATCCGGTGGCGCTGGTCGAGGCGGGTGAGGCAATGCGCCTCATCCGAGATCACGCCGACGAATGGCATGTGGGCCCGCGGCGCGTGGCGGTGCTGGGATTCTCGGCCGGCGGTCATCTGGCGGCGAACCTCGCCACCGCGGCTGGCGACGACGACCTTCGCGCGCACGGTCTGGACCCGGACGAGGTCCGTCCGGACGCGCTGATGCTGGCCTATCCGGTGATCACCTCCGGTCCGATGGCCCATCGCGGCAGTTTCCGCTGCCTGTTGGGCGACGCGGCGGGGGATGCGGATGACGCGGAGTCGTCGGCGATGCTGGAGCGCCTGTCGATCGAACGGCACATCGACGCGAAGACGCCGCCGGTATTCGTCTGGCACACGATGACCGACGCCACCGTGCCGGTGGAGAACACGCTCATGCTCGTCCAAGCCTGTCACGCCGCCGGCGTGAGCGTCGAGGCGCACCTCTTCCCCGAGGGCAGTCACGGGCTGTCATTGGGCGACGAGGAGACTGCGGGCGCCGGCAAATACGCCAACGTCGTCCCGTGCGTGCAATGCTGGCCACGTCTGGCGGAGGACTGGCTGCGCCGCACCTTCGCGGACGCGCCCGGTCATAGGCCGGCTCGGGTGCCGGCGGATCGGTGACGGATCGATGACGGGTCTATGAATCAGAACATCGGATCCCGCGGGCGTCCTTCCGCGTCGTTGAATTGATCCGACATCCCGGCTTCGGTGCGGCTGTTGTGCGCGGCGAAGACGGGCATCTCCCAATGCAGGTACTGTATGTAGTCGAGCACCGGCACGGCGGCGAGACCGCCGATGAGCAGGACGATGAATCCCGCGATCTTGGCCATGTGTCGTGCGTTCATGATGCCGTCTCCCGTCGTCGTTCGCGATTGGCCGCGATTCCGTGCTGTCACCACCATTGTGAACCGGCCGATCCCGCCCGCCAAGACGCGGTAAAGGGATCGTTTACTTCGATTAGGGGATCATCGGCCGGCTCCCTAGCATGGGCCTCATGAGCAACATCAGCCGTGCACCGGAATCATCGGAATCTCCCCGCGACGGGTCCTCGGGACCCGCGAGGTCCGCGAGCGCCATCGCCATCGGCTTGGTGGACAACGATCCGTATGCCCTGGCGTACCTTCGCGTGGCCATCGAACGGCTTGATCCGAGGTTCCATATGATCTGGGCGGTCTCCACCGGAGCCGCGGCGATCCACCGGTGCCTGCACACGCCGAAGCCGCCGGACGTGCTGGTGAGCGACATGTCGCTCACCGACATGACCGGGCCGGAGGTGTGCGCCGCCCTGCGCCGAGGCGGATCGACGATCGGCGTCGTCGGCATCACGGCCCTCGACCCGGAGTCGTTCGCCGACAGTCTGACGCGGGCCGGCGGCCAGGCGCTCGTCGCCAAGGAGAACATCCCGCGGATGCTTGGTCCCGCGATAGTCAAGGCGGCACAGGGCTGGAGTCGACCGGAGTCGTCCGACGGCCACGGTCAACCGGCCTTGGGCGTCGATCGTCTCGGCCGTCTCAGCGAACGCGAGCTGGCGGTCGCGAGACTGTACGGCAGGCATCTGACGACTGGGGAGATCGCGCGGGCGCTCGGCATCAGCGAATCCACCGTCCACGTGCACATGCACCACGCCATGAGGAAACTGGGAGTCGCCACGCGACAGGAGGTAATACGGATATGTCAGGTACAGCATCGCATATGACGTTCATGACGTCGTTGACGGGACTAATGAGGCTGTTCCGGCCGAGAACCGCGGCGGAGGGCGGGCTGGCCGATGGCCGTCCGCATCCGTTGCTGACGGTGGTGGCCGTGCTGATCGCGGTCGCCAATCTGGTCGATACGGGCAACCTCCTCATGAACGGGTGGTTCTCCCTCGACGATCCCCGATATGCGCTCATGGGTGTCTGCTCCCTCGTGGGCACGGCGTGCCTTGCGGTCGCGACGCCGTTCATCGGGTGGATGCCGTACCGTGCGGCGCGTGTCGTATGCGGGATATGGCTGGTCATGTCATGCTTGCCCGCGTCGCTGTTCACGTCGACGTGGACACTGATGCTCAACGTGCTGCTCGCCATCGTCGTGACCGCGCACGGGAACGTGCTGGCGGGACAGATCGCGTTCGATCTGTGCGTGCTGACGCCGCTGGTCACCGGGTCAATCGCGGACGTGGTGCATCCCGACTACCTGATGGTGGTGTTGTGTGCCTTTATCATGGTGTGTCTCAACGCCGTGATGGCGGTGATCGTGGCGGCGTCCGCGCGCCGTCGCCGTGAGCGTGACCAGTGGGAGCGTGATCAGCGGTTGCGTCGCGACCAGGTCGTTCATCAGCTACACGACGACGTGGCGAACCGGTTGAGTTACGTGCTGCTCCGGCTTCAGCGCGACGAACGCGATGATCGGGGTGGTCGTGATGGCGGTCGGCTTGATCGCGATCAGGAGATGGTTCAGGACGTGCGTGGCGCGCTGGACAGTACGCGGCGGGCGGTGCATGTGCTCTCGGGGAATGAGGGCGTGGATGTGGCGGGCGCCGGCGTCGGTGATCCGGCCGACCCGTCTGGAGCGTCTGGCGCGTCCGGCGGGTCCGTCTGTGGCGAAACGTCGTGGGATGTGTTGCGCGCCTTGGTGACGACCGAGACCGCGCGGCTCGAGCGGATCGGTTTCACTGGCGCCGTGGTGATGCCGCAGAGCGTGCCGGCCGGTCTGGAACGCGCGGATCTGACGGTGGTGGCGTCCTTCCTCAAGGAGTGTTTCGCGAACATCGCCAAGCACGCCGATCCCGAACGGGGCTATGCGTTGGCCGTTTCGGGGCGCGCGGAGGGCGTCGTCGTGTCACTGGCGGATACGCCGAAGCGGGCTGGCGCGCACGGCGCCGACCGTGATCGTCCGGCCGAAGGGGCTTCCACCGGACGGGGGCTCGCCTACTACCGTGATTTCGCGGAACGCCGTGGCGGCTCGCTCACCATCGAGGAGGACGCCGGGAACTGGTCCCTGACCGCGCTCTTCCCCTGTTGACGGGTTGTTTTCTGGTCGACTGCGTCCAGTGGCTTTGACGCATCGGACATGTGGGCGTATGGTGAAGACTATGATGTCATTGCTGAAGGTCGCAGCGCCGCGACTGGAAAGAACGAGATCGGTCGCGGACATGGTTGTCTCGGTGGCCGACATGGATTCGACTCATGCGGGGGCGCGACGCATGGTCGAACGCGGCGAAATCGTCGTGAACGTGGGCGAGTCCGGGGAACTGGCCTCGGACCATCTGCCGATCACCGTGATCGCCGCTGACTACCTGAGCAACGCGCTGGTGCGGTTCGGCCGGCCGTGGATCACGGTGCCCGGCAAATCGCTCACGGCGACGGCGGTCGTGCCGGTGCCGGCGCGGGTCGCGGACGACGAGCTGTTCAACGGATGGCTGGCGATGATCGGCGAACTCGCCGCGCTGGACGCGCTCGAGGGCGAGATCGACGCGTGCGGCGCCCGCCCGTACGACGAGGACTGCGGGTTCAAGCTGAAATGGCCGAACGACATCTACTGCCACGGACTCAAGATCGGCGGCACCGTGACCGAGGTGATGCCGTCGCCGTCCGGCGGCCCCGCGTCCGGCGCGTGGCGCGTGGTGGCGTTCAGCTTCGGTGCGAACCTGCTGGTGCCCGCCGACCACCTGCCCACGCCGCAGGCCACGTCGCTGCAGATGAACGTGGGTCCGTTGCCGGACATCGAGTCGTTGCGAGACGGCGTGCTCTCCCGGTTCGTCGAGTCGCTGCGCAGACGTCTGGAGACGTTCGTGGACTCGCCGATGGTCGAGGCCGGGCGGCTGCGTTCGGAGATGCGTCACGTCTGCTGGATGATGGGCCGTGAGATCGAGGCGCAGCTGATCGACGGGTCGGCCGTGCGCGGCGTGGTCGTCGCGCTGAACGACGACGCGTCGATCAACGTCGAGACGCCCGATGGCGTGACGCGAGCGTTGCTGGCGAGCGAGGTGGGATTGCTGCAGTAGGTCCGGCTCAGCGCAGACGCGCGAGACCGGCGGCCGCGAGGGAGGCGACGAACGCCTTGACGATGTCGCCGATGATGAAGCCCATCGACGCGACGGCCACGGCGGCGACCGGCAGGCCGGTCAGCGTCGACTGGATGAGGACGCCGAACGCGTAGACGACCACGACGCCGCCGAGGATCGCCGCGGCGAAGTAGCGCAGCGCGGTCAGGATCGATGCGGACTTGCCCTTGCCGCCCTTGCCGCGCAGCAGCGCGATCACGACGACGCCCGGCAGGAAGCCGAGCAGGAAGCCGGCGCTCGGGCCGACCAGCGCCATCGTCGAGGCGCCGCCGGCGAACACCGGCAGGCCGGCCGCGCCCGCGGCGAGGTAGGCGGCGACCGCCGCGCCGGCCTGACGCCAGGTGAGCATGAGGCCGGCGAGCATCACGACGAAGGTCTGCAGCGTGATCGGCACCGGCGTGCCGGGGATCGGGATCTGGCCGGCCGCGGCGGAGACCCACATGAGCACGGCGAACAGCGCCGGCTTCCATGAGACGGCGGCCGCGCGGCGGGCGACGGAGACGGCCTTGGGCTCGTCCGGCTTGACGGCGGTCTTGACGGACGTCTTGGCGGCTGTGGTGGTTTCGGGTGTGTTGGACATGATTTCCCCTTCTGCTTGGATGATTGCCACCGACGATAATCCCGCGAACCTACGGTGACGTTTGTGGAACGCGACAAAACTTCCGCGGTCGTTTTGTAGACATTTCGATTGAAAGCGTCAGTAATCGGGAGAACAATCTGACGATATGGGGCATATCGTCAAGAAACTGCTGATCGCCAACCGTGGTGAGATCGCCCTGCGCGTGGTGAGGACCGCGCGCGAGATGGGCATCGCCACGGTGGCCGTGTACGCCGAACAGGACCGCGACTCGCAATACGTCGACCTCGCGGACGAGGCGTACCTCCTGCCCGGCGACACCTATCAGGACACGTATCTCAACGAGGACCTGCTCGTCGACATCATCCACCGATCCGGCGCCGACGCGGTGCACCCGGGCTACGGGTTCCTCTCCGAGGTGCCGAGCTTCGCGCAGAAGGTCGAGGCGGCCGGCGCGATCTGGGTCGGGCCGCATCACACCGCGCTCGTCGACCTCGGCGACAAGATCACCGCCCGCAGGGTCGCCCTGCGAGCCAAGGTGCCGCCGGTGCCGGGCCTGTCGGAGTCGGTCAGGGACATCCGCACGCTGCTCGACTTCGCGCACACGCACGGCTACCCGATCATGATGAAGCGCACGGACGGCGGCGGCGGGCACGGCATCACCGTCGTGCGCGACGACGAGGAGCTGCGTCGCTTCTACACCAACCACGACGCGCTCGAGGGCGGCGACCTCGACGAGTACTTCATCGAGAAGTTCATCGATAAGGCGCGTCATGTCGAGACGCAGTCCGGCCGTGACAGCCACGGCAACTTCACCGTCTACTCGACGCGTGACTGCTCGCTGCAGCGGCGCAACCAGAAGCTCGTCGAGGAGGCGCCCGCGCCGTTCCTGCCCGAGAAGGTCACCGAGACGCTCAAGGAGTACTCGCGCCGCCTGTTCGAGACGGTCGGCTACACCGGCCTCGGCACCTGCGAGTTCATGGTGACGCCGAACGGCAAGGTCTACTTCCTCGAGGTCAATCCGCGACTCCAGGTCGAGCACACCGTCTCTGAGGAGGTCTGTGGCCTCGACCTCGTGCGCGAGCAGCTCGTCATCGCCTCCGGCGGCGAGCTGACGCCCGCGCCCGAGCCGCGCGGCCACAGCTTCGAGCTGCGCATCACCTCCGAGGACCCGGCCACGAACCTGACACCGTCGGCCGGCACGCTGGAGCGCATCGTCTGGCCGTCCGGCCCCGGCGTGCGCATCGACACCGGCGTCGTCGAGGGCGACACCGTCTCGCCGAAGTTCGATTCGATGATGGGCAAGGTCGTCGTCACCGCGCAGAACCGCCTCGACGCGGTCGCACGCGTGCGCCGCGTGCTCGACGAGATGACGATCGAGGGCGTGCCCACTCCGATCCCGCTGTTCAAGAGGATCTTCCGCGACGACGCGTTCACCGCCGAACACGGCCACGCCTTCGACGTGAGCACGAAATGGCTGGAACGCACGTACCTGAACCGCGAGCCCGGCACCGTGGGCGCCGGCCAGCCCGCCTCGCTCGCCGCGGCGGCGGGGGCCGGCGCGGGGGCGGACGGCGAGAAGAAGGACGCCACCGAGACGTTCGTCATCGAGATGAACGACCAGCGCGTCAAGCTCACCGTGCCGGTCGACATCGTCGAGAGCCTGACCGGCGGGGCGCGCGTGCGCGGCGCGAACCGCCCGACGCAGCCGTTGCGCGGCGGCGGGTCGCACAGCGCCGGACCCGCGCGCGGCGCGATCGACGACGGCGCGAAGTCGGGCGTCATCGCCTCGCCGATGCAGGCGGTCGTCACGCGCATCAACGTCGCGGCCGGCCAGCAGGTGGCGAAGGGCGACCTGCTCGTCGTGCTCGAGTCGATGAAGATGGAGAACTACGTGTACGCGCCGGCCGCCGGCACGGTCACCAAGATCTTCGTCGGTCCCGCCGATGGCGTGGAGGCCGGCGACACGTTGGTCACGCTGGACGTGGTTGGGGCGTCCGGCTCGGCCAAGGGTGGCTCGGCCAAGGGCGACGCCGCCAAGCCGCAGGGTGAGGAGGCCGCGAAATGACCGACATCATGAACAGCCCCGCCGTGCGCGACGCCGTGAAACAACCCGTGGAACAGGGGTCGGGTGAGGAACAGGGCGGCCAGCCGCTGCGCGCCGCCGTGATCCGCGCCGCGCAGCTCGCCCGCGACGCCGAAAGCCGCGCGCGCGACAAGCAGCACGCCAAGCACAAGAAGACCGCGCGCGAGCGCCTCGACCTGCTGTTCGACACCGGCACCTTCGAGGAGATCGGCCGCTTCCAGGGCGGCAACATCAACGCCGGCAACGCCGGATCGGCCGTGATCTGCGGCTTCGGACTCGTCTACGGGCGCAAGGTCGCCGTCTACGCGCAGGACTTCTCCGTGCGCGGCGGCACGCTCGGCGCCGCGGAGGGCGAGAAGATCTGCCACCTGATGGACATGGCGATCAGCCTCAAGGTGCCGGTCGTCGCGATCGTCGACTCCGGCGGCGCGCGCATCCAGGAGGGCGTCGCCGCGCTCACCCAGTACGGGCGCATCTTCCGCAAGACGTGCGAGGCGAGCGGCTTCATCCCGCAGATCTCCCTTATCCTCGGCCCGTGCGCCGGCGGCGCCGTCTACTGCCCGGCCCTGACCGACCTCATCATCATGACGCGAGAGAACTCGAACATGTTCGTCACCGGCCCCGACGTCGTCAAGGCCGCGACCGGCGAGACCATCTCGATGGCCGATCTGGGCGGCGGCGACGTGCACAGCCGCAAGTCCGGCGTCGCCCACTACCTGGGCGAGGACGAGTCCGACGCGATCGACTACGCGCGCACCGTGCTCGCCTACCTGCCGTCCAACTCCGACGAGCAGCCGCCGGTCTACGCCTACGCCGCCACGCGCGCCGAACGCGAGACCGCCAAGCGTCTCGCCGGGATCGTCCCGGACAACGACCGCCAGCCCTACGACATGCTCGACGTGATCCGCTGCGTCGTCGACTACGGCGAGTTCGTGCAGGTGCATGAACGCTTCGCCGCCTCCGCGCTCGTCGGGTTCGCGTGCGTCGATGGGCATCCGGTCGGCGTGGTCGCCAACCAGCCGAACGTCAACGCCGGCATCCTCGACGTCGACGCCTCCGAGAAGATCGCCCGGTTCGTGCGCCTGTGCGACGCGTTCAACCTGCCGGTCATCACCCTCGTGGACACCCCCGGATACAAGCCCGGCGCCGAACAGGAGCACGCCGGCATCATCCGCCGCGGCGCCAAGGTGATCTACGCCTACGCCAACGCGCAGGTGCCGCTCGTCACCGTCGTGCTGCGCAAGGCGTTCGGCGGCGCGTACATCGTGATGGGGTCCAAGGCGATCGGCGCCGACATGAACTTCGCGTGGCCGTCCTCGCAGATCGCCGTGCTCGGCGCGGCCGGCGCGGTCAACATCATCCACCGCCACGACCTCGCCAAGGCGAAGGCCTCCGGGCAGGACGTCGAGGCGCTGCGCGCGAAGTACATCGCCGAATACGAGGAGACCACCGTCAACGCGAACCTCTCGCTCGAACTCGGGCAGATCGACGCGATGATCGACCCCGAGCAGACGCGCGAGGCGATCGTCGAATCGCTGGCGACGCTCGCCTCGAAGCGGCGCGTGAGGCGCACGACCAAGCACCACGGGAACCAGCCACTCTGATTCACCGCATAACGAAACGTAACCAACAGACCTACACAACAGACCTACACAACACCACCAATCAGGAACAGATAGGAACACCATGACCACCTTCTTCCTCAACCGCCTGGCCGAAGGCGAACCGCACGCGCTCGCCTTCGCCGGCCAATCCACGCCGTGGCCGGTCGCGCTCGCCGACCAGACCACCGACCCCGAGCTCGCCGACGCGCTGCACGCCCACGTCGACGCCGCCTACGCCAAGCTCACCCCCGTCAACGCCGAGCTGCTGGCCACCACCGGACGGCCGGTCGACCTGTTCGGCTTCACCCCGAACCCGGCCCGTCTCGGCGCCGCGGCCGACGCCACCGCCTCGGTCGAGGGCATCGCCCTGACCCAGCTCGGCGCGCTCATCGACCTGAACCATCTGGGATACGACGTCACCCGTGCCAACCCGACCGCCGTGCTCGGCCACTCGCAGGGCGTGCTCGCCGTGCACATGGTCAAGGCGATCCGCGAGGCCGGTTCGATCGACGCCGCGCGCGACCAGATCGACGAGATCCTCGCCACCGCCGCGCTGATCGGCG
Source organism: Bifidobacterium rousetti (assembly GCF_008698235.1). Classification (GTDB taxonomy): domain Bacteria; phylum Actinomycetota; class Actinomycetes; order Actinomycetales; family Bifidobacteriaceae; genus Bifidobacterium; species Bifidobacterium rousetti. The sequence goes on from NZ_PEBH01000004.1 coordinate 179,798, forward strand.
CCGCCGGCACCCGCGCCGCCCGCGAGCTCGCGCTGAGTCCGCGCGCCGGCGAGGCCACGCCGATGCTGTCCGTGCGCGGCGCCACGCGCGCCCAGGTCGAGGCGCTCGCCGCCCGTGTCAACAACCCGCGCGGCCCGATCTCCATCGCCGTGACCAACTCCGCCAGCCACCACGTCCTGTCCGGCTTCCCGGACGACCTCGCCGCGTTCGGCGTCGAAGCCGCCAAGGAGCACAAGAAGCAGGCGCGCCTGCGCGAGGAGAAGGTGCGCGGCGGCGCCGTGTTCGCCCCCGTGCTCGAATACCTCGACGTCACCCTGCCGTTCCACTCGCCGCTCATGCAGCCGGCCGTCGACCGGACCGTCGACTGGGCCCGCGCCTGCGGCTTCGACGAGGACCGCGCCCGCGCCCTCGCCGAGGAGGTGCTGCTGAACCACGTCGACTGGGCCGCCCGCGTGCGCGCCGCGCTCGAGGGCGCCGACCCGGCCAAGCTGTGGATCGTCGACATGGGGCCGGGATCGACGCTCGGCAAGCTCATCGGCCACGTCGTCGAAGGCACCGGTGTCGGCGTCGTCGAAGCGACCACGCTCGCCGAACGCGCCGCCCTGTCCACCGCGACCGACGAGCCCGCGCGCACCCAGAACTGGACGGTGTTCGCCCCGCGTGTGGCGCATACGCCCGCCGGCGACAGGCTCGTCACCAAGTTCTCCGAGCTCACCGGCAAGCCGCCGGTGCTGCTGCCCGGCATGACCCCCACCACCGTCGACCCGGAGATCGTCGCGGCCGCCGCGAACGCCGGCTACTGGGCCGAGCTCGCCGGCGGCGGCCAGGTCACCGCCGAGGTGTTCGACCGCCACGTCGCCCGTCTCGAGGAGCTGCTCGACGAGGGTCGCACCGTCGAATTCAACGCGATGTTCATGGACCGCTACCTGTGGAACCTCCAGTTCGGCTCCAGCCGCATCGTGCCGAAGAAGCGCGCGTCCGGCGCCCCGATCGACGGCGTCGTCATCTCCGCCGGCGTGCCCGAGCTCGACGAGGCGGCTTCGCTGATCGCGCAGCTGAAGAAGGACGGCCTGCCGTACGTGAGCTTCAAGCCCGGCACCGTCGACCAGATCCGTCAGGTGATCCGCATCGCCAAGGCCGTTTCCCCGACCGTCATCCTCATGCAGGTCGAAGGCGGCGCCGCGGGCGGCCACCACAGCTGGGAGTCGCTCGACGACCTGCTGACCTCCACCTACGCCGAGGTGCGCGCCTGCGACAACCTCGTGCTCGTCGCCGGCGGCGGCATCGGCACGCCCGACCGCGCGGCCGACTACCTGTCCGGCCAGTGGTCGCGCGCCTACGGCCTGCCCGACATGCCGGTCGACGGTGTACTCGTCGGCACCGCCGTGATGACCGCCAAGGAGGCGCACACCAGCCCCGAGGTCAAGCAGCTGCTCGTCAGGACCCCCGGCATCACCGCCGAGACCGCGGCCGACTCCGACACCGACCCGTTCGCCCCCGCCGGCGAGCGCTGGGTGCCGTCCGGCAAGTCGATCGGCGGCGTCGCTTCTGGCCTGTCCCATCTGCACGCCGACATCTACGAGGTGGAGAACTCGTCCGCCGAGTGCGGCCGCCTGCTCGTGCGCGTGATGAAGCACCCGGAGGAGCTGGAGTCCCGCCGCGCCGAGATCATCGAGGCGCTCGACAAGACCGCCAAGCCGTACTTCGGCGACCTGAAGACGATGACCTACCTCCAGTGGGCGCAGCGTTTCGCCGAGCTCGCCTACCCGTGGGTCGACGACACGTACGCCGACCGCTTCCTCGACCTGCTGCACCGCATCGAGGCGCGCGTCGCCGACGTCGACTCCGGCGAGTTCGCCTCGAAGCTCGGCGTGACGCGCGACGACGTGATCAAGGACCCCGCGCCGGCGATCGCCGCGTTGGAGCGCGAGTACCCGCAGGCCGCCAGAATCACGGTGACGCCGGCCGACGAGGCGTGGTTCCCGGTGCTCGTGCGCGAGTACCCCAAGCCGATGCCGTTCGTGCCGGTCATCGACAACGACCTGCTGCGTTGGTGGGGCCAGGACCAGCTGTGGCAGTCCGAGGACCCGCGTTATCCGGCCGATTCCGTGCGTGTGATCCCGGGCCCGATCTCCGTGGCTGGCATCACGACCGTCGACGAGCCAGTGGCCGACATCCTCGGCCGTTTCGAGTCGGCCGCGATCGAGCGCGCCAAGGAACTGACGGAGGATGCCGCCGCGCCGCTGTACGCGACGCTCGGCGAGGCGGCCAGCGCCGAGGACTTCATCCGCAAGTCCCCGAACATCTCCTGGGTCGGCCATGTGACCGACAACCCGGCCTACGGCACCGCGCTCGGCGACAAGGACTACGAGATCCGCGCCGTCGACGAGGAGAAGGGCGAGTACGACCTCGACATCCACCTCGACACCTACTGGGACAACGACCCGGACGGCGGCACCTCGAAGCACGCCGTGCGCGACATCGTCATCCCGCTGACCGTGCCGAAGGACGCGACCGGCGGCATGCCGATCGTCAACCGTGAGCGCCTGATCCCGGACGTGTACGCGATGCTCGCCGCGACGGCCGGCATCGGCAACACCGCCATCACCGGCGACGTGCTCGCCGCGATGCCGGAGATCACGGCCACCGACGCCGACGAGGCGCCGTTCGGCGTCGCCACCGCCACCTATACGTTCTCCGCGAACCTCGGCTACGACCACGAGGCCGCGACCGGCGGCGCGTTGCCGTCCACCCTCAGAGCCTCCCGCATCGCGCCCGACGCGCTGGTCGGCCCGGCGTGGCCGGCGATCTACGCGGCACTCGGCTCGGTGTCCGTCCACGGCTACCCGGTCATCGAAGGCCTGCTCAACGCCGTCCACCTCGATCACCTCATCGAACTCGAACAGACCGAGGACGAGCTGTTGAAGCACGTCGGCGAGACCATCACCCTGAAGTCGTGGGCGGAGGACTACTTCGAATCCGCCTCCGGCCGCGTCGTCACCATCCATGTGACGCACACCGCCGCCGACGGCACGCTGCTGGCGCGCGAGACCGAACGCTTCGCGATCCGCGGCCGCGTCTACTCCGGCGCGCTGCCGGCGGACGCGCCCGAATACGGCGGTCTTGCCGACGCGGGCATCAAGCAGACCGCGCGTCGCCTCCTGCGCCGCGTCAAGGTCACCGCGCCCGGCGACATGACCGCGTTCGCCCGCACCTCCGGCGACTTCAACCCGATCCACACCTCGAAGCGCGGCGCCGCGATCTCCGGACTCGCCGCCCCGCTCGTGCACGGCATGTGGCTGTCCGCCACCGCGCAGCACGCGGTGCAGGCCGTCGACGACAAGGGCGCCCACTACGAGATCGCCGGATGGACGTACAACATGTACGGCATGGTCCAGCTGAACGACCAGGTCGAGATCTCCGTCGAACGTGTCGGCCGCGTCGAGCATGCCGGCATGGCCCTCGAGGTCACCTGCCGCATCGCGGGCCAGCTCGTCTCCCGCGGCACCGCGCTCGTGCGCGCCCCCCGCGCGGCGTTCGTCTACCCCGGACAGGGCATCCAGAAGCAGGGCATGGTCCTCGACGAGCGCGCCAAGTCGCCCGCCGCGCGCGATGTGTGGGAGCGCGCCGACAGGCTCACCCGCGCCAAGCTCGGCTTCTCGATCATCGCCCTCGTGCGCGATAACCCGAAGGAGCTCACCGCCAACGGCGTCACCTACCGGCACCCGGAGGGACTGCTCAACCTGACGCAGTTCACGCAGGTCGCGCTCGCCACCGTCGCGTTCGCCCAGACCGCGCGACTGCGCGAGGCCGGCGCCGACATCTGGCCCGCCTACTTCGCCGGACACTCGCTCGGCGAGTACAACGCGCTGTCCGCGTTCGCCGGCGTGATCCCGCTGGAGACCGTGCTCGAGCTGGTCTTCCACCGCGGCTCGACGATGCACCACCTGATCCCGCGCGACGCGCAGGGCTGCTCCAACTACCGCATGGGAGCCCTTCGCCCGAACCAGTTCGGCGTCGACGACGCGCACGTCAAGGCGTACGTCGAATCCGTGGCCGAGAAGAGCGGCGAGTTCCTGCAGATCGTCAACTACAACCTCGCGGGCGCCCAGTACGCGATCGCCGGCACCATCGCGGGCCTCAAGTTCCTCAAGGAGGACGCGAACCGCCGCGCCAAGGAGGCTGGCGGCAAGCCGGCGTTCATGCTCGTGCCGGGCATCGACGTGCCGTTCCACTCCGTGCTGCTGCGCAAGGGCGTGCCGGAGTTCCGCGACAAGCTCGACGCGCTGCTGCCGCAGTACATCGACTACCGCGGGCGACTGGTCGGCCGCTACATCCCGAACCTCGTGGCCTGCCCGTTCGAGATGACACGCGAGTTCGCCGCGAAGATCCTCGAGGTCGTGCCCTCCGAGCGCATTCGCAAGGCGCTCGAGGACCCGGCCGTGTGGGACTCCTACGCCGCCGACGACCAGAAGCTCGGCCGACTGCTGCTGACCGAGCTGCTCTCCTGGCAGTTCGCGTCCCCGGTGCGCTGGATCGAGACCCAGTCGCTGCTGTTCCGCCACGCGGCGCAGGGCGGTCTGGGCGTCGAGGAGTACGTCGAGGTCGGTCTCGGCAACGCGCCGACGCTCGCGAACCTCGGGTCCAAGACCCTGCGTCTGCCCGAGTTCTCCGGCACCGACGTGACCGTGTACAACGTGGGTCGCGACGAAGGCCGCGTGTACATGACCGACACCGACTCGCTCGTGCCCGACGAGGCTGACGAGCCGGCTGAGTCGGCCCCGGCGCCCGTCGAAGCCGCCCCCGCCGGAGGCTCCGCCGTCGCCAAGCTCGGCTCGGCCCCTGCCGAGGGAGAGAAGCCCGCGGCCGCCAAGTCCGCCGCGGCTCCCGCCTCTCCGGTTGCCGCTCCGTCGCAGGCCGCCGCCGCTCCGGCCGCCGCCAGCGGCCCGGTCGCCGACCTCCCCTTCAAGGCGTCCGACGCGATCGGCGTGCTCATGGCCTACTCGACCAAGATCCGCATCGACCAGATCGGCACCTCCGACACCACCGACACCCTGACCAACGGCGTCTCCTCGCGCCGCAACCAGCTGCTCATGGACATCAGCTCCGAGCTGGGCGTGGCCAGCGTCGACGGCGCCGCCGAGGCGACCCTCGACCAGCTCGCCAAGATCGTCAACAAGGTGGCACCGAACTACAAGCCGTTCGGACCGGTCCTCTCCGAGGCGATCCGCGACCGTCTGCGCGCCCTGTTCGGCGCGGCCGGCGTCAAGCCCGCGCACATCCGCGAGCGCGTCACCGGCGTGTGGGGCCTCGGCGAAGGCTGGGTCGCGGCCACGACCGCCGCGCTCCTGCTCGACACCCGCGAGGGCTCGAGTTCCCGTGGCGGCGATCTCGCCAAGCTGCCCACCGGCGCCGCCGCCAACCAGGCCGCCGCCGATCAGCTCATCGACGACGCCGTGGCGCTGGTCGGCCAGACCAAGGGCGTGCCGGTCTCCAAGCCGTCCGCCGGCGGTGCCGCGGGCGGCGCGGTGGTCGACTCCGCCGCGCTCGACGCCTTCGCCGAGAAGGTCACCGGCTCCAACGGCGTGCTCGCCGCCACCGCCCGATTCGTCCTGAACGAGCTCGGCGTGGCCGCCCCTGCCCCCGAGCCGGGCGAGGACGAGAACGCCGCCGTGGTCGCGGCCGTCGACGCCGAGCTCGGCTCCGACTGGCCCAAGCAGGTCGAGCCGCGCTTCGACGCGAACAAGGCCATCCTCTTCGACGACCGTTGGGCGTCGGCCCGCGAGGACCTCGCCCGCGCCTTCTACGAGAAGGACGCGGACCTGCTGTCCGGCGGATTCGTCGGACTCGGCAAGGCGGTCGCCGACGAGGCGCAGTGGTTCGCATCGAAGCTTGATGCGTCCGATCCGGCCGGCGCCGCGCTGAAGGCCGCCTTCGCCCGTGTCGCCTCCGAGGCGCTCGAACCCGTCGCCGAGGACCCGGCCGCGTCCCGCTTCGCGCGTGACGTCGCCGTGGTCACCGGGGTCAGCCCGAACTCGATCGCCGCGCAGGTGGTCGAGGGCCTGCTCGCGGGCGGCGCGACCGTCATCGCCACGTCGCACAGCTTCAGGCCGTCGATCAAGGAGTGGGCGAAGCGCGCCTACCGCACCCACGCGGCCGGCGCCGCCAAGCTGTGGCTGGCGCCCGCGAACCTGTCCAGCTTCCGCGACGTGGACGCGCTCGTGGACTGGGTCGGCAACGTCCAGAAGAAGACGACCGGCGCGACCACGACCATCCTCAAGCCCGCGTACGAGCCGACCCTGTTCTTCCCGTTCGCCGCCCCGCCGGTGCACGGCACGCTCGCCGATTCCGGCGAACTGTTCGAATCGCAGGCCCGCCTCATGCTCTGGGGCGTCGAGCGCGCGATCGCCGGCCTGTCGAGGATCGGCGCCGACACCGACGTGCAGCATCGCCTGCATGTCGTGCTGCCCGGCTCGCCGAACCGCGGTGTGTTCGGCGGCGACGGCGCGTACGGCGAGGTCAAGTCGGCCTTCGACGCGATCGTCAACCGCGCCCACGCCGAGCGCGTGTGGTCCGACCGCGTGACCTTCGCCCACCCGAAGATCGGCTGGGTGCGCGGCACCGGACTCATGGGCGGCAACGACCCGCTGGTCGCCGTCGTCGAACGCCACGGCATCCACACGTACTCGACCGCGCAGATCGCCGCCAAGCTGCTCGACCTGTGCACCGCCGAATCGCGTGCGAAGGCCGCCGAAGCGCCGCTCGACGTGGACCTGACCGGCGGACTCGGTTCCGAGCCGATCGACATCAAGGCGTTGCGCGCCGAGGCCGCAGCTTCGGCTCCCTCTGACGGGGAAGCCGGCGTGCGCGGCGCGACTGAGGGGGAGAACGACAGCTCTACCCTGATCAAGGCGCTGCCCAGCCCGCACACCCCGCATCAGCCGCACGTCGACCTCGCCGACTGGGCGAACGTGACCGCCCGCCCCGAGGACGAGATCGTCATCGTCTCCATCGGCGAGCTGGGTCCGTGGGGCTCCGGCCGCACGCGCGCCCAGGCCGAGCTCGGCATCCACTCCGACGGCACCGTCGACCTCAACGCCGGGGCCGTGCTGGAACTCGCATGGAACATGGGCCTGCTCACCTGGGCCGACAGCCCCAAGCCGGGCTGGTACGACACCGACGGCAACCTCGTGCCCGAGGAGGACATCGCCGAGCGCTACCACGACGAGGTCGTGGCCCGCTCCGGCATCCGCCCGTTCGAGGAGGGCATGGGCAACGACTACAAGGACGGCGCCGACGAGGAGGAGAGCGAGGTCTACCTCGACCACGACGTCACCTTCTCCGTGCCCAGCGAGGATGTCGCCCGCGAATACGTCAAGCTCGACGAAGCCCACACCTCCTACGCGAAGGACGACGAGTCCGGCGAATGGAACGTGACCCGCCACGCCGGCTCGATGATCCGCGTGCCGCGCCGCGCCACCATGACGCGCACGGTCGGCGGCCAGTTCCCGAAGGGCTTCGACCCGATCAAGTGGGGCATCCCCGCCTCGATGGTCGGCGACGTCGACGAGATCGCGCTGTGGAACATCGTCACCACGGTCGACGCGTACCTGTCCGCCGGCTTCACCCCGGCCGAGATCCTCGAGGCGATCCACCCGTCGCTGGTCGCGTCCACGCAGGGCACCGGCTTCGGCGGCATGATGTCGATGCGCAAGCTCTACCTCGATCGCTTCCTGAACCACGAGATCCCGACCGACATCCTCCAGGAGGCGCTGCCGAACGTCGTCGCCGCGCATGTGATGCAGAGCTACATCGGCGGCTACGGCAACATGATCCAGCCGGTCTCCGCCTGCGCCACCGCCGCGGTGTCGCTCGAGGAGGGCGCCGACAAGATCGCGCTCGGCAAGGCCGACTTCGTCGTCACCGGTGCGATCGACGACATCGGCGTCGAGTCGGTGATCGGCTTCGGCAACATGAACGCGACCGCCAACTCCGAGGAGATGTACGACAAGGGCATCGACGCGCGGTTCTTCTCCCGCGCGAACGACCGTCGTCGCGGCGGCTTCCTCGAATCCCAGGGCGGCGGCACGATCCTGCTGACCCGAGGCGACATCGCGCTGAGGCTCGGCCTGCCGGTCGCCGGCGTCGTCGGCTTCATCCACTCCTACGCGGACGGCGCGCACACGTCGATCCCGGCCCCGGGCCTCGGCGCGCTGGCGGCCGGCCTCGGCGGACGTGACGCGAAGCTCGTCAAGGATCTCGCGCGTCTCGGCGTCACCCCGGACGACATCGCCGTGGTCTCCAAGCACGACACGTCCACCAACGCCAACGATCCGAACGAGTCCGAGCTGCACAACACGCTCGCCCACGCGATCGGACGCACCGACGGCAACCCGCTGTTCGTCATCTCGCAGAAGACCCTCACCGGCCACGCGAAGGGCGGCGCCTGCGTCTTCCAGGTCAACGGCCTGACGCAGCTGTTCGCCTCCGGCGTCATCCCGGCGAACGCCTCGCTCGACTGCGTCGACCCGAAGCTCGAGCGCGACGACCACATGGTGTGGCTGAGGAAGCCGCTGCGCATCGGCGGCGGCGAGGACGCGTTCGGCCGCGTCGCGGACGGCAAACCGGTCAAGGCCGGACTCGCCACGTCGCTCGGCTTCGGCCACGTGAGCGGCTTCGTGGCGCTCGTGCACCCCGGCGCCTTCGAGGCGGCCGTCGCGAAGGCTGACGGCGAGGCCGCGCTCGAGGCATGGCGTGAACGCGCCAACGCGCGCCTCGCCGCCGGCCAGCGCCGCCTCGAGGAGGGCATGATGGGCCGTGCCGCGCTCTACGAGCCGATCGACAACCGCCGCTTCCGCGAGGACGGCACGCGTCTCGCCTCCGGCGGTCGCTACGACGCGCACGAGGTCGAGAAGGCCATGCTCCTCGACCCCGACGCCCGTCTCGGCGCCTCCGGCTACTTCGAGGCGTGAGTGGCGTGAACGCGATCATGTGCGCCTGACCTGTGAGATAGGCGCGTGAGGCCGGTGCGCCGGCATGGATCGGCACGGAAAGGTCTGGAGCAACAGGGTGCACCTCATTGCTCCTGACCTTTTCGTGTTACGAGGGGTACTTCTGCGGTCTTGCGGACATCCATCTCGCTTGCGAGGGGTACTCGTCGTGGGTATGGGGTCATCAAAACGGCTTGACACCGATGGAGTTAAGCCATTTATGGGCTTTGATACCTCATACGGGTACCCCTCATAAGCGAGATAGATGTCCGCAGTTGGCGCAATGTACCCCTTGCAATGCAGATAGCGTCTGCGTGGATATTGTTGTGGCGCATGGAGCTGATGTCGTCGGGTATCCGATGGCTCGCATGCCGACGGCGCACGTGGCTGTGGCATGTACGCATGCCGGTGGCGCAGGATGAAAGGGAGTCGCGATGGGCGTATACGGACTGGGGCATGACGTGGTGGACGTCGCGGCGTTCGGCGAGCAGCTGGCGGAGCCGGGCTCACGCATGCGTGGTCTCTTCTCGGTGCGCGAGGTGCGGCAGGCCGCGGCCCGCGCGGCGCGCAAGAACGACGACGAGGCCGTGCATCTCGCCGCCAAGTGGGCGGGCAAGGAGGCGTTCCTCAAGGCGTGGTGCGAGGCGCTGGGGGAGTGCGACTACCCGTTCACGCTCGATGATTTCCCGTGGTCCGGCGTCGAGATCCTCGACGATTCGCGCGGTGTTCCCCATGTGACCCTGTCCGGCAAAGTCGCCGAGGCGTTCCGAACCTCGATGGAGGAGGCTCTGGGGGATGCCGATGATGCGCGCGTCGGGGGCTCCAGTGTCGGGAGCGTCGGCGTCGGTGTGCGGTCTGCTGGCAACGGTTATGGCGGCGGTGCCGCAGCTGTTGGCGGTGGCTATGGCAGCGGTGGCTATGACGATGGTGCCGCCGGCGGGTATGCCCCCGGTTCGGATATGAGCCCGTATGCCATGATGCGCAATGCCCGCCCCGTCGATCCCTCTTTGGGGCCGCACGCCGTGATGCGTGGCGCGGCGGGGGCGACTGCCCGCGGCGGCTTGTCGGCAGGTCCGTCGGGCGGCATCCCACTCCCGGCGCGCATCCATGTCTCCCTCAGCCACGACGGCCCCGTCGCCTCCGCCGTCGTGATCATCGACGGCCGCTGATCGACGCTGCGCGTGAGCCGTTGTGTCGTGATGTACGTATTCTCGAGAAAAGCCGTCGCTGACCGCTTCGTGGCGTCAGGTTTTCTCGAAATCGCCCCAGTGCTCGAGAGAACCTGACGCTGGCGATGTCGCAGCGACGGTTTTTCTCGGGGAACCGGCGCATTCCGAGAGAATCTGACGCTGACGGATGTCGTATGCCGGTGTTCTGCGGGATCGATTGCTTGGCCAAACGATGTCGAAACGGTTCGACACGCCGGTATCGAACCGGTTTGATATTTCGTGCGCGCGCGGATACCATAAAGACACAGCCGATGCGACACGGCATCGACCGACGACAGAACAACGAAGTGAAGTTGCGTGCAGTCCAGCGCAAACAGTCAAGGAGCGAAGATGTCCGCCAAGTCCCACGCCGCCAAGCCCAAGTCCATCAATCCCAAGTCCGCCAAGGTCGACAAGTCCGCGAAGGAAGGCGGGGCCGTGAATCCGGCCGATCCGGCCGTTGGCTCCGCCGCCGTCGCCTCCACCGTCTCCACCGCCCCTGCCGCGCCCGTCCACTCCACCGACGAGGTCTTCGCCGCACGCCTCGACCGCCATCGCGACGAGCTCGAATCGCTCTTCCGCATGCTCTACGGCGACTGCGCCGAACTCAAGGAGTTCGAACGTGCGATGGCCGACGCCTACGCCGCCCGCCCCGCCGACCTGAAGGCCCTCGACGAAACCCGCGAGCGGGACCCGCAATGGTACAAGCGCGGCGACATGTTCGGCATGACCATGTACACCGACCTGTTCGCCGGCGACCTGAAGAAGCTCGCGGGCAAAATCGACTACCTGAAGGAGCAGAAGCTCACCTACCTGCACCTGATGCCGCTGCTCCAGATGCCCCATCCGGACAACGACGGAGGCTACGCCATCGAGGACTTCGACACCGTCGACCCGCTCATCGGCACCAACGAGGACCTCGCCGCGCTCACCGCGAAACTGCGCGAGGCCGGCATCAGCCTGTGCCTCGACTTCGTGATGAACCACACCGCCTCCAGCCACCGCTGGGCCAAGGCCGCCGAGGCCGGCGAACCGAAGTACCAGGACTACTACTTCTGCTACGACGACCGCACCGTCCCGGACAAGTACGACTCCCAGGTGCCGCAGGTCTTCCCGAACACCGCGCCCGGCAACTTCACGTACAACGAGAAGATGGGCAAGTGGGTGATGACCCAGTTCTATCCGTTCCAGTGGGATCTCAACTACCGCAACCCCAAGGTCTTCGTCGCGATGATGACCTCCGTCATGCATCTCGCGAACCTCGGTGTCGAGGTGTTCCGCCTCGACGCGGTGCCCTACATCTGGAAGCAGCTCGGCACCAACTGCCGCAACCTGCCGCAGGTCCACACGATCGTGCGCATGATGCGCATGATGCTGGAGATCGTCTGCCCGGCCGTCGTGCTGAAGGGTGAGGTCGTCATGGCTCCGAAGGAGCTCGCCGCCTACTTCGGCACGCCCGAACGCCCCGAATGCCACATGCTGTACAACGTCTCGATCATGGTCAACCTGTGGAGCGCGCTCGCCAGCGGCGACGTGCGTCTGCTCAAGGCCCAGATCGACAAGCTCGACGCCCTGCCCGAGAACTGCTGGTTCGTCAACTACCTGCGATGCCACGACGACATCGGCTGGGGCCTCGACGAGGACGAGGAGGTGCGCCTCGCCATCGACCCGCTCAAGCACAAGGAGTTCCTCTACCACTTCTACGAGGGCGCGGCGCCCGGCAGCTGGTCGATGGGCGAGCTGTACAACTACGACGAGGCGTCCAAGGACGCGCGCAGCTGCGGCACCACCGCCAGCCTGACCGGCATCGAGAAGGCGCTCATCACCCACGACAGGCCCGCCTACGAGAAGGCCGTCGGCCGCGACCTGCTCATGCACCGCGCGATGGCGTTCCTGCGAGGCTTCCCGATGCTCAACTGCGGCGACGAGATCGGCCAGCTCAACGGCTGGGAGTACAAGGAGGACCCTGACCGCATCGAGGACAGCCGCAACCTGCACCGCAGCCCGTTCGACTGGGCGAAGGCCGCCGAACGCCACACCGAGGGCACCCTGCAGAACCGTCTGTGGGAGGGCATGGAGGGATTGCGCGAGATGCGCTCCGACCCCTGCTTCGCGCCCGACGCGTGGGTCACCACCTGGGACACGCGCGACGACGGCGTCCTCGCCGTGGTCCGCAAGCAGGGCGAGCGCACGATCGTCGGCCTGTTCAACTTCGCCGACCGCGACGCCGCCGCCGTGATGGACAGCACCGCCGACGCGACGCTGCCCGCCGGCCCCGTCGCCCTCAAGCCGTACGAGTACAAGGTCATCGTCACCCGCGAGTGACCGCGAGTGACTACGAGTGACCACGAGTGGCCGCAACCGGCCGCAAAGTGACGGCCGGCGCCTATCGTGGTGGGTATGACCAACCATGATTCCGATGACGCGTCGATCGCGTCCGTTGCGTCGGCCTCGTCGGCTGCGTCCCTCGCGTCCGTGAGGATGCCGGCGACCTGCCGCGCCGCCGACCGGGTGGTGTTCCTGGACGAGGTCGGTTCGACCAACACGCTCGCCCGCCAGATGGTGGCGGACGGCCGGATCGACCTGTCCGAGGCGGGCGATGCCGCAAGCCTGGTGAAGGTCGCGGTCGTCGCGGCCGACACGCAGTCCGCCGGCCGCGGCCGCCTCGACCACACATGGCTGAGCCGGCCGGGGGAGTCGTTCACCGTGACCTTCGTCGTGGACGTGCCCCGCGAGGTCGCGACCGACGAATCCGTCAACGGCTGGCTGCAGATGATCGCCGGCCTGTCGACGCTCGACGCCATCGACGACGCGCTCGCCATCAGCGGCGCGCGCCCCGTGACCCCGTCAACGTCGTCGCCGTCGTTATCGACACCGCAGACGCGCCCGACTCCGCAGCTCAAATGGCCGAACGACCTCTACCTCGCTGGCCGCAAGTTCGGCGGCATCCTCGCCGAGATGGTTCCGCTGCCAGGCGATGGTGCGAACAAGTCGTCCGTCGCCATCGTGTTCGGCATCGGACTGAACCTCAACGTGCCCGCCGACCGTCTGCCCACCGCCGAATCGACCTCGCTGCAGCTGCATTACGCGCCGCTGCCGTCGCCCGACGGCCTGCGCGACGCGATCGCGGCCGGCGTCGTGCGCTCCCTGCGCCGCCGCCTCGCCGCGTTCGTCGCCGACCCGAAACGGCGTGCGGCCGTGCTGCTGCGGGAGACCCGCGAACGCAGCTGGACGCTCGGCCGTCGCGTCGTCGCGCACTTCGTCGACGGCGGCGAACTGGAGGGCGTGGCCGAGGACCTGAACCCCGACGCCTCGCTGGTCCTGCGCACCGCCGACGGCGCGGAACACACGGTGCGCACCGCCGACGTCGGAGTGTTGCCCACCCCTCGTGTATAATGACTCGAGTTGTTTCGTTCGCCCAGACGCGCTCAGGCGCAGTCCGGTGCGAACGGCATGGCACGCGGATGTAGCTCAATGGTAGAGCCTCAGTCTTCCAAACTGATTACGCGGGTTCGATTCCCGTCATCCGCTCCACTCGGAGCCGGCGGAATACCGTCGGCTTTTCTGCTTTTCCGGGTGATTCCGCGCTCCGTGAGAACACGGTGAGAATACGGTGGGACGTCACGCCACCATGATGCGCTTGCAGCGAGGCGGGCGAGGTGGGCTACCGACGCGCATCCGAGTACCATATAACCGAAAACGCAGGAACGAAACGCGTCGACGGGAGAGTTATGACGCACGCCAGCGAGGCACACAGGACGACGGGCGCGGCGATGGGCGAGTCCAGCGAGACCGAGTCCAGCGAGACCGAGTCCAACAACCCCAGCGAATCCAATGAGGCCGTCGAGATCGTTGACGGCAGGGTCGAGACCGTCGAGGTGTCCAAGCATCCCGATCCCACCATCCCAGTGACCGACCTGTCCCTCGCGGACATCGAACGCCGCCGGTCGCACCCCGCGCAGTGGGCCATCTACGCCGTGGCCGTGCTCGCCGCGATCATCGCCCCCTACTGGCTCGGCCGTGCGCTCGCCGTCGGCAGCACCGCATGGCTGACCGACCGGCTCGATGTGTTCACGCCGCAGGGCGCCGCGTTCCTGTCCTGGACCGTCACCCTGATCGCCGTTGCCAGCCTCGGCCTCGCCGTCGTCGACTCCGGCCGGTGGCTGTGGCGCATCGTGTTCGTGATAGGCCTCGCCGCCGAGCAGTTCGTCGCCGGCATCTGCCTGCTCAAGCTCGACTTCTGGTACTCCACGTACGTCGTGTACGGCGATTCCGCGGCCATCGCCAACGCGACGAACCTCGGCATCATCGCCGCCGGATTCGGCGTGGCCGTGTTCGCCGTGATCTGGGTCGGCCTGCTCGTCGTCATCAAAAAGGACTCGCCGCTGAACGTGCTCACGCGCAGCTGGGCCTCGTTCATCCTCTTCTTCTCCGTCGAGGTGATCGCCCTCCTCGTCGTCATGTTCGGCGGCCTGCTCACCACGGTGTGACTCCAGTCCGCCCCGGCACCTATACTTGCCCCTTGGCGTAAATCGCCCGCGGATAGAGAGCGCTTCGAGCATCGTGCCCGGGGCACCGCGCAACAAACAACCTTAAGGAGGACGCCGTGGCACTGACGGCTGAACAGAAGTCCCAGATCATCAACGAGTTCGCGACGCACGAAGGCGACACCGGCTCCCCGGAGGTCCAGGTCGCCCTGCTGTCCAAGCGCATCGCCGATCTGACCGAGCACCTGAAGGAGCACAAGCACGATCATCACTCCCGTCGTGGTATGCAGATGATGATCGGTTCCCGTCGTTCCCTGCTTGACTACCTCAAGCGCAACGACATCAACCGCTACCGTGCGCTGATCGAGAAGCTTGGTCTGCGTCGATAGAAGACTTCCGCCCGGGCGCCCAATGGCACTCGGGCGTTTTACATGCGCCTGATACGCCTGAGAACGAGCAGACGCCGCAGCGGCAACACGAACGAAGCAGGAACGAGCCAGGAGGATAGGCTCCACGGCAAGGCCGGAGGGTCCGGCCGGACGAGCCGACAGCCGACAAGAGGACTCACCTCTCGCAAGAGGTTGACACGAGGGAAGCCGACACAAGGGGAATCGCGGCAGGACAGTCCGCGAGAAGCGCGAATGTAAGAGCCCGCCCAGCTGAAGATGGGCACATGTCTGTAGGAAAAAAAGAACACACGATAACCGAACAAAGGAGGAACCCTATGGAGGGTCCCGAAATCAAGGCCGCCGAGGCCGTGATCGACAATGGTTCATTCGGCAAGCGCACGCTGCGCTTCGAGACCGGCCGCCTCGCCCAGCAGGCCGACGGCGCCGTCGCCGCCTATCTTGACGACGACACGATGGTGCTGAGCACCACCACCGCCGGCTCCAGCCCGAAGGAGAACTACGACTTCTTCCCGCTGACCGTCGACGTCGAGGAGAAGATGTACGCCGCGGGCAAGATCCCGGGCTCGTTCTTCCGTCGTGAGGGCCGTCCGTCCAACGACGCGATCCTCGCCTGCCGCATCATCGACCGCCCGCTGCGCCCGCTGTTCCCGCACACGCTGCGCAACGAGGTCCAGGTCGTCGAGACCGTGCTCGCGGTCAACCCGGACGACGCGTACGACGTGGTCGCTCTGAACGCCGCCTCCGCCTCCACGATGATCTCCGGCCTGCCGTTCGGCGGCCCGGTCTCCGGCGTGCGTCTGGCGCTGATCGACGGCCAGTGGGTCGCCTTCCCGAAGTGGAGCGAGCGCGAGCGCGCCGTCTTCGAGATCGTGGTCGCGGGCCGCGTCATCGAGAACGGCGACGTCGCCATCGCCATGATCGAGGCGGGCGCCGGCAAGAACGCCTGGCACCTCATCTACGACGAGGGCCAGACCAAGCCGGACGAGGCCGTCGTGGCCGAGGGCCTCGAGGCCGCCAAGCCGTTCATCAAGACCATCTGCGAGGCCCAGAACGAGCTCAAGGAGAAGGCCGCCAAGGAGACCAAGGAGTTCCCGCTCTTCCCGGAGTACACCGAGGACCTCTACAACCGCATCGACGAGATCGCGCACAAGGATCTCGACGAGGCGCTGACCATCGCGGAGAAGCTGCCGCGTCAGGACCGCATCCACGAGATCAAGGAGCACGTGCGCGAGATCCTCGCCAACGAGTTCACCGAGATGGATGACGCCGAGAAGGACAAGGAGCTGTCCAACGCGTTCAAGGAGCTGCAGCGCCAGATCGTGCGCCGCCGCATCCTCACCGAGGACTACCGCATCGACGGCCGTGGCCTCAAGGACATCCGCACCCTGTCCGCCGAGGTGGACATCGTGCCGCGCGTCCACGGCTCCGCCCTGTTCCAGCGCGGCGAGACCCAGATCCTGGGCGTCACCACGCTGAACATGCTCAAGATGGAGCAGCAGCTCGACTCCCTGTCCGGCCCGCAGTCGAAGCGCTACATGCACAACTACGAGATGCCGCCGTACTCCACCGGCGAGACCGGCCGCGTCGGCTCCCCGAAGCGCCGCGAGATCGGCCACGGCGCCCTCGCCGAGAAGGCCCTCGTCCCGGTGCTGCCGGATCGCGAGGAGTTCCCCTACGCCATCCGTCAGGTCTCCGAGGCCATCGGCTCCAACGGCTCCACCTCGATGGGTTCCGTATGCGCCTCCACCCTGTCCCTGCTGGCCGCCGGCGTGCCGCTGAAGGCCCCGGTCGCGGGCATCGCGATGGGCCTGGTCTCCGGTGATGTGGACGGACAGCACGTCTACAAGACCCTGACCGACATCCTGGGCGCCGAGGACGCGTTCGGCGACATGGACTTCAAGGTCGCCGGCACCTCCGAGTTCATCACCGCCCTGCAGCTCGACACCAAGCTCGACGGCATCCCCGCCGACATCCTGGCCGCCGCCCTGCAGCAGGCCAAGGACGCCCGCACCACGATCCTCGAGGTCATCAACGAGTGCATCGACGGCCCGGCCGAGATGAGCGAGTTCGCCCCGCGCATCATCACCACCACGATCCCGGTCGAGAAGATCGGCGAGGTCATCGGCCCGAAGGGCAAGATGATCAACCAGATCCAGGAGGACACCGGCGCCGAGATCGCGATCGAGGACGACGGCACCGTCTTCATCTCCTCCGAGGGCGGCGAGGCCGCCGAGAAGGCGAAGCAGATCATCGACTCCATCGCCAACCCGCATGTGCCCGAGGCCGGCGAGGTCTACAACGGCAAGGTCGTCAAGACGACGAGCTTCGGCGCGTTCGTGAACCTCACGCCCGGCACCGACGGCCTGCTGCACATCTCCCAGATCCGCAACCTCGCCAACGGCGAGCGCATCGACGCCGTCGAGGATGTCCTCAAGGAGGGCGACACCGTCGAGGTCGTCGTCCAGGGCGTCGACGACCGCGGCAAGATCTCGCTCGCGATCCCGGGCTTCGAGGATCAGGACTCCGGCGCCGGCCGCGGCTCCCGTGGCGGTGACCGTGGTGATCGCGGTGGCGACCGCGCCGAGCGTTCCGACCGTGACGACCGTCGTGGCGGCCGTGGCCGTCGTGACGACCGCCGTTCCTCCGATCGCGATTACGACGACCGTCCGCGTCGCCGTCGTCCGGCCGACCATGACGATGACGATCGCGATTACGATGATCGTCCGCGTCGCCGCCGCGCCGACCGCGACGATCTCGATGCGCGCGATTCCCGCGATGACGACCGTCGCGCCTCCCGCGGCTACGACCGTGACGACCGCGACGACGATTACGATGATCGTCCGCGTCGCCGTCGCGCCGACCGTTCGGTCGATCGCGACGATGACCACGATTACGATCGCGACGACCGCCGCTCCTCCCGCCCGGCCCGCGCCGACCGTGCCGATCGCTCCGATCGCGATGACGACCGTCCGCGTCGCCGTCGTTCCTCCGACCGTGACGACGACCGTCGTTCGTCCCGCGGCCGTGGCGGCTACGACCGCAACCCGCGCTACGCCACCGACGAGAACTACGACGAGTACCACGCCGACCGCGTCGAGCGCAACGAGCGTCCGCGCCGTCGCGTGCGTCGCGACTTCGATCCGTTCGAGGACTGATTGAGGACTGATCCCTCGCGGCATAGCCGCTGAGTGAGCTGCATATGGACAGGGGCCTGTCACCGGTTGATTCCGGTGGCAGGCCCCTTCGTTGTTATTCGTTGGACTCGCCTCTACAACCCCGCTTCCGCCAGCGCGTGGTCGATGTCGCGGATCAGGTCGTCGGTGTCCTCGAGACCGACCGCGAGGCGGAAGAACCCGCGGTGGAACTCCTCCGGGTAGAGGTACTGGCGTTCGTCGTCCTCGCCGAGGAACACGATGAGGCTCTCGTCATGGCCCAGAGACACGGCCGAGGTGATCACGTTGAGCTTGGAGACGAAGCGGTTGTGTCCGTCGTGATCGGTGTCGAGCCCGAAGGCGAGCACGCCGCCGAATCCCGCGTCCGGTCGGGCGAGTTGACGGGCCGCCACATCGTGGTGCAGATGCGACTCGAGCCCGGGATAGGCGACGAACCGCACCTGCGGCAGCGATTCCAGATGCTTCGCGATGGCCAGCGCGGAGGCGTTGTGCTGCCTCATGCGCAGGGGCAGCGTCACCGAACCGCGGTTGATGAGCCACGCGTTGAACGGCGAGATGATGCCGCCGTAGTTCACCTGATATGTGAACCGGATCTGGTCGGTGAGCTCCTTGCGCGTGGCGATCGCGCCGCCCAGGGCGTCGCCGTGCCCGTTGATGTACTTGGTGAGGCTTTCGATGACGATGTCCGCGCCGAGGCTGATCGGGCGCACGTTGAACGGCGAGTTGAACGTGTTGTCGACCGACAGCAGCGCGCCCGCGTCGTGCGCGAGCTTCGCCGCCGTCTCGATGTCCGTGACCTTCAGCGTCGGGTTCGCGGGCGTCTCGATGTGCACGAGCTTCGTGTTCGGACGGATCGCGTCGGCGATGTTCCTCGGGTCCGACGTGTCGACGATCGACGTTTCGATGCCGTACTTCTCGGGCAGGATCTGGTTGAGGAGACGGTAGGCGGCGATGTACGTCGTGTCGGAGAAGATCGCGTGGTCGCCGCGATTGAGGATCGTGGTGAAGGTCGCCGCCAGCGCCGCGACTCCCGAGGCGAGCACGACCGCGTCCTCGGCGCCTTCGAGGTTCGCGAGCTTCGCCTCGAGATAGCGCTGGTTCGGGTGGCCGTTGCGCGTGTACAGGTTCACGTCGGAGCTCGACCAGTTGATGTCGGACGGGTCGTAGGGCAGCGCGTAGGCGTTCGCCAGCGTGATCGGGCGGCGGATCGCGCCGGTCTCGGCGTCGACCCCGTTGCCGAGGTGGATGGATTTCGTCGCGAAGCCGAGCGGCGTGCCGTCGAAGGATTCGCCATGATGCACAAGATCTGAAGTCATGACTCAAGTCTGCCAGTCGCGCTCCCGTCGCGCACCTTGTCTCGATACTCCGAAAACGTTGCGATTCCGCCGTTTGATAGCCCCTCATAGCTAGAAACGATACGGGTTCTCCGGATTCGTCGGGTCCGTTTCGAGTGCTCCTCTGGTCGTAATGTGGCCGCAGCGTTCGCTGGAAATGGAGCGGGGGATTGTCCCGTCCTGTTGGCGACCGTAGGCTTGGCCGAGCGGCCTTGAGCGTGTCGGCAACAGGACGGGACAATCCCCCGCGGCAACGCACGTATATCCAACTGATCCCGCCGATCATGTGTGAAAATGGAGGGGAGACCAATAGGGGACGCTCCGAAGAAGGGTGAATGGCCATGGGTGCGGGAACGGTGTTGTTGATAGTGGTCGTGGTGCTGCTGCTGATCGTCGTCGGGCTGGTCGTGTGGGCGAGCCGCGCCGTGCCGCAGGTCAGGTTCTGAGTCGGGTCCTCCGGCTGGCCTGACCCTGTACGCAACGAAGCGAAGGACGCAGCCATGAAAGCCCCGTTCCGCAACCGCATCGTCCGCGCCGCGTTCTCCGCGGCGGTGGGCATGCTCATTTTCGCGCTGGTAGCCGGCGCCATGTTCGTAGCCGTCAGCGTGGCCGAAGCCACCTCCGCCAGCTTGAGCTACCGTTCCATCGACTACGAGGCGACGGCCACGAAGGACGGCGACCTCAAGGTCTCGCAGCGTCTCGACTACAAGCTGAGGGCCCGCGATGACGACGACGGCAACGCCAAACCGTGGAAACAGCTGTACTGGCGGTACACGCTCGACCCGTCGAACCTCATCGACATCACCGACATCCGGGTGCGTAACGCGGACACCGGTCAGGCGTTCACGCAGACCGAGTTCCGCAACCCGAACCAGGTCGGCGACACCAGCTGGAACAGCGACTACGCGAACCGCTGGTACATCGTCGACGTCACCGGCGGCGACACCAACCCCCAGCCGTACGAACCCGGCTCGAACCTCGCGCCGAACACGCAGCCCGGCAAACGGACCATCGAGATCGGCTGGAACATCCCCGCCACGAAGCGCACGGACAGCCTGAAGATCGACGTGTCGTTCACGATGCGCGGCGTCGCCACGAAATACGACGACGTGACCACCTTCCAATGGGAGCCGATCGCCAAGGAGAACGAGGTGCCGGCCGGCAAGGTCACCGGCGTCGTGCGGTTCCCCGGAGGCGCCGGCTCGTCCGGCTCGTCCGACCCGTCCGTCCCGCACACCTGGCTGCACACCGCCAACACGAACGAGGTCACGCGCGATCCGGATGGCACGATGCGATTCACCATATACGACCTCAAGGTCGGCGGGTACATCAACGTGATCGGGGCCTTCGACTCCGCCCTCGCGGGCGACGTGGCACGTACCGGGGCCGGCGAGCGGCTGCAGGCGCTCAGCGACGAGGAGGACGCGAAGGCGCGCTACGCCGCCGATCTCAAGCGCGACAAGGCGCGGTTCACGGTCGCGCTGTGGATCGCCGGAGTCGTGCTCACCATCGTGTTCGCGATATGGGGGCTGCTCGCCGTGCGCTCCACGAACCGCGCCGCCCGGTACAAGGGGAACATCGAATACTGGCGTGACAAGCCGGGCATCAGCCCCGACTCCGCCGCCAGGCTCATCGACGTGTTCGACGCCGTCGACAGCGGAACGATCCTCCCCGTCTCCGGCACCCTGAACGACCGGTCGATCGCCGCCACCGTCATGTCGCTCGCCGTGAAGAAGGCCATCGCGCTCTACCCCGGTTCCGCTGACCTGTATCGCGGCATCGACATGAGACGCCCCGACCCCGCGGCCCTCGCGCGGATGATCGGGCGGGATCGGGGGCGCGTCAACGCCACCCGATCGACCACCACGATCGTGATCCTGCCCGCGGCACTCGCCGGCCCCGGTTCGCCGCGGCATGAGGCGTTGGGACTGAGCCAGTCGGAGTCCGCGTGCCTCGATCTGCTCATCTGCATCTCGGAGCGCGTCGGCGGACCGGTGTTCGACTTCGTGCAGATGAAGGAGGCGTGCAAGGACTGGAAGGCGGGCTACAAGGAGCTCGACCGGTTCCGCACCGCGGCGCGCAACGAGTTCGCGCTGCTCGGCGCGGCCCGGCCGTCCGAATGGCGCTATACCCTGCCCGGCTCCCTCGCGATCGTGCTCGGCATCGCGTCGCTGCTGTTCAATCTCTTCGGCTCCGGCAATATCGCGGCCGCCGTGTGCTTCGGATTGCCGCCGGTCGCGATCGGCCTGTTCTGCTCGCTGGCCGGGGCGCCGTCCATCCCCACGCCGATCGGTCAGGAGTACGGCGGACGGTGTCTGGGATTGAGGCGCTACATGGTCGATTTCTCCGACTTCACCGACCGCGGTGTCCCTGATCTGGTGCTGTGGGACTGGTATATGGTGTACGCGGCCGCGTTCGGCATCTCGCGCGAGGCCATCGACCAGCTCGCCAGGGCGTATCCGCAGGTCAGGGATCCCGAATGGCTTGACGAGAACGGTTCCGGGTCGCTGTGGTACTGGACGTATCGTCCGTACGGCTGGTACGGGTATTCATCGTCCTTCGGCCCATCCGCGGGCGCGGGTGTCGCCGGCTCCGGCTCCTATGGCTCCTCCCCGGGCGATTTCGCGTTCGGCGGCGACTCGTTCGCGGCCGGATTCTCCGATCTCGGCACGCAGCTCAGCGCCGGTTTCGCCGATATCTCCTCGACAATCGCCGCCGCATCCCCCTCGTCCGATTCCTCGAGCTCCGGCGGCGGCTTCGACGGATGCGGCGGCGGTTCCGGCGGCGGCACCTCCGGCGGCCGCTGACTGGTCGACCAGACTGACCGCCTGTCTCAGTCGACCGACTTGTCGGCTGCTACAGTGATTGGAGATACTCTCCGAGATGCGGCACGGCGAATTCGAGCTGTCCGTGTCCGGCAGGCCGGATAAGTCTGTCCTTGATGAGTGCCGCGCGGTACTTGCTCACCCAGCTGCGGCTGCGCTTGGTGCGCTCCGCGATGTCCCCGACCTGCGTGGGATCGGGGACATCCTTCGCCATGGCTTTGAGAAACAGTTGTTCTGCGCTGGTGGTTCCATCCATGGCGGGGGCGCAGACGGCGTCATCGAAGGCAAGCAGGGCATCCGCCGCGCCGGTGGCGATGTCCGAGGCGGTGATGACGTCGGAGTGACGTCGTTGCGCGGACTGCCACATGTAATAGCCGACAAGCTGCACCATATACGGGTATCCATCGGAAATTCTCGCCGCCTCGAGCGCATCCGACTCGCTGACGGTCTTGCCTGAATCCGAGACGGTCTCCAGAAAGGCGTTCTTGACGTCCGGCAATGGCACGTTCTCCAGTTCCCGCCGCAGCGCGCGTCGCAGGAACGTGGTCACCTCGTTGTCCAGCAGATCGTTGAGCATATACGGCAATCCAGCGAACACGATGGCGACTCCCTTCTTGTCGGCGTCGGGGACATCGCTTTCATCGGCGTCCGTGATGACATGCTGCACTGCGGTGGCGATCGCGACCAGATCCTCGTGTGAGGCAGCCTGCGTCTCGTCGATGGTGATGAGGATGCCTTTGCCCTTGCCGATCTTCCGGGAGTTCAGGCGTTTGTTCAATGCGTTGCGCAGGGTGAGTGGATTGGACTCCGCGGAGAACCGTGCCTGACCGAGACTCGCGGTCGCGATGCCGGCGATTCCGATCGATGGGCCGATGTCGGCTTGATCCAGCCGCATGCCAGTGGGGGAGAGGGCGGCTATGAGTCGCGCGACGAGACCTGTGGACGCGGTTTCCGCAATGACCTCCCAATGCCGCGCCTTGGCCATGCGCCGAAACTCCGTCAACATGACGGTTTTGCCGAAGCCACGCTGTCCGGTGACGAGCATGATGCGTCCCGGCGCGCCGACGCCGTTGTCAAGCGCCTCTGAGAAGTCGTCGATGATCGGCTGTCGTCCGATGAGGATCGGTGGCATCTTGCCTGCGGTCGGCTTGAATGGATTTATGGATGCCATGACGGTGTCTCATCCCTTCCTGGAAGCGGTGCGGGTGCATCTTCGTGTCGCCGTTGTCTGCCTTCTCCCATGGTACACGAAAGCGTACCAAGTTACACGAATGAGTACCAAAGTACACAAATGTACACCATTGCGTACCATCTTCCACCGTTGCGCATCGGATGATGCATGCCGGCGGATGTCGGCGGGTGCCGTACCGGGCGTCCGTGTGGCGAAAACCGGCCGGTACGCCTACGCTTGGCACTGTCACCGTTTCGACGAATGAAGGGAGCAGCCATGGCGCTGTACCGTAATCTGGGACCGTTCTCCACCACAGCGATCGGCCACGGCGAGATGCCGCTGACCATCGAGAACAACCGCGGGCACGACGTCGGCATCGAGACGCTGCACGCCTCGCTCGACGCCGGATGCCGTCACATCGACACCGCGTGGGCGTACTACACGCCGGGCGAGGAGGAGCAGACCGGCGAGAAGCTGGTGCGCGAGGCGCTCGCGACGTGGAAGGGCCCGAAGAGCGAGGTCACCGTCGCCACGAAGATCGGCCTGCGCCGCGTCTGGGGCGAGCACGGCGAGCCGCTGTGGCCGCGCGACGGCAAGCCCGAGCACCTCATCGAGTACGGCAAGCAGTCCGCGCTCGCGCTCGGCGTCGACACGATCGACCTGCTCTACCTGCACCGCCACGATCCGGAGGTGCCGTACAACGAGTCGATCGAGGCGCTGAAGCAGCTCGTCGACGAGGGCGTGGCCCGCGTGGCCGGCGTCTCCAACGCCTCGATCGAGCAGATCGACATCGCCCGCTCGATTCTGGGCGACAAGCTCGTCGCCGTGCAGAACCAGTACTCGCCGATCCACCTTGACACGCAGGACACGCTCGACTACTGCGCCAAGCTCGGTCTCGCGTTCGTGTGCTGGAGCCCGCTCGGCGGCTACCGCCACCCGTACGACGAGTCGAAGTTCGACCCGTTCCGCGAGGTCGCGGCCGCCCACGGCGTCAGCTACCAGCAGGTCGTGCTCGCGTGGGAGCTCGCCAAGGGCGACCACATGTTCGTCATCCCCGGCGCCCACCGCCCCGAGACGATCCTCGACTCCCTCAAGGCCGACCAGCTCGAGCTCTCCCCGGACGAGCTCGCCAAGCTCGGCTGATTCCCGTCTCCCGCGCCGCGGATGGGGGAGGGGCCTGTAGCGAGGGAGCTCGGTACAGGCCCCTCGGTTCCATATCCGGTGCGGGCCCCACTGCACTCGTCGCACTCGTGTGCCGGTTTTGGGTGGTCTACAGGCAATGCGCCATGTAGAGCGGCAGATAGATCTTGTCCCCATCCACGCGGAGCTCCTTGGGATGTAGGATCACCTGTTCCCCGACGCGGGAACCGAACTTGCCTTTGAACTTGTCAAGGGATTTCGTGCCGTACCTCCCCGTGGATTTCACCTCTATCGGGGTGATTCGCAGCCGGAGGTTGGCGTTGGCATAGGGGGCGGGGATCAGGAAATCGATCTCCATGGTGTTTGCGGCGTTCGTCTGGTCCCTTCGTGAGTAGAAGAACAGGTCGTGGCCGGAGGCCTTGAGCTGCTGCGCGACGACGTTCTCCACCAGCATGCCCTCGTTCAGTTCCAGCTTGCCGAACAGAATGTCACGGTATATCGAGTTCACTCCGTCCGTCGTTCCCCTGGTCGGGAACGCATGACTGACCAGAAGGCCGGTGTCCGCCATATAGCATTTGAGCGTGGTATGGTCCTCGTCAAGTCGCAGCCCTATATGGGGGTCCGTTGAGTTGTAGCAGTTGTTGGTGATGCGGGCGTCCGACAGCCAGAAGAATGAATCCTCATATTCTCGCATGCGTGCCGTCTTGCTGAGAGACGCGAGCGAGAATCGCTTCTCGTGCTTGGACAGTTGCCCCGGCAGGCCATCGAAGATGGACAGCACCTTCGATTCGTATCCTTTGGCGAACCGGGCCACATCCTTGCGATATAGGGAAAGGATGCGTTTTTTGTCGCTGTCCGCCTGGGCGAAATCCCGGGTGAGCGCATAGTCGACGACGGGCTGCGGCATGCCGCCTATGAGCATGTATTCCCTGAACAGCTCCATCGCCTTGCGGTGGATGGCCTGGGGAAGGGGGACTCGGCGCTCATAGGAGTCGCGTATCGCATCGGCCAGGGGGCGCTGTTCCATCGCCCACAGAAATTCCTCGAAATCGAGAGGGTTGAGTTCAAGGGAGTCCTCTTCCGAAGGTATGAGGATGTCCTGAACATTCTGCTTGATCGAGACGAGCGATCCGGTCTCGATGTAGTCGTATCGACCGTCGGCGACGAGGTGCTTGAGCAATGCGCGTGCCTGTGGGAAGAACTGAACTTCATCGAAGATGATCAACGATTCCCGTTCATGCAGTGTGGTGTTGAAATACAGGGATAGGTAGGAGAAAAAGCGTGTGAGGTCATTGCGTTGCGTGCGGAACAGATCCAATACCGCTTCGTCCACATTGGAGAAATCGATGAGGATGAAGGACCTGTATTCGTTGTTGCCGAATTGTGTGGCGAGCGTGCTTTTGCCGACTCGCCTTGCCCCTTCCAGTAGGATGGCCGATCGGCCTTGTTCCATGCGTTTCCATGTGAGCAGCCGGTCATAGATGCGACGGTGGAGGATCTTCTTCGGCGAGTTTGGCAACATGGCTCCATATCGTTGGTGTTTCAATGGTTATCAAGTATGGTATCACGAAAATGAAGATGTGAAATCACATATATTGCACGAAAATGACGGTATGGAAATCTGGTTTTCGCACGATAATGATGTTTGGAGTGACTGTCTGGAGTGACTACACCAATCTCGCCAGCGTCTGCGCCGCCCCGGCGAACTCCTCCGGGGTGGTGTAGACGTAGCTCAGACGCAGCGCGTTGTTGCCGCGGAAGTCGTAGATGTCGCCGGGATTGAGCAGGATGCCGTGCTCGATCGCCCGCTGGAACAGTCGTCCCATGTGCACCGGCTCGTCGAACGTGAGCCAGATGTAGAAGCCGCCGCGCGGCACGTTCCAATGCGCGCGGCCGGCGAAGAGGCGTTCCAGCGTCTCGAGCGCGGCGTCGCGGCGTCGGCGCAGTTCGGCGCGCAGCGATTCCAGATACTCCGCGTACAGGCCGGAGTCGAGGAACCGCGCGAACACCCACTGGCTCAACGTGCTCGCGCCGTAATCCATCTGCATCTTCACGTCCGCGAGACGATGCACGATGCGCTCGTCGGCGCACACCCAGCCGATTCTCAGCCCCGGCGCCAGCGCCTTCGACGCGCTGCCCACCGTGATCACCATGCCGTTGTCGTCCAGCGCGGCGAGCGAACGCGGCGTCGGCCCCTCGAAGACGAGGTCCTGATACGCGCAGTCCTCGATGATCGGCAGGCGATGCTCCGTGCATGCGGCGAGCAGCGCGCGCCGCCGTTCCTCGGGCATGGTGATTCCCGTGGGATTGTGATTGGTGGGAATCGTGTACAGCACTGCGTCGCCTGTGAGCGAAGCGTCCATCGCGTTCACGTCGAGTCCCTGCGCGTCCATCGGCACGCCGGCCAGCCGCATGCCGGCCGACTGGAACACCTGCAGCGACTTGATGTAGCTCGGAGCCTCCGCGTACACGGTCGATCCGGCAGACAGCAGACTCACCGAGATCATCTGCAATCCCTGCAGCGCGCCCGAGGAGACGAGTATCCGCTCGGGGCGGCAGTCCGCGCCCCATTCGCGCATGTGCGCGGCGATCGCCTCGCGCAGCACGTCCAATCCCCCCGGCGGCGGGTAGCCGAGCGAGTCGATCCGGTCGGCGGCCTCGCGTGCCACACGCCGCCACATGTCACGCGGGAAGAGCCGCGGATCCAACTCGCCGGTGCCGAGTCGCGTCTTCGTGTGGTCGAACTCCAGACGGTTGATGGTCTGGATCGTCGTGTTGTTCGCCTTGAAGAAGCCGGAGGAGACGTAGTCGGCCCAGTCGGGCGCGCCGGGAAGCATCAGCGACCATGTGTTGCTCACGATGCGTGTGCCGCCGCCGCGCCGCCCCTCGACGATGCCGTAGTCGGCGAGCTCCTCGACGGCCGCGATGACCGTGGACCGGTTCACGCCGAAACGCTCGGCCATCGCGCGCTGGCTGGGCAGTCGCGAGCCGATCGGCCACGCGCCCGAGGAGATGCGCTCGCACATGAAGTCGACGATCTGGCCGGTGACCGACCTGCCGGACGTGCGATCCGGCGCCCAGTCGATGTCGAGCGGTGCGCTGCGTGCCATCCATACTCCTTTGGCTGGGTTGGTGGTGTGGTTCTTGGCTGGTTGCCAAGTGTAATGCGTTGCGTAGGATAAGGCAACGGTATTGGAATATAGCGGATTGCTGATTGTGTGATTCGCGGGGAAGAGTTCGGCTGAAGTTCATTTGGCTGGTTTGGCTGGGTGCAAGTGATCCATCCAAACATGAGGGCGCAGGGAGAGTAAGCGATGGGTCTGTACATTCAGGGACTGACGATGGGATTGGCGTACATCGCGCCGATCGGCATGCAGAATCTGTTCGTCATCAATTCGGCGCTGACGCGCACGCGCCGCAACGCACTGATCACCGCGCTCATCGTCATCTTCTTCGACATGGCGCTGAGCCTGTCCTGCTTCTTCGGCATCGGCGCGCTGATGCAGGCGAACCCGTGGCTGGAGACCATCGTGCTCGGCCTCGGCGGCCTCGTCGTGATCCGCATCGGCATGGGTCTCGTGCTGCCGAAGCGGAAGCGGCAAGGCGATACAGCCGAGACCGAGACCGTTTCGGCAGCCGCCCATCCGTCTCATCCAGCCCCGGCCGCTCCGGCCAGGCATCTCGGGCTGCGCGGACTCCTCAATACCGTCGGCACCGCCTGCGCCGTCACCTGGTTCAATCCGCAGGCGATCATCGATGGCACGCTGATGCTCGGCGCGTTCGCCGCAACGCTCAACGGCGATCAGACCACACCATTCATCACCGGCGTCGAAACCGCCTCCGTGCTGTGGTTCCTCGGCATCACGCTCATCGTCAACGCGTTCGCGCACAAGTTCAGTCCGAAGGTCATCGACGTGCTCAACCGCGTGTGCGGCGGCGTCATCACCCTCTACGGCATCAAGCTGCTCGTCGATTTCGCGCTTGCCGTCCTCTGACGCATCGCCGATCGACCGTTGAATCGCAGGTCCCGTGCGCCTGTTCGCGTACGGCTGCCCGCTACACCGTTCTCGCTACACTGTTGGGGTGATGAACGAGGACATGAAGAACCTGCATATGCGCCGCAAGCCCGAGGTGCTCGCCCCGGCCGGCAATCTGAGGGGCCTGAAGACGGCCGTCGACTACGGCGCGGACGCCGTGTACTGCGGCGGCAAGGCGTTCGGCATGCGAAGCGCCCCGAAGAACCTGAGCCTCGCCGACTTCGAGGAGGGCGCCCGCTACGCCCACGAACGCGGCTCCCGCGTCTACGTGACCCTGAACGTGCTGCCCCGCAACGCCGAGGTCGAGGCGATGCGCGACTACATCGGCCAGTTGAAGGACACCGGCATCGACGCGATGATCGTCACCGACATCGGCGTCATGATGATGGCCCATCAGATCGCGCCCGACGTCGAGCTGCACGTCTCCACGCAGGCCGGCGTCACCAACTACGGCGCCGCGCAGGCCCTCTACGAGTTCGGCGCGCGACGTGTCGTGCTTGCGCGCGAGATGGATCTTGAGGCCGTGCGCGACATCCGCGCCCGCATCCCCGATGACATGGACATCGAATGTTTCGTCCACGGCGCGATGTGCATGGCGTTCTCCGGCCGATGCCTGTTCTCCAACTACCTGACCGGCCGCGACGGCAATCACGGCGAATGCGCACAGCCCTGCCGCTGGAAGTATTCGATCGTCGAGGAGAAGCGCCCCGGCCAGTACTTCCCGATCGAGCAGACCGAGGAGGGCGCGTACCTGTTCAACTCGCAGGACATGTGCATGCTCGACCACATCGACGACCTGATCGACTCCGGCGCGACGAGCCTCAAGATCGAGGGCCGCTCCAAGTCCGCCTACTACATCGCCGCGATGACCAACGCCTACAAGACCGCCGTCAACGAGTACATGGTCCAGCGCGGGTTCGAGAGCGTCGACGGCACGGTCCTGAAGCCGTTCCGCGACCGTGTGATCCGCGAGAGCGACCCCGACTACGCCGCATCGATCGGCGAGACGCCCGATCGCATCGAGCGCGACGCCGACAAGGCGTTCGCCGGCGTGCCCGGCGGTGACATCGGACTGGAGTTCGCGGGTGATTCCGCACCGGCCGATCCGGCCGATCCGGATAGGACCGCGCCGGCCGAGGACGCCGCGGCCCGCTCGGCCGGCGGCGCCGAACTCGACGAGCTGAGCTACAAGGCCCGCTCCGCCCGACGCAAGTCGAACACGCGCGAGGAGATCCTGCCCGAAGGCTGGCATCACGCGAAGGTCCGCCCCGCCGAACACGTCACCCTGCCCGACTGGCTCCTCGAGGAGCCCGACAAGGTCGCCCACCGCGACTACTCCACCGGCTTCTACTACCCTGAGCACAAGGTCACGCAGAACACCAACCGCTCCGCCTACTTCCGCGCGTGGATGGTCGTCGGCGAGGTGCTTTCGTGGAGTCCCGAGCGCGGCGGACGCGTCACCATCATGAGCCGCAACAAGATCGAACCCGGTCAGCTCGTCGAATTCCTGCTGCCCGGCGAGCCGCCGCTCGTCTACACCGTGCCGGACCGCGGCCTCGAGGACGCCGACGGCGTGCCGGTTTCGGCGATCAACAACCCCGCGCACGTCTTCTCGCTGCCCTGCCCGCACGAGGTGCCGGTCAACGCCGCGATCCGCTCGCGCACGAAGAAGCCGACCCTCAAGGCCGAATAACCCCGCGATCGCAACGACTCCAACGACCTCAACGACTTCAAGGACCGCAAGGAGAATGTCATGACCGAATACGACGACAACGCCATCATCGACTCCAACAAGATCAGCTCCACCGACCGCGACGGCCGTCCGATCCCGGTGACCATCCCGATCGCGCTCGCGCCGGGCGTCACCGTCGTCTACACCACCAGACTCGGCGGCCTGAGCGCCGGCGACTACGGCAACCTCAACCTCGGAGGCAAGTCGGGCGACGACCCCGAGGCCGTGCTCTCCAATCGCATCGCCCTGTCCGAGGCGATCGGCGCGCAGCTTTCGCTCGTCTCGCAGGTCCACTCCGGCGTCGCCGTCGACGTGGACAGCGCCTTCGAGATCAACACCCCGTTCGGCTTCGACGTCTCCGGTGCGAGCGGCACGGACGGCGTGCAGGTCAAGGAGGCCGACGGCCAGGTGACCTCGCGCCGGGGCGTCGCCCTCGGCATGTTCGCCGCCGACTGCCTGCCCGTCCTCCTCGCCGACCCCGAAACCGGCATCATCGGCGCCGCCCACTGCGGCCGCCGCGGCCTCGAGAAGGGCGTGATCGGCGCGACCGTCGACCTGATGAAGCTGAAGGGCGCCGACCCGAGCCGCATCGTCGCCACGCTCGGCCCCCGCATCTGCGGCGACTGCTACGAGGTGGGCGACGAGATCGCCGACACGTTCGAAAAGCGATTCCCCCTGACGAAGACCACGACCCGGTTCGGCGGCGCCGGCATCGACATCGCCGAGGCCGCGATGATCGACCTCGCCTTCGCCGGCGTCAGCCACGTCGTCGACTCGATGCCGCGCGTCCACGCCGCCACCGAATACCTCGAGGACGACGCCGAGCTCGCCGAACTGTGCCGCACCGACGGCGAGGGCCCGGTCTCGCTCGCCGAGCGCATCGGCGCGATCAGCCACTCGATGTGCACGCTCGAGAACCCGCTGTGGTACTCCCACCGCCGCGCCGCGAAGGCCGGCAAAACGCACGAAGGCCGCCTCCTCGCCCTCATCCTGCGTCACTAGTGCTTTCCTCGGCCTCTCTGCCTTGGCCTTGACAGGACCGCGGGGGGGTGATGATTGGTGTCGTGAGGGAAGACGACGTGGTGGTTTGACGCGGTCTTCGGTCGGACCATGGTGGTCCGCGCACGCTCGGCTGTGAGCGCTCACGTATTGGAAGGGACTCGGAGCATGAATCCGAAGAGAAACCTATCCCGGGCCATGGCGGCCTTGGCCGCGGCTGTCACGGCGTTGACCGGCATGTTCGCGGTGGGATCCGCCGCAAGTGCCGCACAGGCCGCGCAGGGCTGTGTGGCCTCGAAGTACGCCGCCGGGAATTTCATCAACATCACCGCGCCGGACGTGAACCAGCTGCTGACGTCCGAGAAGGACTCGTATGGCGACGCTCGGGCGCGTACGTTCAGGTTCGTCAAGATCGCGGACTACGTGTTTGACGCGAACGGCACCCTCACGGGGTTCAAGTCGGGCCATTACGACGAGGGCGTGGTGATCGGCAGCGACGGCAAGGACAGCACGGGGGCCAACCGCGGCATGTATTCGTGGGACCTCGCCGCGTGGCCGTTGCAACTGCACAACGGGAAGGGTGATTTCGCCGAGGGGTACGTGTACGACCAGTCGGGCGAGGATCCTATGCAATGGATGTCCGAGCACCTGCTGTCGGATTCCGCGAAGGTCCGCCAGTTCGTTGACGCCATCGACGAGACCAACTTCGCGACCAAGGACGAGAACGGCAAGGAGATCGGCCGTGTGTCCGATTACGTCACGTCGGGCGGCATCGTTCACGATCCGGCGAGACAGCCGTATGCCGCGATCAGCCGGTACAACGACGGCACAGGTCAGCTGCAGTACCCGCTTGCCGAGCCGGGCATGTACCTCGCGTATGACACCAGCGGCGAGCAGAAGATCGGCGGGGCCACGTATTCGGCGAGCAAGCCGCTGCTCATCGGCACGAAACTCACCCAATCCCCGGAGAACTGCCTCCCGGCCGTCTACGGGTCGACGCAGATCGCGAACACGGGCACCCCCGAGGAGAAGCCGAAGGGTTCGTTCAGCTTCTATGTGAAGGACGACAAGGGCGCCGTCCTGGAGGGCGCGAAGTTCGCGATCTCCAGGACAGTCGACGGCGTCAGGAAGTACGGGCGCATCGACAACGGCAAGTGGGTCTTCGACCGTGACTCCGTCGACGCCCTCGGCGAGAACGACATCCGCGTCAGCGGCGCCGATGGAACGGTCCTGTTCCCGTTCGTGGAGTCCGGCGACTACACGGTCGAGGAGACGAGCGCGCCCGCGGGCTACGGGGACGCCCTCGTCACCTTCGACGTCACCGTCAACGCCTTCACGGTCGGCGCGGGCACGTCCCTGACCTACGAGGCCACGCCGGGAACCGGTTTGACCGGCGAGGACAACATGCATCAGGATGGCAAATTCGACGCGAAACTGACGGTCGTCAACGCCAAGGCGAAGTCGAACAAGACCGCTCTTGACGAGGCGGTCAAGAAGGCCGAGGGGCTGAAGGAGCCGGAGTACACGCCC
Organism: Bifidobacterium rousetti; assembly: GCF_008698235.1. Lineage (GTDB taxonomy): Bacteria > Actinomycetota > Actinomycetes > Actinomycetales > Bifidobacteriaceae > Bifidobacterium > Bifidobacterium rousetti. The sequence goes on from NZ_PEBH01000004.1 coordinate 212,834, forward strand.
GACTCGTGGAAGACCCTCCAGGACGCGTTGGCCAAGGCCAAGCAAGTGCAGGCGGACAAGGACGCCGACCAGAAGGCGGTCGACGACGCCGTCAAGGCGTTGAACGCCGCCATCGACGCGTTGGAGAAGCCGCGGATGCCCGTCAGGTTCTACGTGAAGGACGAGAACGGCAAGGGCCTCGCCGGCGCCGGTTTCGTCGTCTCCAAGGACGGCAAGTACGGCAGGTACGCCGACGGCAAGTGGGTGTTCGACAAGGCGAACGCCACCGACGAGGGCGTGACCGTCGAAAGCAGCAAGATCGACACCAGTGACAACTTGGGCGACGCGTTCACCGAATTCCCGGACCTCGAGACCGGCGACTACACGATTGAACAGGTCACGGCACCCAAGGGGTACGAGAACCCCAAGGTGAGGTTCACCGTCGCGTTCAGGGCGTTCCCGCAGGACGGTGGCATCTCCATGGAATACGAGACCACGGTCGACAGGGGATCCGAACAGTACGTGACCGGCAAGGACTACGACAATGACGGTCTCATCGACCATGCGCTTAGCGTCAGGAACGACAAGACCGCAACCCCGTCCGTGGACAAGACCAAGCTCGACGCGGCGGTCAAGAAGGCCGAAGGCCTGAAGCAGTCGGAGTACACGTCCGACTCGTGGAAGGCCCTTCAGGACGCGTTGGCCAAGGCCAAGCAAGTGCAGGCGGACAAGGACGCCGGCCAGAAGACGGTCGACGACGCCGTCAAGGCGTTGAACGACGCCATCGACGGTCTGCGGCAGCTGACCGGCACGCTTGTGTTCCACACGGTCGATGATGCGACCCCGTCTAAGGCGTTGAACGGCGTGGGCTTCATTATCGCACAGAAGCAGGCCGATGGTTCGTACAAGTACGGTCGCATCACCAGTTCGGCGTGGGCGTTCGACAAGGATTCCGCGACGGATCCGGCCGTGTCGGTCCGGACCTCGCAGGACTGGCCGATCCTCAACGGCGACGGCACCTCCGCGACCGATCCCGGCCGTGTCCAGTTCAACTGGCTGCCGGCCGGTGAATACCGGATCGAACAGGTCAAGGCACCCGAAGGCTATGACAACGCCGGCGTCAGGTTCGACGTGACCACCAGCATCACCGCCGGCGGTTCGTTCTCCTTCGAGGCCAAGGCCCAGCAGGGCAGCGAGGGCTTCCTGTCCGGTGACGACAAGGACAAGGACGGTTCCATCGACGGCAATCTCACGGTCAGGAACGACAAGGCCGCGACCCCGTCCGTGGACAAGACCAAGCTCGACGCGGCGGTCAAGAAGGCCGAGGGCTTGAAGGAGTCGGAGTACACGTCCGACTCGTGGAAGGCCCTTCAGGACGCGTTGGCCAAGGCCAAGGGCGTGCAGAAGGACGACAAGGCCGACCAGAAGGCGGTCGACTCCGCGGCCAAGGCGCTGAACGACGCCATCAACGCGTTGAAGAAGCCCACGCCGTCCTACCCGTCCGGTCCGTCGACCCCGTCCCAGCCTGTGGGCCTTCAGGTCGTGTACAAGCCGAACAAGCTTGAGTACAGGATCGGCGAGCAGTTCGACGCCACCGTCATGGTGGTCAGGTACCGTGGCAGCACCCTCACCCCCGACCAGTACACGGTGGCCCTCGACACCTCCAAGCCGGGCAAGGTGAAGGTGTTCATCACCCTGAACTCCGACCCGACGAAGGCGACTTCGTTCGAGGTGACGGTCGTCATCTCCGATGTGCAGGTGCATCGCCTGTACAATCCGCGTAGCGGCGAGCACTTCTATGTGTCGAGCGAGAACGAGTACAACGCGCTGATCAAGTCGGGCCAGTGGCGTGATGAGGGCATCGGGTTCACGATGGTCGACTACGGCACGCCTGTGTACCGCCTGTACAACCCCGGTGGCAAGCATTTGTTCACGACGTCCGTCAAGGAGCGTGACGTGCTGATCGGGGCCAACTGGAATTACGAGGGTGTCGCGTTCTACGTGCCTGAGTCGTCGGACGGTTCCGGTGATTCCGCCGTGAAGGTGCATCGCCTGTACAATCCGGGTAATGGCGATCATCTGCTGACCACTTCGGCGAACGAGCGTGGTGTGCTGGTGATGCATGGTTGGCGTGACGAGGGCACCGCCTTCACCGCCAGGTAACCCGTAGCATCGGGTTCCATCAGGCCTCGGTTTCCGTGCGATTCGCACGGTGCCGGGGCCTTCTTGGTTGTATCGGCGAGAGGTGTGTGTTGGTTGGTGCCGTGTTCGTCTCTCTGGAGCGCTCCCAGTGAGAGGTGTGTGCGGAGCGGTGACGGGAATGTCTCGCGGGGGCAGAGGCTGGCGGGAGGTGTGCGTGGGGTGATGACCGGTTTCTCTCACTGAATCGCGATCAAAGAGAGATGTATGCAGGATGCTGACGGAAATGTCTCGCGAGAATATCCCGACAGGCTGGGAAGCTACCCACGAACGGTATGGGGATTGCCCGCCGTGAGGAATCCCCATACGGGGAGTTCCCGTAACCTGACGTTTCTCGCCGATTCAGCCCTCTCTGATGGGACATTGCCGTGAAGCAAACAGCAGAGCTGTTTGTAGGCAATGTACGAACCGACAGGCGAGCTGGCAAACGTGCGCAGCGCGTCCATAATCGCGGATGGGCTGTCAGCGAAGCTGACTGGGGGAGAGAAGGTATCCGCGTACACATTCCGTGCAGACACCGTGACCCGGCTCACACCCGGCCGCCCCTCGTTCTACGGTTGGAGTCATTATGACCGAGAGAGAACACACAACCCCAGTCCCCGTCGTCGCCGTGGTCCTCGCCGCCGGTTTCGGCACGCGATTCGACCCCGACAACCCCAAGCAGCTCGTCTCCGTCGGCGGCAAGCCGATCGTGTGCTGGAGCATCGAGGCGTTCGAGCGTTGCGAGCGCGTCACCGACATCGTCGTGGTCGTCAACGAAAAGGTGCGCGGTACCGTCGAGGAGCTGATCGAGGAAGCCGGGTACGGCAAGGTCCGCGTCGTCATCGACGGTGGCGCCGAACGCGTCGACAGCACCGCCGCCGCGCTGGCCATGCTCTCGCAGGCCGGTATCCCGGGAGACGCGAAGATCCTCATCCACGACGCCGTCCGCCCGTTCGTCGCGCCGTCCGCCATCGACGGGTCGATCGACGCGCTCGACCAATTCAACGCCGCGACCGTCGCGTTCGCGTCCACCGACACGATCCTCCTGACCGACGATCTGGGCGATTGCAAGGTCGTCCGATCCGTGCCAGACCGCCCGAACACGTTCCGCGCGCAGACGCCGCAGTCGTTCCGATTCGAGACGATCCGCCACGCCTACGAACTGGCGTCCGCCGACCCGGACTTCCATCCGACCGACGACACGCGCGTCGTCGTCGACTACCTGCCCGACGAGCCGGTGGCGATCGTCGCCGGCGCCGAGACGAACCTCAAGATCACGACGATGGCCGACATCCCCGTGGCCGAACGCATCGCCGCCGATCTGATGCACCACATGACCAAGGAGGAGGCCAAGGCGCGCATGCACGCGCTGCTGAGCGGCGCCGCGGCGCAGATGGCCCGCCGGTAGCGGAGTCCCGCAGGTAGACTGGAAGCCATGCAGCAGCTCAGTGTCGTGATCTCCGGCTTCGACCATTACGAGGACGTCCGCATCAACCCGTCCTACGAGGTGCCCAAGGCCCTCGCGGCCAAGGGCGTGGACGGCCTCGACGACGTGGAGCTCACCATCAGCGCGGTGAGCCTGCCCGTCAGCTTCGCGAAGGCGTGGCCGACGCTGCGCGAGACCATCGAGGCCACGCATCCGAACATCGTCATCGCCACAGGCCTCAAGCACGCGGCCCGCGGCGTGATGCTCGAACGCTGCGCCACGAACCTGATGGACGCCGCCAGGCCGGACGTCGACAACGTGACGCCGCGTCGCGCGCCGATCGATCCGGACGGTCCGGCCGCGTACTGGACGCGTCTGCCGTTGCGTTCGATCCTCGCCGATTTCACGCGCGACGGCATCCCCGCCACCCTGAGTTCCGACGCCGGCACGTTCGTGTGCAACTCGCTGTTCTACAACCTGCTCAACTGGGCGTCCGGCCAGGAGAAGGTGCTCGCCGGGTTCGTGAGCTTCCCGCTGATCAACGAGTCGCGTCACCCGCAGCACGGCCTGCCGCTGCGTCACCTCGTCACCGCCGGCGCCGACGTCGTGCGCGACAGCGTGCGCTACTACCGACGCCCCACGTCGGGCGACATTCTGATCGCCTGATCGCGGGGCCCCGTCCCACTCGAACAAAAATGGATGAAGCTGTGTGAATCACAGTCGATCACTGCCTGTTCCCGGCGTGTTTGGGCTACGATGCTGAAAGCGTACGGGCCCGTATCGGACGGGGCGGAAGCGACGTGTGCAGCCGAAAGGAAGAGGGACATGGATCAGTTCCCGATTGTGTTGAGGGGATACGACAAGGACAAGGTCGACGAGGCGTTCGCCACCGCGCAGGCCAGCGTGCGTCAGGCGCAGCAGACCCTCGCCGGCATGCGCGAGCAGATCGCCGCGAGCGACGCCCGCATCCTCAAACTGCAGGCGCAGCTGGAGGAGGAGAAGAAGCGCAAGCCGAAGTCGAGCAGCTTCGCCTCGCTCGGCGCCAACGCGCAGCAGATGCTCGCCTCCGCCGAACAGACCAGTTCCGAACTGCTCGAGCGCGCCAAGGCCGATGCCGCCTCCACGCGCAAGGCCGCGCAGGCGCAGGCCCAGACGCTCATCAACAACGCCAAGCTCGACGCCAAGCACATCGTCGACGACGCCACCCAGAAGGCGTCCACGATCCTCGCGCAGGCCAACACCGAGGCGGACACCATCACCACCTCGGCCAAGAACAACGCCGCCCAGCTGCGCGCCGAGACCGCGAAGAACGTCACCGAGCAGCGCCAGACCGTCGAACTCGAACTGAGCAACTCCCGTGAGGCGCACGACAAGCAGCTCGCCTCCGAGAAGGCCAAGCAGGAGCGCGAGCTGTCCGATATGAAGGCCGAGGCCACCGCGCAGATCGCTGCCCAGCGCAAGAGCACCAACGAGGAGCTGGCCCGCCTCAAGTCCGAGGCCAACGACCAGATCGAGGCCGCGCTCGCCGAGGCGAACAAGAAGCTCGCCGACGTGCGCGAGCAGGTCTCCAAGATGATGACCGACGCGCAGCGCCGCGCCGGCGAGATCGTCGACGAAGCCAATTCCAAGGCGCAGGAGATCAATGACGAGGCCGAAGTCAAGCGCACCAAGACGATGAGCCAGGTCAACGCCGAGGTCGAGCAGATCCGCACCGACATCGCCGCCCAGCAGGACGAGGCCACGAAGAAGGTCTCCGAGCTGCTCGACAACCTCGAGGAGCGTCGCACCGCGGCCAAGAAGGAGGCCGACGAGCTGGTCGGCCAGGCCAAGACCGCCCGCGAGGAGGCCGACGCCTACGCCGCGTCGAAGCGCGCCGACGCCGACGCGCAGGCCGCGGCCACCCTGAAGAAGGCCAGCGAGGACGCCGAACGTCAGATCGAGGAGCGTCGCGCCGCCGCCCAGCAGGAGCTCGACGGCCTGAAGGCGAACATCGCCACCCTGCAGCAGCGCGAGGCCCAGATCACCCAGCGAGTCAGCGAGCTGCGCGCCATGTTCTCCAACGCCTTCGCCGGCTTCGTCGGGGGCGAGGAAACCCCCGCCCCCGACGAAGCCGGCGAAGGCGTT
>NZ_PEBH01000005.1:0-93531 GCF_008698235.1 Bifidobacterium rousetti
CGTTGTCGTCCGTCGAGTAGATGTGCACGCCGTCACGCACCAGACGAACCACCGGAGTCGTCGCACGCTGCACCAGCAGATCCTGGGCGGCCTGCAGCTCCTTGAGGAGCGTGGCGGCCTCGTCGGAGGTCAGCTGGCCGTCGGAGCCACCCAGCTGCGCCTTGTGTGCGCCGTACGCCTTCAGGGCGGCGTTCGCCTTGGTCACGGAGTCCGCGGTCCACAGGGACGTGTCCTTCACCTCGTACGCGTCGGTCGTCGGGACGACGGACTCCTGCGGAGCGAGGGAATCGCTGTCGGCGACCTCCCAAGCCGCGTAGAACGTGTCGGTGACGTCCTCCCACGTTGCCGTGGTCTCGTACTTGCCCGGCGCCGTCTCGGTCACGGTCTTCTTCTGGTACTGCAGAAGTCCGGCCGGGGTGATGCGCAGGAGCGTGTCCTCCGGGAGCTTGTCGCCGTCATAGGCGGACACGGCGTGGGTCTTGGCGGCCGTGTAGTAGGTGGCCGTGCTCTCGCTGGCGGCGGGGTACTTCGCGGCGGTGGCCGCGTAGGTCTTGTCGACCTTCACCCACACGGTCTTGTCCTGCTTGAAGGCGTCGTGCTGGTTGAGGACGGAGTTGTCGTACACCTTGAGCCACTCGAAATCGGTCGGGACGGTGTTCTTCGTGTACCAGCCGACGAGCTTGAAGCCGTCGCGGGACACGTCGGTCGGCAGGCCGAACGTCTCGCCGGCGGCGTAGGACTTGGTGGTCTTCTTGCCGGCGTAGCGGTAGTCGAACGTGACCTTCGCCTTGTCGGTCTTCCACACGGCGTACAGATCGGTGTTCTTGTTGATCTTCAGCGAACCGAGGTCCACGACGTCCTGGGTGAACTCGTCAGAGGAGGTCGACCAGCCGGCGAACGTGTAGTCGCCATCACGAGACGGCGTGTACGCGCCCTTCGCGGTCTCGCCCGCCGCGACGTACTCCGTGGCCACGGTCTTGGCCACGCCGTTCACGTACACGTGGTACGTGACGGTGAAGGAGGACGTGGAGCCACCCGTGGCGAGCAGCTCGAGCGTGCCGCCGTACTGCTCGTTCGCGGTCGCGCCGTCAGCCAGCGGGGCCGGGAAACCGGTCTTGGAATCCACGTAGTACCACTTGCCGGCCAGCGTGCTGCCGTCACCCAGATCGATGTCCGTCGGGATCTTCTCGCCGTACTTCACATCAACCGTCTTCTTCGGAGCCGAGCTCTTGACGGTGTAGTACTTAACGGTGGTCGCGTTGGCGCCCGGGTCCTGCGCCTCGAGGGACACGTTGAACGGGCCGTTGCCGGCGAACTTCAGCTTGCCGTCGAAACCGGTCGTCAGATCCTCCAGCGTGACCGGGTCGGTCGCGCCCACCGGGTTGGACACGTTCGCCGCGCTCGGATCGGCCTTCCACTGCTCCACGACCCTCTGGTCGTCCGCCTTGTCCACCGGCAGCTCCCAGGCGGCGATCTTGCCGTCCTGCTTCGCCACCGTCAGACGGTACTGGTTACCGTCCTCGTTCTCGAACGGGGTCTTCGCCGCGTCGCCACCGGCGTACGGGGACGCCGGCGAGGCGAACAGGTCACCCGTCCTCTTCTGGAAGCGCAGGTTCACCTGATTGTCCGGATCCGCCCAATGCGCATACAGGTCGATGTGCTTGGTGACGACCGTGTTCTTGAAATCGAACTTCGCCGAACCATACTCGGCGCCCGTGTACCAGCCCGTGAACACCCAGTCCGCGGCGGTCAGGTTCGCGTCGTTGAGGATGTAGGAGGACGTGGAGTACAGCTCGTCGAGCTTGCTGTCGTTGTCGGTGTCGATGCTATTGAACTCAACGTCGGCGGTGGCGGCGAAGCCACCGGTCGTCCCCTTCACGTTGGCCGCGGGGGCGTCCTTCGGGGAATTCGCGTGCAACGTGATGCTGAAGTCGTACTTCGGCACCGACGCCGTGGCAGCGCTGGCCGTGCCGGCCGCCACGCCCATCGTGGCCAGCATGGCCACGGAGGCGAGGCCCGCGAGCGGCGCGCGCCAGACCTTAGTGTTTCCTGTCATGATTCAGGAACCTTTCTTCTAGGGACATCGGGTTTTTGTATGGAGACCTTCTCCATCCCGACTAAGTCACTTTCTACCCCTACCCCCCGGACATTGTCAACTTGGCTCTCGCAGAACGTCCCACGATCGTCCCAAGAACCGTATCAGCCTGCGTCATGCAAATTCTCAGGAAACGCTGTGTGTAGTAGGTGGACCGCATATGGGTTCAGCCCGCACCCTCCTACGTCTTTCCCTTGGAATCATGCGCGTCTACGTAGCTCTCTCATATCCTATGAACAGTCGCCACTCACCGGATTGACCTCGCCGACGTTTCCTATTTGTTACAGCCGCATATAAGCGAAAGGAATAACCCCGGCGTGTCGTGGCGATCCCCTGCATCCACCACTCACTCCTCGTATGGCGACACGCTGAACGCCCCCCCCCCGCTTAATTGACCCCTTCATGTCCATGAATAGCTTTATCGTTCGGAACTAGGCGCAGGATTTGTGTGCGAGCACGGGTTTTGTACCTGCAGTTGTAATGCGTGACGCAAACGCATTGCGCTTTTCGGGACATCGCGGTGTCGTCAGCCTCCACAGGCTTCGGTCTGTGGAGGCTGACGACATTCTGGAGGCTATTTGATCTCTCAGCAAAGTCTCACAGCTTTGAGAGGAATCCATCCTCTCGTTTGCGCAACACCACCATGACCACCAGCATGATGGCCCCAACTCCCGTGGCGGCAATGAACCAGCCTAATGAACTCGGCTGATACATGAAGCGGACAGTATGATCGCCCGCGGGCACTGTTACGGCGCGAAGAATTCCATTGCCTTTGTATACAGCTGTTCGCTGGCCGTCGATCGTTGCAACCCATCCGTCGGCCGCATATTCGTTGACCAACAGATACCTTGCCTTGTCGCCGGACACCGTAATCGTCATGTTTCCGTTGTCCGTCTCCTCCACGCTGCGAATTCCAGCCGTCGTATCGACGTTTTCGGCCTGAACAGCGGCACTGGTCTTTACACCTTCAGGAGCGCCGTATTCCCTGCTGAAGAACACGGTGTTCTCTTGGTATCGCTTGCTCATCGCGGCCAGCACCTCGTCGTTTGTCTCGAAGACCCGAACGTTATCCACCAGCTGAACTTCGGGAGCGGGATTGTCGAGCTCCTTGACGAGCAGACCGTCATCACCCACGGTCTTCATGCCCTCACCGCTGGAGTATTCAGGATCGTTCTCCTGGGTCTCACTGCTCACGATGAACTTGACGCCCAGATAGCGCAGCAGGTTCTCGTTGCTCACATTCTTGAACACCGTGTTCGTGGGACTCGCCTCATACGCGCTCTTGTCGATCGCCGTGTAGTACGCCTTGATGTCCGGATTGGTCATGCTCAGGCCATGACCACGAATGTCACGAAGACCGTAGAACATAGCTGAATCAACCGGCAGATCCACGTTCTTACCGACGATCTTCTCGCCGTTCCTCGTGTTGTCCTGCAGGTACTTGATCGTGGAGGTCACCTGAGGGACCGCCGAGGAGCCTTTCTGAGTGAGTGGCAGATACTCTATGGCGAAATAGCCCGTGTCGACCATCACAACACCGCACAGCGCCACCGTACACAATACGGACATCACCTTGGACGTCAACGTGACAGCGGCATCCCTTTCACGGTTTCGAACGGCAACGAAACGGAATAGTGCAGGCAGGCACGTACGACATAGCACAACCACTCCGAACACGGCCACTGTAATATACGCGATGCGTCGCTGAAGCGGACCGAATTCGACGTTATTCTCCGATACCAAAGGCGTGCCACGGGTCTTGAACGCGGCATACAGGTACACGACGAATGCCAACGCGCTGACACCCCACACCACGAGCCGCTCACGCATCGTGTCGATCACACGGGTGAGCAAATCATCCATGTTGATGCCGAGCAGCACCGCAAGCGAGAAATTCAGCAGAATGATAATGCGGAACTTAGGCGAAGTGTCGATCATCGGCAGATGCGTAAATACGATGTCAAAGGCCGGCGAGAAAAGCAGAACGGCCACAATCACGGCGGAGCAGGCGAAAAAGCCCGCGCGAGGCTTACTACGGAAACGCACGACGGTGAATGCCACGGTGATGATGGCCAGCACACCTGTATAGAGCATGCTTTCCAGATTGTTTATCGTGTTCTGGGTGGTCATGAACGGGAAGAACATGGTCTTGATCTGTTCCACAGACAGTCCGACAGAGCTCAAAGTTGAGCGCGAGTCGGAATATCCGTTCGATCCGACCGACGTAAGCAGCTCGCCGGTATACGGCAGAGACATGATCGCGCCAAACCCGACCGCACCGATACCAGCGGCCAATGTAGCAGCGAAACGACGCCAACGCCCCCAGTACATGCGGCATGTGTAGAACAGCGCATAGGCAAAGCCGAGGTAGAAGAAGTAGGCGGCGAACGTCGGCATGCCGGCCATCAGCATAAGGAAGGTGAGGATCGCCGTCCATACGATGTACTTGACGCGCAGCTCCTTGACGAGCTTGTCGAGCACGAGGAACAGCAATGGCGCCCACGCACCGACCTCGGTGTGAGGCCAGCCCCGCCATGCGACCATCGCGGCGGAGAGCGCGTACGTGGTGCCGGCGATGAATCCGCCTCGGGATGTGTATCCCAGCTGACGCAGGAAGAAATACATGCCAAGGAACGCAATGATGATCTTGGCGATAGCGATCAGCGGCATTGCGATGCCGAACGGCAAGAGGTACAGGTAGTTGAACGGCGAGAAGTAGAGGTTCACGGTCATCGGCGCGCCGATGCTGAACGTCGGCACCCACGCGGTGATCAGCCCCTGATGCAACGTGGTGTAGGCGATCGGCAGCACGTTGTCCGTGATGTCCGTATAACAGAAGCCCTTCGTGGCCACGTTCTCGGAGGCGAACGGCTTCCAACGGTACAGGCAGTTGGTGTACGAGTAGTTCCAGTTGCCGAAAATAACCGGGCTGTAGACGTACAGCAGAAGGATGATCAATCCGGCCGTGACTGCGAGCGCGGCAATCCTCGCGTTTCGATCTATTGGCAGGAAACAGAAACGGCGAGATCTCGATCGTTCTGATCGCGTTGGTTGAGCCGTGTTACATGCAGACATCTTCTCTACCCATTCTTGGACCTTGAATACCGTTAAGAATCGAGACCGATGGTACATGCGCGACTTAACAACTCGGAACCGGCTATTTAGCGGGGCGTTCATAAGCATTCAATGGGTGCTCCGCAAGTTCAACTCTGCAAGTTCAACCAGTTGAGTACGATGTGGCACTGTTGAGCCTGAACCGCCCTTACGCCTAAGAAGGAAGCCCATGCGCGTCTTCATACAGATACCCTGCCTGAACGAGGAACAGACCCTGCCGCTGGTGCTGGAGAAGATGCCGAAGACCATCCCCGGCGTCGACGAGGTGGAACTGCTCATCATCGACGACGGATGCTCGGATAACACCGTGGAGGTGGCCCGCTCGCTGGGGGTCCGTCACTTCGTCCATCACGCGAAGCCGATGGGCCTGGCGCGTGCGTTCCGCGACGGTGTGGACTACGCACTCAAACACGGCGCCGACATCGTGGTGAACACGGACGGCGACAACCAGTACCCGAGCGAGACGATCGGCGATCTCGTGCAGCCGATCATCCGGCACGAGGCGGATATCGTGGTCGGCGACCGCCAGACCGCGACCATCAAGGAGTTCAGCTGGTTCAAGCGCCGCATGCAAGCATTCGGCTCATGGGTGGTGAACCTCGCGGCCGGCACGCACATCCCGGACGCGGCCAGCGGCTTCCGCGCGTACTCGAAGAACTCCCTGCTGAAGCTCAACATCGTCACCGAGTTCAGCTACTGCATGGAGACGATCATCCAGGCAGGCAACAAGCGCATCGCGATCACCTCGTACGCGATCAAGACGAACCCGAAGACGCGCGAATCGCGACTGTTTTCGAACATCTTCGAGCACATGGCGAAGTCGGGCGGCGCGATCATCCGCAGCTTCCTCATGTTCAAGGCGAACGTGATCTTCAAGTGGGCGGCGATCGTCTTCGGCGTGCTCGGACTGATCCCGTTCGTGCGGTATCTCGTGTATTTCTTCTCTGGCTCCTCTGCGGGTCACCTGCAGTCGATGCTCGCGGGTGTGGCCCTGATCATGTTGTCCGCGTTCTGTGTGGCACTGCAGATCATCTCCGAGGTGCTGCGCATCCAGCGCAAGCTCGTCGAGGACGAGCTGGAGCGGACCAAGGAGCTCATGTACTGCCGCGAGAGCCAGCGCGTATGGGCGCAGCAGGACGAGTGGGGCGGCTACAGCGGGATCTCGATGGGGCTGACGGATTATGTGTCACAGCTGGGAGTGAAGAAGGCCTCCGATACCGCGGACGCCGCGGAAGTCGGAGCCATCGAAGACACTGAGTCCAACAATTCCGTGAATGAAGAAGGTGAGGGCGCCAAGGAGTGACGCAGCAGTCTGTTCGTAAGCCGCGTGTACTGGCGTTCGGCACGTACAACGTGCGCCGGCATCCCCGTGTGGGCATTTTGATCGATGGCCTGCGCGCCAACGGGTGCAAGGTGACCGAGATCAACCATCCGCTGGCTCTGTCGACCGCGCAACGGGTCGATATTCTGCGCAAGCCGTGGAAGCTGTTCGGCTTTGGGTGGGACCTGCTCGTTCTGTGGCATTCCTTGCGGCGTGACGCGCGCGCGTGGATGAGGCGACACGAACGCCCGGACGCAGTGCTCGTGGGCTATATGGGGCACTTCGACGTGCTCTTGGCGCATCACCTGTTCCGCGGGGTGCCGATCATCCTCGACCACATGATCTTCGCGGGCGATACGGCCAAGGATCGCGGTGCGCACGGGCTTAGGGTATGGCTGCTCAACCGGCTCGATCGCATGGCGATCAACGCGGCGACTCTGACCTTGCTGGACACGCAGGAGCATCAGCTCATGTGCCGGCCGAGCGACAGGACGATGGTCATTCCGGTGGGGGCGCCGGCGGAGTGGTATAAGGCCGGGGATGCCGAGGTGACGAGAGTCGCTTCGGGAGCTGTGAAACGGACCAACGACATCGTGTTCTACGGGCTGTACACGCCGTTGCAGGGCGTACCGGTCATCGCAAAGGCCGCTCGTGAGCTCGCTTCGCGCGGGCTGTTCCCGCATTTCACGCTTATCGGCAAGGGACAGGACTACGTCAAGGTCCGCGCGATCGCGAACGGACTGGATAACGTGGAGTTCCGCGAGTGGGTGGAGCCGGAGGATCTGCCCGCGCTGGTCGCCTCACACGCGATCTCGCTGGGCATCTTCTCAACGACGTCCAAGGGGCTGCATGTAGTGCCGAACAAGGTGTACCAGTCGATGGCGGCCGGGTGTGCGGTGATCACCTCGGATACGGCACCGCAGAGGCGTGTGCTCGGAGATGGAGTGGTTTATGTGAAGCCGGGAGATCCCACCGCACTTGCCGATGCCATTGAGGGGTTGCTTGGTGAGCCGGGATTGCTGGCGGAGGCTCAGCGTAGGGCACGTCGAGCTTCCGAGCGGTTTACGGCGGGAATTGTTACTCTGCCTCTGTATCAGTGGATTTTTGGTGTGATGCGGTGAGTATGGTATCGGCTTTGCCGATGCTGTATTTTTTGCAGCCTTTAGCTACTCGGTCTCTCCCCCAGTCAGCCTGCGGCTGACAGCCCCCTCTTCAGAGGGGGCCATAGCGCGCGCTCAACAGTGGTGCTTGTTTCGAGATAGGAGGCAGGAGAGGGACAAGGGCGTCACGTAGATCATGGGAATCAGGTATCGCATGCCTTCGATCGTGGCGCTTGTCGGGGAAACCCAGAGGAACAAGAAGGTGGCAAGCATCGGCAGGAGCCATGCGAAGCGGTCTTTGCGGCGGCGCAGACACTCGTAAACAAGGAATACTGGAAGCCATGTGGCCCAGAGTGCCCTAGAGAAGGGGAGCTGAGCGATGAATGAGCTGACGAACCAGTCCATGGTTTGCTGAACGAACTGGATAGCGGTCGTTCTCGTGACGGATACTCCTAATTGGCCCGCTTCCGCGAACGAGTGGGATGCACCTAACGCATACACATTGGAGACGTTCCGAACCTTCCCGTCCTTCATTGTCTCAGGAGCGCCGAGCCAGCCTTGTTCCAATGCGAGGTACGTCTCGATATACGAACCCGGATGTTCGACCAAACCCTTGACCCACACCCTCATGTAGTCGCCAAGGTACTGGTTCTTCTCGTCGTCCCAGTTGTAACCCTTGACGCTGTCCGTGGCCCACCACTCGTAGCGCTTGTCAACGTCGCGGCCGAGGACGTGGTAAATCACCTCCTTGTCCTGCGGGCTGACCTTGTCCGGATGATCGCGTAGAAGTCTCGCGGACTGCTGGAAGGCGATGCCGAGGACCTCCTGCTTGCCGCCCTCCTGAATGCCGGCGACCGGGAAGACGACCTTGGGGAGGGCGACCATCATCACCAGAGCGGTAATGAGGGCGGGAAGGAAGGCTCGAAGACGGATTCCCCTGCCTGTGCCGGATGCGGCATCGCCCTTCGTGCGGGTATCGCCGTCATTCGCGGCCTTCGTGGTTTTCATGCCCTTCGCCAGGAAGAACAGCAATCCCACGCACGCGACGATCACCACATACAGTCCCGTTTTCTTCGTCAGGGCCATAAGCACAGCGAACACGATGAACGCGGTCAGCGCCCACGGCTTGCGCAGGAAATCACCCTTCGTACGCGCGGTCTCGACGAAGCAGAGCGAGAACAGCAGGAAGTACGGGAGGAACACGGCGTCCTTGACCATCGCACTGGAATACATCGGGAAGATCGGGAACAGCGCGAAGAACAGCATCGCGGCCTTGCACAGCTGACGAGGCACGCCGATCCGCCGAAGATACAGCACGGTGAAGGCGAGCGTGGACGCGGTAATCAGCGACTGGACGATCGCGTACAGGAACACGCCCACGTTGCCGGAGCCGATCAGATTGCCGAACTTGACGAACGAACCGAAGATCAGGGTGTCGAACACCGGGTGGTGGTCGGACAGGTGACTGCCGTCGCCGAACACGTTCGGGATGCCGAAGAACTGCTGGAGCTGCTGCTGGGTGTCGTACCAGATCACGCCAGGGTAGGTGAGAATCAGATACGGGAGCCAGCACAGGTAGATGACGCCCAGGGAACCAAGGAAGCCACGGCGGGTGAAAGGGAACTCGAAGTGGTGCTGGCCTTTGAGTTCGATTCTGCTTTGTGTACTCTGTGCGTAAGGTGCGCGGGATGCGCGGGATGAGGTGTCACGGGAGTCGCGCTCGAAATGGCGGTTCATCCAGCCGACCAGCCAGTCGCCCGCCATGAACAGTGCGAACAGGAACAGGGAGTAGATCACGAATCGGAACGCGTACTGGAACGAGAATCGCAGGTGATCCGTGAGCAGCAGCATGTCGCAGGCGGCGGCGAGGAGGCCCAGGATCGCGGAGATGAGCATCAGGGGCCAGCGGTCGCGCAGGAAGGCGGCGAGGCCGCTTCCGGTGGCATTGTCGCGTCCGACGTGATCGCGCAGTTCAGTCTGTTCCATTGTTCCTTCTCGGGTCGTTTCCTCTACGAATCTATACCGTGAACAGGGTACGCACGCCGGGGATCCTCCTCAAGACCACCGAGACGGCGAGGCAAGCGGCAAAGAGGATCAGTACGCATGCGATGTTGAGGAGGGTGGTGATCGCGCCACTGTTCAGATGCGCTTCGAACACGGCGGCGAGCGCGGGATGCGCCTGTGACTTGGCGAACAGGACGATCGCGATCATGTGCAGCATGTAGATGCCGAACGTGTTCCTGCCGACGGTCTCGACGATCGCGCGGATCGGAGCGGCTTTGTCTCCTGTGCCCTTGACCGTCAGGCACAGCATCAGCGCGAGGAGAGTCGCGGCGAACGTGGGCAGCAGCCAGTAGCCGTAGTCGATGGTCAGGTTCGTTCCCTTCGTCGCGTGCTGGAAGCGCTGGATGCCGAACGAGACCGCGTAGCAGAGGACGACCAGCAGCGCGGCGACTGGACGGCTGATCGAACGCAACGGCCATCGGATGCCGTCGACGCCGCCCTTCAGTCCTTCGGGCATCATCGCGCGGGCGACGAGACCGCCGACCATGAAGTACAGGAGCACATAGCCGTAGGAGCCGAAGATGTAGAACTGGTCGAGAGCGCCGAGGATCGACGTGAACTCGTGGTGTGTGGCGGCGCCGAGCATGTCGAGCAGCACGACGAGCGTGTCCTTGCCGACCGTGAACGCGAACAGTACGGCGAGCACCGTGCGCAGGGCGATGCGGCCGGGATCATCGAACACCAGTTTGACGAGCGGATACACCAGATACACAGCGAGCAGCGCGTTCATGAACCAGAAATAGCCCACCGGATACTCGCCGAAGCCGCCGCCAAGCTGGAATCGGAGGAAATCCTTGACGAGGGTGCCGATCGGGGCGGGGTGCGAGCGGTCGACGAACACGCAGAACAGCGCGACGATCGTCTTCCACACGGCGAGCACGGCGACGATCGTCAGGGTCTTCTTGAAGTGCTTGCGGACGTCGAGCGGGCGGGGCAGGAGCAACGCGCCGTTCACCGCGAAGAACAGCGGCACGCACGCGACGCACAGGGTCGTCAGCAGCGTGCCCGCGACGCCGGACGAGTAGTAGCGCGTGTAGAACGAGTAGTGGAGGATCACCACGAACAGCATCGCAAGGCTTTTGGCGATGTCGTAGCCGATGATGCGCGGTTTCTTCCTGACATGGCTGGCGTGTGCGGGTGTCTGTTCTGGCATGCGATTCCCTTCCTGACTCCGGGATATGACCTTAGCAAGGTGGGCGAACGCTTTCCCCCGCGGCGGCTATAGTGGGGCTCATGCCTCAGCCTGAAGAACCGAAGAATCCGACCGTCGCCGTGTTGCTGCCCTGCTACAACGAGGAAGTGACGATCGGGAAGGTGGTGCGCGACTTCCGCGCCGCACTCCCCCACGCGGACATCTACGTGTACGACAACAACTCCACCGATAAGACCGCGTCGATCGCGGCCGCGGAGGGGGCGATCGTGCGGCGCGAGCCACGTCAGGGCAAGGGCAACGTGATTCGCGCGATGTTCGAGGACATCGACGCCGACGTGTACGTGATGGCCGACGGCGACGACACGTACCCGGCCGATGCCGCGCCGGACATGGTCGCCAAGGTCCTCGAGGGCTACGACATGGTGATCGGCGACCGCCTCTCCTCCACATATTTCCAGGAGAACAAGCGCCCCTTCCACAACTTCGGCAACCGGCTCGTGCGCGGCTCGATCAACGGACTGTTCGGCGCGCACGTCACCGACATCATGACCGGCTACCGCGCGTTCTCGTTCACGTTCGTCAAAACGTACCCCGTGCTCTCGCGCGGCTTCGAGGTCGAGACCGAGATGACGATCCACTCGCTCAACAACAACCTGCGCCTGTTCGAGATGCCGATCCAGTACCGCGATCGCCCGGCCGGCTCGGTGTCCAAGCTCAACACGGTGGGCGACGGCATCAAGGTGCTGTCGACGATCTTCCGCATGATCCGCGAGTACAAGCCGCTGCCGTTCTTCGGCGGGCTGGGCGTGATCCTCGGGCTGATCGGGGTCGCGCTGTGCGGCACGGTCACGATGGAGTTCGTGCACACGGGCATGGTCGCGCGGTTCCCCACGCTGATCGGCGCGGTGATGCTGGTGATCGCGGGGTTGCTGCTGATTATCGCGGGGATCATTCTGGATGTGATGGCGAAGAATGATCGGAAGGTGTTTATCGTGGATGCGAATCGGTTTGCGTATTTGAGGCGGGAGAGGCAGTAGAACGCGCCTATAGTTCGCATCGCTGGACTACCCCTCAGTCCCGCTTCGCGGGCCAGCTCCCCTGACAAGGGGAGCCGAGAGGTGATTGCTCGGCATACCGGTGTCGATCATCCAGCTCCCCTGACAAGGGGGCCGAGATACAGGAAAAGGGTCGGGAACCGAATGGTTTCCGACCCTTTTTCAGTTGGCGCTCAGCAGCGGACTTACTTCACTACTTACTTCACTACCCACTTTTGGGCGTTGGTGCCGTTGGAGGCGTAGACCTGCACGTTGGTGCCGTTGGCAGTGGCTCCGGCCCAGACGTCGATCACGCGCTGGCCGGTCACGGCGGACTGGAACGTGAGCGTGCCGTCGGAGTTCTTGACGGCGATCCACTTCTGCGCCCACGAGCCGTTGGACGAGTACTGCTGCACGTTCGCGCCGTTGTCGGCCGAACCGCCGTTCACGTCCAGCACCTTGCCGGAGCCGACGTTGGTGAAGGTTACGTAGCCCTTGGCGTCGTGCGTAACCTTCCAACGCTGGGCGGGCGTGCCGTTCGACGTGTAGATCTGCACGTTGCCGTAGTTGGCCTTCGAACCGCCGTTCACGTCCAGGACCATCGACTGCTTGGCGGCCGAGGCGATCGTGTACGTGCCGTCGGCGAGATCGCCCTTGTGCGACGCGGCCGCGGCGTCGAGCACGTCACGCAGCGACTTCTCCTTGTCGAGCTTCCACTGCTGCGCGGCGGAACCGTTGTACGTGTACACCCACAGCTGCACGCCGTTCGCGGCGTTGCCCGCGGGGATGTCGAGCGCCTTGTTGGACAGGCCGCTCAGCAGCGTCACGTTGCCGTTGCCCGCGGCGCGAACCTGCCAGTGCTGGCGGCGCGAACCGTCGCTCGTGCGCTGCTGGACGGGCGCCTCGTCCATGTACGAGCCGTTCGCGACCTCCAGCACCTTGTTGGAGTTCACGTTGACGATCTCGTACACGCCGTTGCCGATCTGCGCGAAGCGGAATCGCTGGGCCATCGAATCGTTGGAATCGTAGACCTGCAGGCGGGCGCCGTCGGCGGTGGACGCGCCGGGCACGTCGACGACCTTCTTGGAGTCGACGGCGGAGGTGATGGCGGTCATCACGTCCGAGCCGGGCACGGCCACGCCGGCGGACGGGGTGATGAAGGTCTGCGCGTCGGAGCCGTTCGGCGTCCACAGGCGCACCTGCGTGCCGTTCGCGGTGCTCGCGCCGGCGACGTCGAGCACGAAGTTGCCGAGCGCGGACTGGATATAGTAGCCGTTGCCGGCATCACGCAGAATCCAACGCTGGGCCTTGGAGCCGTTGGCGTCATACTGCTGGACGGTCGCACCGTTGCCCGCGGCTCCGGCTGCGACATCGAGCGCCTTGTTGGAGTTGGCGTTCCTGATCTCGTACGTGCCGTCGGACTGCTTGGTGAACGTGAACTGCTGGGCCTTGGTGCCGTTGTACCCGTACAGCTTCGTCGCCGCGCCGTTCGCGGTGCTCGCGCCCGGGATCTCGACGCTGGAGGAGTCCTTCAGGCCGCTGTTGATGTAGTACGTGCCGTTCGGGATGGTGACCTGATCGAGCTGAGTCACGCTGAAACCGCTGTTGCCATTGCCGCCTGCGGCCGGCGAGCCGTCGGTCGTGCCGAACGCGTTCAGGTCGATCCTGCCGCTCATGCCGGCGACCGAACCGCCGGACGTGTACTGCCAGCCGCGCACCTTGGTGGACCAGTTCTGGAAGCCCATGTAACCGCCGTACTGCGCCACCCAGTGGGTCTTCGCGTGGATATTGGCGTTGTTGAGCGGGCCGTTGAGGTAGCTCGTGTACGAGTACACGGACAGGTTGTTGTAGCCCGCGGACTGCAGCTGGCCGTACCACGCGTTGACGATCGCGTTGTACACGTTCGGATCGGTCGGATGCGCGTGACCGGCCCACGACCACGCCTCAAGGTCGTAGTACACCGGGTAGGCGAGATCGCTCGGGCTCACGCCGGCCTTCTTGAGGAGGTTGACGACGTTCGCGCCCTCCTTGGCGGCCGTATCAGTGTCGTACGCGTACGAGTACAGGTAGATGCCGAACGGGAGGCCGAGGCGCTTCAGCTCGCTGATGTTGCGCTGCGCCTGCTTGTCAAAGCCATTGCCCCAGCCGTAGCCGATGCGCACGATCGCGCCCTCGACGCCGGCGGCCTTCGCGGCCTGCCAGTCGATCGTGTTCTGCCACTCGGAGACGTCGACCACGCCCTTCGCGTTCTTCGCGAACACGTTGTTGCCGGCGTCGAAGAACGCCTGCATGCCGTTGTAGTTGCCCCAGTGGGCGCCGTACTCGTTGTTGCCGAGGGCGGCGGGGGTGACGGTGCCGTCGGTGGTCGACGCGGCGGTCGACGCGGCGGCGTTGTCGCCCTGCGCGCCGGACTCGCCGGACGCACCGGACTCACCCTTGGCGGCGTCCTTCACCGCGGTCTTCACGTCCTTGACGTCGACCGGGATGAACGACTCGCCGTCGGTCTTCGTCAGCGGATCGGGCTGCTTGCTCGCCGTGCCGACCAGCTTCGGGTCGGTCACGGTCTTGCCGGTCTCGATGTCCTTCAGCTTGCCGTCCGTGGTGACCGCGTGATCCTCCGACACGACGGTCGCGCTGTTCGGGATGCTGCTCGCGACCTTGTCCGGCAGTTCGACGCTCGGATTGCCGGGCATCGCCTCGTCCGCCGCGACATCGGCCGTGGCGGAGGTCTGCGCCTGAATGGTCGTCGGCTGAGACTGCGGGTTGACCGGATTAATCGGGTTGATCGCGGTGTCACGCAACGGCTGCGCGAACGCCGGCGCCGCGAACGACACGGCCATCACAGTCGCGGACACCGCCGCGACCAGCTTCAGCGCGCGCGTGCCGAAACGGCGGTCGGCGCCGGTTTTGTTGCCGTCGCCGGTCCTGCCGTCGCCGGTTGTACGAATGGGCATGATTCCTCTTCCCCTATGCCTTCCTCGCTATCGGTCCTTCGAATAGCGTTTTCCACAGTCCACTGTAGGTGATCGAGCAGGCTGTGCGAAGGGCCGTGTTCATTGTTCTGTGCAGAATGTGAACATTCTGTCTGATTGTCTGTCTCTCCCCCAGTCAGCCTACGGCTGACAGCCCGTCCTGTAATTGAGGACGCGCTGCGCGCGGCATCATGCTGGCTCGCCTGTCGGCTCGCACGTTGCCTACAAACAGCTCTGCTGTTTGCTTCACGGCAACGTCCCGTCAGAGGGGGCCGAGAACGTGGTCATGGCCGTCGCCGTCGTGGGCCAGCTCCACTGACAAGAGGGGGCCGAGTCATTGGATCACTCGCCACTGCTGGGCGGGGGTGTAGTTGCCGGCGTAGATCTGGACTCGGGTGCCGAATCGGCTGTCGGCGCCGGGCAGGTCGAAGCTCTTGCCGGAGGAGACGCCGTAGAACGAGACCAGGCCGTTCGCGCCCGACCCGTCGGCGGCGCGCACCATCCAGTGCTGCGCGGTCGACCCGTTGGCGTCGTACTGCTGCAGCTTCACGCCGTTCGCGGTGCCGTTGCCGGGCACGTCGATCACCTTGTTCGATCCGACGTTGCGGATCTCGACCACGTTGTTGCCGACCAGCTTCAGGCGATACCGCTGCGCGCCGGTGCCGTTCGCGCCGTACACCTGCAGCGCACCGCCGTTGGCCCGCGATCCGCCGGAGATGTCGAGCACCAGATTCGACTTGAGCGCCGACTCGATGCGCACATCCTTGTCAATCGGCAGGACCGCGTTCACCGACGCGAGACCGAACTTCTGCGCGGCGGAGCCGTTCGGGCTGTACAGGGCCGCGACCGACCCGTCGGCCGTGCGACCGTTGCTCAGGTCGAGCACGTAGTCGCCCAGCGCGGACTGGAGGTAGTAGCCGGAACCGGAATCGCGGATGAACCAATGCTGGGCGGCGGTGCCGTCGGGCGCCCACTGGCGGACCTCCGCGTTGTTCCACGCGCGGGCGTCGGCCACGTCGAGCGCCTTGCCGGTCGCGACGTTTGTGATCTCGTAGCTGCCGTCGGGCTGACGCGTGAACGTGAACTGCTGATTGGCCTTGCCGGTGGCGGAGTGGAGCTCGGTGCGCACGCCGTCGGCGGTCGCATCGGCCGGAATCTCGATGCTGGACGAATCCTTCGCGACCGAGTTGATGTAGTACGCGCCGTTCGGTACGTTGACCGCCGGCATGCCGGACGGACGGATCATGTAGCCGAGGACGCGCGCGCGGATGATCTCCATGCGATCCCACACCTGCTGGCCGGGGCAGAGCGTGTGATTGAGGTCGCCGCCGATGTAGTGACTCGGGTCGCCGTGACCGGTCACGCGCTGCTGCGTGCCCTGGAACTGGAACGTGCCGAACGGGCTGGGGATGCCGAGCGCCTTGAACTCCCACGCGATCGCGGCGGCCGTCGACTCGATCTGCGCGTCGGTCGGGGCGACATCGAGGTGATAGCTGCCGAGCATCGCCACGCCGAACGTGTCACGGTTGAAACCGACCGCCTGCGCGCCCTCGACCTGGCTGGCGGGCACGACCTGGTTCGCCGCGCCCTCATCGCGGCCCTCCCAGATGCCGCCGAAACGGTCGACGATGAGCTGGTAGCCGACGTCGCCCCAGCCGCGCTGCGTGTTGTGGAACAGGTAGATGCCGTTGATCATCGCGGGCACCTCGGCCTGCGTGTAATCATTGCGATCGACGGTGTGATGCACGATCGCGCCCTTCCAATGGCTGTCGCGCTTCGGCCTCCACGTCATCGCCGGATTGCCGGGCACCCACCACTCCTCGCGCGTGTGGATGCGCCCGGTCGCGGTGACGGCCGTGGCCGTGCGGACGGTAGGGGTTGCGGTGGTAGAGGCGGAAATGGCGGACCGAACCGCACCGGCCTCCTCGACAGGGTACGTGTCATCGACACTCGCCTTATCTGTCGTATCCGCCTTGCTCTCACTGCTCTCACTGCGGTAGGCGCTGGTCTGCGCGTCGCCCACTGCGGAATAGCCGGAGTCGATGGTGACGAGCTTCGCCTCGGTGAGGGTCTGACCGGCGGCCGGGGTGAGCTGCGCCTCGACCTTGGTCGCGTCGCCGACGTAGTAGGAGGGGCTGACGCCCATCTTGCCGAAGTCGTCATCGACCGAGGGGATGGTCTGCCAGTCGCTCCACGCGTTGTCGCGGAAGTAGCGCAGCTGGTAGGTGGGCGCCTTGTCCGCGTCCTTCATGTCCTGCTGCTTCCACGTCACGCCGACCGTGGCGAGGCCGGAGAGCTCGGCGGACACGGTCACCGGCTGAGGCTGAGGTGCGGACGGGGATGCCGGGGCAGCCGACGAACCGGAACCCTGCTGGGGTTCGGCCGAGCGAGATCGCGGCTCGGCGGACAGCGAGTAAGGATCAACGGCGTTGTCGCCGGACTCGCCACCGCTGCTGGAACCGTGCTCACCCGCATCGCCCGAGACATCTCCCCCGTTCGGCGCCACGGCGGCCGGCGCGCTGAACGACTGCTGTTCGACTTGGGGCTCGTGGGTTTTGGCGACGCGCTGCACGCCGTCGGCGGATGTGTCTGCGATCGGAGCAGCGGAAACCGCCGAACCGGCTGCGGCACTCGCAACCGCATTCGCGTCCGCGATCTGCGGGGCGGCCTGCGCCGACGCCATCGGCATCATCATCGCGATGGCGGCGAGCGCACCCACCGCAGCGGAAATCACGCCATGCCTTGATCGCCCCGGCAATCGACCCGACGAACCCGACATATGAGGACCTGACACATAATGCTGATTCGACCGGCTACGATCCGGTCGACCGTTACCCGACTTGCCCAACCAATCACGACGCATACGCCGCCTTCTTTCTCCCGGTTCCGTCCGATCGCCCCGCTCTCGTTCGCCTGTGAAACCGCGGTTCGTGAGGGCACCGGCGCGATCAGACCACTACCCCGCACAGTAGCACCAACGCTGCCACTTCCCCACCGCCCCGGTATGGCACAACTCATTTTCCACGGTCCGCCGCGGCATGTGAACCTCCGGACCAGCGCCTTGGCCCCGAGACCCCGGCACATCAGGACCGAGGCAGCCTTCCTGGAAGCATCGTCATAACGACGCCTGTGATTCCCGCACATGAGAAACCGCGCTTTCCGATCATCGAATCCGAATTACTTCAGTCCGATAATCAGGGTGCGGTTCAACCGAACACCGTCTCAGAGCACACGCTCAGGCCTTTGTACACGCTTATCTCGCTTGTAAAGGGTACTTTTCGCTGTTTGCAGACATCTATCTGCGTTACGAGGGGTACCTGCGCTGGGTATACAGGCCGAAAAATGGCTTGGTCGCAACGGGGTCAAGCCGTTTTCAGGCTCGGATACTTCACATAGGTACCCCTCGTAAGCGAGATAGATGTACACAAGAGCCGAAAAGTACCCCTCGTAAGCGAGATACCCTTCCCAGCTCCCCTTCTAGCTGCCTCCAACAGCGCAATCCGGGTGGCGCCAGCCCACTGCTCACCGGAACCGCCCCAGCAAGGCGTCCATCTCTGAACTCACCCCATCCATGTCCATTCACGATCCCACTATGTCCGACCGCCCAGATGCGCCCGTGCCCGCCCACGCCGTATCCGCTTCCAAATTCATTGATCGCTATGCGGCCGACGGCCAAAGTGCGACCGGTGGCCGTATGTCGACATACCCCAATGGCCATGGTCAGGTTTTTGCGACGGCAGGGTCACATCGTGAACGATGTAGTTACGTTCCTCGCCACGCGTCCTACGGTGGAAAGCGTTCGGCGGGGCGGACATTTATCATACGGAAACAGCGATATTGGCACCCAAGATAACGAAGGAGTTCGTGGGCTGATCGCTTATTCGGATTGCGTGTTGTCGATCTGATCGGGGTCATGGCATGTGATCTCCGCCAGATGCACAACATGGAACACAATTTCATACGCATGCATGCGCATTGCCGTCGCAATGACGCTGCATACACTCCGATTCTCGGCGCATCATGCTTCAGACCGCTCCCCACAAGGGAATCAGCGAAGTTCGCCGCCGAATCGTCAACCAATCAGGGTCTGTGATCGAAGCACAGCCAGGGCGCCGAAACCCGGCAGAGTGCACGGTCGGCGCATATTCCCCGATACACGCCGATCGTCGTCGATCAATGCATCGCCCTGCCCTCCGCTGAATCACTCCGCCAACATCGGACGCCATCCGAACCGTTCGCGCCCCGCGCAGACTGAGAACCTGCGCCTGACGAACACGTTTCGGGGAACGCTACGTGCCGCCAACCCCCGGCAACATCAATAGCAACATCAATGACAAGAAGAGCAGAGATAGAAAGGATTAATCATGGGAAAAGTGAAGAAGCGGCTCAAGCCGCGACCTCCATCGCTGCGAAAACCGACGATGGACGATCTGCCGGCGCTGTTCGACATCTTCTCCGACCCGCGCGTCTGGTGGAACCAGACCGGGTCCGCGCACGATGACATCGACGTCACCCGCGCGATGCTGGAACAGTGGATCGCCGACTGGGTCTACGACGCGCTCGGCATCTGGGTCGCGTGCACCCGCAACGGTGAGATCGTCGGCGCGGGAGGCGTGCGACGCTGCGGCAACGCCTGGCATCTGCGCTATTGCGTCGCGCCGCGGCACTGGCACAAGGGATACGGCTCGTATCTGGCGGCCGCGGGCGCGACTGCCGCGACCTATTTTGACAAGGAGATGCCGGTGTTCCTGACCACGTTGCGCGACAATTTCACATCGTGCCTGATCGCCGACAAGCTTGATTTCATGCGGGTCCGCAACGATTTCGATTCGATTTCGGGGTCGTCCGCGCGCCGCATCTACGCGAACCGGCTGGTCAGCGCGGAGGTGATCAACGAGTACCTCAACGCGCGGTTGAAGCTGCTGGAGTAGTCGGGACTTGAGCCGAACTAACAAACACCTGAACAGGAGGGAAGAGATGGCGAAGCCCCGCGGGGTGCCGAGCGGATTGGTATCGCTCGGTACGCCTCGCGGGGCTTCATTTTATGGCGTTATCGCCGTTATCGGCCGGGGGTAACCAGACCAGCCGGACCAACCGGACCAGCCGGACCAACCGGACCAGCCGGGGCCGGGTATTGGCCAGAGTCCGGCGCGGGATCACCAGCCGAAGGGGAAGCCGAAGCTGTCGCTGCCACCGTCGCTGTTGCCGTCACTGCCGCTGCCGCCGTTGTTCTGGCTGTTGCCGCCGTTGCCGTTGCTGCCGCTGTTGCCGCTGCCGTTGCTCGACTCGGAGCGGTTGGAGCCGTTGACAGCCTCCTCCTGCTGGTCGAGCGTCACGTCGACGTCCATCGTCTTGCCGTCGCGCACGATGGTGAGCGTCGCCTTGTCGCCGAGGGCGGCGGCGCGCACGTAGCCGAGCAGGGAGGCGTTACTGCTCACCGCGTTGCCGTTGAACGCGACGATCGTGTCGCCCTCCTTCAGACCCGCCTTCTCGGCCGGGGAGCCGGAGACGACCGCGGAGCCGGACGAGCCCTTGGTGATCTTCGCGCCGGCGCGGGTCACGCCGTCGGCCTCAACCGTGTCGGACGTGATCGTGATGCCGAGCGCGACGTGCTTGACCGAGCCGTTCTGGATGATCTCGTTGGCGACGCGCTTGACGAGGTTCGACGGGATCGCGAAACCGATGCCGATCGATCCGGCGGAGCTGGACGAGGACGAGCTGGACGTGGAGGCGATCGACGAGTTGATGCCGATCACCTGGCCGGCCGCGTTGAAGGTCGGGCCGCCGGAGTTGCCGGGGTTGATGGCCGCATCGATCTGCACGGCGTTGGTGACGATGTCGTTGTTCTCGTCATCCATCACGGTCACCGGGCGATTGAGCGCGGAGACGATGCCGGTGGTGGCGGTGTCGTCGTAGCCGAGCGGGTTGCCGACGGCCATGATGTTCTCGCCGACCGCGAGCTTGTCGGAATCGGCGAACGTGACGGCCTTGAGGTCGCTCGGCGGGTTGTCGAGCTTGATGACCGCCAGATCGGTGGTGGTGTCGGTGCCGACGACCTGCGCCGAATACATCTGGCCGTTGGAGAGGGTCACCTGGATCTGCTGCGCGCCGGAGATCACGTGGTTGTTGGTCACGATGTGACCGTCCTTGTCGAGGATCGCGCCGGAGCCCTTGGCAGTGCCGTTCGACAGCTGGGTCTGGATGGAGACCACGGAGCCGGAGACCTGCTTGGCGACGGCCTGCCAGTCGGGCGCCTCGCCGGACTTGGCGGTGGCCGTGCCGGAACCGGAGGTGCTGGAGTCGACGTTCGTCAGCGAGCTGGTGGTCGGCACGCGGACGGCGCCCGAGGTAATGGCGGCGTATCCGACGCCGAGGCACAGCGCGGCGGAGACGAGCGCGGCGACCACGCCGGTCAGGATCAGTCGGCCGGTGCCGGTGGAGGACTTGGCGCCGGGCTGGGAGCCTGGCTGCGGGCCGAACTGGCCGTTTTCGGGCTGGTTCGGCTGGCCGTTCTGGCCGTTCTGGCCGCCGAACGGGTTGAAGCCGCCGAACGGGCCACCGTTGTTGTTGCCGTTGCCGCCGTTGCCCGCGCCGCTGTTCGAGCCGTTGGCACCATTCGCACCATTCGGCGCGGCGAACGGGTTGCCGGAGGTGTTGGTGTTGGACGCGCCGGGGACACCGAACGGGTTGCCGCCGAAGCCGGCGTTCTGGCCGTACTGCGGCTGCTGGCCCGGCTGACCCGGCTGACCGTTGTTCGCGAACGGGCCGGGCTGGCCGACGGGCTGGTTGCTCTGGCCGTTCTGAGCCGGGGTCGGCGTCGGGACCGGGCCGTAGGCACCGTATTCCGGCGCCGGACGGTACTGGCCGTACGCCGGCTGGGACTGGGTGGGCTGCTCGGACGAGGCCGAGGCCGAAGCAGTCGAAGCGACCGGCTTCGAGGAGACCACAGTCTGTTCGCCCGCGGCGGAAGCGTAATCGGGCTTCACCTCGTCGGCGGAGGTCTGGGCGGTCGCGATCGGCACAGTGCGATCCGTGTGATCCGTGCGGTCCGTGCCGTCACCGGCACCTGCGGCGACCGGGGAGATCGTCTCGGTGGGCTGCTCGCCCGCGTTGCCTGCGGTTCCCGCGTTCGTCGGGGACGGGATGTGCTGCGTTTCCTGCGCGTCGTGCTGCGGCTGCGCGTTCTGGCCACCCTGCGGGGCCCAGTTGTTCTGCTCATCA
The DNA here is from genome assembly GCF_008698235.1 of Bifidobacterium rousetti. Lineage (GTDB taxonomy): Bacteria > Actinomycetota > Actinomycetes > Actinomycetales > Bifidobacteriaceae > Bifidobacterium > Bifidobacterium rousetti. The sequence goes on from NZ_PEBH01000005.1 coordinate 22,075, forward strand.
GCCATAATCGTTTGCTCCTTCATATGACCGGCGGATCGGGTTTCTCTACAGCAATCGCATCGCCGGTTCGTATTGCTACCTAAGAGTAAAAGCGCCGCCTCTGGAAGTTTCCTGAACGTTAGTTGGAAGTGATGAGTGAGTTTTCTTCCGACTTTCCGCATATCTGCGTTACGAGGGGTACTTTTCCGTTGTTCCGGACCTCTATCTTGCTTACGAGGGGTACCCACGCCGGATATACAGCGTCCAAAACGCCCTAACCGCAACGAGGTAAAGCCATTTTGGGCCTCTGATACTTCACCTCGGTACCCCTCACAAGCGAGATAGAGCTCCGCAAATACGGAAAAGTACCCCTCATAAGAGAGATATGCTCCGACAGCACCGCTCGAATGATCAGATCGGCTCTACCGCACGCGGATCCGCTGGCCCCGACTCCGCGCTACCCCGCCGCCCGGCGAAGAAGGATGACAGGATGCGCGCGCACTCCCCCTCGCGGATGCCGCCGATCACCTCGGGGGTGTGGCCGATATGCGGGTCGCGCGGAATGTCCCACACCGATCCGCAAGCGCCGAGCTTGGCGTCCCACGCGCCGAACACGATGCGCCCGATGTGCGTCTGCAGGCACGCGCCGGCGCACATCGGGCACGGTTCCAGTGTGACGACCAGCGTGTAGTCGGCAAGATTCCAGTCTCCCCCGCGGGCCTCGGCGGCCGCGCGCATCGCGATGACCTCGGCGTGGGCCAGCGGGTCGCCGCCGGCTTCGCGCGTGTTGTATCCCCGGCCGATGATTGCTCCGGATGCATCGAGCACCAGCGCGCCGACCGGCACATCGCCGGCCCCGGCCGCGAGCGCGGCCAGCGCGAGGGCCTCGCCCATCACATCGTTCAGTTCATCGAGCAGCATGGAACTCATGAGCCCCAAGTCTACGGGCCATTCCCTCCCCTCCCGCTCCGCCACACGCTTAACGTTTTCCTAACGCCTTTTCTATAATCTGTGCAGCGCTTCCCTGCGCCGGCGAGCGCGCGAGCGCGGGGTGCACAAGCGAGAGGGAGAGCCGCGCGAGGAACGACGCGAAACATCGCGAATCGATGCGGAACGGCACACAAACGGCGCAAAACGGCGCACAAACGTCAAGAAGCAGTCAAGAGGCGGTCGAGGAACGTAGGGGATTATGGGTGTTGTCCAACTGATACTGTGCATTATCGCGGCCGTCGTGCTGTCCTCGTTCCTGAGCCGCTTCATTCCGAAGGTCTCGACCCCGCTCGTGCAGATCGCGCTTGGCGCGGTCGCCTCGCAATTGCCGTTCTTCCCCAACGTGCAGCTCAACCCTGAGCTGTTCATGGTGCTGTTCATCGCCCCGCTGCTGTATCTCGAGGCGCATGAAATCGACAAGTCGGCGCTGCTGAAATCGTTGAAACTGAGCCTGTCTCTGGCGATCGGACTCGCGATCGCGACGATGGTGGCGGTCGGTTTCGTCCTGCACGCGCTCTGGCCGCTGATCCCGCTGGCGGCGGCCCTCGCCCTGGGTGCGGCGCTTGGCCCGACCGACGCGGTCGCGGTCTCCTCGCTCGGCAAGGAGGCGTCGCTGACGCTGCGTCAACGCGGCGTCTTGAAGGGAGAATCGCTGTTCAACGACGCTTCCGGCATCGTCGGCTTCCAGTTCGCGATCGCCGCCGCGGTGACCGGCGAGTTCGCGGTGGGCGAGGCCACGGTCCGCTTCGTCCTGTCGTTCATCGGCGGCGCGCTGTTCGGCCTCGTGGTGGGGCTCGCCGCGAACTGGCTGTTCGAGTCGATCCGTTCCCTCGGCTGGGAGACGACGACCACGCGCATCCTGATGGAGCTGTTCCTGCCGTTCCTCCTCTATCTGGGCGCGGAGGAGGTGCACGTCTCCGGCATCCTGTCGGTGGTCGCGGCGGGCCTGCTGGTGCGCTTCGACCGCACCGGCGTCGGCCCGAACGTGGCGCGTACGAACATCGTGGCGTCCAGCGTGTGGGGCGTGCTGTCGTTCACGCTCAACGGCACGGTGTTCATCCTGCTGGGGATGCTGCTGCCCGGCGCGATGCGCACGAGCTGGTCCGACCCGTGGGTGAGCAACCGGATGCTCGTCACGGCGATTCTGCTGGTCACGGCCGTGTCGGTCGGATTGCGATTCCTCTGGATCGTGGCGATGCTGTGCATCGCGCGCGACGTGAACACCGGACTGCGCCGCCCGATGACCGCCGAGCGTTGGCGATCGGCCGCGGTGATGACGTTCGGCGGCCCGAAGGGCACGATCACCCTGTCGCTGATGTTCACGATCCCCTACGCGCTGTCCGGCGGCACGGCGTTCCCGATGCGCGACGAACTGATTTTCATCGCCTCGGGCGTGATCATCCTGACGCTGCTGCTCGCGAACTTCCTGCTGCCGTTGCTCGCGCCGTATCGCGCGAAGGATGATGACGGGGAGTTGACGGAGATCACGATCGAGGTGCTGCGACGCACGGTCGAGGAGCTGACGGGGCGTATCACGCCGGAGAACCGTCGCGCGGTGCTTATGGTGATCGACTCGTACACGAAGCGGATCAGCCGTCTGAAGCATCGCATCGGCGCGCTCGATCCGGCCGGATACAGTCGCCTGCAGATCCAGGCGCTCAACTGGGAGAAGGAGTTCGTGCACGACCGGCTGCGCGGCGCGAAGGCGCATCCCGATCCGGACAAGGCCGTGCAGGAGCTCAACGTCGAGGCGTGCGAGCGCATGCTCGACCAGATCATGAACGCGCTGCGTCACACGAACGAGGGGCCTCAGATCGGCAGGGGGCGGATCGGCTGGCAACTCGGCTGGCAGATCGGCGGACGCATGCGCGGGCTGCGGCATCGGACGATGAACCTCGTCAAACGCACGATCAACCGCATCCGCCGCACCGCGCCACTGGTGAGCGAGGATCAGATCTTCGCGCGCACGCGCCGGCTGCAGGTGGAGGCGATCGAGCATGTGATCGCGATGCTCGAGGACGAGATGAGCCGCGACCGGTACAACACCGAGTTCTGCTCGGCGCTGATCCTCGACTACCGTCGCGCGGAGGCGTCGCTGAGGTCCCGGCCGAACGTGGAGGGTTCGGCCGCCGCGGTCGGCAAGGCCGAGGAGGTCAAGCGCGACAGCTACGGCATCGAGCTCGGCATCGTGCAGGACATGCTCGAGGCCGGCGACATCTCCCGCTCCCAGGCCAGGGCGCTGAGACGGAACGTCTATGTCATGCAGGTCGATGCCGATTCCGGCATCTGATCTGCATCATCTGCCCCGCGGCCCGTTGGCCGTTCTTCTCTCCCCCAGTCAGCTTCGCTGACAGCCCCCTCATCAGAGGGGGCCGAGGATAGGACTAACGCCGCGTCGCTTTGATGGCGACGAAGAGGGAACGCACGAGGAGGACCGACAGGTAGACGGTGAACAGGATCGCGCCGGTGCGCGGCGTGACCGCGCCGGCGATCCATGTGCCGAGCGGCGCGGTGATCGCGGCGACGACGCCGATGATCACCGCCGCTTTGACATGCACCATGTGGCGTCGCACGTTGGCGACGGACGTGGTGATCGAATTGGGGAACATCGCCAGCAGCGACGTGCCGCGCGCGATCAGGTCGCTCGCGCCGAAGATGATCGACAGCGCGGGCACGCAGATCGCCCCGCCGCCGATGCCGAGCAGCCCGGCGAGCACGCCCGCGATCACGCCGAACGCGATCAGCCCGACCACCATGATCGGGTGCATTTCGATATGCGAGTCGCGCGACGGGTTCGACATGGCCTGGTTCGCGATCACGAACACGAGGAACGCGACGAACGCCCACCTCAAAGCGATTTCGGGCAGTTTCGAAAGCAGCCACGAGCCGATCTGCCCGCCGACGAACATGCCGGCGAACACGAGCGCGGCCGCGATCCAGTCGACGTCGCCCTCGACGGCGTAGGAGATGACGCCGGAGATGGCGGTGGGCACGATCGCCATCATCGAGGTGGCGGCCGCGTGGCGCTGGGTCAGTCCCAGCCACACCAGCGCGGGCACGATGATCGTGCCGCCGCCGATGCCGAACATGCCGGACAGGATGCCGACGAACACGCCCACGACGGCCATGATCGTCAGGCCGCGCGGGGATTCGTCCAGATGGTTCTCATCGATCGCTGCGTTCACGGGGCCCAGTCTAGGTCCGTCGAGCGCAAGTGGGTCGTTTGGCTTCCATTTGTTGCGATCCCCTGCGACGCCAACACCACCGTCGCCGCCCATACCGCTCGCGCCCACTCGCGCCACTCGCGCCCCCCCCCCGCGCACCCGCGCGTTCGCGCGCTCGCATCGCGGAATCGCTACAGGATTCCCGACGTGATGTCGTGGTCGAGCAGCCACTGGCGCAGGTCGGTCAGCTCCTCGAGGCTCACGTTGTGATCGAGCCCGTGATAGCTCTTCGTCGTCAGCCACGTGTGCTCGCCCAGCCACGCCTGCGCGGCGAACAGCTCGTACTTCGGCAGGACATCGTCGTTCTTGCCGTACGTGTAGAACACCGGCACGTTGTAGTTCTCGAGGATGCCGTCGGCCGGCGCGGTGCCCCTGACGCTGCCCGGCGCGAGATACCCGGACAGCGAGACGACCGCCCGATACCGCTTCGGGTTGACGCGCAGCAGGTGCACGGCGAGCAGTCCGCCCTGCGAGAAGCCGAGAGGCACGATCTCGCGCTCGTCGGGCAGGTTGTTCGTCACCCACCGGTCGATCGACACCGCGAGATCGTAGGCCGCGCGGTCGAGGTCCTCCCCCACCGGGACGCGCTCGCCGAACCACGCGTACGCGCCGGGCGAGAACGCGTCGCCGCCGGCCAGTCGCACCGGTCCGCGCAACGATGCGTAATCGTTGTACGGCGCGATCTGGCGCATGAGATCGGCCATCTCCATCTCGTTCGACCCCCAGCCGTGCAGGCAGAGGAACATCGGATGCGTGGGATGCGTCGCTCCCCCGCCACGCGAGTACTGTGCCTCGGTCAGGTCAATGATCATGTCTTCCTCGCCTCTTCGCTTTCATCGTGAGTCCGGTCCGCGGCCGCGGTCCGCCTCGTCGCCGGACGCCTCCGTCGCGTTCCATTGTGCATCATCCGCGCGTGGGAGCGACGCCGTTCGCGTGGTGCGTCGTGACGAATCGCTGTGACTCTCGACACGAAATCGTCGCCGCATCGTTATCGCATCATCACTGCACCGTCACTGCGCGGTGTCGCCTGCGCCTGACGCCGCCTCGCCCGACCCCGCGACTGCGGTGAGCGTGCCGCCCCAATCCTGTTCCAGCGTCGTCATCTTGTCGGCCGGGCCGAACGCGATCCACTGGTTGCCGGAGAGCAGCCGCCAATCGCCCTGCGCGTTCGGGTCATCGGCGTTCTGCGTGAGGAGTTCGGAGAGCTTCGACTGCACCACGTTGTCGTACAGTCGCAGCGTCGTGTTCGAGTCGAACGTGACGTACGCGACGCGCGTCGAGGCGCACAGCGACGCCGTTTCGACGCCCGGGTACGCGTGCACGTCGATGCCGGTCCAGCCGGCCTCGCACGCGCCGGTCGCGCGCTCGACGTCGTAGCGCATGCCCTCCGCGCTGGAGATCGGCGCCTCGTCGCGGACGTTCGGTTTGAACAGTCCGTCGGGGAACAGCACACCGCACACCACGCCGAACGCGAGCAGCAGCCCCGCGATGAGCAGGGTGACGATGCCGCCCGACCCGACGCGATGGCGGCGGCTGTTGCGCGGCAGGTTCGTCTTCGCGACGATCACCGCGACGAACGAGACCGCGATGAAGATAGCGCAGGTCAGGGCGATGTAGCGGCCCGGCACCTTGCCGTCCGGGTCGACGATCGCGGGCGCGGACTCGTGCGCGGCGGAGGCGGCGCCGAACGCGATGGCGACCAGTCCCGCGAGCAGGGCGACGATCGCGGCGATCCGGCTGCGGCGGGCCGGTTCGGACGCGAACCCGGCGCGGTAGGTCGTGGTGCGGCCGGAGGAGAGGCGGGGTTGCGCGGCCGGGGACGGGGGCTGTCCGGTCGGGATCGCGGCTTGCACGGCCGGGGCCGAAGCCGGTCCGGTCGGAGCCTGGCCGGTCGTAGCATGGGCCACGGCTTGCACGGCTGGAGCCGAAGCCTGGCCGGTCGTAGCCGGTCCGGTCGAAGCCTGGCCCGACACGGGATGGCCGGCGTTCCGGTCGGTTTCCGGCTGGCCGGTCTGACCTGTCGCGCCCTGACCAACGTCCCAGTCGGGCTGACCTGACTGAACAGGCCATTCCGATTGTCCGGACTGGCCGGACTGACCCGGATGACCGGACTGATTGAGATGACCTAGCTGATGGTTGGCCCGCCCGGTCTGACCGGCATGCGGGCGACGTCTGCGAGCGCCGTCATCGCCGTCGTATTCGTTGAATGCCCCACTGTTGCCGTTCGTCCCATCGCCTTGCGCGAAGAAGTCGTATTCGTCGTCGGCCATGACCGTTCCCCTTCATCAGGCTCCGGCGTTGTGTGCCTTCGCCTTCACGTCCGTACCCGTACCGCTTGCGTTCCACGCGATGCCGCGGTCGCGGCTTGCGTTGCGGATCCCGGAGCCGCCAACATCACCGGCCCCGTTGTGCCCGTACTTGCTTTTAGTCTACCGCCGAGAATGCGGCCGTCCGTCGGTCTCAGGGATGAATCAGGGGCCCATGTCGTCCTTCGGACGACAACTCGCCGGCAGGGGCCTCTACCGCTCCGCGCACCGCCTGCCTGACGAGAGCCCGCCGCCACCCAGTGACAGAAACCTCTCGCAAGCACCGCCCCAGCGAGACACCATCATCACCCGGTGACAGAAACCTCTCACGAGCAACGCCCCCAGCGAGACACCGCCGCCACCCGGCAACAGAAACCTCTCACAAGCACCACCCCAGCGAGACACCGCCACCACCAAGTGACAAGAACCTCTCGCGAGCACATCCCTCAGCGAGAGCCCGCCGCCACCCAGTGACAAGAACCTCTCGCAAGCACATCCCCCAGCGAGAGATAACCGTCACACTTCGACAGGCGACTCTCGCCAAAGAGCGATTCGCGAGACTCTCCCGACAGAAGCCAGCAACAATGTCTCACAAATGGCCAAGTACACGAGAAGGTTCGGTATGAGCCGACGGAAATGTCTCGCGAACATTCGTTCGGTGAGAGGACGGCGCCGCCCCATGACGGTTATCTCTCACGGCAGCCCTTCCCAGCGAGAGATACCCGTCATGGGCCGGCAGACAGCTCTCGGCACCGATGACACGAAAGATCGCCGCCGCCCGGTGACGGGCAAAAGAAAACCCCGGTGAGGTTCCACCGGGGTCAGAGAAAGGAGAGAAGAAGAAAGGTTCAGTTGTCGGGGGCTCACGCTCCGGGTCGGCTCTTGCTGACATCTCATAGATAAGCACGTTTTTCTGAGACACACGCCGTGTTTCGCTGTGAGTTTCCTGAAAATTGTCGTTTTTTGACCGTTTGTCCACGACTCGACCATCTATTAGCCGCCTATTAGCCACAAGCGGGTACGAGCACTGCACGCCGGAATCGGCAACCGCCGTGACTGTGTCGCACGAGAGTCGCCCGAAAGTTGTCCACAAATGTGGAAAAGCGGTTTCGCATCCGACGGCGAGCGCGGCGGACGGAATGGACCCGACCGTCGAATCATGGGCCCCGTCATCAGGCCGTCATCGTACCATCGCCAAACCATCGTCAGGCCGTCAGTGGACCGCCATCAGACCATCATCGGACCACCGTCAGACCACCGTCAGACCACCGTCAGACCGTCATCACGCATAATCGCGGCAATGTACTGGCGAACCAAGCGTGCAGCACTTTCGACGCAGGAGACTAGGCACTAGACTTATGGGCAGTATTTCGATTATCCGTCTGTGAGGAGCTTCCCATGCTGCTGTCCGACCACGATATTCTGGCCGCGCAGGCCGAAGGGCATATCTCGCTCGACCCGTGGACCCCGGAGATGGTCCAGCCCGCGTCGATCGACGTCAGACTCGACCGTTTCTTCCGACTGTTCAACAACCATGCATACACCTACGTCGATCCGGCGGAGAATCAGGGCGCGCTGACCGAGCAGTTCGCAGTCGCCCCGGACGAGCCGTGGATCCTGCATCCGGGCGAGTTCGCGCTCGGTTCGACGTGGGAGTACGTCAAGCTCGACGCGACGATCGCCGCCCGGCTCGAGGGCAAGAGCTCGCTTGGCCGCCTCGGCATCCTGACCCATTCGACCGCGGGATTCATCGACCCCGGCTTCGAAGGGCATATCACGCTGGAGCTGTCGAACGTGTCGACGTTGCCGGTCAAGCTGTGGCCCGGCATGAAGATCGGCCAGATGTGCTTCTTCCAGCTGAGCTCGCCGGCCGAGCATCCGTACGGTTCGAAGGGTGTCGGATCGCATTATCAGGGTCAGCGCGGCCCGACGCCGAGCCGCTCCTACGAGCACTTCTACCGCGCGCACATCGACGACTGACGTCGGAAGCCAGGCGGCCGGGGACGGCGGTCTGGCTTCATCGTTATTGACGGGCGACGCTATTGACGACGGCGATACTGGCGACGACATTGCTTACAGGCGACCAGACACACGACAATCAGGGGGACAGGACATGACCGATCCGAGTGGCGAATTCCACTTCGACTTCCAGAACAAACCCAAGCAGGCGGCACCGGGCGGGTATGCAGGCGCGACGCAGACGCCGTACGGGCAGGCCGGACAGGCGCCGCAACAACAGCCTTACGGGCAGTCCGTCACCGGCCAAGCCGCCGCCGGGCAGTTCGGTCGGTCTGCGGCCGTGGAGCCGCCGACCGAGATGGAGACCACGCAGGCATTCGACCCGCTGGCCGACGAGGATCTTCCGCCGCTGCCCACACCTGCGGTCAACCAACCGCAACAGGTCGCGCAGCCCACGCAGGGGTATGCCGCAGAGTCGACCGGCCAGCCCGCGTTCCCCTCCCCCGTCACCGATCAGGCCACACAGGCATTCGCACAGCCGTATGGGCAAAGCCCGGTGACTTCCCAATCCGATCAGGCGACGCAGGCGTATAGTCCGACTGCACAGCCGACACAGTTCCCGACGACAGGCACGACGGTGCCGTCGGCCCAGGCGACGCAGGTATTCACACAGCCATATGGACAAAGCCAGTCGTATGGACAGCCGACTCAGGTGTTCGGGCAGCCACAGCAACCGCAGGCCACTCAGGCGTACGGACAGTTCGAGCAGCCGGCACAGCCCCAGCCGGTTCAGCCGCAGTCGATCCAGCCGCAGGCCGCGCAGCCGGTCACGGATCCACGCGAGGAGCGAACGCAGGTGTTCAACCCGAGCACGCTGAATCAAGGCACGCTGAATCAGGGGGCCACTAGCCAGCCCGCTGCCCAGTTCCCGCCGGCACAGCCGTTTGCGCAGTCCGCCGGACAGGCGACGCAGGTGTTCGGCGCGGCCGCGGTCACCGGCCAATCGACCGGACAATCGACCGGTCAGTTCCCGCCGGCGCAACCATTCGGTCAGACGCAGGCGTTCGGTCAGGCGCAACCAGCCGCGGGCGCCCAGCCGCCGGTCATGCCGCCGTCGATCGCTCCGAACGACGGCAACGACGAAGACGACTATCCCGACGGTCGCAACTCGGCCGACGGCAACGGCCGCGACGATGATCGCGATGACGAGGGCCGCGGTGCACGCCGGCGCGATCGCAGGAAGAAGGGCCTGTCCGGCGGTGCGATCGCAGGCATCGTCGTGGGCGTGATCGCGGTGATCGCACTGATCGCGGGCGGCATCTGGTTCTTCACTGCGAGCAGCGGCAAAATCACGTACGCGGCGTGCACGGCCGCGAAGAACGAGTACACCGACGCGCAGAACGATCTCAAGCAGGAGGTCGCGAAGGGGCAGCAGACGGTCTCTTCGACGACCGCCGACCAGCTGTCCGACGCGACCACGCTGGACACGCTCAATCAGGCGATCGCCGACGCGGGCAACATCTCGACGAACGCGACCTGCGCGGCGGACATGTCGAAGGACGATCTCAAGTCGAACATCCAGCAGTTCGCGATCGCCGAGCAGAACGCGGATTCGCAGGAGGAGAAGATCGACGACGCGATCGACGCGGTGGAGGCCGCCAAGAAGTCGAAGACCTCCGATTCGCTCAAGTCGTCGCTGAACACGTCGATCTCGTCCGCGCAGTCGCTGCTCGCCGGATCGGCCGGCAAGGTGGCCGACGACAGCACGCGCACGGCTTTGCAGGACGCGATCAGCAGCGCGAACAGCGTCGCGGCGAAGTCGAACCCGTCGCAGTCCGAGGTGAACAGCGCGAACACCAAGCTGCAGCAGGCGATGTCCGACGTGAACGCGTCGATGAGCGCGAAGACGCAGGCCGATCAGAAGGCGCAGGCCGAAGCGCAGAAGAAGGCGCAGGAGGAGCAGCAGAAACTCCAGCAACAGCAGGAGCAGCAGCGTCAGGATCTCGAGGACCAACAGACCGAGGAGCCCGAGCAGAACAGCGGGTCGGGATCGACGGGCTCGGGATCGACCGGTTCCGGCTCGACGGGCTCGGGCACCGCCGACGACCCCAGCACCTACTCCTCCGAATCCGCCATCAACTGATCCCGGGCGATCACGCGACGGTCACAAGACAGCACCGTCATCGCCGGAGAGTCATCGCCGGAGAGGCGGCGAATGTCACAACGCGTTCAGACCCGCCCGTTTGACGCGTTGTGACAATTTCCGCTGTCACAACGTGCTCAAATCAGCGAAAATCACACGTTGTGACAAGAACGACGGCCCAGCGGCGGAAGACGACGGAGACCGGGACGGCGAAAAGCTTGGAATTCCGCCATTCAGCCGATCCCCTTCGCCGTGCAGTCGCACGAGCCGTCGCCGATCCTTGTCACAACTTGAGAAAATCGACGGAAACAACGCGTTGTGACAGCTTTTCTTGTCACAACGTACCCGGGACCGATGCGAATCGCGCGTTGTGACAACTCTCCGCGGAATGGATTCCCCGCAATCCCCGACGGCCTCTGGCAACTGCCCCGCACCGCAATGTGCATTGGGTGATAGCCCCCTCATCAGAGGGGCCAGGGGGGCAGCAGCTGAACGCATTGCACGCATAATGGCACGGGCCGGCTCCCTGATAGGGGAAGCCGGCCCGGCGGAGTGGGGAACTAGGAGAAAACCCCTCAGCGCTTCGAGCGCTCCATCGCGCGCAGGACGCACTTGCGCAGTTCGGAGGCGACGAGGACGAACGCGGCGAGGCCGATGCACTCGGCCCACGCCAGCGCCGACAGCGGGGTCGTGCCGAACGCGGAGTTGAGGAACGGCACGTAGATCACGACGAGCTGCAGCACGATGGACAGGCCGATCGCGCCCCACAGCCACTTGTTCGAGAACAGGCCGACGAACGCCGACTGCGCGTGGGAGCGCGAGGCAATCGCGTTGAACAGCTGCGCGAACACGAGGATCGTGAAGCCCATCGTACGGGCCTCGACCATCTGCGCGTCGTGGCCGAGCGCGTCGACCGAGCGGTCGGTGAACAGGCCGCCGGCGAGGTGCATGTCCATGCCGATCAGGGTGACGATGGCCATGATCACGCCGATGTAGATGATGTCGCCCCACATCGAGGCGTCGATCACACGGTCGGTGACCTTGCGCGGACGACGGTTCATCACGTCCTCGGTCTGCGGGTCGACGCCCATCGCGAGCGCCGGCGCGGCGTCGGTCAGGAGGTTGATCCACAGCAGCTGGGTGGCGAGCAACGGCACGGTCACGCCCTGCGTGCCGGGCTGGGTGATGCCGAGGAATCCGGCGAACACGACGCCGAAGAACACGGTGAACACCTCGCCCACGTTGCTGGAAAGCAGGTAACGCAGGAACTTGCGGATGTTGTCGAAGATCACGCGGCCCTCGCGCACGGCGGCCACGATCGTGGAGAAGTTGTCGTCGGCGAGGATCATCTTCGCGCTCTGCTTGGTGACCTCGGTGCCGGTGATGCCCATCGCCACGCCGATGTCGGCGGTCTTGACGGCCGGGGCGTCGTTGACGCCGTCGCCGGTCATCGCGACGATGTTGCCCTGTCGCTGCAGCGATTCGACGATCTTGAGCTTGTGCTCCGGGGCGACGCGCGCGTACACGGACACCTCGGAGGTGGCCTTGTCGAACGCGGCCTGATCGGTGAGCGCGTCGAGCTGGTCGCCGGTCAGGGCCTTGCCGCCCTTGTCGATGATGCCGAGGTCGGAGGCGATGCGGGCCGCGGTCAGCGGGTGGTCGCCGGTGATCATGACGGCGCGGATGCCGGCGCGGTGCGCCTCGGCCACGGAGTCGCGGACCTCGGTGCGCGGCGGGTCGATGATGCCGACCATGCCGTTCCAGATGAGGTCGGTCTCGATCGCCTCGGACTGGTCGGCGATGTCGGTGACCTGTCCGGCGGCGTTGGCGCGCACGCCGGGCACCTCGGACAGGTTCGCGGTGCCGAGCGGACGGTACGCCTGACCGAGCGTGCGGTACGCCTCGGAGGAGAGTCTCTCGACGGTCGCGAGGATCGTCTGGCGATCCCCCTCGGTGAGCGGACGGACCTGCCCGCCCACGGCGATGCGCGAGCAGAAGCCGAGCAGCACGTCCGGCGCGCCCTTGGCGAAGACGGTGAGCTTGCCGCCCTCGGTGGAGTCCTTCGCGATGACCGACATGCGCTTGCGCTCGGAGGTGAACGGCACCTCGGCCACGCGGCTGAACTGCTCGTAGCCCTTCATCGCGCCGGTCTTGCGCGCGGCGACGATCAGGGAGACCTCGGTCGGATCGCCGACGATCTCCCACTTGCCGTTCTCTTCACGCAGGTCGCCGTCGTTCGCGAGCGTGCCGGCGGCGAGGGTCGCGATGACCTCGGCGCGCAGGGCCGGCGCGTCGGCGAGCGAGGAACCGTCGGCGGCGACCATCTTGCCTTCCGGCGCGTAGCCGGTGCCGGTGATCTGCACCTCGCCGGACGGGGTGACGACGCGCTCGACGGTCATCTCGTTGCGCGTCAGCGTACCGGTCTTGTCCGAGCAGATCACGGACGCGGAACCGAGCGTCTCGACGGAGTGGAGCTTCTTGACGATCGCGTTGTGCATCGCCATGCGCTGCACGCCGAGCGCGAGGACGACGGTGAGGATCGCTGCCAGGCCCTCGGGCACGGCGGCCACGGCGAGCGAGACGGCGAGCAGCAGGGAGTCGATGACGTCCTGCGTCGAGTGGAAGCCCTCGAGCAGCGCGAGCGCGGCGAGCACGATGGCCGCGATGATGCACACCGCGATGCCGAGAATTTTGGAGACGTAGTCCATCTCCTTCTGCAACGGCGTCTGCTCGTCCTCGGTGGCGGACAGGAGGTCGGCGATCTTGCCGACCTGCGTGTTCATGCCGGTGCCAGTGACGATCGCGCGGCCGGTGCCCTGCGTGACGGACGTGCCGTTGAAGATCATGTTGGCGCGGTCGCCCAGCGCCTTGGCCTCGGCCAGCGTGTCCGGCTTCTTGCCGACCGGCACGGATTCGCCGGTGAGCGACGCCTCGGCGATGCGCAGGCTCGCGGCGGAGAAGAGTCGGCCGTCGGCGGAGACGGAATCGCCCTCCGCGAGGACGATCACGTCGCCGGGGACGACTTCGGCGGTGTTGATGCGCACGACCTTGCCGTCGCGCAGCACGGACGTCTGCGGCGCGGTCATCTGGGCGAGCGCCTCGACCGCGGCCTCGGCCTTCGCCTCCTGGATGTAGCCGAGCACGGCGTTGACGATCAGGATGAGGACGATGACGATCGCGTCGAACGGCAACGGTTCGCCGCCTTCCGCGCCGGGGGCCGCATGGCCGCGTTCGATGAACCACGCGATCACGGAGATGACGGTGGCGGCGAGCAGCAGGTAGACGAGCGGGTCCTGGAACTGCTGCAGGAACTTCTTCCATTTCGGCACGGGCGGCGCGCTGGCCAGCTCGTTCGGGCCGAACTTCTCGAGTCGACGCCTGGCCTCGTCGCCGCTCAGGCCGCGGGCGGGGTCGACGTTCAATGCTTTGGCGACCTCGGCCGCGTCGGTCAGGCTGGGATCGGCGTCCTTGAGTCCGGCGAGCAACGCTTGCTGGGCGCGGACCTCCTCTGATACTGCGGGCGCGGTGGATTGACCTTTCTGATCAACCATGTGATTCTCCTTGGTATAGCCGCGGAGTAGTCAGCCGGTGCGGCGGCCGGGTTGTCTCCCCCGGCGCGCGCCGTGCTGCGCGGTTATGGGCACCGGCACAACTGTCGCCGATGCATACGATTGCCATTATTCCATATGGGTGTGAAGGGGTCATCGCACGGCATAAGGGGGTGTTGTCTATTAGATGCTTGCAGCGAATCGTTCTCAATAAGAAACGTGTGAGGGTTGACAGGTCGTCAATCGCACGCGAAATCGCCAGAAACGTTGTAATTCCAGCGATTCCGGCGATGTGCGGTTTGTGTGATTGTGTGCGATCGGCTCACACGTTTCTTATTGGGAATCGTTCGCTGTAAGGCTGCCGATACAACGCTTGTGAGACAATGGCCCTTATGGTTATCAAGAAAGGACCGACCAAGGGGTCGGGTGGAAAGCATCGCAACGCGCTTCGCGGCAAGGGCCCGACGCCCAAGGCCGAGGATCGCGTCTATCACAAGGCGTACAGGGCGAAGAAGGTCGCCGATCGCCGCAAACTGGCCGATCCGCGACTGGCCGCACGCCGTCGCGCCGACAAGTTCTCGTCGGCGGACACCACAGATCTGGTGTTCGGCCGCAACTCGGTGCTCGAGGCGCTGCGCGTGGGCGTGCCCAGCTCCACGCTGTACATCGCCTCGCGCATCGAACACGACGACCGCACGCGCGAGATCGTCAAGCTCGCGGGCACGCAGGGACTGCACATGCTCGAGGCCGACCGTCTCGAAATGGACCGCATCGCGCGATCCGGCAACCATCAGGGCGTGATCCTCAAGGTCGATCCGTACCAGTACTCGTCGCTCGCCGAGCTCGCCGACCGCGCGGACAAGAAGGCGCGCGCGATGGAGGCCGCGAACTCGCAGACCGCGCGCATCGCCGCCCGACCGCTGTTCATCGCGCTCGACGGCGTGACCGACCCGCAGAACCTCGGCGCGGTCATCCGCTCCGCCGCCGCGTTCGGCGCGAACGGCGTGATCCTGCCGGAACGCCGCTCCGCATCGGTGAACGCGGCCGCGTGGAAGGTGTCGGCCGGCGCCGCCGCGCACATGCCGGTGTGCCGCGTCGTCAACCTGACCAAGGCGATCGAGAGCCTCAAGGAGCGCGGCTACTACGCCGTCGCGCTGGACGGCGGCGGCGACAAGCTCGTCGGCGCCACCGGCTTCGAGACCGATCCGCTGGTCGTCGTCCTCGGATCGGAAGGCAAGGGCGTGAGCCGACTCGTGCGCGAGGCGTGCGACGCGGTCGCCGGCATCCCGATCTCCAGCCAGGTCGAATCGCTCAACGCCTCCGTCGCAGCGGGCATCAGCCTGTACGCGGTGGCCGAAGCGCGACGCAAGGCCGGGGAAGTGGCCGGAGTGCAGGCCTGAGCCGAATAAGCACACAGAAGTCGAACAGTCGAGCATAAGAGGGTAAGGCAAAGATGCAATCAACCACGAATCTGTCGCAACTGGACCCGCGCGCCGCGAAGGCGACCAGCGTGAGCGCCGAGGACGAATCGGCCGTCACCGCCGAACCGCAGGCGCTCAAGATCACCGCGGCCAGCTCGAACCCGAAGATGTTCACGCTGCCATGGGAGAAGCCGCTGGCGACCTGGCCCGCCGAACTGCTCGCCAACCTGCCGCGCGGCATCTCCCGCCACGTCGTGCGATTCGTGCACGTCGGCGACGAGGTGTACGCGATGAAGGAGATCACTCGCCAGATGGCCGAGCGCGAGTACGAGATCCTGCGTCGCCTGCAGAAGCTGGAACTGCCGGCCGTCCGCCCGATCGCGGTCGTCACCGGACGCCACAACCGCGAAGGCGAGCCGCTCGAGGCGATCCTCGTGACCAAGCACCTCAAGTTCTCGCTGCCGTACCGCGCGCTCTTCGCCCGCAACCTGCAGCACGACACCGCCGAGCGCCTGATCGACGCGCTCGCCGTGCTGCTCGTGCGCTTGCATCTGGCCGGCTTCTACTGGGGCGACGTCTCCCTGTCGAACGTCCTGTTCCTGCGCGACGCCGACGCGTTCTCCGCGTTCCTCGTCGACGCCGAGACCGGTGACCTGCAGGTCAACCTGACCAACGGCCAGCGCGAATACGACATCGACCTGGCGCGTACGAACATCATCGGCGAACTCATGGATCTGAGCTCCGGCAAGCTGCTGCCGGACGACGTCGACGAGATCGAGGTCGGCAACCGTCTGGTCGACCGCTACCACTCGCTGTGGAGCGCGCTGACCGACACCGACAAGTTCGGCCCGGACGAGATGTGGAAGATCGAAAAGCGCGTCAACAAGCTCAACGAGCTCGGCTTCGACGTGGACGAGCTCGAGATGAAGACCGAGGAGGGCGGCAAGCGCGTGCTCGTGCGCCCGCGCGTCGTCGACGCCGGCTACGCGAACCGCAAGCTGCTGCGCCTGACCGGCCTCGACGTGCAGGAGAACCAGGCCCGCCGACTGCTCAACGACCTCGACGCCTACCGCGCCTCCACCTGGCGCGACGGCGAGGACCTCGAGATCGTCGCGACCGACTGGATGCGCGAGGTGTTCGAGCCGACCGTGCGATCGATCCCGGCCAAGTACCGCTCCCAGATCGAGCCGGCGCAGTTCTTCCACGAGGTGCTCGACCACCGCTGGTTCCTCGCGGAGAAGGCCGGACACGACGTGCCGATGACCGAAGCGGTCACCAGCTACATCGAGAACGTGCTGCCCAAGCAGGTGCTCAACAAGAAGGACATCGACACGCTGCTCGAGGAGGCCGACGCCGGCGTCATCGACGACGAGTCGACGTACTACGAGAACAACTCCGGGGACGGGGATGACGGGGACGATGACTACAACCCGGACTTCGACCCGGATGCGGCGGTGTGGAGCCACTGACGCCCGATTGACAGCGGTTTCTCGCTGGAGCGGGGCCGCTGTCTGCTGTGCGCGACACACTCAAGGCACCCGACTTCGTCGGGCCGTCGCAGCACAGCTGCTCCCCTCGCCTATGGGCAGTCCACTGGACTGCCCATTTCACGGCTCAGCAGCCAAGCCTACGGTCGCGCACAGCAGACAGCGGCCCCTTTACGTTTTCGCAATGGATCGTCAGTGCGGGCTATTGAGGGGCAGGGACAGGGACGCGGCTACAGCGTGACGACCCACCAGCCGGCGGCTACGCATAGTAGGGGGACGATGATCGTGGCGGCGATGTAGGCGGCGGCGACGGGCCACTTGCGGGCGTGCAGGAGCGAGACCATTTCGTTGATGGCGGTCGAGAACGTCGAGAAGCCGCCGAGGAAGCCGGTGACGAACAGCAGGTACGTGTTGTGTTCGACGCCGTGCTGGGCGAGGGCGCCCGCGGCGATGCCGGCGCAGAACGTGGCGATCACGTTGATCACGAACGTGGACAGCGGGAACGCGCGGTTCCACCATCGTTGCACCGACGTGTTGACGACGAAGCGGGTCATCGCGCCGAGGCCGCCGCACAGGCAGACAAGCAGGAAGGTCATCGACGCCGCCTTTCCCCGGCGTGGGCGCCATGCGCTTCACGGGGCGACGGCTCATGCGCGTCGCCGGTGGAGGGATCGCCCACCATCGGGATCTCGTCGGTGATCGGCGCGGGTTCGAACGACGGGGCGATCATGGGGTCGGACGGGTCGGACGGGTCGGACGAACCGGATGAACCGGCCGGACCGGATGAAGTCGCGGCGGAAGCGGCGGCGCCCAAACCGGACCCCGCCCCGACTCCGGCCCCGGCGGACGAGCCCGGCGCGACGGGCTGGCCGTAGTCGCCGGACGGGGGCGACGACGGCGCTACGTCGTCGAACGCGCCGGCGCCGGCCGCGCGGGAGGCGATGCTCGCGGCGCGGCGTGAGGCGAGCGACGTGGCGAGCCACGAGCCGGCGGCCGCGACGAGCATGCCGAGCGCGAAACTGACGAACATGTAGAACAGGAAGCCGCCGATCTGGCTGCCGTGGATCGAGGTCAGCTCCTCGATGACCATCGCCGACAGTGTCGAGAATCCGCCGCACATGCCCATGCCCACACCGCGCGACGTGAGCTGGCGGACGCGCTTGCGGATCCACGAGGCCTGCGACATGTACGCGGTGAGGGCCGCGAACACGAAGCAGGCGGCCATGTTCGCGATGAACGTGGCGGTGTGGAACGCGCTGAAGAAACCGGTTTCAGCCGCCGGGGCCGGCATCGCCAGCGACAACCCGTACCGCATCGCCGTGCCGACCATGCCGCCGAGGAACACGACCAGATAGACCATGCCGTCGGCGAGCGGGTTGAACTGCGCCTGCACGCGCTTGACCGGCGCGAGCGGAATCTGCGGCGGACGCTCGGCCGCGGCGGCGCCCGTCGGATGCGGGGCCGCCAGCGCGTACGAACGGGCGTGCGCGGCGGTCATCTCCTGCGTCGTGGGATCGGGTTCGGCGAAATACTCGGGCATGTGACTCACGTCCAGTCTCTGGCGTTCTCGCGCTGCTGTTCGCGCTGTCGCTGACGGCGGGCTCGGCGGGCGGGAACCGGAACGGCTCGGTCCGGCCCGCCGAATCGGCTCAGTTCGGCTCAGTTCGATTCAGTGCGACTCAGTCGATGAGCGAGTGGACGGAGATGATGTGATCGCGCTGCGGGCCGGTGCCGATCGCGGAGATACGGCAGTTCGACAGCTCCTCGAGGCGCTTGACGTACGCCTGGCAGGTGGCCGGCAGCTCATCGAAGGAATGGCAGTTGGAGATGTCCTCGGTCCAGCCCGGCATCGTCTCATAGATCGGCTTGGCGGCGGCGAACGCGGCCTGATCGGTCGGCATGTCGTCGTGACGCTCGCCGTCCACGTCGTACGCGACGCAGATCGGGATCTCCTTCAGGCCCGTGAGCACGTCCAGCTTGGTCAGGACGAGGTCGGTCAGGCCGTTGACCTGGCTCGCGTAGCGGTTGACGACCGCGTCGAACCAGCCGCAGCGACGCGGACGGCCGGTGGTCACACCGAACTCATGGCCCTGCTGACGCAGCCACTCGCCGGACTCGTCGAACAGCTCGGTCGGGAACGGGCCCTCGCCCACGCGCGTGACGTACGCCTTGGAGACGCCGATGACGCGGGTGATCTTGGTCGGGCCGACGCCGGTGCCGGTGCAGGCGCCGCCGGCGGTCGGGTTGGAGGAGGTGACGAACGGGTAGGTGCCGTGGTCGACGTCCAGCATCGTGGCCTGCGCGCCCTCGAACAGGACGGTCTTGCCCTCGTCGAGGGCCTTGTTGAGGATCAGGCCTGTGTTGGCGACGTACGGCTTGAGACGCTCGCCGAGCTTCAGGAGCTCGTCGGTGGTCTGGTCGACGTCGATCGCGCGGCGGTTGTACAGCTTGACGAGGATCTGGTTCTTCTGGTGCAGGCTCGCCTCGACCTTATCGTGCAGGTGCTCGGCGTTGAACAGGTCGTGCACGCGGATGCCGACGCGGTTGATCTTGTCCGCGTAGGCCGGGCCGATGCCGCGGCCGGTGGTGCCGATCTTGTGCTTGCCGAGGAATCGCTCGGTGACCTTGTCGAGCGTGCGATGATACGGCGCGATGATGTGCGCCGCCTCGGAGACGAGCAGATGCGAGCAGTCGATGCCGCGGGCCTCGAGCCCGTCGATCTCCTGGAACAGGACCTCCGGATCGACGACGACGCCGTTGCCGATCACCGGGGTGAGGTTCGGGTTGATGATGCCGGAGGGCAGCAGGTGCAGCGCGTAGGATTCATCGCCCACGACCACGCTGTGGCCGGCGTTGTTGCCGCCGTTGAAACGCGCGACATAGTCGACCTTCGTGCCGATCAGATCGGTCGCCTTACCCTTGCCTTCGTCTCCCCACTGGGCACCGATCAACACAATTCCAGGCATAACGCACCTCCGCATACGCTCGATTCCGCCGCGAAACAGCCTACCGTACGCCCTATACCCGCCCCAGGCGCGGCCTCACCCCTGTGCGCTAAGGCGCTACTTGAGGGCGCGGCCGGCGGAGCCGAGCTCCTGGCACGCCTCGACGACGCGCTGGGCCATCGACGCCTCGGCCTTCTTGCCCCACGAGCGCGGGTCGTAGAACTTCTTCTTGCCGACCTCGCCATCGACCTTGAGCACCGAATCGTAATGCTCGAACATGTGCCCGGCGATCGCGCGCGTGAAGGCGTACTGCGTGTCCGTGTCGATGTTCATCTTGACCACGCCGTACGAGACGGCGGCGGCGATCTCTTCGGGCGTCGAACCGGAGCCGCCGTGGAAGACGAGCTCGAACGGCTTGTCGGCCGGGAAGTCGACGGCGCCCGCGGCGGACGCCACGCGCCCGTCGAGCACCGCGTTTGCGACCTCGTTCTGGATCTCGCCCAGCAGCGCCGGACGCAGCTTGACCATACCCGGCTTGTACGAGCCGTGCACATTGCCGAACGTGAACGCGGCCATGTAGCGTCCGCGCTCGCCCAGTCCCAGACGCTGCGCGACCGCGACGCCGTCGTCGGGCGTCGAGTACAGCTTCTCGTCGATCGCGGCGGACTGGCCGTCCTCCTCGCCGCCAACCGCGCCGATCTCGATCTCGAGGATCGTGTGCGCGGCCTGCGACTTGTCGAGCAGCTCCTCGGCGATGTCGAGGTTGCGGTCGAGTGGGACCGTCGAACCGTCCCACATGTGCGACTGGAAGGTCGGCTCCTTGCCGTGCGCGACCTCGTCCGCCTCGTACGCGAGCAGCGGGCGCACCCACTCGTCGAGGTACTGCTCGGCGCAGTGGTCGGTGTGCAGCGCGACGGTGATGTTCGGGTACTGCTTCGCCACCTCGTGCGCGAACGCGGCGAACGCGAGGGAACCGGTGACGCGGTTCTTCACGGCCTGCCCGGAGAAGTAGGCGGAACCGCCGACCGACACCTGGATGATGCCGTCGGATTCGGCCTCGGCGAAGCCCTGCAGGGCCGCGTTGAGCGTCTGCGTGCTCGTCACATTGATCGCGGGGTAGGCGTAGCCGCCACGGCGGGCGGCATCCAGCATTTCGGCATAGCGTTCTGGCGTTGCGATAGTCATGGTTTCATTATCCCGCGCGTGGATGACGCCGGTGCGGGTTTCGATCACATGTCACATGTGCGTTGCCTCACAGACACCTTCGGGGGGTGCCCCCTCGCCTCCCCTCGCTTCCCGCGCCCGCGAATCTGAGACGATGCGGGATCGACCAGTGAACTCCCGTTGCATTCCTAGCGTCATCCTAGTGAACGCTCACACCCGTGCCAGCGCTCGATTCCGGCGGTATTCCGCCGTTTCTCGCGACATGAATCATTGGTGAATCTCCCCGAAAGCGTTACTTTCGGATTACCCCCTTGCGTCGTTCGTCCATACAATGGCGTCGGTAAGCGGTAATAAAAGGAGAGACGACATGCATGACGATCGCGAAAAGCGCCCGGCCGACCAGGCGGCGAACCCGGTGAACGCCCCCGTCTCACCCGAGGAGCTGTCGTTCGGCGCGGCGGTGAAACCGCGCCGCAGGATGCCGTTCTGGATGCGCACGATGATCGTCATCGTCGTCATCGGACTGGCCGCGGGACTCGCGTCCGGATTCGCGTGGATGTGGGACGACCACTGGCGTCCGATCGACGTGACCGTCAACAACCGCGTCGTGCGCACGCGCGTCGACACCACGCTCGACAAGCTGCTGAAGAAGAACGACGACTTCGGCGCCAAGCGCGGACGCCTGCTCGCGATTGACGGATCGGTGCTCGACGAGCACGGCGGCAAGGCGATCGTGCCGGCCGTCGGCGGTCAGGCGATCCCGGAATCGGACTGGTCGAAGATGGTCGTGCCGGACCACGCCGACGTGACCGTCGAATCGGGCGAGGACGTGACCGAGGAGCACAGCGTCATCAAACGCGACGAACCGTACGGCTACGACATCGACCTGAAGGGCGGCACGATCCAGGTGTGCACGCGCCGCGGCAAGGTCGGCGTCGCCGAAACGTGGGTCGGCAAGCGCTCCGGCAAGAAGGTCGACAAGGGCGTGACGACGAAGCCGACCGACATGGTCGTGCGCTCGTACAGCCCGCGGCCCGAAGGCAAGAAGGTGATCGCGCTGACGTTCGACGACGGTCCGAGCCAGTACAGCGCGCCGATGCTCGACATCCTCAAGGCGAAGGGCGTCAAGGCGACGTTCTTCGATCTCGGGCAGCAGTCGAAGGAGTTCGCGTCGGCCGAGAAGCGCATGGTCGCCGAAGGGCATGAGGTGGCGAGTCACAGCTACGATCACCCGAACATGCCGAAGCTGAACCGCGACCAGCTGCGCGAGAACATCACGAACGGATTCGCCGCGATGAAGGAGGCGTCGGGCGTCGACACCAAGGTGTTCCGCTCCCCCTACGGCGCGTTCGGCGCGCAGCAGTGGCAGGACGCCGACGGCCTGATCGACATGAACGTGCTGTGGGACATCGACACGCTCGACTGGAAGCGTCCGGGCGCGAACGAGATCCACGACAACGTGATGCAGCATGCGCACAACGGCGCGATCGTGCTCATGCACGACGGCGGCGGCGACCGCACGCAGGACATCGAGGCGTTGCCGCGCATCATCGACGACCTGCGCGGGCAGGGCTACGAGTTCGTGACGGTCAAGCAGCTGATCGAGATGAGCCCGAAGATTGAGGGGTGACGAGCGGGCCCGCGAAGCGGGTCTGAAGGGTATTCAAGTGAGAATGGATAAGCTTGTCGACGAATGTCTCTCCCCCAGTCAGCTTCGCTGACAGCCCCCTCGTCAGAGGGGGCCAGTGTCCGCTGTGTGTCCATACTGTGTCCACAAGAGGCGTCTAGACGCCTTACATATGACGAAGATCGGCGGAATCCCGCCGGTTTTGAGTGGAGCGAATGACGGGAGTCGAACCCGCCTCTACAGCTTGGGAAGCTGTCGTTCTACCGATGAACTACATTCGCAAGGGTGCGTCTTTTGGACGCGAGCCACCAGTGTACCACGGCGTTGGGCCGCGGTGCCGGCCGTCTCAGTAAGCGGAACGAGTAAGCGGAACGGACTGGAACAGCCGGACAGCCTGAGCTCCGACTTAGTTAGCGACTCAGCACCCGTCGATACCGTCAGTACCGCACCTGCGGGGCGCCCATGCCGCCGTAGACCTGACCGGCCTGGGCGGCGCGCATCTCCTGCGCCATCTGCATGAGGCGCGCGATGCGGTCCTCGGTCGGCGGGTGGGTCGAGAACAGCTTGGAGAATCCGGCGACGGAGAACGGGTTCGCGATCATCATCGCGGACACCGACTGCGTGCCGGCGGTCTTGCGCATCGGCGTGGTCTGCGCGCCGTACGAGATCTTGTTGAGCGCGGAGGCGAGCGCCTCGGGATCGCCGGTGAGCATGCTGCCGTCCTCGTCAGCGTCGTATTCGCGCGTGCGGGAAATCGCCATCTGGATGAGCGATGCGGCGATCGGGGCGAGGATCATGCTCAGCAGTGCGCCGATCAGGCCGAGGCCGCCGGAGGAGTTGTCTCGATCGTTGCGTGAGGTGCCGCCGCCGAAGTACATGAGCGAGTAGCCGAGATACGTGATGACGGTGGCCATCGCCGAAGCGATCGCGGAGGTGAGGATGTCGTGGTTGTACACGTGCATCAGCTCGTGGCCGAGCACGCCGCGAATCTCACGCTCGTTGAGGATCCTGAGGATGCCCTGCGTGCAGCAGACCGCCGCGTGACGCTCGTTGCGGCCTGTGGCGAACGCGTTCGGGCTCATCGTCGGCGCGACGTAGATGCGCGGCATCGGCTTGCCGGCCTTCGCAGACAGTTCGCGCACGATCCGGTACAGGGTGGGCGCCTCCGCCTCGCTGACCTCGCGCGCGCCCATCGAGGCGATCGCGAGCTTGTCGGAGAACCAATAGGAGCCGAACGTGGTGACCAGTCCGATGACGATATAGATGCCGAGGGTGCCCCGTGAGCCACCGGTGGCCCACCAGATGAGCATGATGACGCCCCACATCAACCCGAACAGGAGGGTCGTCTTCAGGCCATTGAAATGGCCGTGCACTCGCAATTTGCCGTCCATAAGGCACACACTAAATTCACGAGCTGAATTTTTGCTGGACGTACGCCGGATGCGAAACGACGAAACTACGCCGCGGTAATGGCCGGAGTGCTCGCCGTTCCCGCCCACGTCAGGCAATGCTCCAACACAGGTCTCAGAGGTCCCGTTCGCGTCCGATACCGCAGGATCGGACGCAAACGAGAGCTTCCTCGGGGCCGGGGTCTCCGGAGCCAAGGGACCGGACCGGATCACCGGCCCGAGGAGAGCGGGTCAGGCGTGGGCGAGCTCGCGCATCTGGGCGGGCTCGATGACCTTCTTGTGCTCGCGGCCCTCCTTGGCGCCCTCGGCGCGTTCGAAGGCGTCGACCTTCTTCCAGCCGGCGAAGTCGATCGGCTTGACGCCGCGCTCGGCGAGCAGTCGGTCGATCGACTCGGGATCGCGGTCGACGGCCACGCGGCCACCCTCCGCGGCCTTGGCGAGATCCTCGAGCATGTTCGTGACGATCGCGAGCGCGTCGGACTTGGTCGAACCGATCAGGCCGACCGGGCCGCGCTTGGCCCAACCGGTGGCGTACAGGCGCTCGCGCACCTCTCCCCCATCGGCCGACGTGGTGATGCGGCCGTCGCCGTTCGCGTTGGCGAGGTGCGCGCCATGCTCGTCGTAGGCGATGCCGGGCGCCTCGGCCGGCTTGTAGCCGATCGCGTGGTACACGGCCTCGACCGGGTAGTCGGTGAACTCGCCGGTGCGGTGCATCTTGCCGTCGGCGCCGGTTTCGGTGCGCTCGACGCGGATCGCCGTGACCTTGCCGTCAGCCCCAAGGATCTCGGTGGGGGCGGAGTTGAAGTGGACGTAGTACTTGCGATCGGCCGGGTTGCCTTCGAAGTCGACGTCGCCGTCGTCCTCCATGTCCTCGGCCATCTCGCGGATGGCGAACAGCTCCTCGACCATCTGGCGGGTGAGCTTGTCCTGGCCGGCGACCTCGATGGTCTCGTCGTCCAGTTCGAAGTCGTCCTCGTTGATGATGAGCTGCACGCCGGGCAGCTTCTCCATCTCACGCAGCTCCTGCACGCTGAACTTGGCCTGGGCGACGCCGCGGCGGATGAACAGGTGCAGCACCTTGGCCTTGTTGTTCTGGATGCCCTCGTAGACGTTGTCCGGGATGTCGGTCTTGGCCTTGAGGTCGTCGGCGTTGCGCATGAGCTCGCGCGCGACGTCCATCGCGACGTTGCCGCCACCGATCACGGCGACGTTCTCGGCGGTGAGCGGCCATTCGCGGGCGCCCGTGGGGTAGCCGTCGTACCATTCGACGAACTTGGCCGCGCCGTACACGCCGTCGAGGTCGGCGCCGGGGATCGTGAGCGGCTTGTCCTTGACCGCGCCGGTGGCGAAGAGCACGGCGTCATAGCGCGCGAGCAGGTCGTCGAGCGTCACGTCCTTGCCGAATTCTACGTCGCAGTACAGGTGGATGTCCGGGTTGTCGAGAGTCTTCTCGAGTGCGGACGCGATGAACTTGATGGACGGGTGGTCGGGGGCCACGCCGTAGCGGACCAGACCGAACGGCACCGGCAGCTTCTCGAACAGATCGATGCGGGCCCTGGTGCCGACGCCCAGCTCATCGCCCAGCTTCTTGAGCTGGCGCAGGAAGATGTCGGAAGAGTAGACGCCGGCGGGGCCGGCACCGATCACGGCGATGCGGAGTTCGTTCGCAGTGTTCGCGGTGTTTTCAGCAGTATTCGAAGATTCAGTCACGCCTTACAGGGTATCGCAGGCCGGCGAATCGGGAAAGACCCGTCTTCCTCACATTTCTTAGGCACTTTCTGCATTTCTTAGGCAGGTGGGTGGCGAGCCAGCGAACCGAAATCCCTTATTTTCAAGGGCATGTTTGCCCGATTCGCCCTGTGACCTGCCTAAGAAATGCAAAATGTGCCTAAGAAATGAATCGCGGACGCCATCCAGACCCGCCATCCGGGCGAGATGCGATCGATGGAGGCCGGTGGAGGCTCGCTGTCGGCCACTCACTCACGGTCGAGGACGGCGGTCAGTGCCCAGAGGATGCTCACCACGTCAATGCCCTCCTGCAGGAAGGCACCGACGACGACCGGGATCAGGTCGAACGCGGCCGCGACCATGCCGATGACGGCGAGCGCGAGTCCGAGGATCACGGCCTGAAGCATCACGCACTTGGTGCGCCGGGCGATCGCGATCGCGCGCGGCACGGCGGCGATGTCGTCGTTCATGATGACGACCTGCGCCGATTCGGATGCGGCGGTGGACGTGCCGTCGGTCATCGCGACGCCGATACCGGCGGCCGCGAGCACGGGCGCGTCGTTCACGCCGTCGCCGACCATCATCGTGACCGGTGAGTGGGCGTCACGCACCGCGGCGACTTTATCCTCCGGAAACAGTTCGGCGTGGACCTCGTCAATGCCGACCTCGCGGGCGATGATCTCGGCGGAGGCGCGCTTGTCGCCGGTGAGCATCGTCAGCTTTTCGACCCCCAGCGCGTGCAGGCCGTCAAGCACCTTGCGCGCGTTGGCGCGCGGCACGTCTCGCAGCACGATGCGTCCGATGAGCGATCCGTCGACCGACACGTACGAGGCCATCTCGTCCGCCGCGAGCGCGCCGAAGCGGGTGCGCCGCAGGCCGGCTTGGGCATCGGCCGGGACGGCGGACAGGCCGGCCGCGGCGAATGCTGACGGCTGCTGCATCCCCGAACCAAGACCGGAACCAAGACCGGAACCAGACCCGGTGGCCAGGAATCCGTCGTCGCCGGCGGCCGCGAAGGAGAGTCGTCCGACGCGCACCGCATGGCCGTTGACCTCGGCGGCGATGCCCTTGCCCGCGATCTCCTCGACGTGTTTGACGACCGGGTAGTCGCGACCGTGCCCGGACCAGCTCGCCTCCGGTTCCGGGCAGGCGCGCTGCCCGGCGGCGTAACGGGCGTGGAGGCGTTCGATCGCGTCGCGCCCGGCAACCGCGATGCCCTTGGCGAGCACGTGCACCGAGTAGCTTTCGACCACGCCGGCGAACATCAGGACATGGTCCTCGTCAAGTCGCGGGCGGCGGGGCGAAGCGACGTCATCGTCCGGCGGATTCAGCAGTTCGACGCGGACGACCTGCGGCTGTTTGACGGTCAGCGTGCCGGTTTTGTCGAAGAACACCTGTGTGACGCGTCCCAGCGATTCGAGCACATCCTGCGTTTTGATGAGGATGCCGGCGGCGGCGAGTCGCCCTGTTCCCGCGATGTATGCGACCGGCGCGGCGATGAGCAGCGGGCACGGCGTGGCGAGCACGAGCACCTGCGCGAATCGCGTCGGCGTGCCAGATACGGCCCAAGCTACGCCCGCGATGACGAGCGAGATCACGGTGAACGGCACGGCGAGCCGGTCGGCGGCGCGCACGACCGCGGGGCGCGACTCCTGCGCCTCGGAAACGAGCGCGAGGATGCGCTGGTACTGCGAGTCGGCGGCGACCTGCGTGGCGCGCATCGCGAGGGTGGTCGCGCCGTTCACCGCACCGGACATGACGCGCGCGCCGGCGTACACCTCGCGCGGCACCGGCTCGCCGTTGATCGCGCTCAGGTCGAGCGTGGCGGAGCCGGAGAGCAGTTCGCCGTCGACCGGCACGGTCTCCCCCGGCAGCACGATGATCACGTCGCCGAGCTTCACCCGGTCGACCGGCACGGTCTCGAACCAGGAGTCGCCGGTTCCCTCGCCGATGCCGGGCATGTTCGAGATGTGCGCGGTGCGCGGTGCGGCCTGAAGCAACGTAGTCAGGCTGTGTTCGGCCTTCGATTGCGCGTATTCCTCGATCGCCTCGCCGGAGGTGATCATCAGAACGACGGCCCAGCTGGCCCAGTATTCGCCGACCGCGAGGGTGGAGAGCAGCGCCATCACGGCGAGCAGGTCGACGCCGACCTGTCCGTGGCGGATGTCGTCGATCATGCCGCGCACGGTGTCGACGACCGTGTAGGCGACGAGCGCGACGACGATCCACTGACCGATCGACGGGTCGGGCGGAAACGACACCGCGTTGGATGAGGCCACGTCGCCCGCATGGGACACTGCAGCCACTGCCCATGGCGCGCTCCCCCACAGCTTTGCGTCCCACAGCAACGCGATCGGGATCGCGGACAGGATCACGACCGGCAGCATCGGCACGCGTCGGCAGAGGCGCACGACGGCAGTGAACAGGCTACCGATGCGGTCGGGAATGGGCTTGGAATCGGGGGAATCAGGTGCTGAGTGATTGCCGGAACCGGGCTTGTCGGGGCGGTCGGGTCGGTTTCGAGAGGGAACATTGACGGTTGGCTCGGAGCCTGTCGCGTTGGCGCCCGTTACGTTGCCATCTGTTGTGTTTGTTACGTTTGTTGCGTTGCCGTTGAGTCGGCTCATTGGTATTCCTTACGTTGGTCAGGGCCCTGCGGCTACGTTGCTGGCGGAGTCCTTCCCGGTATCGGTTCGGTGGTTCGCAAACGTGCCGCACGGCGGTGCGGTCACGCCTTGTTAACCCATCGACGCATGCAACACGTCGGTTCCCGTACCACGGAAAGCCAAGTGCGTGTGATGCGTTCGATACACGGCGTAAAGATTCGTTATTCAGTTTTCGAGGGTTATGGTAACAACTCACAGTGACACCGCACACGGCGGCACCGCCCCTCCCACGAGATACCACCCTCCCCCACGGTGGCATACGCACCCTTTACGAGGTTCCGATTGCCCCTCCATCGCGCGGTCTGCACGCACATGGCGCGGTGATTGTCCCATGAAGTAGTGAAATCCCCATGGCGCGGTGACGCAAAACGGCGGAATCATGCGGTTTTAGGAAAACGGCTCACCGCTTCATGGGAAAGTCACCGCGCGATGGCACCGGGAACTGCACCATGGGAAACCGTGCCAAGGGCACCCCTTGGGAGACAGGGGCACCCCATGGGAACCGGTGACACCCCATGGGAGACAGGGACAACCCACGGGAACCATGGATGCCGCTCCAAGCTGGAGGGCAATGGCGCGCAGGTCGTCGTGGAAGCCTAGGCGCCATGGATGCCACACCACACCGCAACACAACACAACACAACACACCCGCAACGCGCTATGACACACCAACATCGCACACAAAAAAGAAGCCCCGCAACATAGCGGGGCTTCTTCCACGAGACGAAATAGAGAGGAAGAGAGACGTCTCGTGTAATGGTTGACCGAACCAACAACTGTTCGGTCAAGTCTTATCAGCCAATCGCCAACCCGGCGGGCAGGGCCGCCGACCGGCCGGTCACAGGGACCACGCCGGCGGCAGTCAGCTACCGGAAGCGATTGGGCGGAATCGGGCTCAGTTGATGCGCAGCTCGGTCGACGGAGCGAACAGGTGCATCTTGGCCGGGTCGATCTTGATCTTGACGGTCTCGCCGACCTTCGGCAGCGCACGCGGGTTCACACGAACCGTGGTGAGCTTGTTCTGGTCGGACATCACCTGGGCCTCCTCGGCGGCGGAGCCATCGGTGATGATGTTGCCGTAGATGTAGCCGTCGGAGCCGAGATCCTCGACGTTGACGACCTTCAGCGAGAAGGCGTTCGGGTCGTCGGCCGGAGCCAGGGATGCGTCCTCCGGACGGAAGCCGACGACGATCTTGCCGCCGTCCTCCGGGGTGAGCTTGTTGACGGCGTCGGCCGGCAGGTCGACGGTGTCCTCACCGATCTGGGCCTTGCCGTTGACGACCGGGTGCACGTTGATGTTCATCGACGGGGAGCCGATGAAGCCGGCGACGAAGACGTTGGCCGGGCGATCGTACAGCTCGGTCGGGGCGCCGACCTGCTGCAGGATGCCGAGCTTGATGACGGCGATGCGGTCGCCCATCGTCAGGGCCTCGGTCTGGTCGTGGGTGACGTACAGGGTGGTGACGCCCAGCTGACGCTGCAGAGCGGCGATCTGGGTACGGGTCTGGACACGGAGCTTCGCATCGAGGTTGGAGAGCGGCTCATCCATGAGGAAGACCTTCGGCTTACGCACGATGGCGCGGCCCATGGCGACACGCTGACGCTGACCACCGGAGAGGGCCTTCGGCTTGCGGTCGAGGTACTCGGTCAGATCGAGGATCTTGGCGGCCTCTTCGACGCGCTTGCGGATCTCCTCCTTCGGGGTGCCGGCGATCTTCAGGGCGAAGCCCATGTTGTCGGCGACGGTCATGTGCGGGTACAGCGCGTAGTTCTGGAACACCATGGCGATGTCGCGGTCCTTCGGCTGCATGGTGGTGACATCCTTATCACCGATGAGGATGCGGCCCTTATTGACCTCCTCAAGGCCGGCCAGCATGCGCAGGGTGGTGGACTTACCACAGCCGGAGGGGCCGACCAGGACGAGGAACTCGCCGTCCTTAATGTCGAGGTTGAGATCATCCACGGAGGGCTTGTCGTTGCCCGGGTAGATACGAGTGACGTGGTCGAAGATGACTTCTGCCATGATGTTCATCCTTTCAGAGGCAGGTACGTGCCTCACGATCCGTTGTAAAGGGATTACTGCTGTTTGTTACTGTCTGTGCTTTGATCCGTTCGTCACCTTCCGCCGCATCGCTGCAACATCCGGTAAACCGCAAACCTCGGCGTTTACTTGTGCGGACCCTCCGGACTCCTCCGTCGAGCCTGCGCTTCACTATACACGGTCTGACGGCCAAATCAAGGAAAGCGCTTTCGCAGGCGTTTCATGAACAGCTTCGGCGTGTCGCGAATGGGGGTCGGCTACACGCGCGATCAGTGCGATTCGAAGATGACGCCGTTGCGTTCGGCGAGACGCTCCTCGCGACGCAGCTGCTCCCCGTCGATGCGATTCCCCTCGCGCTCGTGATGCTCCTCGGCGGCCTCCTGCATCGAATCCGCCCATTGGATGCGCATCTGGCGCCAGTCCTCGCGCATGTCGTGGAACAGGTCGGCCAGCGACGGCTTGTCATCCGACTCGTCCTTCCCCGCCACCGGAATCGACGCGCCCTCGACCAGCCCGTTCACGCCGTTGGCGAGCGCGAGCCTCAGGATGCCGAGCAGTTCGCGCAGCGCGTCCGGAATCGTCTCGCTGTCGTCCTTCTCGACGTCGCTGCGCAATCCGTCGATGCGCCGGCGCAGCACGTCCGCGTCCTCGGGGTCGATCTTGAGGCCGGCGATCAGCGACTGTCGCATCGTCTCGTAGTCGAGGTTGGCGAAGAAGTTGAGCTGCTGGAGCTTCATGAATCCCTTGAGTTCGGGGAAGCGCTCGTCGATGTACTCCTCGCGGTCGTCGGCGGCCTTCATCCAGTCGCGCATGAGCCTAGGGTCGGCCGTAGCGGTGATCGACCCGCCGCGCATGCGGTAGTGGTAGAGCACCTCGGGGATGCGCACGACGCGCGTCGC
Organism: Bifidobacterium rousetti; assembly: GCF_008698235.1. Classification (GTDB taxonomy): domain Bacteria; phylum Actinomycetota; class Actinomycetes; order Actinomycetales; family Bifidobacteriaceae; genus Bifidobacterium; species Bifidobacterium rousetti. The sequence continues at coordinate 53,611 of NZ_PEBH01000005.1, forward strand.
GGCGCCGATCACGTTGCAGATGCGCGACAGATCCTCGATCTTGCGGCCCACGGGGAACGCGAACCCGGTGCCCTGATAGGTGGACGCGGGCGCGAGGAACGCCCAGAAATAGCCGTCGATCTCGGCCTTGACCTGCATCTTGACCGCCTCGACCGGGGCGAGCACCTGCACCTGGTCGAAATCGTTGTGCCGGTAGTCGGACAGCAGCGTCCTGCCGGATTCGGAGATCGTGTCGAACTTGAACATCACGAGGTCGGCGTCGTACTTGCGCATCGCACCGAGGCAGTCCTCGACGAGGTTCGGCGCGACGGTGTCGTCCGAATCGGCGAAGTAGATGTAGTCGCCGGTGGCGTGCGCGATGCCGGCGTTGCGCGCGTCGGACAGGCCGCCGTTGGGTTTGTGGACGACGCGCACTCGGGGGTCGCGCGCGGCCCATGCGTCGCACATCGCGGGACATTCGTCGGGCGATCCGTCGTCGACGAGCAGGATCTCGAGGTTCCGGTACGTCTGCGCGACGACTGATTCCACGCACGCGTCGAGGAACCGCGCGACCTTGTAGACCGGGATGATGACGCTGACCAACGGCTCTTGTTCCATGCGCACCAGAGTAACGCCTTGAAACGAACAAACGGTGAAGCCCCACCCCCGAAACCCGGACGGCTGTGGGACGGCTGGGACCACTGCGGGACGACTACACCGCGGCCGGCCCCGACACCCGCTCATAGATCAGCACGATCTGATCGTCGTGGATCACCGTGTCACGGGTCTCGCCGTCCAATGGCTGCGGACCCTGCGAGGCCGTGATGTCGATAACGCCCGGCAGCCGCGATCCGGAATGAGGCACCGGACTCGCCACATGGTACCGGAGTCACGGCATGCCCCGGACTCGCCACATGACGCCAATCCGTTTCCGGTCTCGCTCGCAACCGATCGCACTCCCCCGAACTGCGGCATTTTGCACAAAAACGCCATTTTGAACTGCGGCATTTTGCACAAAAACGCCGATTTGAACTGCGGCATTTTGCACATACGGCACCCTGAGCACTACTCTTATAAGGGAAATCGCCACACCATCACCATCTGCAAGGAGAACAAGGATGCTACGGCGTAAAATCACTGACGAACTGCGGGCATGGAAGCAAGCGGGCACCGGCAAAGCGCTTTTTCTCACCGGCGCCCGTCAGATTGGAAAAAGCACCGCAATACGCGAGTTCGCCCGCGCAGAATACCCTATCCTTGCGGAAATCAACCTCTACGAGGACAAAGCCGCCGCAAGGGCCCTTGCCGCGGCATCCGACACGCAGGATTTCATCAGCAGGATAGCCCTGTTCTCCCATCAGACACTCATTCCGGGCAAAACCGTGGTGTTCCTGGACGAAGTGCAGGAACAGCCCGATGTGATGACCATGGTCAAATTCCTCGTGGAAGACGGGCAGTTCGATTACATCCTGTCAGGCTCCATGCTGGGGACGGAACTCAAAGGCGTGCGCTCCTACCCGGTCGGTTCGGTCATCGAGAAAACCATGAGACCGATGGACTTCGAAGAATTCTGCTGGGCCATCGGCGTGCAGCATTCCACATTGGACATGATTCTCGATTGCTGCGCCACAGGAAAGCCCGTAGACCCGCACATTCATCAGGCCATGCTGACGAACTACCGCTCATATCTGCTGGTCGGCGGCATGCCGGAGGCGGTGCAGCTGTTCATCACCACCAACGGGAATCTCTCCGCGGTGCGCTCATTGCAGAATGAGCTGAATCGCCAATACCGGCTGGACATCTCCAAGTACGCCGGGAACCGATCATTGCAGGTGCAGGAGATCTTCGACCGGATGCCGACCCAACTCATTGAAGGCAACGGTCGATTCGCGGTATCGTCCATCGGCCGGGGAGCACGCTACGAACGCAACCAACAGGATTTCCTATGGCTGGTCGACGCCGGGGTCGCATTGAAGACGAATTGCGTGACAGAACCGAAATCACCGCTCATGCGCACATCGCAATCGCCGAAATTCAAACTCTACCAGTCCGATACCGGCATGCTGATGGCACGCTATCCAATCACCACGTCCCGCGCCGCATATCTCGCAGATCCCTCCCCGAATCTCGGGGCGTTGTACGAGAACGTCATCGCGCAAGAACTTGCCGCGCAAGGCGTGGCCTTGTATTACTACATGGCCAAGAAACACGGGGAGGTCGATTTCATCGCAGACGCCCAGGACGGCACAACCATACCGTTCGAAGTCAAATCAGGCCGCAGCTACCGCACCCATGCGGCCATCGACGCGGCGATGGCGAATCCGGACTATCGGATCGCACGCGGCGTGGTACTGTCCCGTTCCAACGTGGAACAGGACGGCGACGTCACCTACCTGCCGCTGTATGCGTCGTGGTGTCTGGCGGAGCTGTATGGCCTCATCTCCACCAACGATGATGCACGCAGTAGGGCCGATCCGTTCATCATCTCCACGATTGCGGTATAGGCTGAGGCAAGGCGTTCCTCCTGTTGCTGTTGCGGCGGGGCCGCCGCGGCCTCTCACCCTCACCGATACAATCGAACCGTAGGGATGCGAGGTTGCGCGAGGGAGGTTCGCATGCGCGAGATCCGTGTCGGGGTGGTCGAGGACGACGCCGCCGCATGCCAGCAGGTGCTGGACTATCTCAATCGCTATCAGGCGGAAAGCCAGGAAGGCGGACAGCCCGGCCAAAACAGCCAGAACGGCCAGCCCGGAAACGGCGTGCGATTCACCGTGTCCGTGTTCGACGACGGCGAGAAGATCGTAGAGCAATACCGGCCGGTGTACGACATCCTGCTGCTCGACATCGAGATGAAGCGCATGGACGGCATGGAGGCGGCGCGGCGCATCCGCGAGCGCGACGACTCGGTCGTGATCGTGTTCATCACCGCGGCGCCGCAGTACGCGATCAACGGCTATCAGGTGGGCGCGCTGTCGTACCTGCTGAAGCCGGTGCCGTGGTTCGCGTTCAAGCAGGAGATGAAGCGGTCGATCGACATGGTGCGCCGGCGCGCGGACGATGCGATGCTCATCGAGGCGGGCGGACGCCAGCAGCGTCTGGAGCTGGCCGACGTGCTGTATGTGGAGTCGATCCGGCACACGATCATCATCCACACGCTGAGCGGGAAGCTGTCGGTGACGGGCACGCTGAAGTCGTTCGAGGAGCGGCTCGCGGCGCGTGATTTCTTCCGTTCGAACTCGTGCTATCTGGTGAACCTGCGGCATGTGCGCGGCATGGAGGATCAGGACTGCGTGATGTCGAACGGCGAGCGCCTGCGCGTGAGTCGCCCGCGCAAGAAGGCGTTCATGACCGCGCTGGCCGAGTACATGGGCGGCGCCGGCGGGACCGGCCTCGCGTGATGGGCGATCCAATGAACACGATCACGAACGCCCTGCCGGACATCCCGCGCCTGTATACGGCCATATGCGAGTGGCTGGCGTGCGTCATGTACATCGCGGTGATCCACCGCCGCGTGCCGATGCGCCGCGCGGTCGCGGTCGCGGCGATCGGCCTGCCGGCGATGGTCGCGACCCAGTATGTCGACGGCATGATGCCGATCTGGTTCTGGATCATCGGCATGCTGCTCGCGTTCGGCGGCATGTTCGCGATCGTCCTGCTGGGGGCCGGGACCGGCAAGCGCGAGGGCCTGTACATCGGGGCCCGCGCGTTCGTGCTCGCGGAGCTGGTGGCGTCGCTGCACTGGCAGTTGGCGACGTTCCTGCGTGCGGCCGCCGGATCAGGCGACCCGCCGCAGTGGGTGTCGATATCGATCTCCCTCGTGACGCTGATCGTCGTGTACGCGGTGTGCTTCGGCGTCGCGTGGCTCGTGGAACGCGGTAATTTCAGCCGTGACGAGCCGACTACCGTGACGCCGCAGCTGGCGGTGGGCACGGTGGCGATCACGCTGGTCACGTTCGCGATGAGCAATCTGAGTTTCGTTTCGACGAATACGCCGTTCTCCGGACGCATCGGCCAGGAGGTGTTCTACATCCGCACGCTGGTCGATTTCTGCGGTTTCGCGATCCTGTACGCGCAGCAGGAGCAGGCGCGCCGTCTCGCGGCGAACATGGAGCTCGCCTCGATCAACGCGCAGCTGGAAAGCCAGCATCAGGAGTATCTGGCGTCGAAGGAGAATCTCGAGTCGATCGGACGGCTTGCGCATGATCTCAAGCATCAGATCGCCGCGTTGCGTGCGGAGGTCGATCCGCAGCATGCGGCGGCCGGATTCGAGCAGCTGGAGCGATCCGTGGCGGAGTACAGCGCGCAACAGCACACCGGCAATCCGGTGCTTGACGTGATCCTGACGACGAAGACGCGCACATGCGAGGAGCGCGGCATCACGTTCACCGCCGTGGCGGACGGATCGCTGCTCGCGAAATCGAACATGTCGTCGATGGACATCGCCACGCTGTTCGGCAATGCGCTGGACAACGCGATCGAGGCGACGTCACGGCTCGCGGACCCGCAGCAGCGGCTGATCCGGCTCGCGCTCTACCGGCAGGGGGCGTTCACGGTGATCCGCGTCGAGAACTACTTCGACGATTCGACGCCGCTGAGCCGGGACGCCGCCGGCAACCTGCGCACCACGAAACGGGACGCCTCGCGGCACGGGTTCGGCGTGAAGTCGATCCGCCACATCGCCGCGCAGTACGGCGGCGAGGTGTCGATCCACGCCGAGGACCACTGGTTCACCTTGACCGTCCTCATTCCGTGAACAGTAGTCGGCCCCCTCTGACGAGGGGGCTGTCAGCGCCAAGCTGACTGGGGGGAGAGATCCCCCGTGAGCCGGAAAACGGGTCACCCGACTGACCCTACTTGCCCTTGGGCATGATCCAGAACTTGAGGATCGGGTAGCTGACGACCACGGCGAGCAGCGTGTTCACGATCGATGCGATCGTGCCTGCGATGCCGGCGTTCATGCCCCAGCCCTGACACAGCGCGGTCACGTGGCCGGGCAGCACGAGGTTGACGACGACGATCACCACGGCGAGAATCGCGTACTTCCAGGCGGCGTCACGGAAGCTGGAATCGGACTTGAACACCCACTTCATCTGCACGAAGAAGTTGACGACCTGCGCCAGCACCTCGGCGGTGAGGAACGTGAGGAATCCGCCCAAGCCGTTGCCGGACTCCGGATAGTTGAAGATCAGGAAGTGGAACGGCGCGGTGAGTCCCAGCGCGCCCACGAACACCGCAGTGCCGATCCACGTGACCACGAATCGGGCGATCGTGGAGATGTTCGACAGCACGTTGAACAGGATGAACTCCCAGATCGTCGGATGCGTGGCGATCCAGCGGCGGACCGGGCCCATCGCGGCGAGCTCGGCGGGTGTGGGGGCTTGCGTGGGGGCCTGCGTGGACGTGGGGTTCGTCGTGTCACTCATGGTTCAGCTCCTTTGCGGTGCGCTTGTTGGCGGATTGGTTACGGAAGTAGGCGGAGATCAGCGATCCCAGGCCACGGAACGTACGCCCGTTGCCGATCTTCACGATCGCGTCGACCATCGCGGAATCGACCATGCCTTGCGTCATCTTGCTCATCGCGCGCGGCGGCATGTTGAGGACGAACAGCGTGTTGAGGTCGGGCGCACCCGTCTTCTCGCGCACCGTGCGCTCGCGGTTCGCGAGCATGTTGGCGATGGTGCGCGCGACGAATCCATGCGAATCACTCCATGCGGAGATCGGGTCGTTGACGCCGAACACGGCCGGCTTGCCGGGCGCGATCACCTCATGCCCGAACAGCGCGGTCATTTCGGCGTCGGTCACATGCTTGACGTCTCCGGCGAGGTACGCGCCGAGCGCGGGATCGGCGGGAGTCGCGTCCACGTCGCCGGCGACGGCGAACGGCGTGCTCAGCGGCAGCGTTTCGGCGTCCGTGCCGACATGCAGCGTCCACACGCCCGATTCGACGCGCCATGCGCCGGTGCCGCCGTCCGCAGACGTATCGAAATGACGGAACGTGTAGCGATCGAAGTCGATGCGCACGTCGCGCGTCTCGTGCGCGGCGAGCGTGACCTTCGCGAATCCCTTGAGCTCGCGCGCGGGGCGCAGCACGCCGCGCGCGTCGCCGTCGCCCTGCCGCGCGCGCGACGGACCGCTCACGTACAGCTGGACGACGGTCGCGCCGGGCACGTCGGAGTCGTTCGTGACGGTCACGGTGACGCCGGTCTCGTCGGCGGTGAGATTCGAGTACGTGAACGTGGAGTAGGACAGGCCGTAGCCGAACGGGAAGCGGACGGGCACGCCCGCGGTCTCGTAGTAGCGGTAGCCGACGAACGGTCCCTCGCGGTAGATCGCGTCGCGGCCGACGGACGGATACCAGCCGGCGGACGGGCAGTCGTCGTAGCGCAAGGCCCACGTTTCTGCGAGATGGCCGGACGGGTTGACGCGGCCGGTGAGCGCGCGCACGGTGGCGGACGCGCCCGCCTGACCGGACAGGCCGACGTACAGGATCGCGGCGACGCTGTCATGCCACGGCAGTTCGACCGGGGAGCCGGCGACGAGCACGACGACGACCGGCTTGCCGGTGACGGTCAGGGCCGCGATCAGGTCGTTCTGCGCCTGCGGGATGGCCATCGTGGAACGGTCGAGGCCTTCGGATTCGCTGCGTTCGTCGAGGCCGACGACGGCGAGCGCGACGTCGACGTCGTCGCGGGAGGCGAGCGCGACGGCCTCGTCGATCAGGGTCTGGTTCGCGACGCCCTGACGGTCGTATCCGGCCGCATAGCCGGCGACGGTGATGGACGGCGAGTCGGTGCCGGAGACGGCGGCGGCGGATTCCTGCGCCTTGAACGCGTCGAGGATGTTCTCCTCGCGCGTGGCGTTCACCTTCGACGAGCCGGAGCCTTGGAATCGTGGCGTTTTGGCCATGTCGCCGATGACGGCGACGCGCGTGCCCGGCTTGAGCGGCAGGACGGGGGCGCCGGTTGTTCCGGCTGTTCCGGCTGTTCCGGCTGTTTCGGCTGCCGGGGCGGTCGTGTTCCTGAGCAGGACCATCGAACCTTCGGCGACGCGGCGCGCGACCTCGTGGTGTGCGGCGGCGACGGAGTCCTTGAGCAGGTCGTCGCGGCCGACGCCGTCGAGGCGTGTGGCACGCGCGATCTTCGCGACTTCGCTGGCGCGGGCGTCGAGGTCCGCCTCGGCGAGCGTGCCGGCGGCGACCGCGCCTTCGAGCTCGCGCACGGAGGTGAGGCCGGGGCTGGGCATTTCGAGCGAGCCGCCCGCCTTGACGGCGGCGACGGCCGAGTTGGAGCCGCCCCAGTCAGAGACGACCATGCCGTCGAAGCCCCATTCGTCGCGCAGGATGTCCTGCAGGAGGTGCTTGTTCTCGTGCGCGTACACGCCGTTGATCTCGTTGTAGGAGGTCATGATGGTCATCGGTGCGGCCTCGCGCACGGCGATCTCGAAACCGGTCAGGTAGATCTCGCGCATCGTGCGTTCGTCGATGACGGAGTTGGAGGCCTGGCGGCGCAGCTCCTGGCTGTTGACGGCGAAGTGCTTCGGGCAGGCGCTCACGCCGTTCGACTGGATGCCGCGGATGAGGCCGGCGGCCATGCGCCCGGCGACGATCGGATCCTCGGAATAGTACTCGAAGTTGCGGCCGCACAGCGGATTGCGCTTGATGTTGAGGCCGGGGCCGAGCAGTACATTGACGTCGAGGTCGTGGGCCTCGCGGCCCAGTGCCTCGCCCATCTCCTCGGCGAGGGCCGGATCCCACGAGTTCGCGACCGTGCCGGCGGTCGGGAAGCAGGTGGCGGACTTGGAGGCGCCGAGGCCGAGGTGGTCGCCTTCGCCGAGCTGACGGCGCACGCCATGGGGGCCGTCGCTCATGACGAAGCTGGGGATGCCGGCACGGTCGTTACCGCGCGAGTCCCATTCGGTTCCGCCGGAAAGCATCGCCGCCTTCTCGGTCACCGAAAGCTCTTCGAGTTCCATATCGTTCTTTACTCCTGTACTCCGTTGCACGGTTTGTTGCTGCTTTCGATTCAAGCAGGTTTGCGGCCGATGAGTTCGCCCCCGCACACAACCTGTTGTTTCCCCCGCATGAATGGCGACACACAATCGGCCACCGCGCCGACCTTTCGCAGAAATCAGCACTTCTCAAGAATTTTGAGAAGTTTGTGCGGTAACTTCTCAACATTCTTGAGAAGTTGTACTATTTGGTGATGCAGAAACCCGTTGACCATCGATGACGGGAGGCACCCGATGGTTCCTGATAATCCACGCGAATCGTATGCCATGCTGGTGCGGGAGGCCATGCGCTTCGACTTCCCCCAGCCGTTGCGACGGGATGAGGTCATCCGCAAGCTGGACGAGCCCGCCGCGTTCAACATCGTGCACATCATCACCGGCATCCGCCGTTGCGGCAAGACGTTCTACCTGTTCCAGAAGATTCGCGACCTGCTCGGCGCCGGCGTGCCGCGCGACCGCATCCTCTACTTCAACTTCGCCGACGATCGCCTCCAGCCGATGCCGGACACGGTTCTAGACGACATCGTCAACGAATACTGGCGTCAAGTCCCCGAAGCCCGACGCGACGGCGCATACCTGTTCCTTGACGAAGTGCAGGAATGCGCGAACTGGCAGGGATTCTGCCAACGCATCGCCGAGCACGAACGTGTGACGCTCGTCATCACCGGATCGTCGTCGAAACTATCCAGCGACGAAATCGCCACGAACTTCCGCGGCCGTTCTCATCCGCACGAGATGGCGCCATTGTCGTTCCGTGAATACTGCGAGTTCCACGGTCTCGCCGTACCGAATCCGGCCGTCACGTCCGACGCTCCCGTGTTCTCGCCACAGGAGACCACCGATTTCGAAGGCGCATACGAACGGTATCTGGTCACCGGCGGGTTCCCCGGAGTGCAGCGGCTTGACGCCCCCGACCGCATCGAAATGCTGCAAGGCTACATGCGTGACGTGGTCGCGCGCGACGTCGCGGAGCGATTCGGGCGCGAGAACATCGCGATGGCGACGCAGACCGCGCTCTACCTGCTGCGCAACACCGCGTGCGAACTGTCCGTGAACTCGCTGGTCGCGGCGTTGAAGGACAACGGCTGGAAAGTGTACTGGGACAAGGTCAACACACTGCTGGAACTGTTCAGGCAGGCGTATCTGATCCACGAACTGCCCGAATACACCACCTCGCTCAAGCCGAACAGCACCGGCGTGCCGAAAGTGTATGCGGTCGATCAGGGTATGGCCTATGCCGTGTCCCGCGCGAACCAGCAGGATCTCGGCAAACGACTGGAAACGGCCGTATTCTGCGAATTGCGGCGGAGGACGGCCGGACGGCGCACGGAAGCGGTGACGTCGTACACCATGCCCGGTTCCAGACAGGAGAAGGTCGATTTCCTCGTCGGTGACGCGTTGGCGGCCGAACCGTACGCGTTGTACCAGGTGACGGCGCAGATGGCGGTGGATAAGACCCGCAAGCGGGAAATCGGATCGCTGACCGCGGTCATGCAACGCACAGGCCTTGACTCGGGCGTGATTCTGACGTTGCACGATGAGGAGACCGTCAGCGTCGAAGCCGGGACCATACGCGTCATGCCGGCGTGGAAGTGGGCGCTGGGGGGGTGAGCCGGAGGGGCTGACGGCTGCGCGCGGAGTGCCGCACCTATGAGGATATGAGGAGATATGAGAGTGGCCCTCTCGCTCAGCGAGAGGGCCACGGGTGGCGGTCGGTCGGTGCTACTCGGTCTTGACCATCGGCGCGACGGTCGCGGCCTTGCGGCGGGCGAGGTAGCGCTTGACCATCAGTACCTCAATGCCAAGCAGCAGCAAGCCCAGAATCACATCCGCAGCAATCACGGCCTTCTTCCAACCTTCCATACCCACATTCTGGGCGGAGTCCTCATACACCCAGCTGTTCACCACGGTGTACAGCACGTTTTTGCTGGCGTTACGCATGTACTGTACGGTGCTGGCGTTGCCGGTATCCTCCGGAATGTTAGGACCGGACCCGTAGGTCGCCAGCATAGCATCGGTGCCGTTCGCCAACGCGGCATCCGCGGTCATGAATCCGCGGCCGTCCTCGCGGAAGTAATCGGTGATCACCATGCCATGGAAGCCCCATTCGTCGCGTAGCACCGTGTTGTTCAGTTCGTTGCGCTCGCCGGACCATGTGGTGCCGAAGAAGCTCCACGCGTTCATGACCGCATGCGCATCACCATCCTTCACGGCCATTTCGAACGGCTTGAGGTAGATTTCGCGCATCGCCTGCTCGTTGGACCATACAGACACCATGCGTGCATTGCCGTCATAGAGAGCGAAGTGCTTGATGTAGGCGTACACGCCTCGTTTCCACGCTCCCCTGACCGCCCGGGAGGCCATGATGCCGGACAGCGTGGCGTCTTCCGAGTAGTACTCGAAGTTGCGTGCACCGAACGGCGTGCGATGCATGTTGGCACCAGGCGCATACCAGCCGGACACGTTCATCTCCCGGGCGAGCTGACCGATAACGTCGCCGAACGCCTGTGCCAGATCGGCGTTCCACGTGCAGGCAGTCACCGTCTCCACCGGGAAGCCGATGGAACCGGCGCCGGTGAAGTTGTTGTTGATGGCGGCCGGACCGTCAGCGTCGTTGGTGGCTACCTTGTCGATGGACTTGACCGCGGCCGTCTGGAAGCCGGCGAGCGAGGTAAGCTTGGTCATCTCATCCACTGTCATTTCGTCAAGCAGCTTGTCCCAACGCGGATCGTCATAGTCGGCGCCACGTAGGTCGGCGAGTCTGAGACCGTTCTTCGCTCCCGTCGTCGGCATTTCGGCGTCGGCCTTGAGATACGCCGTATGGTCGAAGGTCTTGTTGAGATGGTACTTGGCCTTGTATTCATCCGGCATGACGTCGCTGCCCTTGACGGTGGCGGTGTCGTAATTGGCGAAATGATTGTTGCGACTCAGATAGGTCACATCGCCGGCCATGTCCGAGAACAGGTTAGTCGCCGCCTTGAGGTCGCCGTTGTGCGTGGTGTCGCCGGTGTACACGATTCGCTTGCCCACGGTGTATGTGCGGTGGTCCAACACCGTGTGAGAATCGGCGTTGATGGAGATGTCGTAGTCGCCGGCATCCAGCACATATGCCTTGGCGTCCTGGTAATCGTACGATGCCAAATCATCGCGGGAGATGCTGATGGACACGTTCTGTGAGGCACCAGGGCGGATCTCCTTGGTCTTGGCCGTCGCTATAAGGTTGGCCGTGGCCTTTTCGATGCCGCCGTTGGTGTATGGCGGGTTGGAGTACACTTCGACGACGTCCTTGCCGGCCTTATCCCCGGTGTTCGTCACCGTCACCGTGAAGGTGAGCTTGCCGTCCGATTCCGTGATGTCACTCATCTTCTGTTCGAACGTGGTGTAGCTCAGACCGTAGCCGAACGGATACTGCACGGTCTTGTCATAGTCGATAGCGCCTTCATCCGAGGCGGTCTCGTAGTACTTGTACCCCACGTAGATGCCTTCGGCGTAGTTGATGAAGGACGGCGAGAATTCGGTCATCTTGCCGTTGGCCAGACCGGTGACGGTCAGGTCCTTCATGTTCGAATAGGAGGTCTTCACCGCGTTGTTCCACCAGGGGGTGGAGGTCATGTCATAGACGAACGTATCCGATGTGCGGCCCGAGGGATTTATGTCTCCGGTAATGATCCTGCCGAGCGCGTTGAAACCGACATTGCCAGCGCCGGCGAGCCACAATGCGGATTTGATCTGCGGGTGTTCGTCGATGAAGCCGAGCTGCATCGGATTGTTGCCGTTGTACAGCACGATGACGTCATCGAAGTTCTCGCACACCAGATTCACAAGGTCACGTTCGGTCTTCGAAAGCTGCAAGTAGTGCTCGCCGGGTTCGAACTCCTTATATTCTTTGGAGTTTCCGGCCACCTCGCCGCCAGCATTGACCGGCAGATCGGTGTATCCTTCGCCACCGAGGCGTCCCAGCACCAACATAGCCACATCGGAGTATTGCTTGGCATTGGCAATGAGTTTCTTGGAGTAGGTGCTCACCGGCGGCTCCGGCAGCTGCCAGCTCATGTTGGTGTCAGAGGAGGTCTCGCGACCGTCCTGATAATCCTTGTAGAAATCGACGAGCTCCTGATTGATGGAGATGCCGGCGTTCTCCAATCCCTGCTGGATGCTCACCGTCTCGTAGAGATCGTTGATGGCACCGGAACCGGTGCCGCCGTACACGGGATTCGCCGAGGTCCACCCGAACATGTTGACCTTGGAAGTGCCGGAGAGCGGAAGCAGGCCGTCATCGTTCTTCAGCAGCACCGTGCCTTCACCGGCGATCTGCTCGGCGACGGTCTGTGCCTTGCGCGTGGTGTCCGCGGTGGCCTGACCGGATCCCATGGTCAGGCTGATGAGTGTGGACATGGGTCCCAAGGCGATGAGATTGGCAATCACCACGACCGCGGCAACGCCTGCGACGGCGACGTTGCCGCGGATGATGGCGCGACGTCCCTTGAACCAATGGGCGGCGACCATTCCCACTATCATGAGCGCGAGAACGATCGCTAATGTTATGAGGTATGGTTTGCATGTTTCCAGAACGCCGATGACGTCCTCGAAATTGATTTCCAGCATGGCACTCTCCTCTTCGATCCAGCTGTTCCGTTGTTCGTTATGTGTCTCGACACGTCCTTGTCGTCGATGTCGTTGATTTGATTGTGCCCGAGCCGCGCAGGCCTCATCGCCCACCCACCCCATCCTGTCATTTCGCGCGCATATTCTGCACGGTCGTGTTTGCGCGACGACTCCTCGCACAATCGCATACGCCTCAGCGGTTCCGACTCCTGCCAAGGCACCCCGCACCCGCCCATCTCTACGCCTCTACGCCTCTACGCGCATGCCTACGAGACCGGCTCCAGCAGGTCCTCGACTTGGCAGCCCAGCACGCGCGCCATTGCGAGCACCGCCGTCACCGAAGCCTTGCGGATGTCCTTGCGGCGTTGCTCGTACATCTGCACCGATCGCAGCGAGACTCCAGCGCGATCGGCAAGCTCGGCCTGGCTCAGCCCGGCGCGACGCCGGATGACGCCGAGACACGAGTTCCCGTCGCCCCGAGCCGCGGCGGCGCGTTCATCGTAGACTTCGGCGAACCGGTCCTCGCCGGTCTCATGCAGCACCGGGTACATCGCCAGCATGTCGTCGATCGGCATCACGTCGAGAATGTCGCGGAATCGCACGCCTCTGCTCCACTGGCAGTAGGCGAGCGACCACCCGACCCAGTATTCGGGCGTCGCGCCGATGCGCATCGACGCGACCGGCATGTCCGCCACGACGATCCAGCCGGAATCGCGCATGATCTCGATCACCAGTTCCTCGCCGGACATGCCGCACACGTATTTCGGCGTCCCCCGCTCGAATCCGGCGACCGCGGGGGCGATCGCGAGGAAATCGGCGAACAGCTGCGGGGTGAGCCCGCAGTCGTTGATCGCATAGTCGAACGCTCCGGCGAGGTTCGTCATCGCGTCCGGCAGATAGCACTCAGCGTAGGCGTGGATCATCGTTCGTCACCTGCTCTCGGATGATGTCGCGCATGAACAGTCCGTCGATGTCGTCGTCGGCGCGATGACGGCGATACGCCTCACGGGCGGCCGCATCACGCTCCCCGCGCAGCACGTGGTAGACCGACGCCTGTGCGATCTCGAATCCTTCGAACCGCAATGCGCCGAACGCCCGCGGCGATACCAGAACGGTCTGTTTGCCCAGATCCCCAAGCCGCATCGCCTCCGACAGCTGATCGAGCGAGATTGCGTTGTTGACGAATGCGCGCGCGAACGAGAAGTACGAGTCGTCGGCGCGGTATCCGACGATCACGTCCACATTGGCGGCATCAGGCAGGAACGTCTCACGCAGGTATGCGATGCCGCGCGCGGCGACGGGTGTGTTCGGCTGGAACCGGCGATGTTCGACCAGCATCGCCAGCCAGTTCAGGATCGTGTACGGTTCGCTCGAGAGGTCCAGGAACGCCAGCCCGCCGGCCGCGAGCGTGTATCGGTTCGCGTATCCGTCGTCCAGCCCGGCGCACGCCCATTCCTTGGCCAGCTCGCGGTTTCGTGTGCAATAGAACCCGCGGCCGTAGTCGTTGTTCTCCTTGCCAAGCCCGTATTCCGGTGTGCGTATGACGTGCGACGAGCCGTGCCACAGTTCGATCGTCGCCGGAGTCGACGCTTCGTTAGCCGTGTCCTTGCCCATCAACCACCATGTTCCCGATGAAATATATATCAACTATCACTATAGTGATAGTCGTATTGTATCAGTCGCATCGCCTCGAATATGGCCGTCCGTCACACGTCGTGTCGGACCGGACCGTATCCGGACCGTATGATCCAGCCCGTACGGGTTCCGTGGCCAACAGGGGCGATACCACGGGGAACGTACGGTGACTCGGGCTCAGCGTACGTTCCCCGTGGTGATTCATCCGCCGATCCGGGGGAACGTACGCTGACCTTTGGTAACCGTACGTTTCCCCGGAACATCAGTCGGATAGGCCGGAGGAACGTACGCTAAGTCAGGCTGAGCGTACGTCTTCCGGGATTCCGGCCGAAAACACCCCGGGAAACGTACGGCACACACCACACCACACACCACACCACACACCACACACACCACACACCACACACCTCAACCGGCGCCGAAAACACCACGGGGAACGTACGGTGGGCGGTTCCAGGGAACGGGTTCCGTGAGACATGGATAGGATGGGGGTTATGAGTGATGTGAACGCGTTGACCCTTGAGCCGGGCGAGGTGGTGGGCGGCTACACCCTCATCTCCCGCCTCGGTTCGGGCGCGATGGGATCGGTGTGGCGCGTCAGCGACGACGGCGGCCAGGTGTATGCGATGAAGATCCTGCGCGATTCGCTGTCCGACGACTTCGCCGACGCGGCCTCGGGCCCCGGTTCCCGCCAGTCGCCGCAGGACCCGAACCTCAAGGACCACGTCACCGCCCGCGAGCGTCTGCGCCGTGAGGCGATGGCCCTGAAGAAGGTCAATCACCCCGGCGTGTGCGGCATCGTCGACATGGAGCTCGACGACGCACTGGCGTTCATCGTCACGGAGCTGATCGAGGGCCGGAATCTGCGCGATGACGTCGCCGCGAACGGCCGCTATGTGGGCGATGATCTGGAACGCCTCGCCCGCAAGCTGATCGAGGCGGTGAAGGCCGTGCATGCGGCCGGCATCGTGCACCGCGACATCAAGCCGACGAACGTGATGATCTCGGCGACCGGTCCGATTCTGGTCGATTTCGGCATCGCGATGGGCGAGGGCGAAAGCCATGTCACACGCACGGGGCTCGTGATGGGCACGCCGGGGTTCATCGCCCCGGAGATCATCGAGGGGGCGGAATCGGACGAATCGACCGACTGGTGGTCGGTGGCGTCGGTGCTCGCGTTCGCCGCGATGGGCGAACCGGTGTTCGGCACCAAGCCGATGATGGCGGTGCTCGAGCGCGAGGCGTCGGGCAACGCGAATCTCGCCGGGCTGCCCGCGCACACGATGACCGCGTTCCGCAGCGCGCTGAACCCCGATCCGACGAAACGATGCACGCCGGACCAGCTGCTGCACGCGATCGCGCTGGATGCGCTGAACCCGTTGGGCTGGCCGGGAGGCGACGGATCCGCCCTGACCGGCGGGAACGTCGGCGGTGTGTACGGCAACGCGGGCGGCGCCGGGAACGCGAATAGCACCGCGCCCGCAGGTTCCGCGAACGGGGTGATGCACCCTTTTGGTCGTGACACCCGCCGCGACGCGGTCGACCCCAATGCCGTCAGCACTCGCACGCTCTGGCCGGGCGCGGCCGCGGACGGCGACGCCACGGCGATTCTCAACGAAACCGGTTCCAACGTCCTCGCCGCCACGCGCGCGCTGACGCCGGACCAGTGCACGGTCGCCCTGCCGAGCGATCGCCTCGGGCCGAACGACATCCCCGGGCTGCTGTGCCCTCCCCCGCCGCCCGATGCGCGGGTCACGCCTGCACAGGCGACCACAAGGGCGATGCCGTCGACAGGCCGCACCGTCCGCGGGGTGTCCGGCGCCACCGGAGATGGGCATGCCGCATTCGGTAACCCCGGGAACCTCGGGAATCCGGGAAATCCCGGCGCCCCCAATGTTGCCGGAGCCACGACCAGCGTCGCCGGCACGTCAACCAACCCCGCCGCGCGACCGGTGCTGCGCCGCCTCGCAAACAACGCAAATCAATCGTTCGACAGTGTGTCGAGCGCACAATTTCCGCAGGTCGGGCAGCAGACCGTGCAGCAATCCGGCCAGCAAGCCGGTCAACAGACCGGACAACGTGCCGGACAGGATGGAACGGCAACCGAACGACGCCCCCGTTCCGCTGCCTCCTCCACCTCCTCCACCTCGGCACAGGGTTCGATGCCAGTCTCGGCACCTCCACGCGCATCGGCGCGGGATAACACGGCCGACGTGCCGCCCGCGTATGTGCCCCCGGCGCCCTTGCAGCACGCACATGCGGAGGACGCGGAGCGTAAGGGACAGGAGTCGGACGACGCCGGCACCGCGACCCAGCTGATCCCGCCCATGCCGCCGGAATCGCCTGCCGACGCGACCGCAGGTCGCCCGCAGCGCACGACGATCATGCCACAGAGGGCACCGGGGACGGGGGCGGCTTCGCGCGCGCCCCAAACGGACTCACAGCCAATGACGGGACGACCACTCCAGACGGCACAGCCGGTACAGGCCACGCGGCCGCTGATCGTGCAACCGCCGGTCATGCAACCGCCGCAGAACCAGAACGCCCCGTTGAACTACCGAACCGCGCCGGCCGAACAGGCGACTCAGGCGATGGGCACGGTGCCGGAGTTCCTGCGCGTGCCGCCGCAGAACATGCCACCGCAGGGCGCGCCGCAGAACATGCCACCTGTCATGCCGACGCCGATGGATCAACAGCCGTATGGCCGGAGCCTGCCGAATCATGCGAACACGGCCGACCTGCTGCGCGACCAGTACCTGTCGCGCGGCACGCTGCCGTCCGTCGCGCTGGCGGTGATCCCGGCGTTCGCGGCCGCGATGTGGCCTCCGGCCGGACTGATCGCCGCGGCCATCCTGCTCTGGCTGCTGTTCACGGTGGGATACAGCCAGACCGCCCAGCTCGACCGCGAATCACGTCGCGGCGGCGAGCGCAGGGGGTCGGACACGGCCCTGCGCGTCGTGCAGCTGCCGTGGCATCTGCTCAAGGGACTGATCGCGACCGTCGCCCGCACGGCCCAGTTCGCGGCGATCGTCATCGTCATCATGACGATCGCCGTGCTCGCGCTCAACCTGCCGTGGGAACCGATGCCCATACCGGGCGGCTACTGGCCGTATCAGATCCCGTGGCTGGCGGACGACGGCCCGCTGACGCCGACGAGTCTGACCGCGGGCGGCACGACGGCGGTCGCGTGGATACTCACGGCGCTCTGGCCGTATTCGCATACGCTGCGATTGGCCGCGGGATCGCTGCGCGGGCATCCGGTCGACTGACATCGGCCCGTCCCGCCGGACAATCCGCCTTCCGTGTAATTCACGTGGAATTCAATCGTCGGGCGGCGCGTACCCCATCCCTGCGGCTACACTTGCGACAAGATCGCGTGAAATGTCTCGTATCGACATATTCCACGCACCTGATCGGTTGACTCCGCGTATGGGGGAAAGGAACAAGCGCCGATGGCGAACAACGACAGGACAGACAAACGCAAGACCCGCGCCGCACGCCGCGCGGCCGAGGAGGCCGAGGCCAGGGCGCGCGCCGAGCAGGCCGCGAAGGAACGCAGGCAGCAGACCATCATCGGCGCGATCGTCGTCGTGGTCGTCGTCGCGCTGGTCGCGGTCGCCGGATTCGCGCTGTGGCGTTCGCACGCCACCAACGCCGCGACGGCCAACATGACGGTCGACGAGGCGTACTCGAAGGTCGAGGCGGTCAAGACCAAGCCGAGCACCGCCGACGCGAAGGGCGGCGTGCTCGTCTCCAAGGACGGCGTGGGCGAGAAGATCGCCGACGCGCCGACCGTCGCCGTCTACATGGACTTCATGTGCTCCGGCTGCGGCAACTTCGAGCGCACCGCGGGCGAGACGCTCACCAAGCTCGTCGAGGCGGGTCAGATCAACCTCGAACTGCATCCGATGTCGTTCGGCGACCAGTGGAGCAGCGACAAGTACTCGACGCGCGCCGCGAACATGCTGCTGTCGATCACCGAGCAGGACAAGGACGCCAGCCACATCCTCGGCTTCATCCAGAACATGTACGCCGAGGACTTCCAGCCGGCCGAGAACTCCGGCAAGAAGACCTCCGATGACCAGATGAAGGAGCAGGCGGTCAAGGCCGGCGTCTCGCAGAAGGTGGCCGACGCGTCGGTCACGGACAAGTACACCGACTGGCTCGACGCGATCAACGTGTACCTGCCCAAGCGCACCGACCTGCAGAACGTCTCCGGCCAGCTCAAAGGCCAGATGACCACGCCGACCGTCACGATCAACGGCAACTTCTGGGATATGAACCAGCTGACCACCGCCGATCTGACCATCGACGCGGGTCTCGTCACCGCGCTGGGACTCGAGGACAGCCAGGTCGGCCAGGAGGGCCAGCTGCCGTCGATCGGCGCCGACGGCAAGCCGGTCTCGCTGACCGGCGTGTGATCCACGCGTGATCGCCATGCGGCAGCGGCATAACGGTCGCGGGTGTCCGGGGGTGTCTCCAGCTCCATCCGTACTGCTATGCTGGTAGCCCGTGCGTGCGGCTCCCACGGTTCCTTCGCTTTCCGCGGACGCGAAACCCGGAAACCCGGAAACAAGGAAACGCCGGAAAGCACGCAAGGCCTCTTTAGCTCAGATGGCCAGAGCGGCCGCCTTGTAAGCGGCAGGTCGTCGGTTCGATCCCGACAAGAGGCTCGTCGCATCCCGAAAAGGTGTACACTGTATGTGCGCACAGGGGGTGCACAAGTAAATACTTAACACGGGTAAGTCGTCTAGGAGCCTTCCCCCCGATTACGGTTTCCTAGACAGGGCGGGAGCGTCCCCCAACCAGCTCCGGCCCTATTTCAGGGGGCGGGAACTTCCCCTTCTCTCCCGCCCCCTTTTTCTTTTTCTTCGCAGATGGTGCGCTACGATGGGCTCGGAGTGCGCCCGTCGCCGCCGAAAGTGGTGTTGCAGTGCGGCCGGTCGGGCGGGAAATGAGGTTGGCAATATGGCACGGCGATGGACCCCGCAACGGTTTGTGATGTTGCGCCGTATCCGTGTGGCCGTGTGCGTGGTGGCCGTCGTGGCCTCCATGGCGGCCGCGTTCGGAGTGTCCGCGCGCAAGGCCGTCGCGTTGAACGTGAACGGCAAGACGACGACGGTCGAGACCTACGCGATGAGCGTCGACCGGCTGCTCCAGGAACAGGGCATCGACGTGAAGACCCATGATCTGGTCCAGTCGACGTCCGGCGAGCGGCTCACCGATCATGCGGTCGTCACCGTGCGCAGCGCGTTCCAGACGACGGTCACCGTGGACGGCGAGGAGATCCCGTTCTGGACCGTCGCGGACAGCGCCGACCAGCTCATCGGCTTCTTCCGCGCCAACGAGAAGCAGGCGTCGAAGATCACCGTCGACATCGGCAACGTGTACAACCAGCTGACCGGCGGCCTCGTCATCAACAGCGATGGCCCGGTCACCGTTATCGCGGACGGCAAGACGTCCGTCGCGCCGAACGGCAAGCTGCCCGCCGCCTCGATCCTCGATTCGAAGGGCATCAACGTCGGCAAGGAGGATCGCGTGACCGTCACGAAGGACGGCGACACGACGATCCTGCGCGTCCAGCGCGTCACGCATGGGCAGGAAACGCGCGTCAAGACGGTGCCATTCACGACTCGGACGGTCGTCGACGATTCGCTGCAGCCGGGCCAGACCGTGGTCCGCCAGCAGGGCGTCAACGGTTCGATCACGCAGGTGTACGACGTCACGTACGTCGACGGCGTCAAGGAGAGCGAGTCGCTCAACAGCGAGACGACGACGCAGGTGGCGCTCGACCAAATCATCGCGGTCGGTCCGGCGAAGAGCGACACTTCGAGTGATTCCGGCGATTCCGGCGATTCGGGCGATTCCGGTTCGAACGGGTCGGGAACCGGGTCCGGGTCGGGAACCGGCAACGGCTCGAACAACGGGTCGACCGGCGGCGACACGACGTCCAAACCGAACACCGGCAACGGATCGAACGGCTCGAACAACTCGGGCAACTCGAATAACTCGGGCAACTCAAACCAGAATCAGAACAACTCCTCGAAGCCGAACACCGACACGTCGAAGCCGAACGACTCCGGCTCGGCGGACCAGCCGGGCGCGGACGATTCGACCAACTCCGGCGGCTCCTCGAATTCAGGTAATTCCGGCAACTCGAACAACTCCGGAACGACCAGCAAGCCCAACACGAACACCGGGGGCTCGAACTCGAACAACTCCGGCTCCGGAGGAGGCTCCTCCGCCAGCGGCCGACTGTGGCATCCGAGCGTCTCGCAGGCGAAGACCTACGCCGCCGCGGCCGCCGCGCAACGCGGCTGGACCGGCGCCGAATGGGACGCCCTCGAATGGATCTGGGAACACGAATCGAACTGGCGCTGGAACGCCGACAACCCGACCTCCGACGCCTACGGCATCCCGCAGGCCCTGCCCGGATCGAAGATGGGCACCGGTTGGCAGGACGACGGCGCGGTGCAGATCGACTGGGGCCTGAGCTACATCGCGGGCCGCTACGGCTCCCCCACCAAGGCCAAGACCTTCTGGCTCAAGAACAACTGGTACTGACGGTACTGACGGCATCGGCACACAACCGGCACAGGACCGGCACACGGAACACGACACAGCACAGAGCACACACGGACGGTGACATGAACGACACAGCACAACGGCACGAAACGGACACGGCGACGGCGAACGGCGAGGCACACGACCATGACGCCGAGCTGGCGGCGAACGCCACCGCCGGCCATCTGCTCGGCGCGGCCGACATCCGACGCATCGCCGCGGACGCCGGCGTGAGCCCGACCAAGAAGTTCGGTCAGAACTTCGTCATCGATCCGGGCACCGTGCGCCGCATCGTGCGCGAGGCGCATGTGGACGCCGGCTCCCGCGTGCTCGAGGTCGGCCCGGGTCTGGGATCGCTCACCCTCGCAATCCTCGAGACCGGCGCGACGATGACCGCGGTCGAGATCGACCCGCCGCTGGCCGATCGCCTGCCGTCGACGATCGCCGAGTTCATGCCCGAGGCGTCCGACCGGCTCACGGTCGTCAACCGCGACGCCCTGACCGTCTCCCCCGACAACCTTCCGCAGTTCGCGGATGCGGACCGGCCCTTCACGCTGGTCGCGAACCTGCCGTACAACGTCGCCACGCCGATCGTCCTGACGCTGCTGGAACGCTTCACGAACCTCGACTCCTTCCTCGTGATGGTGCAGAAGGAGGTCGCGGACCGCCTGTCCGCGGCGCCGGGCAACAAGATCTACGGCACCCCGAGCGTCAAGCTCGCCTGGTACGGCGAGGCGGGGCGAGCGGGCGTGATCGGACGCAACGTGTTCTGGCCGGCGCCGAACGTCGACTCCGCGCTGGTCTCGTTCCACCGCGGCCCCTCGCGCGGCTCCGAGGCGTTGCGCAGGGCCACGTTCCGCCTGATCGACGCGGCGTTCGGACAGCGTCGCAAGACCCTGCATGCGGCGCTGAAGAAGGACGTTCCGGCGGGCGCGTTCGAGGCCGCCGGCATCGACCCGACCCGTCGCGGCGAGACGCTGACGATCGACGAGTTCGTCGCCCTCGCCTCCGCGACGATCGCGGCCGGATCGTCTGATTCCCCCACTTCGTCCGATTCCGGGGCGACGGCATGAACGCCGCAACCACCCTGCACGCGGGACCCACGACCGTAGGAAGCCACGCCACAGCCGCGGCAGGACCGGCCGACCGCCGGCTCCCGGCGATGGTGAGCGTCGACTGCCCTGCGAAGACGAACCTCACGCTCGAGGTCGGCGCACCCCGCGCCGAATGGGGCGGACGCCACGAACTCGACACGATCTACTGCGCGATCAGCCTGACCGACACCGTCACGGCGGTCGCCAAACCGGCCGGCACCGGTTTCTCGCTCGCCCTCGCCGGCGAGCATCTGGGCGATCTCGCCTCGTCGTCGGCCGACATGCGCCGCAATCACGCGGTGATGGCCCTGTTCGCGATGGCCGAGGCGGCCGGACGCGAGCCGGACGTCGCCCTGTCGATCGACAAACGCATCCCCGTGGGCGCCGGGCTGGCCGGCGGTTCGGCCGACGCCGCGGCCACGATCCTCGCGCTCAACGAGCTGTGGGGCCTTGACTGGCCGGTCGACCGGCTGCGCGAGGTCGCGGCCACGCTCGGGGCCGACATGCCGTTCTGCGTGGCCGGAGGCTACGCGCGCGGCACCGGATACGGCGAGATCATCGAACCGATCGACGAGGCGTCCGACATGGCGCGCGCGCTCGACGCCGACGGCTACAGCGGCGCGGTGCTGGTCGGCGCGTACCGCACGCAGCTGAGCACGCCCGAGGTCTACCGCATGTTCGACGCGGTCGGCGCCGGCGAGGGCGACCGCAATCACCTGCAACAGGCCGCAATCAGGCTGCATCCGCGTTCCGGACAGGCGATCGAGGCGGCGATCGAAGCGGGCGCGAGGCACGCGTTCATCTCCGGTTCGGGCCCGTCCGTCGTGGCGTTCACACCGACTCCGGCGGTGCGTCGGAAGGTGCTCGCGGCTTGGGAACATTCGGGTTCGGTGGACCGGATCATCGCGGCGGAGGCGCCCGCGTATCCCCATATCCACCCCCATGCCAGCGTCACGGTTGCACGCTAAGGTATTTTCAGCACAGCGAACGAAAGGGAAGCGAATGGCCGAACAGTATGACGAGCGCGAGGCACGCAAGGCGTATGTGCGTCGGCGCCAGAGGACGGTGTTCACCATCATCGGCGCGATCCTCGTGGTGGCGCTGGTCATGTCGCTTCTGGTCTCCTTCGGCGTCATCAAGGTCGACCAGCAGGCCCGCGCACAGTCCGAACCGAACTACGGCGTGGCCGTGCCGTGCGCCGCGAAGAACGAGGACGGTTCGGCGATGGACTGGTCCAGCAACGCCACCGTGCCGGTCGAGGTGCTCAACGGCACCGATTCCAGGGGTCTGGCCTCCGCGGTGAGCGAGGCGCTCAAGAACAACCAGTTCAACGTCGTCAACGTCGGCGACTTCACCGCCAAGGACGTCAAGCGCACCACGATCTACTTCGGCGTGAACGCGATCAACCCGGCGTACACGCTCAACCAGTACTTCACCGACGCCATCATGAAGATGGACGACCGTCAGGACCGTACGGTCGACGTGGTCATCGGCGCCTCCTTCAGCGACCTCAGGAGCGAGAAGGACATCAAGAAGCAGGGCAGCAAGATCGTCGACATCGAGGGGTGCAAGGCCACGGCGGACATGCAGAAGGCCGGCCTGCCGAAGGCATTCACCCACAAAGAGGTCAACTGAGAAACTGAAATCAACTGATCACCGCCGAGTGATCGAATGATTCACCGCCTCCTGGGGGCCGATCGATCGAACGCCGACCGATCGGCCCTCAGTCGTTTTCCGCGGCCCACCGCTTGAGTTCGGCCACGGCCACGTCGTGCTCGACCGGTCCGTTATCGAGGCGGTACTCGAGCATGTGCTTGTAGGCGCGTCCGACCATCGGGCCGGGCTCGAGGCCGAGGATCGCCATGATCTCGTTGCCGTCCAGATCCGGGCGGATCGCGTCGAAGTCCTCCTTCTCCTTGAGCTCGCGCACGCGCGCCTCCATCTCGTCCATCGCCGTGGCGAAGATGTGCGCCTTGCGGCGGTTCTGCGTGGTAGCGTCGGCGCGCGTCAGGCGGTTGAGACGCTCGTAGAGGTGGCCGGCGTCCTTGACGTAGCGGCGCACCGCGGAGTCGGTCCACGGCTCGTCCACGTACCCGTGGAAGCGCAGATGCAGGTTCACCAGCTCACTGACGTCCTCGACGATGTGATGGTCGAAGCGCAGGGCCTTGAGGCGCTTGCGCGCGAGCTTCGCGCCGACCGCGTCGTGATGATGGAAGCTGACCTTGCCGCCGGGTTCGAACTTACGCGTCTTCGGCTTGCCGATGTCGTGCATGAGCGCGGCGAGACGCAGCGTGAGATCCGGACGCGGCACCGGGCCGTCATCGTCCGTCTCCAGGGCGACCGCGCGTTCGAGCACGATCATCGTGTGCTCGAACACGTCCTTGTGACGGTGATGCTCGTCGATCTGCAGCTCCAGCGCGGGGATCTCCGGAAAGACGATGCTCGCGAGACCGGAGTCGACGAGCGCCTCGACGCCGGCGCGCGGACGGTCGGACAGCAGCAACTTGGTCAGCTCGTCGCGCACGCGTTCGGCGGAGACGATCGAGATGCGCTCGGTCATCGCGCTGATCGCCTCGGCGGTCTCCGGTTCGATCGAGAAGCCGAGCTGGGCGACGAACCGCACCGCGCGCATCATGCGCAGCGGATCGTCGTCGAACGACTGACGCGGGTCGACCGGCGTGCGCAGGACGCCCTTGGCGAGGTCGTTCGCGCCGCCGAACGGGTCGACGAACTCCAGATCGGGCACGCGCAGCGCCATCGCGTTGACGGTGAAGTCGCGGCGAGACAGATCGCCCTCGAGCGTGTCGCCGTACGCGACCTCGGGCTTGCGTGAATCGGGATCGTACGTGTCGGAACGGTAGGTGGTGACCTCCACCTTGACCTCGGTGCCGTCGGGGCGACGACGCATCGCGCCGAGCGTGCCGAACTTGCGACCCATGTCCCAGAAGCCGTCGTGGCCGAAGCGGCGCAGGATCGGCTCGAACTGCTCCGGACGCGCCGACGTGCAGAAGTCGAGGTCGTGGCTGCGCCGATGCAGCAGCAGATCGCGCACCGGCCCGCCGACCAATGCGAGCTCGTATCCTTCGGCGGCGAACATGCGTCCCAGTTCAATGGCTTCCGGCCATACTTCGAAGTTCACGACGTCCCTTTCACACCTATTTATTTGTCTTCTTATCGCCTACCAGCATACCGTTACCCCAATTGCACACGGACTTGAGTAAGGTGGAAGGCATGATTACGCCCGCGGACCTTGCGCGCATGCTTCGTCATGCCGCCCCTGCCGCGGCCAACCATGCCCAAATCGGGTATGAGCAGGACGTGCTGATGTACACGTCCGAGTCTTCGCCGAAACCTCGGAAACCCCATGATTCCAACGGTTCCGACGCCTATCGTGACGCCGGTACGGACGACGCCGATGACGTTGCCGGCGATGCCGGCGATGATGACGCCGACGCCGTCGCCGCGCTCATCGAGGAGATCCCCGACGATCTCGCCGGCGGTCAGGCCGTCTCGCGCGAGGAGGTCGAGGCCGCCGCTCCCCCGTCGATGCCGACGCCGGCGACCGTGTTCGCCCGCGTGCGCGTGAGCGCGACGGTCGGCCGGGTCGAGGCCGCGCCGTCGCCCGCGATCCTCGCCTCCGGCCCGATGACGCGACGTGGCAACAAGACGGCGAAGCCGGCCGGTCCGACCCCCGCGATGATGCCGCGCAAACGCACCGGCGACGGCCCGACGAAGTTCGCCTCGCTCGACGCGCAGGAGCTGCCGGTCGTGCGCGAGTACTCCGCCGGCGGACTGGTGTTCGACGAGCGCGGACGCGTGGCGATCATCGCCCGCCATTCGCGCAGCGGGCATCTGGAGTGGTGCCTGCCGAAGGGGCATATCGAGAAGGGCGAATCGCCCCAGCAGACGGCCGTGCGCGAAGTGCACGAGGAGACCGGGATCCTGGGCGAGGTGGTCGAGTCGATCGCGACGATCGACTACTGGTTCACCGGCACGACGCAGCGCGTGCACAAGCTGGTGCATCACTTCGCGTTGCGTCAGGTCGGCGGCACGCTCACCGTCGAAGGCGACCCGGATCACGAGGCGGAGGACGCCATCTGGGTGGATTTCAAGGATCTGGACGATGTGCTCAGTTATCCTAATGAGCGCAAGATCGCATGGTTGTACGCAAGGAAACTGAACAGGCAGGCAGACGAGTGAACCGATTCATCACCCTCCGTCGACGCACGATCGCACGGTGGCGGGGCCTCGCCGGCCTCCTCATCGTCCTCGCGTTCCTGACCGGTCTCGTCGTCGGACCGGTGTCCCCCGCGCAGGCCGACGACGTCTCCGCCACGGACGGCACGAGCTCCACGGCCGATACGACGACGACCGAGACAACGGCCGCCGACGCCAAGACGATCATCACGCTGGAAGCCGCCACGGCGGTCGTCACGGCTACGTCCGGCTACCATCTGACCGCCACGATCACCAACACCGGCGAGAGCGCATGGCAGGCGGGCAAGCTGACGCTGTCCGTCAATCCGCAGTACACGTTCATCTCGCGCACCGACATGCAGGAGTGGGCGCAGGCGGAGAACCGCATCCCCACGCCGTATGTCCTCGGATCGGTCGACACGCCGTCGATCGATCCCGGAAAGTCCGTCACGATGACGGTCGACGTGCCGGCCGAGACGGACGCGCTCAAGCGCATGACCAGCTGGGGGCCGAAGCCGCTGCTTGTCGACTACACGCCCGGCGCGGCAGACGCACAGGCGGACGGCGCGCAGCTGCGCACCTTCCTCACGCGATCGGCGAGCGGACTGAACACCGCGGCCACGCCCGCGATGAAGATCACCGTCGCGATGCCGCTGACCAGCTCGCATTGGACGACCGACGACGCCGCGCTGGAAGGACTCGTCACCGGCGAATCCGGGGCGACGAACGGCACCACCGGCAAGACGGCGGGCGACGCGAACACGAACGCGCAATCAAACACGCAATCAAACGCGGACGGCACCGGCGCCAACGCGCCCAACGCGGCCACGCTCGATCAGGACCACATCCGCTTCGATCGCACGCTCGCGCAGACGCTGGCCAAGCACAGCGGCCTCGAGACCATCGCCGACCCCACGTACCTCGACGCGCTGGCCGCTCCCCCGCAGGTGAACGCGGTCATGCAGCCGGCCGACTTCGACATCACCACCTACGCGGCGAGCGCGAACGAACAGCTCTACACGATGGCCGGCGTGGATGTGAGCGCGTGGAACGCGGACGCGGCGATCGCGCATTACCGCAACGCGATCGGCGACCAGCAGGCGTCGACCAGGACCATCGCATGGCAGGGCAACGGCAAATGGACGCTGCAGGCCCTGACCGACGCCAAGCGGCAGGGGTACGACACGGTCATCGCCACGCATGACTTCGAATCGACATCCTCCAGCACCGTGCACACCGGCACCACCGTCGTGCCGACCGACGCCGGCGACGTGACCGTGCTCGTCGAACAGCGCGAGCTGAGCAACCTCATCAAGGGCACGGCCACCAACCGCAAGGCGACGGCCGAGACCAGCGAGGCCGGGCGCATCGCCCGATTCGTCGCGCAGAGCGCGTTCTACCAGATGGAGCAGCCGTACACCGACCGCAATCTTCTGGTCTGCTTCGGCGCGGACGAGGCCGCGGGCACCGTGGACGCGTTCATGACCGCGATCGAACAGTCGACGTGGCTGCAGCTGACCGATCTCGACACGCTCGCCAAGGCCGAGCCGCATGCGAGCGGCGACACCGCGAAATCGCAGGTGCCGGGCGAGTCGAAGCTCTCCGACGAGGCGATCACCGATCTCACCAACACGCTCAACGCGCTGGCCGGCAGTCATAGCGACATCCTGCGATTCCGCGACGCGATCCTCGACAGCGAGTCCGGCGCGGGCTCCGGCGCGGGCAAATCGACCGCAAACACCGGTAGCGCGAAACTCCCCGACGGCGGCCCGTCGCAATGGATCGACACGATTCTCGCCGCGCACAACCAGCTCGCCCTGCACGCGCTCGCCCCGGACGGCGGCAGCGCGGGCGTGCAGGACGCGGCGGCGACCGTCTCCGCCGGCGCGAGGAAACTCTCCGACGACCTGCTCGGCGGCGTGCATCTGACGCCGTCCGAAGCGGTCACGATGGTCTCGGAGACCGCGTCGATGCCGGTCACGATCAGCAACACCACCGCGTATCCGGTCACGATCCGTATCTCGTCGATCACCGATTCGCCGGAGATCGCCACCTCGCGCATCAACACGGTGACGATCGCGCCGCGTTCCGAATCGCAGGTCACGTTCACGCTGCGCGCCGCGACCTCCGGGTCGACGACCGCGCATGTGACGCTGCTGGATCGCACCGATCAGGCGTTCGGCCTGTCGCAGAACACGCCGATCACCTGCGTGCTGAAGATCAGCGACAAGACCGGATTCATCATCATCGCACTGGCCGTCCTGCTGGGCGTGCTCGGCCTGTGGCGCCAGTTCAACCGCAAGAAGGACCCCGACGAATGAGTTCCAACGTCGGCCGCAACTCCCTGATCATGGCGTCGGGGACGATGGCCTCCCGCATCACCGGGCAGATCCGCACGATCCTGCTCGCCGCGTGCCTCGGCACCACCGGCATCGCCGCGAACGCCTACCAGACCGGCGCGATGATCCCTCAGGTGCTGTTCACCGTGATCTCCGGCGGCATTTTCAACGCGGTGCTCGTGCCGCAGATCGTGCGCACGTTCAAGGAGCATGACGCGCAGGAGCGGCTCAACAAGCTCATCACGCTCGCCATCGTGATCCTCACGACGATGACGCTGCTGATGATGGCCGCGACCCCGCTGCTGACGATGCTGTACCTCAACTCCAGCTGGAACGAGGCGCAGCGTGCGCTCGTCAACGCGTTCACGCTGTGGTGCATGCCGCAGATCCTGTTCTACGGCCTGTACACGGTGATCGGCCAGATCCTCGCCGCGAAGGACAACTTCACGATGTACGCGTGGAGCTCGGTCGGCGCGAACGTGATCAGCTGCGCGGGCTTCGCCGCGTTCCTGGTGATGTTCGGCCCGGCCAGCCGCCAGCCGCTCGAGTTCTGGACCGAGGACAAGATCTTCCTGACCGCCGGCACATGGACGCTGGGCGTCGCGTTCCAGGCGCTGATCCTGTTCGTGCCGCTGGTGCGCACCGGCATCCGCTATCGCCCGCAATGGGGTGTCTCCGGCATCGGACTGAAGTCGATGGGCCCGGTGGCCGCGTGGAGCATGGGCGTGATGGGCCTGCAGGAGATCACGAACATCATCAACGCGCGCATCTCCAACGGCGCGCCGTTCGCCGGCGGCGACCTGTACGGCATCGCGGGCAACGGCTCGTACCAGAACGCGTTCACGCTGTACATCCTGCCGTATTCGCTGATCGCCGTGTCGGTGGCGACCGCGATCTTCCCGAAGATCTCGCGCGCGGTGGCCGACCGGAACATCGACGAGGCGCGCACCGACCTGAGTGGCGCCCTGCGCAACGTCACCGTGATGATGATGTACTTCGCGATGGCGATCATCGTGATGCCGGTGCCGATCACGATCGCGCTGCTGCCGAGCGTCAGCGTGCCCGAGGCGCAGCTGATCGCCGGCCCGATGATCGCGCTGTCGTTCGGCCTGCCGTTCACCAGCGCCTACCTGCTCATCCAGCGCACGTTCTACGCGTTCGAGGATGGCAAGCACCCGTTCCTGTTCCAGCTGATGGCCAACGTGATTCAGGTCGTGATTGAGCTGTGCATCGCCGCGTTCGCGCCGCCGCGGTTCTGGACGGCCGGTATCGCGGTGGCGATCACGCTCAGCTACATCCTGAGCTTCCCGTCGCTGGTGCTCATGCTGCGACGCCGCTTCGGCGGGCATCTGGATGGCCGACGCATCACGGTCACGTTCCTCAAGACGTTCGTGGCCGCTCTCGTGGCGGGTGTTGCGGCATGGCTGCTCACCGATCCGGTGATGGGTCTGCTGGGGGCCGACATCGCCCGCGGGCGACTGGGCTGGGTGCACGCGTTCGTCTTCTGCGTGATCATGACCGTCGTCACCGCGCTCATCTACGCCGTGATGCTCGTCGTACTGCGCTGCGGCGAATTCACCGACCTCCTCGGCGGTGTCTTACGCCGGTTGGGGCTTGGAGGGCGACTCGGGCTTAGCGGGCGATTCGGGCTTGGCGGGCGATTCGGGCTTGGCGGGCGATTCGGGCTTGGCGGGCGACTTCCCAACCCCTTCCGCACCCCGCGCCCCCCGCATCACCGCCGCCAGTAAGGCATTTTGTCACAACACGTATATCAATCGTTTGCCGTGTACGTTGTGACAAGAATCCTTGTCACAACGCGATGGGATCGCCCCGATTCGCGCGTTGTGACACGAATCCTCGCGATCGGACTCGCAACGCCGAATCACTCACCATCACAAAAGCCCGGAATTCCGCCATTCTTGCGACTCCGCCCCCGAGGCTACCTGCGCCCATCCCGCCCGATTCTTGTCACAACACGCGAAAACCATCCAAATCATCACGTTGTGACAATCCTCAATCACCGATCGCGCGATTCGGCCCGGCGCAGACGCTCCTCGAGATAGTGGATGTAATGGATCTGCTGTTCGATGAGCACATCACGCGGATCGGCGGGCACGGTGCCAACACCGGCATCCGCTCCAGAGGCCACGGGACGCTCGGCGTCCGACAAACCAGGCGACGACTTACGCGGGCGGCCTGCGGGCAAGGCCGGCACACACGCATCAGTACGCCACCGGGCGATCGCACGCTCGATGCGCTTGTACCCGATCAGTTTCGGATCCAATCCGGCCTCACGGAACACATCCACCGGATGCTCGCCCGACTGATACCGACGCATGCACTCCTCGCGGAACCAATCCGCGTACACGATCCTCGACCGCGACACCGCGGCCACCGCCGGCAACGACCGCAGATACGCCACCAGCTCCTCGGACAACGCAGCCACAAGAACCCCCGAGAATACATCAAAGCCACCGCAACCGCGGTGACATATAACAGCACCAACGAAAAGGTCCCGGCCATTCCCTCCGGAATGACCAGGACCCCTACAACAGCGACGACACATCACCGAGGCATCGACTCAGCGGACAGCGATTGCCGTGGGAACGACGCCTCGTGTGACAGCTCACTGGGCCTTGAAGGCGATGCCCTCGTCACGCCACTTGTGCATCACCAGCACGCCACGCTCGTTCGCCGACGTGGTCAGCAGGTGATCACCGTTACCCGGGTTGTACAGACGGTGCACATCGGTCTTCGCGCCATCCGGCACGTAGAACGCAATGCCCTCGAACCGCCAGCCGGCCTTCACCAGCACGTCACGCTCACGCTGGGACGTGGTGAACAGGTGTTTGGCGCCCGGGTTGTACAGGCGGTACACCGGCGTGCCCTTGTCCGAGGACATGCGGAACGCCACACCCTCATCACGCCACACACCGGAAGCACGCAACACCGACTGCTCGACCGCACCGGCCGTGTAGAAGTGCTCGCCGCTACGCGGGTTGTAGAACCGCTCCACATCAACGATCGTCGCCGACGGCGTGGTCGTACCACCATTACCGCCGTTGTTGTTGCCGGAACCGCCGTTGTTACCGCCGTTACCGGAACCGCCGTTACCGCCGGTGGAGTCCTTCTGCCACTGGGCGTACAGGGTTGCGTCACCCGTCAGCGAGAACTCTTCACCGGGCTGGTACGACTTGCCCTTGCCATCGGCCTGCGTGTTCCATCCCACGAAGTGATACCCAGCAAGCTGGAACCCGTTGGCGGACAGCTTCACCTTGGTACCGATCACATTCAGCGTGGGAGCGGTCGTGCCTGTGGCTTTCTCGTTGTTCTTGTCATAGGTGACCGCCGCTGTGTCCGCGAACTGCGGGGTCAGAGCCAGATCGCCCGCCACCTTGAACGGATCGACCTTGCCGGTGACCGGCGTGTTGCCGCTGTCGAAATTCACGTCACCTTCGGTCAGGCTGCTGGTCCACGTCCAGCCGAGGAACTTGTGGCCCGGCCAGGTCATGGACGGCAGATCGAAGCCCTTGTCATACGTGTACGCATACGGCAACGGTGCATCCTGCGAAAGCTGCGCGCCCTCGGGCAGGTTAGCGTACGTGATCGTATACGCCTCCGGCTCCCACTGGGCCACCATGCGCCACTTGCCGGCGGTCACCGTGAATTCCTTACCCGGTTGGACATCCGTGCCCTCAGTGCTGGTGCCATTGTCCTCGACCAGCTTCCAAACCTTGAACGTGTAACCGGTCAACGTCGGTGCAGAAGAAGGAGCAGTGCCCTTCCACGTATACGAACCGTCATCATTCTGACTACGGGTCAAAGGCACATTCACCCAACGCGTCCACTGAGACTGGTTCGGATACCCCTCCGGCAGGTTCCTGTCGAATGTCAGATCAGCAGCATCCTGCACGTACTTGGTCACATCCAGCACCTGACCGTTGTACGACACCGGAGTCAGCGCCACGTTGCCGGTGAACGTGAACTTGGACAGATAATCCTTCACATCCTTGACCGACGACTCAGGAATGACGAAACCAACATTGACACGCGAATCAGGGTTATATCCCATGAACCACGTGTAGAAAGCGTTACCGATAGTCGCTTGGCCGGAAACCGTCGCCGGCAAGGTGATTGGCTGCAACGGGTATGTACGGCTTTCACTCTTGCAGCCTCTCAAGTGTTCGCCCTGCTGGAAAGCATTATCGGAGATAGTCAGGTTCGTTACCTGTTCAGGTAGCGTGACGTTGGTCAGCGTGTCGGTGCACCTATCCTGAAAAGCAACTTGGCCAAATGTCAAATCTTCCATCATCTTGGGAAAGACAACAGACTTCAATCCCGAGTTATAAGCATTACCGAACTGTTTCTGGAAAACGATCTTCTTCAGATTATCAGGGAATATGATGGTATCCTGCAACTGTCCTACAAATGCATTGCCACCAATGATCAATGTATCAGATTGTGTTGGCCAAACAATTGTAAGAGGTTCGCTTCCGTTATAACGAGAAAACGCATTGGCAGAGACACTAGTCAATTGAGGCGGAAGCTTCACATATTTCAACGTAGAAATAAGAGAAAACTCATTACCCGCGATCTGTTTCGCTTCAGAATTATCAGGGAATATGATCTGCTCGAGATAGGTACCGCGGAAAGCATCTCCGGCACCCTGATACTTAGCAGGAAGGGTAAGAGTACCGGTAAGACCGCTTTCTGCGAATGAAGAAGTGCTCAAGCGCAACGTTTCTGTCCGCTGAGCGTCATCCGCAAACACCAAATGCTGAATGTTGCCTTTACCGAACGCACCTACCCCAATCAAAGTCACATCCTTACCGATGGTCAACGTGCCGATACGGTAATCGTTGTATGAGGATGGCGTATTATGTGCGACTCCGCCAATCGCCCTGACATTGTCCGCGAACGTCACGTCGTAGCACACATCCTTGCCCTTCACAGGGTGGAATGACGTGACCCACGTACCCGCACTATTCCACGAGAAATCATCAGTGTTGTTCGAACCATCCGATTTCTTCGTACTGATCGCGACGCACTGCTCAACAGCCTGTGAGTCACCTTGCTCAGCGCCATCCGCCGGTTGCGAACCCGTCTGCGTGTTCGTGTCCTTGGAAGGCGTAGTGACAGTCTGGGAGGAGGCGTCTCCACCATTCGCCGTCCCCGTCGACGTGTCATTCGTCGCCGCGTTCGCAAGCGGCGTGACCGCCAATGATCCCAATGTGCACACGGCCGCGACCAGCGCCAGGAAGCGCCGCCCGACCCCAAAGTCTTTTCCGACTCTCATTCCCCGTACCACCTTGTCTCTCTAAATATGGGAAACGGGACCGTTCACAACCAGTCCTTAACCCAACATCGATACCCCCCCCCCAGACGTTTTCTTCCGAAAATCGGAACCCATACCATCCATTGAACACAGCGGAAGCCGACATTCCGCACTCCGCGCACGACACACCGATCCCACCAACTCGGCCCAGCACACGGGAAGCGTGCCCCCGGAGGCGTGCCTCATGAGCGACTTCTCGTTGAAGATTCACATTTTATGAGCGAGATTTACGCCGTCTGAAACATTTCATGAGCGAGTTTCGACGAGATGGCACCATTTCATGAGCGAGATTGCCGTGACGGGCGATGTGGAGGGGAGTATCCCACCGGGCCACGGGACGACCTCACGGACGCAGGGTGGTGACCGGCGCGACGACCACGCCATCGGGGCGTGTATAGCCGTATGCGCCTGTGCCGGTGAGCACCATCAGGAAGCTCGGGTTTTGCATTCGCCCCGTGTCAATGCGATCAGCCAGTTTCTGCAGATTCGCGGCGCCCTCGTCGATAAGCCGGTCGCCGCCGAGCTTGACCTCGATCAGACCATACCGGCCATCCCGCAGATGAACCACCGCATCACACTCCAATCCGGTCTTATCCCGGTAATGGAACATCTGCCCGTCCAATGCGTCCGCATACACGCGCAAATCACGCACGCACATGCCTTCGAACAGCAATCCGAATGTCTCCAAGTCGCGCAACACGCCCGACGGGTTCACACCCAACGCGGCCGTCGCTATCGAGGGATCCACGAAATGACGCGTATCAGCAGACCGGATCGCCGTCTTCGATCTGAGGTTCGGATTCCAAGCCGGCATATCCTCGATGACGAAGATCTTCTCCAACGCCCTCAGGTATGACTGCACGGTTTTGACGCTCGGCCCCGATTCATCAGACGCGGCAACATCGGTGGCGATCTGCGCGACCGATGTCTGCGAGGATTCCATGCGGGCATAAGAACGCATCAGACGTCGAGCCATATGCGGATCCCGCTCGACATCATCCACACGGGAGATATCGGATTCCACGACGGCATCGACGTAGTCCACCGACTGCTGGAGCGCAGCCTCGTCATCATCGATGCCAACCGCCCGAGGCCAGCCACCACGACACAGCAAAAACGCCAACCGCTCTATCGTGGTTCCTGCATGAACCGGACGCACCTGTTCCCCGTCGAACAATGCAGACAACGAGATCGCCCCCGAGGAATCGCCCGATTCGTACAAGCTCATTGGCCGCATCCGCATCCTGGTGATCCGTCCCGTGCCGGTATGAGAGATCAGGCTGAGATTCGGAGGCACACTCGAACCGGTGAGGAGAAATTGCCCGAACTCGCCACGTTGATCCACCTCGAAACGGACGGCATCCCACAATTGCGGAGCCAGCTGCCACTCATCGATCAGCCGGGGAGTATCGCCCTCCAAGAGAAACGACGGCTGGGTTTCAGCGAACAACAGGTTCTGGGCGCGCTGCGCGGGATCGGCCATGTACAGCGTGCTTGCGGCGAGCTGCTCGCATGTCGTGGTCTTGCCGCACCACTTCGGTCCTTCGACCAGCACTGCGCCCTTGGCCGCAAGCCTCTTGCCCAACAGCGTGTCATATACCCGCGGAAGGTATTGCTTCCCATGTTTTGTCGTCGCAGCCATCAGCGTTTCCTCATTTGGACCGTTTTCACTTCCTCATTTGGACCGATTCTATTTCCTCATTTGGACCGTTTTCGTTTCCTTATTTGGACTTTTCGGACTGCATGCGCTCTTGACGACAAACGAACATCCACCAACGTCCCGGTGAAAGATCAACCCTCACCCAAGCAGCTCCGGCAGCCCGACAAGTCGCACGGACTCGTCGGCGGCGGCCAAGTCGGTTAGCGACTGCGTGAACCCGGACAACGAGAACAGAACATAATGCCGCTCCTGCACGCCCAGTTTGGCGGCGCGGGTGCGTAGCAGCTCAAGCATCGACAGGTCCATCGGCGTGGTGCGGAACTTGCATTCGCCGACGATCGCCTTGGTGCCGGACCTATCCAGTCCCGCCACGTCGATCTCATCGGTGCGATCCCACCAGCGCCCCACGCGATTCAAACGGAACGGCAGATCGCCGCGCACGCTCTCCCGCATCAGCCATGCGGCGCACATGCGTTCAAAGGCGTGCGACGCGAAATCGTGAAGCACCGGCCGAACGTTCTCTGCATAGACGCCGTCGATGTCGCCGCTATCCAGTTCGGAACGGTTCGGATAGACGAATGAATACCAGAACCCGAAGAAGTCGTCCGAAAGACGGTACAGGCCGCGCATGCCCTTGGCCTGTTCCGCGACCCGCGCCGTGACCGGGAACTCGCGTTGCACGATGCCGACCTCGATCAGCGAGGACAGGTAGAACCCCAGAGTCCCCGGCGGAATCAGAGTGTGCGTCGCGATGTCATTGAGTTTGGTGTCACCCAGTGCGATGGCGCGAATGATCGTGCTGTACTTGCCGGTCTCACGGAACTCCTCCCGCATGAGCACGTCCGGCTCCGAATACAACGCCGCTCCCCGGCGCAGAATGTAGCGTTTGATGTTCCATTCCAACGTCCGATCGGGATCGAACGTGGACAGGTATTGCGGCACGCCGCCCAGAATCGCATACACCAGAGCCTTGTCTTCATCGGAATATCGCGGGAAGAATTTCACGGCATCCCAGTACGGCATCGGCAGCATCTTGAGCACTCCGGTGGCGCGACCGTACAGAGGCGCTTTTTCGGAAAGGATCTCCTTCTCAATGAAGCTCATCGCACTGCCGCACAGCACGATCATGAGGTTCCTGTGACGCAAGGTATGATCCCAGAGATTCTGCAGGATGGACGGCAGGGATGGATCGCTTTTGACCAGATACGGGAACTCGTCGAAGATGATCAGTCGGCGGCGTCCGTCCTCGGGTTCGGGCAATTCCGCCAAGTCGCTCAACGCCGCCCGCCAATCGGGGTATCGATCAAGGTACCGTCCCGCCGGCGCCCCCTCCTCGAACATACGACGGGAGAACTCGGACAACTGCTCCTCCCTGGTGCCCATCTGCGCGGAGAAGAACAACGTCGGCCGACCTTGTGCGAAATGGGACAGGGTTTCCGTCTTTCCGATGCGCCTGCGGCCATACACGATGACCAATTGCGCCTTGGCATCGTCATAGCAGTCCTGCAACAGGGATAGATCGTCGTCGCGTCCGATGAACATCACGCACCTCCGTCGCGGAATCACTGAATCACAAAATCACAGAATATATAGTCACGACTTATATAGTCGTAACTATTATAGTCATACCCATATTGGATTCACCCCACGGCACCCCACGGCACCCCGCCCGGAAACCGGCACGAAATCACTCCACAATCAGCCTGTGGAACGAGGGCGATATGCCTATCCCCATGGTTAGAATGACAACAGCGTGGCAGGCCCCGGGCCCGCCGCCGCACACCTTTCCGCAGCACGGTCAGTGCATGGGCAGTATGGAGTCGAAGGAACAATGAAGCCTCAGTTGGGTGACACGCTTTTCAACCGCTACACGTTGGTCGCCCTGCTTCGCGACGAGCCCGGCGTTCAAGCCTGGAAGGCGAACGACCGCGTGCTCGCGCAGGATTGCCAGCTCTTCGTCCTGACCGCCCCGGACACCCTCGAAAGCGTCTCCTCCCTGGCTTCGCAGTCCGGTCTCAGGGACGGCATGACGCCCGTCCTGCAGTTCCGCAAGGCCGGTGACGCCGCGGTGCTCGTCACCAAGCTGGAGACCGGTCTGTCGCTGACCGAGTACCTGCGCGGCAAGGCGCACGGCACGTTCAGCTACGAGGCGATGCGTTCCGTCATCGGCGACGCCGCGACCATCGTCTCCGGCATCGAGGATCCGCGACTGTCGACCGACACGATCCGCATCGCCGTCACCGGCGTGGAGATCACCGACGTCCCGTTGACCCCCCTGCTTGCCGAGCCCTCGGGCGCCCCCGATGGCATGCCCGCCGAACAGCTGGCCATCCGCCAGCTCGCATCCGTCCTGTACGGCATGCTCAAGCGCAAGCCGGTCACGCCCGATACCGAATACGATCTGACGTCGCTCGACGCGGACATGCCGACCGAGTTCCACGTGATCCTGTCACGCGGCCTCGAACTACCGAACGCGAACACCGGCAAGCGCGGCGAGCCGATGCTCACGCTCGGCGAGCTGACCGCGCTGCTCGGCGAGTGGACGCCGCTTGATCAGCTGTCCGACCGCGATCTCGCCCTGCCGACCGACGCCGGCGAAGGGTCGATCTCGACCGTCGCCGTGCGCGACCTGTCGAAGTCGAAGCTCGTCGAGCTGCCCGCCTCCGATGTGACCACCGAGCGACTGCCCGAGCTCAACATCCATCGCGCGCCGAGCGAGCAGGAGGCCGCCCGTCACGCCGACGCGGTCGTCGCCGCGCAGAACGCGGAGAGCTTCGCGGACATGGAGGAGTCGTTCAAGCAGTACTCCCCGCATGATTTCTTCGCGATGGGCCGCAACGTGCCGCCGAAGGAGCGCGCACGGATCGCCGCGCAGTCGTACATCGCGCCTGCGGGTGCTGGGTCCGGTGCTGGTGCTGGGTCCGGCGTTGCGGGTGATGCCGCGGCCGCAGGATCGGGCGTCGGCGCAGGTGCCGCTTCCGGTACTTCTGGTACGGGTGCTCAGGGTGCCGGCGCCGGTTCCGGCGCATCGACGAACGCCCTTGGCCATGCCTCGCAATACCGCACCGAGGATCTGGTCAACGATTTCTCCTTCCAGGTCTATCCGGCCCCGGTCGCCCTGCCGGACGACATGAACACCGGCGAGCAGACCTCGCGTATCCCGATCATCACCGATTCGAACATGCCCACGGTCGCGATCGACATGCGCGACCCCGAGCACATGGCCATCGAGGGATTCGAGGACTTCGTCAACCCGCATGAGGATGACGGCGAATACGCGGACGATGGACATGGGCGCGGGAATGGCCGTGGTCGAGGTTCGCGCGACAGGCGCGGACGCGGGAATGACGCCGATCACGGTCAGGTGAACGCCGGTGCCGTCAACGGCAACGGTCCCCATGCAGGCGTGAACACCGGTTCGAATGGAACGCCGGCATCAGGCCAGGGCCAGAACCACGGCCAGCAGGCCGGGGTCGCCGGAGCGGCCGATCACACGAACGGCCACGCCGGTCCGGGTGCCGCGAACGGCTCCGGTACCGCCGCCGGACAGCACGGTGACGTTTCCCAGGACACTGTCGCCGGTCACACCGCCGCCGGTCACACCACCACCGACGGCAATCCGGCCTCCGGCAACACCAACGTCGGAGCCGGCACGCACGGTGTTGCCGGTGTCAATGTCAATGGTCACGGCGGTGCTGCACCTGTCGGCAACGAACACGTCAACGAGCACATCGCCCCCGGTTCGATGCCGCCGGCGATCCCGGTCAGCCCCGCGTTGCCGCCCCGACCGGTTGCGCCTGATTTCGACATGAATCATCCGCCGAGTTTCAAGCCGAAGTCGATGCTGGATCGTGATCCGGCCGACGATGCGCATGAGGATCTGTCCGACAAGCATCTGCTTGGCAAGATGACCACCGCGACCGTCGCCCTGATCGTGGCGGCGCTGGTGCTGGTGGTCCTGCTCGCGGGCGCGCTGGTGCTGTTCCTGACGACCAGCACGAATCCGGCGGATCACAACCTCGACAAGAACAATCAGTGGCCCGACGATTCGAACGTCCCCTTCGGCGACGACCAAAACGGCGACGGTTCGTCCGACGGAACCACGACCCAGCAGTCCGGTGACCAGTCCGGTACTACCTCCGCCGACGGTTCGGATGACGGCGGTTCCGACGTCATCCTGATCGACGTCACCGACGCCTATTTCCGCTGATCCATCCCTGATGGTCCCGGATGTACAGCCGGATATAACCGGTATGTCCGGTATACAGGTACGCCCGGTAGTTGCTTGGCGTACGTTCCCCCGGGTATTCACAGGGGATGTCCGGGGTAACGTACACTAAGTCTTATCTGGCGTACGTTCACCCGGGTGTTTACAAGGATTGTCCGGGGTAACGTACGCCAAGTCCTACCTAGGGTACGTTTCCCCGGGTATTCACAAAAGACATCCGAAGGAACGTACATTAAGTCCTACCTGGCGTACGTTTCCCCGGATGGATATGAAAAAAG
>NZ_PEBH01000005.1:93539-176894 GCF_008698235.1 Bifidobacterium rousetti
GGTATTCACAA
This sequence comes from Bifidobacterium rousetti, assembly GCF_008698235.1. Classification (GTDB taxonomy): domain Bacteria; phylum Actinomycetota; class Actinomycetes; order Actinomycetales; family Bifidobacteriaceae; genus Bifidobacterium; species Bifidobacterium rousetti. The sequence goes on from NZ_PEBH01000005.1 coordinate 93,551, forward strand.
AAGACATCCGAAGGAACGTACATTAAGTCCTACCTGGCGTACGTTTCCCCGGATGGATATGAAAAAAGGCCCGGTCAAACGTACGCCCATTCCGCTTACTTCAGTGTTCGCACCCCCGGGGCCGGGGGAACGTACACTACATCCTGCCCAGAGTACGTTTCCCCGGGTATTCACAAAAGACATCCGAAGGAACGTACATTAAGTCCTACCTGGCGTACGTTTCCCCGGATGGATATGAAAAAGCCCGGTCAAACGTACGTTCGCACGTTTATTTCAGTGTTCGAAAACCACGGGGGCCTTCATCGTATACGTGTGGGAATCACGAACCGACCATAGGCGCACACCCATATGACACCGACGACACCTGCCGCACGCATATTCAACACTTGGCCGGTATCGTGTATCAGAAATTCGTTTACTCCATTCTCGGCTCCCCTTGTCAGGACGTTGCCGTGAAGCAAACAGCGGAGCTGTTTGTAGGCAACGTGCGAGCCGACAGGCGAGCCAATAGAACACGCGCGCAGCGCATCCATAATTGCGGGCCGTTGCCGTGAAGCAAACAGCGGAGCCGTTTGTAGGCAACGTGCGAGCCAACACAGCAGCACACGCGCAGCGCATCCATAATTGCAGAACGAGCTGGCCCGCGAAGCGAGTCTGAGAGGTAGTCAATTCATCAACGAAATTACGACGCAGGACCCTAGTCACTCGGCGAGATACGCCTGCGCGTCGAGCGCGGCGCGGCAGCCCATGCCGGCTGCGCTGATCGCCTGACGGTAAATACGATCCACGCAGTCGCCGGCGGCGAACACGCCCGGACGCGACGTGCGCGTGCCGGCGCCGTCAACGAGCACGTAGCCGTCCTCGTCCTTGGCGACCAGATCACCAAGGAAGCCGGTGGCGGGCGTGTGACCAATCGCCACGAACACGGCCTTCGTGTCCAACGTGCCGGTCTCGCCGGTCACGGTATTGCGGATGTCGATGCGTGACACGTTGCCGACGGCCGCGGCAGGTGCCGCAGACGGAATGGACAGGCCGCCGCCGAGCGAGATCTTCGACTCCCCCACCACCGCACCGGCAGCACCACCGAGCGTGATACCACTCGCCGGCTTATTGAGCGAAAGCTGCAACCCAGCCGGCTTGGCAGCCGGAGCCTCGCCATGGATCGCCGTGACGACCGTATCGGTCAGCAGCGTGAGCTTCTCGTTGGCGCGCGCGCGTTCGACCATGATCGCGGACGCGCGGAACTCGTTGCGGCGATGGATCAGCGTGACGGACGAGCCGAAGCGCGTCAGATACAGCGCCTCCTCGAACGCGGAATCGCCGCCGCCGACCACGACGATCGGCTTGTTGCGGAAGAAGAATCCGTCGCACGTCGCGCAGTACGAGACGCCGTGACCGGAGTATTCGACCTCGCCCGGTACACCGAGTTTGCGATACGACGAACCCGTGGTGATGATCACCGCACGCGCATCCAGCTCATCGCCAGTGTCCAGCGTCAGGTGATAGATCGGCTTGCCGTCCTGTTCGCCGGATGCGGCGTCCGACTCCCCTGCGGCGACCTCGACGATCGACTCGACATCGGCGTGCTCGAATTCGGTGCCGAACTTCTCTGCCTGGGCCTTCATCGCGTCCATCAACTCCGGACCCATGATCCCGTCCGGGAAACCAGGGAAGTTCTCCACCTCGGTCGTATTGACCAGCTGGCCGCCGGGCGTCAACGCACCGGTCACCACCAGCGGCTGCAATCCCGCACGAGACAGGTAGATCGCCGCCGTGTATCCGGCAGGCCCCGAACCAACAATCACCACATTACGCAAAGTCATGCCACCCACCCTATCAAACCAACCGCCCGCCTCACTCACAGCGCAATACGAATTCCCTATAGTCGGTTGTGCGCATTGTTCTTCGTTTGTTTTCAGCTCCTGCGGCGACCAAGCGAGTATAGATCTTTTCTATTCCAACAGGACCGGACAGGATGGCGCGACGCAATATGCGAGTCGATCAGCCTAGACATGGCCCCCTCTGAGAGGGGGCCGTCACACCAAAACATACTGTCTGAGGACAAGAGACTTGGGACTTAGACCCACTTACCGTCCGTAGAGGAGGCGGTGTCAGGAGATGCGGAAGCGTCGGAAGGAGAACCGCTTTCGCCGGGCATGAGGAGGGCGAGGATACGGTCCATGTCTTCGGGCGAGGAGAAGACGATTTCGATGCGGCCATGCTTCGGCGTGCCCTTGATCGAGACCTTCGTGTCGAAATGGTTCTCCAGGTTCGTCTGGATCGGCGATCCGGCCCACGGGTTGTTCTTGTTCGCCTTCGGCTTCTTCGGCTCCTTGCTCTCAAGGTTCGCCAGCGCGACGATCTCCTCGGTGCTGCGCACGGAGAGCCCCTCCGCGATGATGCGGTTCGCGAGCTTGTCCATCGCGGCGGTGTCGTTGAGTCCGAGCAGCGCGCGGGCGTGGCCTGCGGTGAGGATCCCGGCGGCGACCTTCTTCTGTACGGCGCCCGGCAGGTTGAGCAGTCGCAGCGTGTTGGCGATCTGGGGGCGAGACTTCGACACCGACTTGGACAGCTGCGCCTGCGTGAGACCGAATTCGTCGATCATCTGCTGGTAGGCGGCGGCCTCTTCGAGCGGGTTGAGCGCGACGCGATGCAGGTTCTCAAGGAGGGCGTCGCGAAGCATATCGTCGTCAGAGGTCGTCTTGACGATCGCCGGAATCGTCTCGAGACCGGCCAGCTGAGAGGCGCGCCAACGACGCTCACCCATGATGAGCTCGTAGTCGCTGTCGAGGTGTCCATCGAACTGATTGAGCGGCTTGCGGTCGGCCTGCTGCTTGCGGGCCTCCGCGATCTGCGCGGCCGGGCGCCTCCGCACGACGATCGGCTGCAGAATGCCGACCTCCTTGATGGAGGCCGCCAACTCGTTGAGGTCATCCTCATCGAACACGGTACGCGGCTGATGCGCGTTCGGTCCGATGTCGGTGAGCTTCAGCTCGGCGAGGTATCCGCCCTCGACCGGCTTGAGCTGCTGCTCCTCGGACTCCGATTCACCATCAGACTTGCCGTCCTTTGTCTTCTCATCCGCGACCGTGGAACGTGTTTCACGTGAAACATCGCTTGCGGCGTCGTGTTTCACGGAGTCGTCGCCCTGAACACCGGCGACGGTCGTGCCAGCGGTGACGCTTGCCCCGCCGTTCACGGTGTCGTTGAAGAACATGTCGCTCGGATGGGCGATGTCGCCCAGCGCAGGCATCGTGGCGCGCTTCGACTTGCCGGAACCCTTCTTCGGGGACTGAGTGGACTGAGTATCAGCCGACATGGAACCGGACTTCGATTCGGCTGCAGCCGCACCCGCCGACTCCGACGCATCGGACGATTTCGCCGCGGCACCCGCCCCGGCGACGGACGACGAAATCGGCGGCACGGAGACACGGGCGCGCGACGTGACCACCTCGGCCTTCGGCTTCGGCTCGAGCGCCTTGCCTTCAGTCGTCTTGGCTGCGGCCTCCTCCTGATCCTGTCGACTCATCTTCTCATTGAGGAACCGATGTGTTTCACGTGAAACAACCGACTGTTCCTCACCCGGCAGATCGGGGAACAGTGCGCCCAGCCCCTTGCCGAGACGTGATTTCGCTGCCATATCAGGCCTCCTTCATTCGGGCTTCGATGGCGTCCAACACGGACGGGGAACGACGCGCGATCTCCAGCGCGGCTTCGGCATAGGAGATGGCACCCATGCCGTGCGGATCGTACGCGATGACGCTCTTGCCGAAGCTCGGCGCCTCGGAGATCTTCACGGTACGCGGGATCGTGGTGTCGAGCACGATGGATGGGTAGTGCTTCTTGACCTCGTCGAACACCTCGCGGCTGAGCAGAGTGCGGCGATCGAACATCGTCACCAGCATCGTCGACACCGTCAGGCTCGGGTTGAAATGGCTCTGCACCAGACCGATCGTGTTGATGAGCTGACCGAGGCCCTCGAGCGCGTAGTACTCAGCCTGGATCGGAATGAGCATCTCGTGCACCGCGCACATCGCGTTGATGACGAGCAGACCGAGGCTCGGCGGGCAATCGATGAACACGTAATCGTAGTGCACCTCGGAAGCCTCAAGGTAGGCGTCGATCGCCTCCTTGAGCAGCGTGTTCCTGTTCGGCAGGTCCGCGACCTCGAGTTCGGCGCCGCTCAAGTCGATCGAAGCGGGCACGACATCCAGCGTCTCGAAGTCGGGGCACTGATGCTTGACCTCAGCGAGCTTCAGGCGGCCTTCGATCACGTCGTACACGGAGGGCTCCCCCGACGCGTGACGCACACCGAGTGCGGTCGACGCGTTGCCCTGAGGATCCATGTCGATGACCAGCACCTGCGCACCGCTCTTCGCGAGTGCCGCGGCGACGTTCACCGTGGATGTCGTCTTGCCGACACCGCCCTTCTGGTTGGCGACGGCGATCAGTCGCGTCTTCGACGGCTTGGGGTACGTGATCTTCTGCAGGCGCGCGTACCGGCTGGACTCCTGTGCGATTTCCGCGCCGACCGGGGAGCTTCCCTCACCGAAGATGCGCTGCAATGTCTGTTCAGCGGACTCCATCGGATTCCGTTCCTCAGCCATGACTCCTCCTTGACACATTAAACTCGCTCCAGTCTCTCTAGCCGCATGGACACGACGGACCGGAATCTCGACTTATCCACAAAAATGTGGATAACTGTGGATAACTTTGACTACCGCGCTGTGGATAGTGCGATGATCACCCTCACGAACCCAATAATCACAATACCTCCCGCAAATCCGACCGTTCCCCGCGAATTGTGGATAACTTTTCCAACGACTTCGAATTGTGGATAAGTGACCGGCGTTTCACACCCGCAAGCGAGCACGTCAACCCCGGTGCCGACCAACCCGACTACCGCTTATCCACCAGCACGACGTGCGTCGGTTCGAGACCGGGACCGACCTGCGCTTCGACCACGCGCGGGTTCACTCCGTGACGCTTGGCGATCTCCTTGGCCGCCTTGTCGATCTCCGCCTGCGCGGAGCGTCCCTTGAGGGCGACCAGCCTCCCCTGCGGTTTGAGCAGCGGCAGCGTCCATCCGGACAGCTTGGTCATCGGCGCCACCGCACGGCAGGTGACCACGGCGAACGGATGCAGATCACGGCGCTTGCGCATCGCGGCGATGACCTCCTCGGAACGGGCGCGTTCGATGCGCACGTTCTCAAGTCCCATCTCATCGACGCACTCGGCAAGCCAGGCGACTCGGCGTTCCATCGGCTCGATCAGCGTGAACTCGTGATCGGGCAGGCACGCGGCCGCGACCAGTCCCGGGAATCCGCCGCCGCTGCCGACATCGGCCACCGTCTTGAACTTCGCACCTTCCGTGGCCTCGCGCACATACGGCACGATCGCCGCGGAATTGAGGATGTGACGCTCCCAGATGATGTCGACATCACGCGGACCGATCAGACCGCGGGGCTCCCCCTCCTCGGCAAGTTTCACGTGAAACACTCGCAACGGCGCAAGAGCGTCGCCGAGCACCTCTTCGAGTATCGGCGAGCCATCAAGCTGATCGGTCATCATTCTCCCCTGTGTCAAGTCTCCCATGCATCACGCGCACTTCATGCATACGACATATGCCGTGCGACATGCGTTGTCCCGCACGCAACAGCGACAGGGCCCCTCACAAGAAAGGCCCTGTCAGAAAACGTCACTCCTCGTCCGCGTCCTCGATATCGTCGTCGGCGTCGGCGTTCGCGCGCAGATAGACGGTGACGTAGCGATGCGGCTCCTCGCCATGCGAACGGGAACGCAGTCCCTCCTCGCGCACGACGTCGTGGACGACCTTGCGCTCGAACGAGTTCATCGGCTTCAGGTCGACCGGCTCGCCGGTGTCCTTCACCTCGTCGATCGCGTCCAGCGCGATGTCATGCAGACGCTGGCGCTTGCGCTTGAGGAAGCCGTCGACGTCCACGATCAGACGGGAACGCTCGCCGGTTTTCTGCTGCACGGCCAAGCGGGTGAGCTGCTGCAGCGCATCGACGACCTCACCGTTGCGTCCGATGAGATGCTTGATGTCGGTGTCGTCGTCGGCGACGATCTGCACCATCGGACGGCCGTTGCGCACGCCCATCTCGATGTCACCTTCGTAGTCGGCGATGTCCAGCAGTCCTTCAAGGTAGTCGGCGGCGATATCGGCCTCATCATTGAGCTGGTCCACCGTCTTATCGTCATCCTGGGCCATAGTGTTCTCCTTCATGCAAGGGTGTTGGTTTCAAGTCTAAACCCACGACCCCGTTTCCCTACGTTGTGAAACGGGAGGTCGTGCGGCCGGTGTTTCACGTGAAACACGTCCTCGCCTCGGTTGGCGATCTCACATCTCGTGGAACGTCCCGGTGGAATGTTCCACGTGAAACACCGGCCTCACTTACTCATGTGCTATTTACTGCTACTTCTTCTTGTTGCGCTTGCGCTGCGGCTGCTGACGCTGGTAGCCCTGGGACTCCCTGCGGTCGGCATCCTCCTTGGCCTTCTGCAGCTCCTCCTCCTCGAGGGACATCTGACCGGACTTGGCGCGGCGCTCGTTTTCCTTCTTGTGGTCGCGGATCTCCTTGGCGTCCGCGGCGGGCGATCCCGGAGTCGGGAACGCGTACATCTGCCAGAACGTGCGCAGCAGGTTGCAGACGTTGTTCGTCAGCCAGTAAACCAGCACGGCGAACGGCATGGTCGCACCGGAGAAGACGTACATCAGCGGGAAGATCCACAGCATCGTCTTCTGCATCGTCGCGGCCTGACCGGTCATCGTGGCCGGGTTCATGTTCTTCTTCATGTTGATCCACTGCATGAAGACCATGCAGGCGATCATCAACACGACGAAGATGCCGATGAACACCTTGCCGGTGATGTCGGCCGTGCCGAAGACGTCGGTCACGCTCACGAGACCGAACACCTTGGACTGCGCGAACTCCTTGGCGGTGACCACGTCGAACGCACCCAGCGCGGCGCGCTTGCCGCGGGCGATGAACGGGATCGCGGACAGCGTGTAGAACATGCACATGAACACAGGGCCCTGCACCAGCAACGGCAGGCACGAACCGGCGGGGTTCGCGTCGTTGTCCTGATAGAGCTTCATCATCTCACGGCTCATGGCCTCCTTGCTGGCCTGATCCGTCTTGCCCTTGTACTTGTTCTGGATGCGCATCATCTTCGGCTGCAGGGCCTGCATCTTGCGCATCGACTTCATCTGCTTGTAGTAGATGGGGAAGATGCACGCATGCACGACGAGCACCAGGAAGATGATCGACAGCACCCACGAGACACCGACGCGCGGCATGAACAGCGAGAAGAACTCGTGGAAGATGTTCATGATCTGCGTCATGAGCCATTCGATCGGGGTCAGCAGCTTGTACAGCCAACCCCAGAAGCCCGAGTCCAGAAGGAATTGATCTTGATTAATCATCGTACGGAATCCTTAATGTCGTCATCCGGCAGCGGCGTCAACCGCGGTTCCTCGTGGGCCTTCGACCACTTGAACCGGTAGAACACCGAGAACCGACGCGGTACGTCGTCGATGCCTCCCCTGCTCCACGGCCGGCAGCGCAACAGGCGCAGCACGGCGAGCAGTCCCCCACGGCACGCGCCGAACCGTTCGATCGCCTGAATGGCGTAGTTCGAGCAGCTCGGGTAATACCGACAGCAGGGTACGGCGCGGTGCGCCGAAAAGTGACGCTGATACCAGCGCACCCCCCGCACCATGAACTCGCCGACGCCCATCAGCAGGTCATCGACCTTGCGCGGACGCATCGGCGTGATCGCCGACGCCGCCGACCGTGACCGTACCGGTCACACCGGTCACACCGGTCTTGCGGGCCCTGTCCGCAACCTTGGCGAACCCCGACGCCACCTGCTCGTCCAACGACTGGAACGAGGCATGCGCCGCGGACGGTTTCGCACGCAGGACGATGTCGCACCCCTCGGGGAGACGATCCTCGTATCGCGCGGCCAATACGCGGAAACGGCGTTTGACCGCATTGCGGGTGACGGCGTGTCCGACCGATTTGGATACGGCAAGCCCCACCCGCCGGCTCTCCGGAGCCACAAACCGTCCCGTATACGAATCGTCGCGCACCAGATAGTGCACGACGATGTCGTTGCGGGATACTTTGCTGCGGCGTTTGAGCACGGCGACGAATTCGCTGTGGCTTTTCAGCCGTTCCACTTGCGTTGCTGCCGTCGACTCGGAAATCAGGCGGACAGGCTCTTGCGGCCCTTGGCGCGGCGACGGTTGATCAGGGCGCGGCCGGAACGGGTACGCATGCGAACACGGAAGCCGTGCTTCATGTGACGACGACGGTTGTTGGGCTGGAAGGTCCTCTTCATAATTGCTCCTAGGTCTTTAGGCCACGCTTACGCGCGGCTCTCACGTGAGTCAAGCTATACCAAACTACCCTCACCCCTCCCCCAACGTCAACACAGGGGCATTTCATTCACAATTCGTTTGGCGTCCACAGGGCGTTCATGGACGGGAGGACGCAAGGAAACGTTGCAATGGCGCCGTTTGCCGACGACGCCCGCTGCGAAAGTTATCCACAAATTACACGGATGTTATTCACAATCCAGTAATTGCAACACGCAAGCCTGTGGATAACTCCCACCGTATGAGTAACAATAGGGTCCGCACTTTATTCGTTTCGAGCGGGACAGGAGGAGCAGATATGGCCGCGCAGTCGAACGACCCCGTCGCCCATGCCAACAGCATCTGGTCCGACACGCTGTCCCTGCTCAAGCGGGACAAGTCCCTCTCCCCGCGTGATCGCGGCTGGTTCGAGGGCGTGTACCCGGAGGCGATCTTCGGCACGACGATCGTGCTGTGCGTCGAGAACATCGGCACCCGCCAGGCGCTGGAGAACGAGCTCAACCGCCCGCTGCTCAACGCGCTGCACATGGTGACCGGCGAGGAGATGACACCCGCGTTCAAGATCGCGCCGCAGAAGCCGAAGACCAAGGCGCCGAAGCCGTCCGCCCTGAAGATCGCCCGATCGACCCGTCCCCGCCAATCCGCGGGTCCGGACCGTGCGCCGACCGTGTCGGATCTGTCGAACGAGCCGTTCGGCGCGTCCGCACCGGTGCCGAACGTGCCGTCCGCGTCGAACGGCATGCCGTCGGACATCCAGTCGGCGATGACGCCGGTGCAGCCGCAGGCCGCTCCCCCGGCGTCGCACGACTACCCGCTCAGGCGCAACAAGGTCGCGCGCGATCCGGAGACACACCTCAACACGAACGCGACGTTCGACACGTTCGTGCCCGGCGACTCCAACCGTTTCGCCCGCACGGTGGCGCTCGCCGTGGCCGAAGGGTCCGGCCGCGACTACAACCCGCTGTGTATCTACGGCGGCTCCGGCCTGGGCAAGACCCACCTGCTCAATGCGATCGGCAACTACGCGCTCGTCAAGGACCCGACCCTGAAGGTCCGCTACGTCAACTCCGAGGAGTTCACCAACGAGTTCATCGAGGCGCTGCAGAACCCGAAGCAGTCGCAGGGCCAGATCGCCGAGTTCAACCGGCGATACCGCGAGGTCGACGTCCTGCTCATCGACGACATCCAGTTCCTCGGCGGCAAGGAAGCCACCCTGGAGCAGTTCTTCCACACGTTCAACGCGCTGCATCAGGCGAACAAGCGCATCGTCATCGCCTCCGATGTGCCGCCGAAGAACCTCAAGGGTTTCGAGGCGCGCCTGATCTCGCGCTTCGACTCCGGTCTGACCGTCGACGTCAAGCCGCCGGACCTCGAGACCCGCATCGCCATCCTGCGCATGATGGCCTCGATGAACCACAGCAACATCCCCAACGATGTGCTGGATCTCATCGCGGAACGCTTCACCGAGAACATCCGCGAGCTGGAGGGCGCGCTGACCCGCGTCACCGCGGTCGCGTCGCTGAGCAACCAGCCGGTCACGCGCGCGATGGCCGAGCAGACGCTGCAGGATTTCTTCACCAGCGACGTGGAGATCAAGCCCACCGACATCATCAGCCAGGTGGCGCGCTACTTCCATCTCACGTTCGAGGACATCACCGGCAAGTCGCGCATGAAGACCATCGCGATCGCGCGCCAGGTGGCGATGTACCTCACGCGCGAGATGACCAGCATGAGCCTCGTCGACATCGGCAAGGTGTTCGGCGGCAAGGACCACACCACGGTGATGCACGCCTGCGAACGCATCAGCAACGAGATGCAGGAGCGGCAGGACGTCTACAACTACGTGATGGAGCTGACGGTCCGCCTCAAGCAGCGCAACACCGACCTCAAGTAGGGTGTTGAATTCATTCTGATGGGTTGACTACCCCTCAGACCCGCTTCGCGGGCCAGCTCCCCTGACAAGGGGAGCCGAGAATCTGACGACCCCACTTTGCCGCCCGATGGTGGGCGGCCGCGTGGCCGATCCACGCCCGTTCGGCGTCCTCGTTCGTCCAGCAGGATCGTTTGTGGCGAACGTTTTTCCTGTCTTTTTCGCACGCCTCGGAAAAATCGCCGTTTTCGTTCGTCATACGCGATTCTGACAGCCGGATCGCCCCCGCGACACTCCGGTCGGGCGACGAATTTCGGGAAAAGTTATCCACATGGTTATTCACAATTGTGGGTAACCTCGGTGGAGAACTGGTGGATTACCCCGCTTGCCAGTGTGGATAAACAGTGGGTAACATGGCCTCGAATGTGGATGGCCCACAACGAAGCCGACGCCTGTGGATAAGTCACCTAGTTATCCACATCAATCGGCATAAGTTATCCACAAAAGTGGGACTGCGGAAAAACCAATCGCCGCAACGGGCGTGCCCCACTTTTCCACACTATCCACAGCCCTTATTATGACGACTACTTACGTTCTCTTCCTCTCGTCATCATTCCCTGCCCCACTTTTGCGCGAGCGAAGCGAGCCGGAAAAGTGGGGCACGCGAACGCCGCTAGAATGAATTCCAGCTATCAGCATCGATCCGCACGCGACGGAACGCGTACGACGAAACGACGAAAGAGGCACCCATGAAGGTAGAAATCAACTCCGCCGCGCTTGCCGACGCGGTCGCCTGGACGACGCGCGTCATTGACGCCCGCCCCTCGAACCCGATTCTGGCCGGCGTCAAGCTCGAGGCCATCGATGGAACGCTGCAGCTTTCGGCGTTCAACTACGAGATCTCGGCCCGTCACCACATCGAGGCCGGAGTCGACGAGCCGGGAGCGGTGCTCGTGCTGGGCAAGCTCCTCGCCGACATCACCAAGTCGCTGCCCGCGGAGAAGACCTATCTCGCCACGAACGAGTCGACGATGACGATCACGTCGGGCAAGTCGACGTTCACCCTGCAACTGATGCCGGAGTCGGAGTACCCGGATCTTCCCGGAATTCCGCCGAAACTGGGTCAGGTCGACGCGCCGACCTTCGTGCAGTCCGTCGCCCAGGCGTGCGTCGCGGTCTCCCGCGAGGAGAATCGCCCGGTGCTCACCGGCGTGCGCATGCAGTTCGACGGCGACAAGGTGATCATGACCTCGACCGACCGATTCCGCCTCTCCCGCGCCAGCTTCACCTGGACCCCGCAGGACGCGGAGGTCAACGCGACGACCCTGGTGCGCGGTTCGCTGCTGCGCGATGTGGCCCGTTCGCTCGACGAGCATCAGAACGTCGTGCTCGATTTCGACACGGAAAGCCCGTCGTTGCTTGGTTTTGAGAACGCCGGACGCACGTCGACCTCGCAGCTGATCGACGGCGAGTTCCCGGCGGTCGACCGACTCTTCGCCGACGAATACCCGATTCAGGCCGTGATCGACAAGAACCTGCTGATCGGCGCGATCAAGCGCGTGGCGCTTGTCGCCGAGCGCAACGCCCCGATCCGCATGGCGTTCTCCGGCCAGGAACTGACCCTGTCCGCCGGCGCGGTCGACGAGGCGCAGGCCATCGAGACGCTCGACATCGACATGGACGGCGATGAGATCACCGTCGCGTTCAACCCGAGCTACCTGATCGAGGGCCTGTCCGCGATCACCGAGCCGTTCATCCGCATGAAGATGACGACCGCCGTCAAGCCGGTCGAGTTCAACGGCCAGCAGGAGGCCGATTCGGACGAGTCGATGGACTACCGCTACCTGCTCGTGCCGATGCGCTTCAACAGCTGAAAACCGAAGAAAACCCGTTTTTCCCCTTGACTTTCGCAGTTGTTTCGCAAGTTTTCGCAAAATGCGAAAGTCGAGGGAAAACATGAAAACCGCATAAACCTCACACCCCGCACAAACCACGCCAACCGAATATCCGCTCAAAGGACCTGATCTTCCCGTGTACATCTCCCGCCTCGCACTCGACCACTACCGCTCCTGGGAGTCGCTTGTGGTCGACCTCGCCCCCGGCGTGAACGTGCTGCACGGCGAGAACGGACTCGGCAAGACCAACATCGTCGAGGCGATCGAGGTGCTCTCCACCGGCTCCAGCCACCGCACCTCCTCGTCGCTGCCGCTCGTCGAGCGGGGCGAGTCCAAGGCCACAATCCGCGCCAACGTCGTCGATCGGGACACGGACGCGGCCACCACGTACGAGGCGACGATCACGACGCGCGGCGCGAACCGGGCCCGCATCAACTCCGGAGCCTCGCGCTACCTGCGCGACATCGTCGGCCTCGTCCCTTCGGTCTCGTTCACGCCGGACGACCAGCGGCTCGTCTCCGGCGAGCCCGCGGCCCGGCGCACGTTCCTCGACCAGGCCGGCGCGCTGCTCGTGCCCCGATACGCAGACATGGTCCAGCAGCTCACGCGCATCGGACGCCAGCGCGCCGCGCTGCTCAAGCAGCTGGGCCAGCGCGAGGGGTCGTTCGACGCGGCCCTGAGCGGGCTGGAGATCTGGACCGGCCAGTTCATCGAGGCCGGAGTCGCCCTGACCCGCGTGCGTGCGCGCGTCATCGACCGCCTCGCCGGTCCGTTCGCCGCGATCTACGCGCGGCTCGCGTCCGGCAAGGGCGCGGCGTCGCTCGCCTACGCGCCGTCGTTCGAGGAGGTGGCCGCGGCCGACGCCGCGGCCGGCGACAGCGCAGGTGACGCCGCCGACCCCCGACCGGCGATCTCGGCGCACTTCCAGCGCCTGTACGCCGGGGAGGTGGCCCGCGGGATCAACCTGATCGGCCCGCAGCGCGACGACCTCGCCGTCACGCTCGACGGCGTGCCCGCGCGCGAGTTCGCATCGAACGGCGAGATGTGGACGATGGCGCTGGCGCTGAAGATGGCATTGTTCGAGGCCGTCACCGCCGATCGCGGCGTGAAGCCGATCGTCATCCTCGACGATGTGTTCGCGCAGCTGGACGAGTCGCGTCGCGCGCAGATCCTCGACTTCGCGGGATCGCAGGACCAAGTGCTCATCACCACGGCCGCCGCGGGCGACATCCCCGGCGGGCTTGGCGGGGACGGTGCGGAAGTCGGCATCGGCGACGATGCGGGCGACGCGCAAGAGGGCAAGCCGAACATCATCGACGTCGCGTCGCTGCTGCGGCAATCGGAGGAAGGCGACACCGACGGAGAGGGCGCGCGATGACCCCGCCTATCGCACGCACCCTCAAGCTCGACCCGCGCGAACTGCCCGCGAAGGTGTTCGAGGGCTACGCGAAACGCGAGAGCATGCGCAAACAGCGCGCCGAACGCGCCGAGAAAGCGTGGGAGAGCTTCGGCCAGCCCGGACGCGACCCGGCCAGACTCGACGGCGTCGCGGCGATCCTCGCGAAGAACGGCAACTGGATCCCGCATCTGAAGATCTCCCAGCTCAACAACCACTGGGATCAGGTCGTCGGCACCGTCAACGCGATGCATTCGCACGTCGTCTCGTTCAAGGACGGCGTGCTCACCATCGGCACGGACTCGCCGGTCTGGGCCACGCAGCTGACCTACCTCATCCCGCAGCTCGGCGAGACGATCCGTCGCCGGCTCGAGGGCCTTGACGTGCGCGACATCCGCGTGGTCGGGCCGACCGCCGGATACACCCGCCGCTGGGTGCGCAACAGGAAGTAGGGGTGTAGGGGCCTGCGGGCCGAGGCGAAGGGCATCTCGGAAAGCATATATATGCCCATATATGGCGCTCGTCGTGAAAGACGAGTAGAATCACATGCAGTATGGTCAAAACGCTCCAAGACCCCGTAGAACGCGATTTTGGGGCATGGACCCGCGAAACAACCCTTCGCGTGAAGTGAAATTGCAGGAGGAAGCCCTGTGGCGGATTCGTTGGACAAAGCCGAGAGCAAGGAAGAGCAGCTCAAGGCCGCGGACGAACACATCAACAACACCGAATTGCAGGAAGGCGAGCTCGACGAGTCGATGACCCCCGAGCACTACGACGCATCCGATCTGAAGGTGCTCGAAGGCCTTGAGGCGGTGCGCATCCGCCCGGGCATGTACATCGGCTCGACGGGCCCGCGAGGCCTGCATCACCTCGTGTACGAGATCGTCGACAACTCGGTCGACGAGGCGCTGGCCGGCTACGCCAGCCACATCGAGGTGTCGATCCTGCCGGACAACGGCATCCGCGTCGTCGACGACGGCCGAGGCATCCCGGTTGACGAGGTGCCGGGCGAGGGCCTCTCCGGCGTCGAGACGGTCATGACCAAGCTGCACGCCGGCGGCAAGTTCGGCGGCGGCGGATACGCGGTCTCCGGCGGTCTGCACGGCGTGGGCATCTCCGTGGTCAACGCGCTCTCCACGCGCGTCGACATCGAGGTGCGTCGTCAGGGATTCCACTGGACGCAGACCTACATCGACCAGCACCCCACCGCGCGTCTCGCCAAAGGCGAGCCGATGGCCGAGGGCGAGTCGACCGGCACGTCCGTCACGTTCTGGGCGGACCCGGCGATCTTCGAGACGACGGTCTACGACTTCGAGACCCTGCGCGCCCGCTTCCAGCAGATGGCGTTCCTCAACAAGGGCCTCAAGATCACGTTGACGGACCTGCGTCAGGTCGACGAGGCCGGCGACGAGGTCGCGAGCGACGGCGACAACCCGCTCGAGGAGACGCATCAGACCGTCACCTACCAGTACATGAACGGCATCCAGGACTACGTCGAGTACCTCGTGAAATCGCGCAAGTCCACGCCGGTCGAGGACGAGGTCATCAACTTCGACGCCGAGGACCTGAAGCTCGGCATCTCCGCCGAGATCGCGATGCAGTGGACCACCGCCTACTCCGAGTCGGTGCACACGTTCGCGAACACGATCTCCACCACCGAGGGCGGCACACACGAGGAGGGCTTCCGCGCGGCGCTGACGACCCTCGTCAACCGCTACGCGCGCGAAAAGAACATCCTCAAGGACAAGGACGAGAACCTCTCCGGCGACGACGTGCGCGAGGGACTCACGGCCGTGGTGTCCGTCAAGCTCACCACCCCGCAGTTCGAGGGCCAGACGAAGACCAAGCTCGGCAACTCCGAGGCGAAGACCTTCGTGCAGCGCGTGATGACCGACAAGCTCGGCGACTGGTTCGACGCGCATCCGAGCGAGTCGAAGAACATCATCCAGAAGGCGATCGAGGCGTCCCGCGCCCGCATCGCCGCGAAGAAGGCGCGCGAGAACACGCGCCGCAAGTCGATCTTCGAGTCGGCCGGCATGCCGGACAAGCTCAAGGACTGCCAGTCCAGCAACCCGGAGGAGTGCGAGCTGTTCATCGTCGAGGGTGATTCGGCAGGCGGCTCCGCCATCCAGGGCCGCAACCCGATCACGCAGGCGATCCTGCCGCTAAGAGGCAAGATCCTCAACACCGAGCGCGCCAGCCTCGACCGCATGATGAAGTCCGACACCATCGAATCGCTGATCACCGCGGTCGGCGGCGGCTACGGCGAGGACTTCGACCTGTCGAAGGTGCGCTACCACAAGGTCATCATCATGGCCGATGCCGATGTGGACGGCGCGCACATCGCCACGCTGAACCTCACGCTGTTCTTCCGCTACATGCGACCGATGATCACCGCCGGATACGTGTACGTGGCCATGCCGCCGCTGTACCGCATCAAGTGGACCAAGGGCGCGCACGACTTCGTGTACACCGACTCCGAGCGCGACCGCGTGCTCTCCGAGGGCCGTCAGAAGGGCCGCCAGCTGCCCAAGGGCGAAGGCATCCAGCGCTACAAGGGTCTGGGCGAGATGAGCTACCAGGAGCTGTGGGAGACGACCATGGACCCGGAGCACCGCGTGTTGAAGCAGGTGCAGATCGAGGACGCGGCCGCGGCCGACGAGACGTTCTCAATGCTCATGGGCGACGAGGTCGAGCCGCGTCGACTGTTCATCCAGCGCAACGCGCGCAATGTCGCCTGGATCGACGCGTAGCGGATCAGGAACCTCCCTCTGATGAGGGAGGTGGCACCGCGGAGCGGTGACGGAGGGAGAGACCGCGTTCTCTCCCCCAGTCAGCTTCGCTGACAGCCCCCTCATCAGAGGGGGCTATGAGTGGCTTACGACTTGAACGACTAAAGGAACGACAGTGGCAGACGACAATACCAATGACGACGGCCAGATCAACGATCAGCCCACGGGCGAAGGCTCGATGGAGCCGTTGAGCCCGCAGGAGGCCGACAACACCGACTACGGCCTCATGACCGGCGAACGCATCCAGAAGCGCGACCTCCAGCAGGAGATGCGTGACTCCTACCTCGCGTACGCGATGAGCGTGATCGTCGACCGCGCCCTGCCGGACGTGCGCGACGGCATGAAGCCGGTGCACCGCCGCGTGATCTACGCGATGTACGACGGCGGCTACCGACCCGACCGCGGCTACAACAAGTGCTCCCGCGTCGTCGGCGATGTGATGGGCAAGTACCACCCGCACGGCGACTACGCGATCTACGACACCCTCGTGCGCATGGCCCAGTCGTGGTCGATGCGCTACATGCTCGTCGACGGCCAGGGCAACTTCGGCTCCCCCGGCGACGACCCGGCCGCCGCCATGCGTTACACCGAGTGCCGCATGGCACCGCTGTCGATGGAGATGGTGCGCGACATCGACAAGGACACCGTCGACTTCGTGCCCAACTACGACGGCAAGACGCAGGAGCCGACCGTGCTGCCCTCGCGCTTCCCGAACCTGCTGGTCAACGGCTCGTCCGGCATCGCCGTGGGCATGGCGACCAACATCCCGCCGCACAACCTGCGCGAGGTCGCCGACGGCGTCCACTGGGCGCTTGAGCACCCGGACGCGAGCCGCGAGGAGCTGCTCGAGGCGCTGATCGCCCGCATCAAGGGACCGGACTTCCCCACCGGAGCGACGATCCTCGGCCACAAGGGCATCGAGCAGGCGTACCGCACCGGCCGCGGCCTCATCACGATGCGCGCCGTCGTCAACACCGAGGAGATCAAGGGGCGCATGTGCCTCGTGGTCACCGAGCTGCCGTATCAGGTCAACCCGGACCGTCTCGTCGTCTCGATCCGCGAGGCCGTGCGCGACGGCAAGATCCAGGGCATCGCCGACATGCGCGACGAGACCTCCGGCCGCACCGGCCAGCGCCTCGTGCTCGTGCTCAAGCGCGACGCCGTGCCGAAGGTCGTGCTCAACAACCTGTACAAGCACTCCCAGCTGCAGCAGACGTTCGGCGCGAACATGCTCGCCCTCGTCAACGGCGTGCCGCGCACCCTCTCGCTCGACGCGTTCGTGCGCCACTGGGTTGCCCACCAGCTCGACGTGATCGCCCGCCGCACCGCGTACTTGAAGCGCGAGGCCGAGGAGCGCGACCACATCCTGCAGGGCCTGCTGAAGGCGCTCGACGCCATCGAGGAGGTCATCCGCCTCATCCGCTCCAGCCAGGGCCGTGAGGACGCGCGTCCGAAGCTCATGGAGTTCCTCGACATCGATCAGGTGCAGGCCGACGCGATCCTGTCCATGCAGCTGGTGCGACTGGCCAACATGGAGGCCCAGAAGATCATCGACGAGCACAACGAGCTGCAGCGCAGGATCGCCGACTACGCCGACATCCTCGCCAAGCCCGAGCGCCAGCGTACGATCGTCGGCGACGAGCTCGACGAGATCGTCGCGAAGTACGGCGACGACCGTCGCACGCGCATCCTGCCGTTCTCCGGCGAGATGACCGACGAGGACCTGATCCCCGAGGAGAACGTGGTCGTCACGGTCACGCACTCCGGCTTCATCAAGCGCACCAAGGCCGACGAATACCGCGCCCAGCACCGCGGCGGCAAGGGCATCAAGGGCGCCAAGCTGCGCGAGGACGACGTGGTTGACCACTTCTTCCTCACGTCCACGCACAACTGGCTGCTGTTCTTCACCAACAAGGGCCGCGTGTACCGCATCAAGGCGTACGAGCTGCCTGAGGGGTCGCGCGACTCCAAGGGCCAGCATGTGGCGAACCTGCTGCAGTTCGGCCCGGACGAGACCATCCAGGCCGTGCTGTCCATCCCGAACTACGAGGTGACCAAGTACCTGGTGCTCGCCACCCGCTCCGGCAAGGTCAAGAAGACCGCGCTCGCCGAATACGATTCGCCGCGTCAGGGCGGACTCATCGCGATTCGCCTGATGGGCGGTGAAACCGGCGAGAACGGCGGGAACGCCGACGAGGTGATCGGCGCAGCGCTGTGCAACGCCGAGGACGACATCATCCTCGTCTCCAAGCAGGGCATGAGCCTCAAGTTCGAGGCGAACGACGAGCAGCTGCGCCCGATGGGCCGCCAGACCGCCGGCGTGCAGGGCATGAAGTTCCGCGACGGCGACGAGCTGCTTGCGATGGACGTCGTCTGGGGCGACACCGACAAGGACCTGCTGGTCGTCACGAACGAGGGCTTCGCCAAGCGTTCCGCGATCTCCGAATACCGTCTCCAGGGCCGCAACGGCCTCGGCATCAAGGCCGTGCAGCTGGCCGAGGGCCGCGGTTCGCTGGTCGGCGCGCTCGTTGTGTCCGAGGACGATCAGGTGATGGCGATCATGAAGTCCGGCAAGGTGATCCGCTCCGACGTGGCCGAGGTCAAGCGCACCGGCCGCAACACCCAGGGCGTCACGCTGGCCAAGCCCGACAAGGGCGACGAGATCATCTCGATCGCGCTGAACGCGGAGAAGGACGAGGATGCGGCCTCGGGCGATGACGAGTCCGTTGCCGAGTCCGTGGCTGAGTCTGTTGCCGAGTCCACGGTCGCGCAGGGCGACCAGACGGAGAATGTGAACAACCCGGCGGAAGGCGAGTAATCGTCTGCGAACATTGCTAGTCTCGGCTACAGATTTTCATCTCATGCCAACGACCAGCGGAATCGTGAAGGAGCATTATGAGCGACAACCGTGAAGAGCAGGGCGCCGTGCCCGAGGTGGCGCTGCCGGAGCGTCCCGAATCCGGAGCGACGACCGCGATCCCGACGGGTGAGCAGCCGGTCGCCGGCGTCGCGTCCGGTGAACCGTCGGACGCCGGACAGCCCGGGGTCGTCTCCCCTGCCGGACAGTCCGCCGGACAGCCCGTTGGCCAGCCCGCCGGCGAGGGGCACCCGCGTGTGGCGCGTTCCGTGTCCAACAAGCCGATCGTCGGCGAGGCCGGTCGCAGCGCCGAATCGGCCTCCGGCGCCCCGGTCCGCCCGGCCGTGCGCCGCGGCACCCCGCGCGCCCGCCGCATGAACCTGTCGCTCACGCGCCTGAACGTGTGGAGCGTCGCCAAGGTGTCGTTCATGATGGGCGTCGCCGGCGCGATCATCCAGATCGTCGCCGCCACGCTCGTGTGGCTGTTGCTGAGCGCGGTCGGCGTGTTCGGCCACGTCGCCAGCATCGTCTCCTCCACCGGCCTCGCGACAGACAACTTCAACCTGGACAGCGTCCTGTCATTGCCCACCGTATTGTCCGTCGTCACGATCCTCGCGATCGTCGGCATCGTCCTGTGGACGCTGTTGTGCACGATCCTCGCGGCGATCTACAACGTCGTCAGCTCCCTCGTCGGCGGCATCCACGTCACTCTCGGCGACGACTGACCGGTTGGTACGGGCCGGTTTGGTACTGATCGGTTGGTACCAACGGTGATCGGCCGGTACTGACTGGTTGGTAGTGACCGGTTGGTACCAACGGTGGTCGGCAGGTACGGGCCGGGTTGTACTGACTGGCCGGTACGGACCGGTTGGTGCAAACCGGTGATCGGCCGGTGACACGGGCGGCTGGTTTCCAGTCCGATCCCATCCCATCACCCTTCGAAAGGCTCCCTCAGGGGAGCCTTTCCCGTATCCGGGGTGGCTTGTGGAGTACTCAGGGTGGCCATTGTACGTTCCTTGTGACCGTTGAGGGCGGGATGGCCGCGTCGAGGACGTACGTTCCACGTGGGTATGGACGTCAATACCACCGGGAGCGTACGTTTCCCCGTCGTCAGCGTACGTTTGACCGGGTTATCATTCGTGCCATCCGACAGAACGTACTCTAAGCCTCGGTAAGAGTACGTTTCGCCGGATGGACGACGAAAAGACCCCGCTGAACGTACGCTGAGCCACCGGCAGCGTACGTCCAATGGGGTACGCGATTTCATCCACCTGTGTACACAGATTTATCTCTGTTTCTGTACTTGATGTACACGATTTTGTATGAATTCATGTACATGTTGTACGTGAATTCATACAAATGTCGGTGATACCCACCTGACCGGTGGGCCCGTGTGGTGGTGTCGGTGGTGGGGCCGTGTACGTTCCCTGTGGGATACACCCTGGTCCTCTGATGTAGGTTCCTCTGGAGTACCCGTGGTGGCCGGTGTGCGTTGCCTATGGGTGCTCATGGTGTCGGTGGTGGGGGCCGTGTACGTTCCCTGTGGGTATTGGCGGCCGATGAGGATGCGTAGCTCCTAGTCCACGAGTTTGTCGTACGTTCCCTGTGGGTATGGCGGCCGGTGCCACCGGGAACGTACGTTCCCCCATCGTCAGCGTACGTTTGACCGGGTCATTATTCGTGCCATCCGGTAGAACGTACGCTCATGCTCGGTAAGGGTACGTTTTGCCGGATGGGCGTCGAGAAAACCCCGTTGAGCGTACGCTGAGCCGCCGGCAGCGTACGCTCAACGGGGTTCCGTTCACACTGCTCGAGTTCAACGCCGACGGCACGATCAAGCCGGTGGTGCCGGACGATGTGTGGTATCGGCGTCCGTTGGATTGGTGATCGGTAAATCGCCGTTTTTCAGGTAGTAAACAATCTCAGTAAATTCGTTACCAAAAAGATATGAATGCGGTGTGTAACCGGTCACAAGAGTGCTATAGTGCATACTGTGACCGGTTACAGTGCCGGTTGTTCTTATGGAGGAACAGCTCTTTCAAAGGAGAGGAGTCGATATGGCTTCAGCGCAGGCCTCGGCTGCGGCGGTGCGTTCCACTGCGGTGCGGGAGAATGGGCATAAGCCTGATTGGCGTGGTTGGAAGTTCATGTGGCCGTTCGCGGTGGTGTTCGTGTTCGTGTTCATCATCCCGATCGTGTACGCGGTCTACATCAGTTTCTTCAAGAAGCAGATGATCGGTGGCACGAGGTTCGTGGGGGTGGAGAACTACGCGCGTCTGTTGCAGGACGGCCAGTTCTGGAGCTCGGTTGGTCGTGTGGCGTTGTTCACGTGTGTGCAGGTGCCGATCATGTTGTTCCTGTCGGCGTTGATGGCGTTGGCGTTGGATTCGATGAAGCTGCATGGCACGAAGTTCTTCCGTATCTCGACGTTCCTGCCGTACGCGGTGCCGGCGGTGGTGTCCACGTTGATCTGGGGTTTCGTGTATGGCGCGAAGTACGGTCTGGTGGGTTCGCTGAACGGTGTGCTGGGCACGGATCTGGACATGTTCGCGCCGTCGGTGTTGTTGGCGTCGATCGGCAACATCGTGACGTGGGAGTTCACGGGCTACAACATGCTGATCTTCTACAGCTCGCTGTCCACGATCCCCCACTCCCTGTATGAGGCGGCGTCGATCGACGGCGCGTCGGAGTGGAAGATCGTGAAGAGCATCAAGCTGCCGGAGTTGAAGGGCAGTCTGGCGATCACGGTGATCTTCAGCATTATCGGCTCGTTCCAGCTGTTCAATGAGCCGAGCATTTTGCAGAACATGGTGCCGGGCAACGCGATCACGACGTATTACACGCCGAACATGTACGCGTACAACCTGAGCTTCTCCGGCAACCAGTCGAACTACGCGGCGGCTTTGGCGATCACGATGGCGGTGATCACGATGGCGATCGCGTACGCGGTGCAGCTCAACAGCCTCAAGGAGCAGATGAAGTGATGGCGCGTCGTATGGTCCCGGTTTCGATGATGATGTCCGATGTGTTGGTGAAGGAGCGTGCGTGATGAGCGTGGTTGAGACTGCCCCCGGTCGTATGAGCGCGGCCGATCTCAGGGCCCAGGAGAGGGCCGCCAGGAAGGCGGAGAAGGAGCGCCAGAAGCGCGTCGCGCGTGACGAGGCCGCCGAGAGGAAGAGGGCGCAGAGGAGCGGGTTCGCGAATGTGAACAATCCGCGCCGGAGCGTGTGGATGACGGTGGTGTGCGCGGTCTTCGCGGTGTACTGCCTGTTCCCGTTCGTGTACCTGCTGATCAACGCGACGAAGACCCAGGCGGACTTCACGTCGACGTTCGGTCTGGGGTTCGGCAGGACGTTCGCCCTGTGGGACAACATCGTGACGGTGTTCACGTACCAGGACGGGATCTTCGGCCGCTGGCTGGTGAACACGCTGCTGTATGTGGTGGTGGGCGCGGGCGGCGCCACGTTGTTGGCGATCATGGGCGGGTACGCGTTGGCGAAGTTCCGGTTCCCGGGCCGCAAGGCCGTGTTCGCCGTCATCATCGGCAGCATTTCGGTGCCGGGTATCGCGTTGGCGGTGCCGCAGTTCCTCCTGTTCGCCAAGCTGGGTTTGACGAACACGCCGTGGGCCATGATCATCCCGAGCCTGATCAGCCCGTTCGGTTTGTATCTGATGTGGATCTTCAGCGAGCAGGCGGTGCCGACGGAGCTGCTGGAGGCGGCGCGTGTTGATGGGGCGAGTGAGTTCCGTACGTTCTGGACGATCAGTCTGCCCTTGTTGGCGCCGGGTATCGTGACGACGGCGTTGTTCACGATCGTGGCGACGTGGAACAACTACTTCCTGCCGTTGATCATGTTGAAGGACGCGGACTGGTATCCGTTGACGATCGGTCTGAACCAGTGGAAGGACCAGGCGTCCACGGCCGGTGGCCAGGCGATCCAGAACCTGGTGATCACGGGCTCGCTGATCACGATCATCCCCCTGGTGATCGCGTTCCTCGCCCTGCAGAAGTACTGGCAGTCCGGCCTCGCCGCCGGCGCAGTCAAGGAGTAACCGGGGCTGACGCCTCGACTCCGTCATTGGGTATCGCGTCGGCCGGGCATGGGGGTTGTCCTCGTGCCCGGCCGACGTTTGTGTTGGTCCGGCGTCCCTCGTTTCGCTGTTCCGTTGCGTATGCATGGTTGCGTGTGCAGGTTGGCTAGATGGGACAAGGCGATGCGTCGGTACGGGGGGCCGTGCAGTGCGGGGCTGGTCATCACATGTCGTCGAAGGAGACGAGCGTGATGGCGGCGTCGTTGCTGGCTGCATTGCGTACCGGCTCGTCGAAGCCGGATTTGGCGAAAAGCATGTAACGGTTGTCGTTTGCGTGCAACAAGTCGGCGCGGTGCTGCAACGTCTCAAGCTCTCTCATACCGCTGGGGATGCTACGCCACTTGCATTCGCAGAACAGCATCTGTTTCGGATCTTCTCCTGAACCTACGATATCGATCTTCTCCTGACGACGAGTGCGGGGATCGGCTCCCCACCATCGACCGGTTTGCAACAGCAGGAACGGGAGGTCGTCGGTCCCGTTCCTCATCCACAGCCATTGCGTACAGATGTCCTCGAACACCTGGCCCATGAAATCGGTGATCGAACGCATGATACGGTCGGCCGCAAGATCGGATCGACCTGATTGAATCAGTGACATATTCGTCGGTACGAAGCGATACCAGAACCGGAAGAACGAGTCTTCGATCCTGTAGATGGTTTTGCGCGTCGAATCCTGCTGGAACGGTGTCTCCTTGCGCACGATGCCCAAATCGATCAGATTGCGCAAGTATGTGGAACAGTTGGACGTTTCCATATGGCAGGCCGTTGCTATGGTGTTCGAACGTGAGGAGCCCGAGGCGATCGCTTGGATGATGGCGTTGTATTCAGCCGGGTTGCGAAGCTCCTGTTTGAGCAGATTGTCCGGTTCCTCAAATAGATAGCAATCGGGATCGATGATGTTCCAACGTATGTTATCGCGAATGGTCATGGAGTCATCGATCTGATTCAGGTACTGCGGGATGCCGTCCGTCAGCCCATAGGCAATCGCCGCATCCTCCGCGCTGAACCGTGGCAGGAACCGTCGGACATCCGTGTATCCGAATGGTTCCACCTTGATCTGTGCAGTACGACGGCCATACAGCGGGCTTTCATAGCCGAGCACCTGACGTTCCATGAACGACATGGATGAACCGCACAGGATAAGCATGAGTCGGCTGTCGTCTTTATGGCGGTCGATTGCGTGCTGCAGCACCGAATTGGCCGACCGATCGGCTTTGGCGAGATATGGATACTCGTCGATGACGAATGCGATACGTTGCGTACGTGCAAGTTCGAAGACGGCATGCAAAGCCTCCTCGAAATTACGGAATATGGGTGCCGATTCCATCGCGGCATCACCCTTCTCGAACAGGGCGATACTGCGGCTGAGTGCTTCAAGATTCCGCGACTCGCTGGATTCGATGGCAGAGAAGAAAATGGTAGGTCTGTCGTTGAGGAATTCGTTGATCAGCGTGGTTTTGCCGACGCGTCTTCGGCCGTACACGACGACGCATTCAAAGGCGTTGGTGTTCCATCGACGTTGCAAGGTGGCGAGTTCGCGATGTCTGCCTATGAACATAGTCCCGGACTCTTCTCTGATTTATAGAATCGTAATTTACTAAATCACGATTCTATAAATCGGAGAAGGGAGATGCAACATGGACGTATGCACATCGGTTTGGGCGGGCTGGTTCAGCAGTGATGGGTGTTTCACGTGAAACACCCACCGCGTTCCACACGGTCGTTGTTTCACGCCGACTGGCGTTCGATGATCGAGGTGGGCAGGAGCTTGATATAGTGATCCTCCACCTGCTCCCCGCGCATCATCGCGAGCAGCAGTTCGGCCATCGTGCGTCCGTGCAGGATCGAGTCCTGCCGGATTGTGGTGAGCTTGGGGTTGGCGAGGATCGCCATCGGGGAATCGTCGAAACCGGTCACGGCGATGTCATCGGGCACGCGGTAGCCGAAGCGCGTGAGCTGGTTGATCACGCCGACCGCGATGTTGTCGTTCGCGCACACGAACCCGTTGATGTGGTCGAGCATCGGCTGGAACTCGACCGCGGCCATCTCGCCGCTGGTGATCTCCCAGTCGTCGGCATAGTAGACCTGACGCTCGTCGAACCGCTCCCCCATCGCCCGCTTGAAGCCTTCGAGGCGGTTCACCGCGGATGGCGAATAGCCCGGCCCGCACACATACACGAGATCCGCGCGGTCCTTGTCGAGGAGATACCGGGTGATGTTGAACTGTCCGTCGCGGTTCGTGAAGTCGACCGCCGGATACGGCAGGTCGCCTCGGTCCCCGGCCTCCGAACGCACCACCGGATGGCTGATGTTGAGGAACGCGTTGGCGAGTGAGTTGTCGTTGCTCAGCGAGAACAGCAGGTAGCCGTCGGCGAAGTCGCTGCGCACCAGCTTGGCGATGCGCTCGGTCGACTCGTCCGAGTTGGCGATGAGCGTGACCATCTGATAGCCGGCGTCGCCGAGCGTCTGGTTCGCGCCGGTCATCGCCTCGCTGACGCTGGCCTGCACGATCGTCTCGTTCGACTCGACCTGGATGATCAGCGCGACGGTGAGCGTACGCTGCTGCGCCAGCGACTGCGCCGCCCTGTTCGGCGTGTACTCGAGCTCCCTGATGGCCTCGGCGATGCGTCCCGAAGCGTCCTTGGAGACGTGGTCGTTGCCGTTCAGATACCGGGAGACGGTGCCGTAGGAGACGCCCGCCTGCTGCGCCACGTCACGTATCGTGACCTTTTTCCTTGTCGTCTTCATATACGTCATCGTATTCGTCCTTCTGTCTCGGCCGGTACACCCATTATCGGGGATTGCCTTCCGCGACGTTGTTCCGTGTCTTGTCGTCGTTTGCTCTCCGTTGCAGCGACACGCGTATTGTGACCGGTTACATACCAGTGTATACTCATCTCTGTAACCGGTCACACGGAGTGTTGCGGGGCCGGAACAACAAAGCCTCAAGGAAGAGAAAGGCAAGTAACATGAGCTTCTCGATGAAGAAGTCGGTGGCACTGATTGGCGCTGCAGCCATGCTGGTTTCCGTTGCCGCGTGCGGCGGTTCGTCGTCCTCCAACCAGGGCAGCGCGGGAGACGCGAACGGCGACGTCACGCTGAACCTGTGGGCGTGGGAGCCCACCCTCAAGCCGGTCATCGAAGCGTTCCAGAAGAAGTACCCGAACATCAAGATCGACTTCAACAACACCGGTAAGGCCGACACCACCGTCACCTCGCTGAACAACGCGATCCAGGCCGGCAGCGGCATCCCGGACGTCGTCCAGCTCGAGTACATGACCATCCCGCAGTTCGTCATCGGCGAGCAGAGCCAGCTGGCCAACATCAAGGACAAGACCTCCGGCTTCGACAGCTTCTACACCCCGGGCACCTGGAACTCCGTGAGCATCAACGACGGCGTGTACGCGCTGCCGATGGATTCCGGCCCGCAGGCCATGTTCTACAACAAGGCCACCTTCGACAAGGCCGGCGTCACCGAGGTTCCGAAGACCTGGGACGAGTACTACGAGGCCGCCAAGAAGATCCACGCCCTCGGCCCGAACTACTACATCACCGCCGACACCGGCGACATCAAGGTCATGACCGCGTTCCTGTGGCAGGCCGGCGCCAAGCCGTACGAGTCCAAGGGCGAGAACGTCACCATCAACTTCAAGTCCGACCCCGAGGTCAAGACCGTCGCCGAGTACTGGCAGAAGCTGATCGATGAGGACCTCATCAACACGAAGGTCGCCACCTGGGCCGACGAGTGGAACCGCGGCATCGGCGACGGCACCATCGCCTCCATCTTCGAGGGCGCCTGGATGCCGGCCAACCTGGTCTCCAACTCCGCCGCCGCGAAGGGCAACATGCGCGTCGCCCTGCAGCCGAACTGGGACGCCAGCAAGCCGTCCAACGGTGAGAACGGTGGCTCCGCGCTGGCCGTGACCGCCGCCTCCAAGAACCAGGACGCCGCCTACAAGTTCATCGAGTTCGCGAACCACAGCAAGGAAGGCATCAAGATCCGTACCGACGGCGGTGCGTTCCCGGCTGACAAGGACACCCTGAAGGACGCCGACTTCCTCAAGGGCTCCGACGAGGTGCGCGCCTACTTCGGCGATCAGGACTACAACCAGGTCCTCGCCGAGGCCGCCAACCAGGTCACCTCCTCCTTCCAGTTCCTGCCCTACGCCGGCCAGGCCAACACCATCTACGGCGATTACGTCGGCAAGGCCTACACCGACAAGTCCACCACGCTCGTGAAGGGCCTGTCCGCCTTCCAGGACGCGCTGGTCAAGTACGGCAACGATCAGGGCTTCACCGTCAAGGAAGGCTGATCCTGAGCCTCTGCTCTCCCCCAGTCAGCTGTGCTGACAGCCCCCTCGTCAGAGGGGGCCGGGAGGGCCGTGGATGATCCCGGGAAGGCCGATCACCCTCCCCGAGACCCCTCATAGATCCCTCATAGATCCCTCATACTTCGCACGAATCTCCTCTCATCCGGCCGGGGTTCCGCTTCTCGCGGGTCCCGGCTTTTCCTATTGCGCGGCCGGCGTGAAGCTGTCGCGGACGACGAGGCGGGTGGACAGGAAGGTGTGCTGCTTGATGTCGGTGTCGTAGCTCAGCGAATCGGACAGCGTGTGCAGGGCGGTGCGGGCCAGCGCCTGCTGGTCGATGTCGAACGTGGTGAGGGTCGGCGAGGTGTACCGAGAGATCGACTGGTTGTTGATGCTGATCAGCTCCACATCGCGCGGTACGACGATCCCCGCCTTGGTGAACGACTGCAGCACGCCCACGGCCAGCGAGTCGGTGGTCACGATGAAGCAGTCCGGCAGCCCGCCGCGCGCGCCTTCGGCCGCATTATCGGCCGTGCCATCGGCCGTGTCGCCGGCGAACGCCTCGACGACCCGCTCCCCTAGCTCGCGTCCGTTGTCGACACTCACCGGCCCGTCGACGAACATGAGCCCCTCGGTCGGCAAGCCGAGCCGTTCGCACCAGTTGCGGTAGGCCATCGTGCGGATGTCCTCCGGGTATTCGTGCCCGCCCATCATGCGCCCGGTGCCGCCGATCAGGCCGATGCGGCGCATGCCGCGCGCCATCGCGAGATCGAGCGCGTCAAGGATCGTCTGCGGCAGGTCCGGCTGGACCGAGTCGAACAGGTTCGGCGCGGGATTGACGTCGATGAAGACGCCGTGCGGCAGGGCGTCGTGCAGCCGCTTCAGCTCGGGGTACGGGTACAGCTGCGGGCCGATCGCGATGAACCCGTCGAACTGGTTCGCGTTGTCGATCAGATGGGTGATTCCGGAGTGGAACGACAACGTCACATGCAGCTGCTGCGCGGTGTCGAGCAGGGTCGAGCGCAGTTCGCGGTAGTACGCGTTGTTGAGCTCCTCGTCATCGGTGATGCCGTCGAGCACCGCGACGTCGCGCATCGCGACGAACTGGCGGTCCTGCGGTTCGTAGCCGAGGCGTTCGCTGACCTCGAGGATCTTGCGGCGCGTCTCCTCCTTGACCGAGAAGGTCGGGTCGCCGTTGAGCAGGCGTGAGACGGTCGCCGGTGAGAATCCCGCCTGTTTCGCGATTTCCTTGATCGTGACCATGTTGCTGTTCGCTGCTCCTTCGCAGGGCGGATCGTGCGTTTGATGCCGCCCTCAAGCTGATTGGTAATGCGTTTACTAACGTCCATCCTAGCGCATAAACGAACTCGCGCGTCCGGGGATCCTATAGGATCAGGCGCGCGAGTGAGTTCCCGGAGTCGGCTGGGAGCCGGGAGCGGGGTGGCCGGGGGCCGGGAGCGGGGGCCGGGCGGTTCAGAACAGCAACCCGGCCCTCGGACGGACCGACCGGTATCAGGCGGCGAGGTCGCCCTTGAGGTCCTTGCCGAGGAGCGTGGCCTTGGCGATCTCCTTGCCGTACTTGGCGGAGCCGTCGTCGGCGTGCATGTTGCGCTCGATGCGGGTGACGATGCGGGCGTGGGCCTTCTCGTCGATCTTCACGAAGAACGCGAACACCACGAAGCCGACGAAGCCGTTGGACAGGGCGCCGGCGATCTTGTCGAGCATCGGGCGCACGGACAGCGTGACGGCCTCGTTGCGCTTGCCGGTCTTCTCAGCCTTCTTGCGCAAGACGCTTTCCTTGTTAGTAAAAGCGTAACTAAATCGTTTATGGAATTGTTGTCGTTTTGGGACGTGGTGAATTGTCCTGTTGATTGACGTATGCGTAACTTGCGCCAGTGCCCTCCGGAGACTATATTTAGTAAATGGTTTACTCCAGAGTTGCGCCGATGGAGCAGTGACGCGAAACGACGCAACAACGGAACACAGAAAGGGCACACATACTATGACCAGTACTCAGCCGCTCGATCACGCAGCACCCGCAGTGCGCGCGGACCGCTTCGATCCGGCGTGGCTCGACGACCCGCGCACGTTCGAGGTCAACCGCCTCGCCGCGCACTCCAGCCACCGCTACTACGACCACGTCCCCGGCGCGGGCGAGTCGATGGACTTGAAGCAGAGCCTCGACGGCGCATGGGACGTCAAGGTCGTCGACCTCGCCGCATACGGCAAGGACGCGCTCGCCGCCGATCCGGCCGCAGCGTTCGCCGGCCCCGGCGACGGGACCGACGCCGCGGACGCCGGCTTCCAGCCGATCGACGTGCCCTCCACGCTCGAGACCCGCGGATTCCTGAGCCACAAGTACGTCAACCAGCAGTACCCGTGGTCCGGCCACGAGGCGCCGGTCGCGCCCGCCATCCCCGAGCACAACCACGTCGCGTTCTACCGCCGCGGATTCGCCGCCTCCCCGAAGGTCGCCGCCGCGCTCGCCGCCGGCCACACCGTCACCCTGACCTTCCACGGCGCGTCCACCGCGATCGCCGTGTGGCTCAACGGCGCGTTCATCGGCTACTCCGAGGATTCCTTCACCCCGAGCGAATTCGACGTGACGTCCGCCCTGCGCGAGGGCGCGAACAGGCTCGACGTCGCCGTTTTCGAGTACTCCTCCGCCAGCTGGCTCGAGGATCAGGACTTCTGGCGCATGCACGGCATCTTCCGCTCGGTCGAGCTCGTCGCGCATCCGGCCGTCCACGTCGGCAACCTCAAGGTCGACGCCGACTACGACCACACGACCGGCGCGGGCACGCTCGATGTCGCGGCGACGGTCGAGGGCGTGGACGCGGGCGTTGCGGGCAAGGCCGCGTCGCTCGAGGCCGCGCTGCTCGACGCCGACGGATCGGTCGTCTGGCAGGAGGTCAAGGACTCCGCCGGCGCGACGACGATGGAATGGCGCACGAAGCTCGCCAAGGTCGCCCCGTGGAGCGCCGAGGAGCCGAACCTGTACACGCTCGCCGTCACCGCGATCGACGACGACGGCCATGTGATCGAGGTCGCGACGCAGCGCATCGGCTTCCGTCACTTCGCCATCGAAGACGGCATCATGAAGATCAACGGCAAGCGCGTGATCTTCAAGGGCGTCAACCGCCACGAGTTCGACGCGCGCGAGGGCCGCGCGGTGTCCGAGGAGGTCATGGTCCAGGACATCCGCGAGTTCAAGCGACTCAACATCAACGCCGTGCGCACCAGCCACTACCCGAACCAGATCCGCTGGTACGAGCTGTGCGACGAGTACGGCATCTACGTGCTCGACGAGACCAACCTCGAGACCCATGGCAGCTGGACCGATCCGGGCGACGTGTTCCAGACCGCCCGCGCGATCCCCGGCAGCAAGGACGAGTGGCGCGCCGCGTGCGTCGACCGTGCGGAGAGCATGCTGCGTCGCGACTACAACCATGCGAGCGTCATGATCTGGTCGCTCGGCAACGAGTCCTTCGGCGGTGACGTGTTCTACACGATGCGTGACTTCTTCCACGCCAACGACCCGTTCCGTCCGGTGCACTACGAGGGCGTGTTCAACGATCCCGAGTTCGCCGCCGCCACCGACATCGAGAGCCGCATGTACGCCAAGCCCGCCGAGATCGTCGAGAAGTACCTCGGCGATGACGCCGTCAAGCCGTACATCTCCTGCGAATACTGCCACTCGATGGGCAACTCCTCCGGCGGTCTGCACCTGTACACCGAGCTCGAGAAGTACCCGAAGTACCAGGGCGGCTTCATCTGGGACTACGTCGATCAGGCCCTGTTCCAGCGCCTCGGCGACGGCACCGAGCGCCTCGCCTACGGCGGTGACTTCGACGATCGCCCGAACGACTACGAGTTCGCCGGCGACGGCATAGTCTTCGCCGACCGCACCCCCTCCCCCAAGGCGCAGGAAGTCAAGCAGCTGTACGCGAACGTGAAGCTCGTCCCCGACGAGTCCGGCGTCACGATCACGAACGACAACCTGTTCGTGTCGACCGGCGCGTATGTGTTCACCGCGCGCGTCCTCGTCGACGGCGTCGAGCGCTGGCACGCCGACTACCGCTTCGACGTGCCCGCCGGCGAGACGGTCCGCGAGCCGATCGCGTTCCCGCGCGTCACCGATCTGGTGCCGCTGTCCGGCCGCGCCGAAGTCACGTACGAGGTCGACCAGCGTCTCGCCGAGGCGACCGATTGGGCGCCGGCCGGCTACGAGCTCGCGTTCGGCCAGCACACGACCGCCGTGTCGTTCGATGGCGACGGTGAGGGCGATTCCGCTCAGGCCGCTGCTGGCGACTCCCGCGCGGTCATCGCCGAGGACGGCTTCAACTCCGGCATCCACACCGATGTCGCCGAAGTCCTCCTGTCCAAGACGGCAGGCGGCATGGT
Source organism: Bifidobacterium rousetti (assembly GCF_008698235.1). GTDB lineage: Bacteria > Actinomycetota > Actinomycetes > Actinomycetales > Bifidobacteriaceae > Bifidobacterium > Bifidobacterium rousetti. Next base: position 125,571 of record NZ_PEBH01000005.1, read on the forward strand.
GTCGTTCCGCTACGGCGATCGCGAGATGGTCATCCGCCGCCCGAACCTGACGACGTTCCGCGCGCTCGTCGACAACGATCGCGGCAACGGCTCCGGCTTCGACCGCGCCCAGTGGTTCGCCGCCGGACGCTACGCCCGCGTCACCGGCACGTCGATCGAGAAGACCGCCGACGGCACCGGACTCGTCGCACGCTACGACTACGAGCTCGCCGACGCCAAGCGCACGCCGGTCACCGTGCGCTACGAGGTCGACGCGGCCTTGCATGTGCACCTGACCGTCGAATACGCGGGCGAGGAGGACGCGCCGACCCTGCCGGCGTTCGGCCTCGAATGGATGCTGCCGGCGCAGTACGATCACCTGAAGTTCTACGGACTCGGCCCCGAGGAGACGTACGCCGACCGCCTGCACGGCGCGAAGCTGGGCGTCTACTCGCGCACCGCGGCCGAGGACTGCGCGCCGTACCTGATGCCGCAGGAGACCGGCAACCACGAGGGCGTGCGCTGGGCCGAGGTCACCGACGTGGACGGCCACGGCATGCGCGTCGCTGCGGCTCTGGGAGCCTCGCCGTTCGCGGTGAGCCTTCTGCCGTACAGCTCGCTGATGCTCGAGGAGGCAACGCACCAGAACGAGCTGCCGCCGGTTCGTCACACGTTCCTGCGCCTGCTCGCCGCCCAGATGGGCGTCGGCGGCGACGATACGTGGGGCGCCCCGGTCCACCCCGAGTTCCAGCTGCCCGCCGACAAGCCGCTGACGCTCGACGTGACCCTGCAGCTCATCTGATCCGGGTTCCGGGGGCCGGGGTTTCCGGGGTGTCCGGTTATCCGGGGTGCTCGGTCATCCCGGTCGTCCCCCGGTAACCCCGCGGAGCGTACGCTGAGGAATCCTTGGCGTACGCTCTTCGTAGCTATCCGGCCTTGCGGGGCCTGTTCTGTCGTCGTATCGCACGACAATGGTGGGCGTTGAGAGGGTTGTTTTCGGAAGGGGAAACAATGGGGCGTCAATCACTGATTCAGGATCGTCTGCGTCACGGGGTTCGTGGCGCGGTCGCCGGGCTCGCCGTGGGATCGCTGCTGATGGCGGCCGCGTGCCTGCCGGTCACGGCGGAGGCATCGACCGTCAATCCGAATGTTCGCAGAGCCTCCGGCACCGCGCAGGTGCAGTCGGGCGAAGTCGGACGGTATTCGGCCAACGGAATCGACGGGTACGGTGCGGCCGGGACGTCGGAAGGTGCGAATGGCGTCGGAGTCGGTGGGGGCAACGGGACTTCCGGTGCCGGTCAGGGGAACGGTAATGTCGCGCAGTCGGCCGGGGATGCCGGGAATCAGGGTGATTCGGCGCAGCCCGGAGCCGGCGTCGGAGACGACCCGCAATCGGACGCGGATGGGTCGCCGGTTGAAGGGAACGGTACGGACGGGACTCAGGTCGGCGGACTGAACGGACAGGGTAATCAGCAGGGCCAGGACGGCACGGCCGGTGACGGTCAGGCAGGCCAGTCCGACCAGCCTGACCAGTCCGAAGCCGACCAGAACAACCAGACCGTCGACCCGACGCTGAGCGAGCTCGACCGGCTCGCCGCGGCCAACAGGAACGTGATCGCGGAAGGTGAGTACACGATCGTCTCCGCGCTCGGCTCGAACCTCGTGCTGGACGTGTCCGCCGGAAGCAACCGGAACGGCGCGAACGTGCAGATCTATCAGGACAACGCCTCCGCGGCCCAGCGCTGGATCGTCACCAAGGACGCCAAGGGCTACCTGACGATCACCAACGAGAAGTCGGGCAAGCCGCTCGACGTGTCCGGCGGCAACGCGCGGCCGGGCGCGAACGTGCAGCAGTATGCGGCGAACGGCACGGCCGCGCAGAAGTGGATCGCGGTGCCGAACAACGGAACCGTCACGCTGAGGTCCGGTCTGGACGGACAGACGGCCCTGACGCTGGACGTTTCGGGCGCGTCGGCGAGGAACGGCGCGAACGTGCAGATCTACGCGGCGAACGGCACGGCCGCGCAGAGCTGGCGGTTCGAGGCGCTGCCGAAGGTGAACGAGCCGATGAAGTCCTACTGGAACGCGCACCTGTGGCTCGGCCGTCCTACGGCCGCCGCGGTCGACACCGGCGACGGGGTCAAGCAGCAGTTCCAGCACGGGCTGCTGTATCACCGCGCGTCCACGAACGCGACGGTCGCCGTGCGCGCCGACGCAATCGGCGTCAAGTACGTCGCGCTGGGCGGCGAGAAGAGCGCGCTGGGATTCCCGGTCGCCGAGGCCGGGGCCGACTCGGCCAAGCGCGGCCAGGTGCAGCGCTTCGAGCACGGCGACATCGTGTGGTCGGCCAAGAACGGCGCGTTCGCGATGACCGATCAGGGTGTCATCGACTACTGGAACTCGCAGAAGGCGGGCGCCGGGTGGCTCGGGTATCCGAAGGGCGACACGGTCTCGCTTGGGAGCGGGGTTGCCGGGCAGGGCGCCGCAAGCCAGGCGTTCGACGGCGGTACGGTGATCAACGATCCGCGTCACACGGTCGTCCCCGCGATCTGGAATCACTGGGCCTCCGGGCCTTCTGCTGCCGGTAGCGCGGCCGGTCTGGGCGCCGGCAATACCGGCAATACCGGAACCGGGGCTGGAGTTGCCTCTGGGGCCTCTTCCGCCACCTCCTCCGCCACCGGCCGTGACGCGTTCGGCCAGCCGACTGACAGCATCATCGTCCAGTACCCGAACGGCATCTACTTCAAGCAGTTCCCGAACGGCATCATCTTCGCGACCTCCGCCACCGACACCGCGTCCGCGATGGACCTGACCGGCGACATGTACGACTACTGGAAGCGCCACAACCTCGGCGTCCCGTCCGGCGGCCGCGTGCAGGGCTCGCGACTCGGATACTGGCAGGACTTCGCCGGCGGTCGCGTCTACTGGTCCCCGAACGGCGGCGTCCACCTCGTGAAGGGCGATTTCCTGAAGAAGTACGCGGCGCTTGGCTACGACGCCGGCGCGCTCGGATACCCGACCTCCGACGAGCAGAAGCTCAACCGGGCCGGCGGCATCTCGCAGGTCTTCGAACACGGGCAGATCCACTGGTCGCCCAAGACTGGTGCGCACGCCACTCGCGGCGCGATTCTGGACTACTGGAAGTCGCAGAACTGGGAGAACGGCTGGCTCGGCTATCCGACCGGCGACCAGCTCGACGGACTGCGCGACGGCGGCAGCTCACAGACGTTCCAAGGCGGCACGGTGTTCTGGTCCGACGCCACGGGCGCGCACGGCGTCACCGGCGGCATCCTGAACAGCTACGCCGCGCGCCGCTACGAAGGCGGTGACCTCGGCTATCCGACGGACGAGGAGCACGACTGGGGTCAGGGCCGTGCGCAGGACTTCCAGCACGGCACGCTGTTCTGGAACGGCTGCGGCAAGCGCGGCTGGCAGAACCCCGCCGGTCTCTTCCAGGTGAGCTCCTGCAACGTGTGGGTGCCCGGCAGCGGTCGCTTCGCCTTCGCGACCCCGACGCGCATCGGCATGAGCGCCACCCGCCAGCAGTCGATCGACGCGATGATCAACCGCGCCTACGAATACCTCGGCACCCGTTATGTGTGGGATTACGCGCTGCGTCCCGGCGAGGGCGTCGACTGCGCCGGACTTGTGATGCAGGCGCTGTACGCCGGCGGCCTGCAGATCTCCGGCGACTACAATCCGTCGAACCACTGGTACGATCCGTGGCACAGCCACGACGCGAACAACATGTTCAACGACGGCCGGTTCATGCACGTCCCGCTCGACCAGCGCCAGCGCGGCGACCTCATCTCCTGGCCCGGCCACATCGCCATCTATCTGGGCAACGACCAGATCATCGATGCGAACGTGCCGGTCGTGAAGTTCAACAGCCTCTGGGCGTACGGCACCCCGCGCGGCGTCATCCGCCCGTTCGTCTGATCCTCGGGTCGGTCGGCTCTGTCCGGGGCGTCCGGTCGTCGATAGACGTATGGGCCCGTAACTCCGTTACGAGGGGTACTTTTGCTGCTTCCCGGACGTCTATCTCGCTTAGGAGGGGTACCTACTGCGGGTATCGAAGCTTGAAAATGGCTTAGCCTCGTTGCACGCAAGCCGTTTTTGATCCCTTATACCTACGATAGGTACCCCTCGTAAACGAGATAGAGGTCGGAGAACAAGGGAAAGTACCCCTTGTAACGCAGATAATGCACGATAGCCTGTGGAATATGAAAAATCCGGCGCATGGAACAGAGAGGATTCGTTCCACGCGCCGGACGACTGAATCATGACTCCCCTGATGAGGGGTGGTCAATGTGGGTGGATTCCCGATGCCGGGTATTCACCCACAGGGCCTATATGCTTCTATATGCTCACAGCACGCTCACAGCACGCCCTGGGCGACCATCGCGTTGGCGACCTTGACGAAGCCGGCGGCGTTGGCGCCGAGCATCAGATCACCCTCGTGGCCGTACTCCTTGGCGGCGGCCAACGATTCGGCGACGATCGACTCCATGATCGACTTGAGCTTGGCGTCGGTCTCCTCGAAGGTCCAGGAGAGGCGGTAGGAGTTCTGGCTCATCTCCAGACCGGAGACGGCCACGCCGCCCGCGTTCGCGGCCTTCGCCGGGCCGTACAGCACGCCGTTCTTCTGGTAGACGGCGATCGCCTCCGGGGTGGACGGCATGTTCGCGCCCTCGCACACCACGGTCACGCCGTTGTCGACGAGCTGCTGCGCGGACTCGCCGTCGATCTCGTTCTGCGTGGCGCACGGCAGGGCGATGTCGCCCTTGACGGTCCACACGCCCTTGCTGCCCTCGTGGTACTCGGAGCCCGGAACGCGCTCGGCGTACTCCTTGATGCGACCGCGCTCGACCTCCTTGATCTGCTTGACCACGTCGACGTTGATGCCGTTCGGATCGTAGATGTAGCCGTTGGAATCGGACACGGTGACGACCTTCGCACCCAGCTGCTCGGCCTTCTGCGCGGCGTAGGTGGCCACGTTGCCGGAACCGGAGATGATCACGGTCTTGCCTTCGAAGGAGTCGTTGCGCAGGACGCGCAGGGCCTCGGCCGTGTAGTAGCACAGGCCGTAGCCGGTGGCCTCGGTGCGGGCGAGCGAGCCGCCGAACTCAAGACCCTTGCCGGTCAGGACGCCCGAGTACTCGTCGCGGATGCGCTTGTACTGGCCGAACAGGTAGCCGATCTCACGGCCGCCGACGTTGATGTCGCCGGCAGGCACGTCGGTGAACTGGCCGATGTGGCGGGACAGCTCGGTCATGAAGGCCTGGCAGAAGCGCATGACCTCGGCGTCCGACTTGCCCTTCGGGTTGAAGTCGGAGCCGCCCTTGGCGCCGCCCATCGGCAGCGTGGTCAGGCTGTTCTTGAGGATCTGCTCGAAGCCGAGGAACTTGATGACGCTCTCGGTGACGGTCGGGTGGAAGCGCAGGCCGCCCTTGTACGGGCCGATCGCGGAGTTGAACTGGATGCGGTAGCCGCGGTTGACCTGCACCTTGCCTTCATCGTCGGTCCACGCGACGCGGAACTTGATCACGCGCTCGGGCTCGACGAGGCGCTCGAGCACGCCCGCCTTCTCGTATTCCGGGTGCTTCTCGACGACCGGCTGCAGGCTCTCGAAGACCTCCTGCACGGCCTGCAGGAACTCCGGCTGATCGCCGTCGCGCTTCTCGACCTGCGCGTAGACGCGCTTGACGTACTCGTCCGTGAGCATATGGACTCCCCCTTGGGTTGGGCTATCAATAGACAATTGTGATTGTATGCACGCGAATCTCAATCCGACAAGGGTCTGTCCACGAATGGGGGCGGTTGAGGGTGGTGTGGTGGCGGAGGGTGGTGCCCGGTCGGGATGTGTGCGGTGCGGGTGTGGGGTGGCAGTGCGGGTGTGGGGTGGCAGTGCGGCGCGGGAGTGTCGGGAACCCGATCTTCTCGTGCGTTCGACGGATGAGATGTTCGAAGAGGCGCTGTGACGTGACCTGTGATTCCGTTCTGTGGGGCCGGAGTGTATGTCACTTCGGGTGTCGTATCGGGTTCGTGTGTGTTTTTGTGGCCGGGCGTGACAGGGGATTCGGCCTGTGTTGGACGGCCTGCATATGGTCAGGCTGCTTCGTGAGATGTCCGCTGTTCCTTATGGTGACAATGTCTTACAAAAGAGTGGTTCGGAGAGAGATGTCTGCCGTCGACTGACGGGTACCTCTCGCTGAGATGTGCCTTTGGGAGAGGTATTCGTCACTGGCCTGCGCATGTCTCTCGCTGGGAACGGGTTTTCGGGAGGTCGGGGTGGTGTTGTGACGGCAATCTCTCTTCAAGGGGTGGGCCGGCGAGAGATTGCCGTCACAACTGGACTGTGGTCTCTCTTCAGAGAGCGCCAGAGTCTGATGTGGAGAGATCTGCCGAATGAGAGGCGTCCGGTATTGCGCGGCAGGACTCGGCGGTGTCGTGCAACATGCGTGCGATTAGGGGTGTGAATTCGGAAGGGGACGAAAGCATGCGGACGTCTTCAGAAGGGTGACGTTCGTTCGTGCTGTTTCTATCCGCAGACGAGATGAGGGCCGCGGAATCGGTTGATCCCGCGGCCCTCATCCTGTCCCTGAAGTGTCGCCACTAGTGGAGCATGCCGGGTTCGAACCGGCGACCCTCTGCTTGCAAAGCAGATGCGCTACCAGCTGCGCCAATGCCCCAGTGTCCCTAGTTCGAAAGGCGCCCTCTTCAGTTGCAGATAGAAAAAAATAGCGGCTCAAACGGCCGCTGTTTTTTCCTGTGGGCCCGGGAGGACTTGAACCTCCGACCTCATCCTTATCAGGGATGCGCTCTAACCACCTGAGCTACGGGCCCGTCCGTGCACTTCAAAGCACAAGCAGTTATAATACAGGTCATTCAAGCTTTGTCAAAGAATGGGTGCTCTGCGGCGTGTCGCCTTGTGGGAGTAGGGCTGCGAGCCGATTTCTTGGTGTACGGCAGGTAGTCGCAGCATGAAGAAATCGCGATGTCCGCTCGGGCGGCACAATGGCGGGTATGCCCTATCGCCGTCGCCCTTCCCGTATCAGCCCGATTCCCGCCGTCATCTCCACGCGCGTGATCGACGTCGACGGGATGCCGGTCGAGGTGACGCGCAAACGCATCAGGAACATGTATCTGCGCATCAAACCGCCGGCCGGCGAGATCGTGGTGTCGGCTCCCGCGCGGATGCCCGAACGCACGATCGTCGGGTTCGTGCGCGGTCGGCGCGAGTGGATCGAACAACAGCGTGAGCGTATGGCGCAGGCGCGTCGCGAGGCGATGGCCGGGCTGATTGCGGATGATGGTGACTCGGGCGGCCTAGGCGACGATCTGTTCACCGCCGGCGGACTGGAGCCGATCGACGTGGGATCGGGTGACGCCGGGGCCGATGCCGTCGGCCATGTCGGCCGTACCGGCCGTGCTGGTGTCTCTGGTGGGTCTGGAAGCGCGGGCGTCGACGGGAAGCCTGACGGCGCAGGCCCCGAGTCCCCGAACTCCCCCGCCTCGCCGGCCCCTCTGGGTTCCGACGACGGGATGGACGGGTCGATCGAACCGATATGGACCGACGAACGCCGCAAGCGCGCGGAGGATGCGATCAACGCGGCTCTGCCGGGACTCCTGGCCAAGTGGACGCCGGTGGTCGGCAAATCGCCGACGCACATCACCCTGCGGCTGATGACCTCGCGATGGGGGTCATGCACGCCGAAGACCGGGCGTATCAGGCTCAACCTGCAACTGGGTCTGATGGAGCCGGAGTTCCTCGAGTACGTGCTCGTCCACGAGCTCACGCACCTGTGGGAGCGCGGTCACGGCGAGCGATTCCGCGCGCGCATGGACGCCTACCTGCCGCGGTGGCGCGAGCTGCGTCGCGAACTCAACCGCCGCATCGTGCTGTGATCCCGCGGCGAGACGCAGTGAGCGTGTCATACGCGTCATAAGCGATGTCGATGACGCGGCCGGCATGCCGATTGCGCTGGTGGCATAGCGTATAGATGATTTACCCCATATCGTATTGAGATATTTCGGTGCGAGGGATACAGTATCCGCACCGGAAAATTCATCATATTGGGTGCTTGACTACCCCTCAGTCCCGCTTCGCGGGCCGGCTCCCCTGACAGGGGAGCTGGGAGGGGCGTCGAAAGCAGGATGACGACCCACGGCGCAAGCTGGCGGGCGAACGAGAGGAAAGACACATGGGTATCGCGCAGTGGGCCTTGAGGCTCGGGAAGTCCGGCGGTTTCGGCACCGGTAACGGCACCGGTGATGGCGCTGGTGATGGCGGCAGCGATGGCCGCGCAATCGGCAATGGCGGAGTCGTCGGCAACATCGGCAAACGCCGGCTCAAGGCGAGGCTGACGGCCGCCGTCGCGGGCGTCGCCGCGCTCACGATGGCGCTCGCGGGATGCGGCGCGAACGGCGGCGCCGGGGCAGCCAACGCCAACAACGCCAACAGCGGCGACACCGGCGCGAGCGCCGCCTCATCGCAGGTCATCACCGTGAACAACGTCGAACCGGCGGCATCGCTCGTGCCGTCGAACACCAACGACATGGCCGGCTGGAAGGTCGTCACGCAGCTGTTCGAGGGCCTCGTCACGTTCAGCGACACCGGCAAGCTGGTGTACGCGGACGCCGAATCGATCACCCCGAACGACGACGCCTCGCAGTACACGATCAAACTGCGCGACGGACTGCAGTTCTCCGACGGCGAGAAGATCACCGCCGAAACGTACGCGAAATCGTGGTCGTTCGCCGCGAACGCCGCCAACGGGCAGATGGGCGCGGCGATCTTCGCCACGATCAAGGGCTACGACCAGCTGCAGGACGAGCACGGCGACAAGAACGCGCAGCTGTCCGGCCTCGAGGTCGTCGACGACACCACGCTCAAGGTGACGCTCGCCGCGCCCGACTCGTCGTTCGACTACAAGGTCGGCGACGTCGCGTTCCTGCCGCTGCCCTCCAGCGCGTACAAGGACATCGAGGCGTTCGGCGAGAAGCCGGTCGGCAACGGCCCGTACAAGTTCGACTCGTGGAAGCACGACAGCGAGATCAAGCTCGTGCCCAACGACAAGTACACCGGGCCGCGCACGGTCAAGAACGGCGGCCTCACGTTCAAGCTGTACACGAACCTCGACTCCGCATACGCCGACCTGACCGCCGGCAACCTCGACGTGCTCGACACGATCCCGTCGAGCGCGCTCGCCACCTATCGCAACGAGAAGTCGATCCAGTCGTTCTCGCAGGCCGGCCCCGGATTCAAGTCGTTCACGATCCCGCAGAATCTCAAGCATTTCACGGGGGAGGAGGGCCGCCTGCGTCGCGCGGCCATCTCGTACGCGATCAACCGCGATCGCATCGTCGAAAAGGTGCTGCGCGGCACGGCGACGGTCGCCACCGACTTCACCGCGCCGTCGATCGCTGGGTATTCGAAAGACCTGACCGGTGCGGACGTGCTCTCGTACAACACGGACAAGGCCAAGGAGCTGTGGAGTAAGGCCGACGCGATCTCCCCGTGGGACGGCACGTTCCGTCTCGCATACGCCTCCGACAGCGGCTCCAAGCAGTGGGTCGACGCGATCGTCAACTCGATCAAGAACGCGATCGGCATCGACGCGCAGTCCTACCCGTTCCCCACGCAGAAGGACTTCTCGGGCGCCGTGCGCGATCGTACGATCAACGCGGCGTTCACGCAGGGCCTCCAGTCCGACTACCCGCATCCCGAGGGGTATCTGGTGCAGGCGTACGATTCGTCGGCGGCCGACGGCAAGGGCCTCAACAACGGCGACTACAAGAGCGCCGAGTTCGACGGGCTGATCGACGAGGCCGCGAAGCAGACCACGATCGACAGCGCGGTGACCTACTACCATCAGGCCGAGGAGACGCTGCTCAAGGATCTTCCGGTGATTCCGCTGTGGTACGGCAACGTGTCCGCGGGCGCGGCTCAGGGCGTGAAGAACGTCCAGTTCAACTACATGGGCGTGCCGAAGTACTACAGCGTCACGAAGTGATCGTCACGAAGTGAGTTGAGGGGCGCCGCCGGGGTGGCGAGGCGAGCAGTGAGCTGACGCTGCGCTAACCGTTCACTTGACTGTTCGCTTAACTATGGAAAAATGGTGTATCATACATTTTTATCTATTAAAAAATGTGTGATACACCATTTTTATAGTTAAGGTGGATTCATGCGTAGGAATCTTCTTGGTGCGCTTAGCGACTGGGCTTCGTCGCGCAATGCGCGCAGTCGGAAGCCGTTGCTGCTGTATGGCGCCAGACAGACGGGAAAGACGTACCTGCTCAACGAGTTGGCTCGGACGGTGTTTGCCGGCGATGCCGTGCGTTTCGATCTGGAACGCGACGACCGCGCCAGACAGGTGTTCGAGCAGGATCTTCGTCCCGATACCTTGGTGCGAAGGCTGTCGCAGGTATCGGGAAGAACGATCGATCCGAATACGACGCTGCTCATTCTGGATGAGGTGCAGGCGTCGAACCGTGCGCTGGCGTCCCTGAAATACTTTTGCGAGGACATGCCTCAGCTGCATGTCGCCGCGGCGGGAAGCCTTCTCGGCGTAGCGGTCAATCAGAGTGGATTCACCATGCCTGTGGGGAAGGTGCAGACCATGACGCTGCATCCCATGGGATTCGACGAGTTCCTGGACGCGCTGGGTGAGGGGTCGCTCGTTCAGGAGATCCGTGACTGCTATGAACGCGCCGAACGTTTCTATCTGCATGATCAGATGCTGCAGCGCTTCTGGCAGTATGTGCTGGTCGGCGGCATGCCGGAGGTCGTATCGGAATTCGCGCAGAGCGGTGATTATGGGATCGTACGCTCGCTGCAATCGGACATCATCGACCTGTACGCCGCCGATATGGCGAAATACGCGACACCGGTGGAGACGGCCCGTATCCGTGACACATGGAACAGCATCCCCGCTCAACTGGCGAAAGAGAACCATAAATTCCAGTACAAACTGGTGCGTAGCGGCGGCCGTTCCTCGGTGTATGCCCCGGCGATTTCATGGCTGGTGACTGCCGGGCTGGTCGAGCGGTGTGTGCGGATCTCCAACGGTTCCGTGCCCTTGGCCATCCACGAGGATGATGGCTCCTTCAAGGTATATATGGCGGATACCGGTTTGCTGTCGGCTCGTTCGGGACTTGACTCAGGGGTGGCGTTGGACGCGGACTATCGCCGACGGATCGAATTGGGGGGATTGGTCGAGAACTATGTCGCCCAATCGCTGTCGGCGAACGGCGTGCCTCTTCGATACTGGACGAGTGGCAATACGGCCGAAGTGGACTTCGTCATCCAGCCGCGGGAAGTGGTTGTCGGGGTGCCGGTCGAGGTCAAATCGTCCGACAACACCAGATCGCGCAGCCTCGCGGTGTACCGGGATAAATATGGGCCTCGGTATGCGATTCGTCTGTCGACGAAGAACTTCGGTCTTGAGAACGGCATCCGTAGTGTGCCGCTGTACGCCGCGTTCTGTGTCGGGAGGTGAGGTGTCGGGAGGTGATGGATCCGAGCGTTTGCGAGAAAAGCCGTCGCTAGGCGTTACCTGACGACGGCTTTTCTCGATCCCGGTCTTTGCTTTGGGCCTCAGCGCCTCACGCGAGGTGGGAGCGCATGAACCACTGGAACTTTTCGAGCTCCTGGACGTGGTCCTGGATGATGTTGGAGCTGATCACGTCCAGCTCGTCCAATTCGGCGATGGCCTTGCGGTCGTCGGCGATGAACGCGTCGTAGTACTCGATAAGCGCCTTGAGGTACTCCTCGGTGCCCTGACGGCCCTCAACGTCGAACGGCTTCCAGGTGCGGTTGCGGGTGATGGCGTCGGCGCGGCCGTCCGGGGTGCCGCCAAGGGTGGCGATGCGCTCGGCGGTCTCGTCGGCCTGAGCGAGGACGACCTCGACCTGCGGGTCGAGCATCTCGTGTACGGCGATGAAGTTCGGGCCGGTCACGTTCCAATGCGCGTGCTTGAGGACCAGCGCGGCCTCCTGCTCCTGGCTCAGGCGGTTCTGCAGGATCGCGATGGCCTTCTCGGAGGCCGCCTCGTCGAGGCCGGGGACGATGAATGCGAGTGTCATGGTTGTTCCTTTCCTTCCTTGTGGGAATCTCCCGTAAGGAACTTTGCACTACCCAGTCTAAAGGTTTCGTCTTCAATCAGGGCCGGGGTCGGCGTACATCCTGGCGTACGTGCCGGCGTACATACTGGCGTACGTTCTTCCGGGTTTTTCTCCTGTACATCCGGGCAACCGTACGTTGAGTGTTGCCAGGAGTACGTTTGCCCGGATGTCCCTCGAAAAACCCCGGAGGAACGTACGTTACCGTTTGCCAAACGTACGTTCCTCCGGATGCCCACCGGAATAACCCGGGGGAACGTACGCCGACATCATCAGTCGTTGTTGGTGTCAGTTGGTGTCGGTCGGTGTTGACGTCAGTTGGTGTTGGTGTCAGTTGGCCTTGGTGGCCCCGGTGGCCCCGGTGGCCGGCTCGTAGTGGTCCGGCGCGCCGGCCTTCTTCACCTCGATGGTCTCAATACGGCGGCCGTCGACCTTCGTGACGATCATGTCGTAGCCGTCATCGGAGTGGAGCACGTCGCCGACCTCGCCCATCTTGCCGGTGTGCGCGAGGAAGTATCCGGCGACCGTCTCGTACGGTCCGTCGTCCAGTTCGATGCCGGTCAGATCCTCGAAGTCCTCCAATGTGGTGCCGCCCTCGATCGTGGCGACGCCGTTGACGAACGCGCTTCGGCGGTTGCGCGGGCCGCCCTTCTCCTCGGGCAGGTCGTACTCGTCATGGATGTCGCCCACCAGCTCCTCGGTCATGTCCTCCAAGGTGACGATGCCGTCGGTGCCGCCGTATTCGTCGATGACGACGGCCAGGTGGATGCCGCGCTTGCGCAATAGTTCAAGGCTCGGCAGCAGCTTCGACGTGCCCGGCAACGAGATGCCCTCGCGGGTGATGTCGGCGACGGTCTTCGCGTCCGGATCGCGCACGTCGAGCAGATCACGTACATGCACGAAACCGAGCACGTCGTCGAAGTCCTTGCCGGTGACGGGGTATCGGGAGTACGGCATCTCACGCACGTACTTGGCCGCGTCCGGGATCGCCATATCCCCGTCGAGGAACACGACGTCAGCGCGGGGTCGCATCACCTCGGCGACGATCGTCTCGGACGCGTCGAACACGTCGTCGAGGATCGTGCGCTCGTCCTTGCTCAGGTTCGTGTTCGTGTTGACGAGCACGCGCAGCTCGTCGTCGGACACCTCGGATTCGGTCTCGTTCGGGTCGAAGCCGAGCAGGCGGACGATGCCGTTCGTGTTCTTGCCGATCAGCCAGATGATCGGGCGGCAGATCTTCGCGAATACGTCGATCGCCGGGACGACCGCGCGCGCGATCTGCTCGGTCTTCTGCATCGCGATGCGCTTCGGCACCATCTCGGAGATCACGATCGAGCAGTAGGAGATGACGAGCGTCAGCACGATCGTCGTCAGGGGTGCGGCGATATGCTGCGGGACGCCGAGCTGCACCACCCACGGTACGATGAACGGCGAGATCGACGATTCACCGAACGACGCGGACAGGAAGCCACACAGGGTCACGCCGATCTGCACGGTCGACAGGAAGGTGTTCGGATCGCGGGCGATTTTGGCCACGCGGGCGCCGCGGGCGTCCTCCTGTTCCATCTGGTCGATCTGCGAGCCTCTCAGGCTCACCAGTGCCAGCTCGGTGCCGGCGAAGACCGAACCGAGCAGCAGGAAGACGAAGATCAGCAGGATATTCAGGCCAAGTGACATGCCCCCCACTTTAGGGGAGCGGGGAGTCAAGTCGGTTTCGTGGAGGTTGGTTGGTTGATCGGGGTCGGTTGGAGGACGCCGGTGTGATGCCCGGCGTACGTCATTGGTGGCTTGCGGGAGGTCGTCCCCCGGATTCGTACGCCGGCATCGGCGGCATCGTCGGCCGGGCGTATCCGGGCGTATCCGGGCGTATCCGGGCGTATCCGGGCGTACGTTCCGCGGGGTCATAATCGTGGAGCTCCCGGGGAACGTACGCTAACCGTCGCTCACCGTACGTTCCCCGTGGCTTACCCGAGGTCATCCCCCGGATTCGTACGCTGACGCCGGGCAAGCGTACGAATCCGGGTGACAGACCGGCGTTGGCCCCCGCCGCCGTACGCTGATCGCCCGTCAGCGTACGTTCCTCGGGGTCTTTGGGGTCTGGGTCGATGGGGCGACAGAGGCCGGGGACATGGCAGTGCCTGAGGCGGTCAATCAGAAGCTCAGCACCTCGACCAGGCCGGTGTCGAGCTGGTAGCGGGCGCCGACGAGCATCAGGCGGTCCTCGGCCAGAGCGGTCTGGATGACCTCGCTGCGGGAGACCAGGTTCTCGATCGTGCTGGCCACATGCACGCGCTCGATGTCGTCCTGCGCCTCGAGCTCGGCCTCGCGCGCCTGCCAGACGGACATGCCGACCGAGCGCATGATGATCGACTCGGATTCGGCGATGCGCTCGTCGAGCGAGTCCATGAGCTCGGCGGCCGCAATCGAATCGTCGGCGTCGGCGGTGGCCTCGTGCAGCATCGCGTCCAAGCCGTCCATCGCCATGTGCACCGCGCCGCATCCCTGATGGCCGAGCACCACCAGCAGGCTCACGCCCAGTTCGCTCACCGCGTATTCGAGCGAGGCGAGCACGCCGTCGTCGACCACCTGACCTGCGGTGCGCACGGTGAACAGGTCGCCCAATCCCTGATCGAAGACGATCTCCGGAGGCACGCGCGAATCCGAGCAGGACAGCACCGCCGCGTCCGGGTTCTGGCGGTCGATCAGCGACTCGCGCGTCTGCGCGTCCTGCCACGGGTGCTCCGCCTTGCCCTCGGCGAACCGCCGGTTGCCCGCCAGCATGCGGCTCCACGTCGCGTTCGCCGTGGACTGCTCGGGATCGGTGGGACCCTGCCCCTGCTCGAACTGCTCGTCAGCCGTCATCGTCGATCTCCTTTTCGGCCGTATTCCGCTGTTCCGGCGCAGAGACTGTCGCCTGTTGCCGCCGGATGATTGCGGATGATTGCTATGGCCCATAGTAGATCATTAACGTTGTATCGCCCCATCCTCGGGGGCGTCCCGGGGAATCGTCCCGGAGGATGTTCGGGCAACTTGTTCGAGGCATGAGTAAGGCGTCCAGAGAGTCAGGCGGCAGTCGGTTGGAATCGTCGTGAGCCTCGTGCGTCTCGCGGCCGGGGCGGAAGGCTCGTCCGCGGCCATGCAACGCGCGTCCGGCCGCGTGTGCAGATCACGCACCCCCGTCCATGCACCCGTTCCGACGATCGTCTTTCCGTGCGATTCCCGTGTCCATGTTCGTCCGATTCCCGCCTGTGATGTTCCTCATATGGTCTTGCGCGCGCCGTCCGTTCCGCCGGCGGTGCGCTCGGGATAGGATGGGAGGGCATGGGAAGCGACCGGGGCCGCAACCGGCGGAGGTCTGTCCGGCGGCCGTCCGGCCTCGTCCGTCCGGACGGACGGGCACGGCCGAGTCCCACGAAGACTCTCACGGAAAGGAACAATGATGACTCTTCTGCAGCACGAACTCACCGACTTCAAGGTCCAGGCGTTCCAGAACAACGACTTCCACGAGGTGACCAAGGCCGATGTGCTCGGCCACTGGTCCGTGTTCTTCTTCTACCCGGCCGACTTCACCTTCGTCTGCCCGACCGAGCTCGAGGACCTCGCCGCCAAGTACGAGGACTTCAAGAAGATCGGCTGCGAGATCTACTCCGTGTCCACCGACACGCACTTCGTGCACAAGGCGTGGCACGACGCGAACGAGAAGATCGCGAAGATCCAGTACCCGATGCTGGCCGATCCGACCGCCCTGCTCGCCCGCGACCTCGACACCTACAACGAGGCCGACGGCATGGCCGAGCGCGGCGACTTCATCGTCAACCCGGAGGGCAAGGTCGTGGCCTACGAGGTCATCTCCTCCAACGTCGGCCGCAACGCCGACGAGCTGCTGCGCCGCGTCCAGGCCTCCCAGTTCGTCTACGAGCACGGCGATCAGGTCTGCCCCGCCAAGTGGCAGCCGGGCGAGGACACCATCGAGCCCAGCCTCGACCTCGTCGGCCTGCTGTGACGCAGACAGCCCTTCCGGCTGTCTCTCCCCCAGTCCGCCGCGCGGACAGCCCCCTCGTCAGAGGGGGCCTACTTGTTAGAGGCCTATTTACTGCTTTTACTGCTCTGAAGGAGTTTGCATGACTGAGAACAACAGCGATCTGTATGACGTCGTCGTCATCGGCGGCGGCCCCGCGGGACTCACCGCCGGCCTGTATCTCGCCCGCGCCCGCTATCGCGTGCTCGTGCTCGAGAAGGACGATTTCGGCGGCCAGATCACCATCACCAACGATGTCGTCAACTATCCGGGCGTCGGCCGCACCACCGGCCGCGCGCTCACGCAGACCATGCGCGAGCAGGCGCGTGACTTCGGCGCCGAGTTCCTCTCCGCCGAGGCCACCGGTCTTGACGTCGACGGCGACATCAAGACCGTGCACACCTCGCGCGGCGACCTGAAGACCTTCGGCATCCTCATCGCCACTGGAGCATCCCCGCGCAAGCTCGGCTTCGAGGGCGAGGCGGAGTACGCGGGCCGCGGCGTCGCGTACTGCGCCACCTGCGACGGCGAGTTCTTCACCGGCAAGGAGGTGCTCGTGATCGGCGGCGGATTCGCCGCGGCCGAGGAGAGCGTGTTCCTGACCAAGTACGCGAGCAAGGTCACCGTGCTCGTGCGCGAGGACGACTTCACCTGCGACGCTTCCGTCGCCGCCGAAGCCAAGAACAACCCGAAGATCGAAGTGCGATACGGCGTCGAGCTCAAGGGCGTCACCGCCGGTCAGGGCGGCCTGCGCGAGGCGACGATTCTCGATCGCGCATCCGGCGAGACCGAGACGTGGAAGCCGTCCGACGGCGGCACGTTCGGCGTGTTCGTGTTCGCCGGATACGTGCCCGCGACCTCGCTCGTGCGCGGCGTCGTCGATCTCGATCCGCAGGGCTACGTCGTCACGCACGACTACCTCGAGACATCCGTTCCGGGCGTGTACGCGGCGGGCGATCTGCGCGTCAAGAACCTGCGTCAGGTCGTCACCGCGACGGCCGACGGCGCGATCGCGGCCGTCGAGCTGGAACGCTACGCGAAGTCGATGAGCGAGAAGACGGGACTCGTGCCGCCGCGTCCGACCGCGTCCGCGTACGAGAAGGCCGAAGCCGAGGCCGCGAAGGCCGCGTCCGGGGCCGAGGGCACGACGCCCGCCCCCGCGCCGGTCAAGCGCAGCGTCGACGCGGCGGCCGTCGCCTCCGCGCAGCGCAAGCCCGGCGAGCTGTTCTCCGATGCGATCAAGCAGCAGCTCGGCGTCGTCTTCGGACGCATGACCCGTCCGGTCACGCTCGCGCTCGAGCTGGACGACACCCCGCTTTCGGCGGAATTGCAGGGATTCGTCGGTGAGATGGTCGCGCTGTCCGGCGGCAAGCTCGCCTCCGTGGCCGTGGATGCCGCCGGTTTGATCACCGCAATCGACGGTTCCTCCGCGCCGGCTGGTCTGGTGGTCGGCGAACCGCTGGAGATCACGTTGCCTTCCGCTACCGCCGCTGGTGCCGCGGGCTCTGGCGACGGTTCCTCCGCCGTGATCCTGCCGACGTACGGGACGCTGGACGACACCGGTCGCGCCGAGTTCGACCCGGCCGGCCTGCTGCCCGGTGCCCGTCCGGCCGTGCGCCTGTGCGTTGCGGGCGATGACGGTCGACTGGTGTTCACCGGCTTGGCGTTCCACGGCGTGCCCTCCGGCCACGAGTTCAACTCGTTCGTGCTCGGTCTGTACAACGCGGCGGGCCCCGGCCAGCCGCTCGACGACGACCTGCGCTCGCGCGCGGAGGCGATCGACAAGCCGACCGACGTGATGATCCTCGTGTCGCTCACCTGCACGATGTGCCCGGAGACGGTGCTCGCCTCCCAGCGCATCGCCTCGCTCAACCCGAACGTGCGCGCCGAGGCATACGACATCTCGCACTTCCCGGAGCTCAAGGACCAGTACGGCGCGATGAGCGTGCCCTGCATCGTCATCAACCGTGGTGATGGTGCCGATGGGGCCGAAGGCGGCGAGCAGAAGGTCGAATTCGGCAAGAAGAGCATCCCCCAGATGCTCGCGTTGCTCGGGGCGTAAGGTCTCTGAGGGTCGTTGCTTCCGTGCCAAGATCGTCTGCAATAGGCGATTTCTGGCGCGGAAGCAACGCCGTCGGCCGGGGTGCAGGTTGGGCAAGGATGTAAAGCTGCGGTTGCAAAGCAGATTTGCAGTGATTTGATACTTTTCAAGTATCCCTGCTACTTCAGGCACCCGCAAGACTGACGGGGGACCAGCGTGGTGTCGATGAGCTGTAGGTCGGGAGTGCCTTGGGGATCAAGCGCGGCTTGGAACATACGCTCGGCAATGGCGGTGGCGTCCTGCTGTACGACGGTGAGGGCAGGCCAACTGAACTGTGAGTCGATGGTGCCGTCGAAGGACACGATGGCGATGTCTTCAGGGATGCGCACATGTCGTTCATGCAGCGCCCGCAATGCGCCGATCGCCTCAAGGTCTGAGTCCGCGAAGATCGCATCGGGACGATGATCCGAGTCCAATAACGCGAGAGTCGCGTCATAGCCGCCCTGACGGGTGAAATGAGCCTGCATGACCGGTCCGACGGGGATTTCACTCTCCTTGTGGGCCTGATACCAGCCCTGTATGCGTTTGTCGCTCAGCCCGTCGTCGGCTTTTCCGGACAGCATGGCAATGCTGGTGTATCCGTGGCCCAGCAGGTGCCGTACCGCCAGACTTACCGCTGCTTGAAAGTCTGTCGATACGCATTTCGCGCCGGGAATCGGCTGGGTTTGATCCATGAAGATGAACGGGCATTCCTTGCGTGGCACTCCCGCCAGCGACGAAGTGGGTTGGGCCGAAGCGATGATGATGGCGTCCACTTCGCGGGCGATCAGCTGCGAGATGCGGTCCATCTCCTTCTCGGGATTCTGATGGGAGGCCATGAACAGGGTCGAGTATCCGTTGCGTGCCGCGGCGGTTTCCAACGCGCTATAGACGCCGGAGAAAAACGGGTTGGACAAATCGGGCACGACGATGCCGAGTGTCTTCGATGACCCGGTGCTCAGTGCGCGTGCGACCGAATTGGGGCGATAATGCAGTTTTTCCGCTGCCTCGCGGACCCGTTGGGCGGTGTCAGCCGCGACCGGACGGGGGCCATTGTTGAACACATAGCTGACCACTGCCGTGGAGACGCCTGCGAGGCGGGCGACGTCCGCTCTGGTTGCACGACGTTTCTTTCCGTTCGATGTGGCTTCCATGTTTTCTCGTTCCTGTGTTGATGTGTGTGATCGTGGGCGCTGTCTGGCAACGTAATCCAGCGATAGTCTACGGTTGATTCTACGCGCGTCATTTCTGTAGACACGCGGTCGTAGAAACAGATTCGGTGGAATGTGGATGATAAACAGCTTTAAAACATTGGAATATTAACCTTCTTGCGAACTGCATCCAGAGGAGACACGCCGTGCAACCCGGTAGACTTGCACTTGAAATCTACCCGCGTAGAATCAGTAATCACTGATCGGCCGGTACGCCGGGCGAAAGGCGCGGCAGCCTTTCGGATCAGCATCCGAAACAGGAAAGAACAGCGAGGTTTGAACATGAAAAGCATCACCAAGGGCATCGCGGCGCTGGCCGCTTGCGCCATGGCCGTCACCGGACTTGCTGCCTGCGGAAGCGGTTCCGCCGGCGGAAGCAAGAAACTGGACTTCATCACGGGCATGGCTACCGGATCCGTGCATCTCAAGACGCTGCAGTCAATTACCGATGCTTTTGAAAAGGACAATCCGGGCGTCGAGATCAACCTGATCCCGTCCTCTCAGGACTTCACTCAGGACATCAAGGTGCGTTTGGCTGCGAAGAACGCGCCGGATCTGTGGAACACCCACGGGTGGTCGCGCGACCGTTACGCCGATTTCCTTGAACCGCTGCAGAACCGCAGCTGGGCCGGCAAGATGAAGGACCTCACCAAGGAGGCCTTCATGGAGGACGACGGCACATTCTACGCGCTGCCGCTCGATATCCAGGTCACCGGCGTTCTCTACAACAAGGACGTCCTCGACAAGGTCGGCGTCGATCCGAACTCCCTGAACACGTGGGACGAATTCAATGACGCCTGCGCCAAGGTCAAGGAAGCCGGTCTGACCTGCGTGGTCGCGGGCGGCAAGGACACCGCCATCGCCGGCGATCTGGCCGATCTCACCGCTTCCGCATGGTATGACGATGCCGAACTGAAGAAGCTGCAGTCCGGCAAGTTTGATTCCTCCGTCTATGAGAAGGAGAGCGGTCTGATCGAGGGCTGGAAGAAGGACGGCTACTTCAACAAGGACTACACCTCCGCCACCCAGGACGATATCGAGAAGCTCATGGCCAACGGCCAGGCTGCCTTCTACTTCCGTTCCAACCTGCACTCCGCCCAGATCGAAACCTTCAACCCGGATGTGAACCTCGGCTTCATGGCCACTCCGACGGAAAGCGGCGATCGCTACGTCACCATCGGCGAGGACTGGGCCGTCGGCGCATCCAAGACCGGCAAGAACAAGGACATCGCCCTGAAGTACATCGATTTCCTCGCCGAGCCGGAGAACATGACCAAGCTCACCAAGATGACCAACAACGACTCCGCCCTTGACGGCATCGACGTGAACCTCGGCAAGATCAACGACACCTACGATTACTGGGTCAACGAGAAGCAGACGCGCACCGTGCCGTTCTTCGACCGCATCTACCTGCCCGACGGCATGTGGGATACCCTGTGCAAGTCCACCGATGGTGTGATCACCGGTCAGCTCGACGCCAAGGGCGCAGCCGACCAGATGAGCAACAGCTTCACCACCATGTGGGCCAAGAAGCAAAGCTGACCAATGTCGGTCCGAACCGACCGATGACGTTCCAGTCTTCGGAACCGTCGCTCCCCTCCCCGTCCCCGGAGAAACGGAGCGACGGTTCTGGACGGACGTCATCGCACGAACCACAAGGGATTGCCGTCAATCCACCAATCACCCCCATCGAATCATCGAATCGGAAGCATATCCATCATGAGCAACAAGACGTCATCGTCGCGTGGCCGTCAAGAGACGCAAAGCAAACGCGCAGGCCGATTCCGCGGCTCCTCCATCAACCTGTTCTACCTGCCGGCGGTGATCCTGCTGGCCGTCTTTATCGTCTATCCACTGTTTTCCGGAATCGGACTGTCCCTGACGAACTGGGATGGCTACAGTCCCGAGAAGACGTTCATCGGGGTGACCAACTTCGTCCAGATGTTCAAGGACGCGAACTTCCGGCTCATCCTCATCAACACGCTGATCTACGGCGTCGGATCTACCGCCATCCAGCAGGTCCTCGGACTCGGCCTGGCGTTGCTGCTGAATTCGAAGATTCGCGGGCGCAACGTGTTCCGCGCCATCATCTACCTGCCTGCGCTCGTCGCCCCGGTCATCATGGGCACGATGTACTACTTCATCTTCCAGTACCAGCAGGGCGCGCTGAACACGGTCATGACCGGCCTTGGCTTCGAGAAGGTGGCGTGGTTCAATAACCCTGCCGTTTCCGTGGCGATCATCACCCTCGTCAATTCCATCCAGTTCGTGGGTGTGTCGATGATCATCTATCTGGCCGGTCTGCAGACCCTTGACCAGTCGGTGATGGAGGCCGCCAGCCTCGACGGCGCCAGCGGGTGGAAGAAGTTCTGGAACATCACGCTGCCCATGCTGCAGCCTGCCTTCACCACATCCGTCGTACTGAACCTCATCGGCGGCCTCAAGCTGTTCGACATCATCAAGGTGCTCACCAATGGCGGCCCCGGATACGCGACGAACTCGATCTCCACCTACATCAGCTCGATGTACTTCGATGCGCAGAACGCCGGATATGCATCTGCACTGGGTGTGTTCCTGTTCATCCTCATTGCGATTATCACCTACCTGCTCAATACGGGTTTGGCGAAGCTCAACTGGGAGGCCTGAGATGTCGACGACCAAGAGAATCAATCAGAAGAAAGTCGATCAGATCGGCTACCAGCGTGGACGTTGGGCTATCTATCTGTTCCTCGCCATCGTGGTGGTATGCCAGCTACTGCCGTTCTACCTGGCGATCAACGCCTCGATGAAGCCGCAGACGGACATGTCGTCCACGCTGATGCCGCGCCTGCACGACATCGCTTGGGACAATTGGACCGCCGCCATCACCGATGGCCAGATCCTGCATTCGGTGGTCAACAGCATCATCGTCACCGTATGCACCACATTGATCGTCTGCGTGGTTGGCGCCGCCGCGGCCTATCCGCTCGCCCGTCGCGCCACGCGCTTCAACAAGGTCATCTCCGCGCTGATTCTGGCCACGATGATGGTTCCGCCGCTGAGTATTCTCGTGCCGCTGTACACGATGCTCGTCGATCTGGGCGGCGCAAACACCTACTGGGGCATCGTTCTGGTGCTGGCCGCCATCAACATGCCGTTGTCGGTGTTCCTGTACACCGCGTTCATCCGTTCGATTCCCGTGTCCGTGGACGAGGCGGGCATGATCGATGGCGCCAACCGTTTTACGATCTTCGTCAGGCTGATTCTGCCGATGCTCAAGCCCGTCACCGCGACTGTCATCATCATGACCGGCACGACCGTCTGGAACGATTACGCACTGTCGGTCTACCTGCTCACCGACGCCGACAAGCAGACGATCGCACCGCGCGTCGCCTCCTTCTTCGCCGCGAACAGCAGCAACCTCGGCACCGCCGCGGCCGCTGCCCTGATCGCCGCCGCGCCGATGGTCATCGCCTACCTGTTCCTGCAGAAGTACTTCATCGCCGGCATGATCGCCGGTGCGGAGAAGTGACGTTCGGAATCAAACCTGTAGGGAGAAATCATGTTGTTTCCTTCCGTGTCGGTTCCCGGAGAACTGACCAGAATCGCCCTGTCCGACGTCCATGTCGGTGACGATCTGCCCAACGTCAACGCACTGCTGAGCACGGATGATCCATCCGCGTACGCCGACGCCCCCGCATTGACCACGCGTGCGGTACCGCTGCTCACCGAACATGCGCTAAACACCTTCACCCGCCCGGGATTGCGCGGTTTCCGCATTGCGGTCGATGTCGATGATGCGGGCAGTGCTGCGGATTTCGCGGCTCTGATGCAACTCGGTGGAGGCTGGACCCCACGATTCGTCATCGCGCAAGAACCTGAAGTCAGCGATCGCCGGTTGGCGTACCGCGCCGTCGACGCGTCTGCCGGACTTGAACTCAGCACTGAGCTTGAATCCCTGACAGGTGGTTCTCTGCGCATCCGGCACACGCTGACTAATCGCGCGGATTCGCCGTACGTGGTGCAGGGGCTTGACGTCAGCGTGCCATTGTCTGATAACCAGACCGAGCTGCTGGACTTCACCGGCCGCCACGAACGCGAACGCCAGCCGCAACGTCACACTATTGCCGACGGTATCTGGTCGCGAGAATTTCGTTGGGGCAAAACAGGCTTCGAAGGTCCGCTGTTCATCGCAGGCACGCCAGGATTTGATTTCGCCCACGGCTCGGTGCTCATGGTGCAGCCTGCATGGAGCGGCAACAATGAACTGTATGTCCAGCGCGACATGGCACAGCTCGCTACCGTCAGCGCCGGCGAGTTGCTGGAGCCGGGCGAGATCGTGCTGCGCCAAGGGGAAAGCTATGCCACGCCGTGGATCATGGTCACGGCATCCAACGCCGGCCTTGACGGGGCCGCCGCCAGCCTGCATCAGTGGGAGCGCTCACTGCCCGCGCACCCGCGCCGCCAGCCGGTGGTGCTCAATGTATGGGAAGGCGTGATGTTCGACCATAATCTGGATACGCTGCTGGAGATTGCCCGCCGGGCCGCCGCCATCGGGGTGGAACGATATGTGCTCGACGACGGTTGGTTCCACCTGCGCCGTGACGACAATGCCGGCCTCGGCGATTGGTGGGTGGACCCTGATGTGTGGCCTGAAGGATTGCATCCGCTCGTTGATTTCGTGCATGAGCAGGGTATGCAATTCGGTCTGTGGTTCGAGCCGGAAATGGTCAACCCTGATTCCGATCTGTACCGTGAACATCCCGATTGGGTGTTGCAGGAGTCGCCCCGGACCCCGATTCTCCAGCGTCACCAGCTCGTGCTCGACCTCGCCAATCCCGAAGCATTCGATCATGTCTATCGAGCGATTCGCGATGTGCTGGCCCAATACCGCATCGACTACATCAAGTGGGACCACAACCGGTATCTGCTGGAGGCGGGGTCGAACCTTCACGGTGGAGCAGCATCGATCCACAACCAGACCGTGGCCTATTACCGGCTGCTCGACATGTTGCGCGCCGATTTCCCCGATATCGAATGGGAATCCTGCGCATCCGGCGGCGGTCGCATCGATACCGGTGTCATCGAACATGTGCAACGATGCTGGACCTCGGACATGACCGACGCGCTCAGTCGCCAACGCATCCAGCGGTGGACCGTGCAGAACATCGCCCCCGAATACCTGGGCGCGCATATCTCGCAGCCCACCTCGCAACAGACCGGCCGCACATATTCGGTGGCGTTCCGCGCCGCAACGGCCGTGTTCCACAGCTTCGGCATTGAATGGGACATCACTAAAGCCAGCGATGCGGATCTGCAGGAGCTCGCAGCCTGGATCGCTTGGTACAAAGCCAATCGAGACTTCCTGCATTCCGGCCGATTCGTGCGGCTCGATGTGGCCGATCCGGCCGTACTCGCATATGGTGTGGTGGCTGGGGACAAGTCGCATGCGATCATCGCGCACGTGCAGTATGAGGAATCATCCTCGAACCGTGGCGTATGGCTGCGTGTGTCTGGACTCGACCCCGATGCGCAATATGTGCTGCGCTGGGTGGGCCCTGAACCGGCGCGGGCCTCGCTTGAGCCGATCGATTCGCTCGGACCGGTGGGGTCGCGCTCGGTATCTGGAGCATGGTTGGCGTCCCCGGGCGTGCGCGTTCCGCGTTGCCGGCCCGAAACAGTGAGGCTGGTTGAAATTGTCAGAGCCTGACGTTTCCAGAAGCGCTCGCATTACACTGTAGGAGATCGCCCCGCACGATGGGTGCGAAGTGGACTCCCACAGATCCCGGACTTCTTTCCTTGCGGTAATCAAAATCGCGGTCGGCTGCATCGGGCTGGCCGCGACCCTGCTGGTCAGGCTTGTGGTGCGGGTGCCGGCGCGGATGGCGGCGGCGAGCAGAAGGTCGAATTCGGCAAGAAGAGCATCCCCCAGATGCTCGCGTTGCTTGGGGCGTGACGTTCCCCGGCCTTCATGGTTCCCGGGATTTCGCCTTGTGATCCCGGGAACCGGCATCGTTCTCGTTACCCGTTACCCGCTACCCACGCTCACCCGCTCCCCATCGCACCCATCGTGTGGTCTGGAGGCCCATCGCGCGGTGAAAGTCACATGGAGCGGTGAGGGGATTTTGCGGATTGGCGGAATATAGCCATTTTGCGTCACCGCGTCATGGGGGAATCACTGCTTCATGGGGAAGTCACCGCTTCATGAGGGGAATCACCGCGCGATGGGCGAGATGCTCACGTCGGGGTGATGCGAAAAAACGGGGGGAGCCCCACAACCTGGCAGAGGTTGCGGGGCTCCCCGATGATTCGACGGCGCGGACCGGAATCAGCCCGTGTTCTGCAGGCCTGCGGCGACGCCGGAGACCGTGCAGAGGATGAGATAGATGAACCCGGCCTGCTGGCTCTTGGAGAGCTCTTCCTTGTCCACCTTCTTACGCAGCGAACGCAGCGCCAGCACCTGGGTGACGGACAGCGCGTCCACGTACGGCGAGCGGATTCGGATGGCCTGACCGAGGACGTGACGGTGCTGGAGCGGCCACTTGTCGTTCACGATCGCGAGCACCCACTTGCGTGTGAGCTCCATCTCGTGCATGACCTTCTCCGGCAGATCCGTACGGTCGTCGAGCGCCAGATACATCTTGGCGATGCGCTCGTCGGTCTTGGCCAGCGACATCTCGATGTTGTCGATGAACGTGGAGAACAGCGGCCATTCCTCGTAGGCCTGACGCATCGTCTCCAGATCGCCGAACTGCTCGCACGCGGTGCCGAGGCCGTACCAGGCGGCCAGGTTGATGCGCGCCTGGGCCCAGGAGAAGATCCACGGGATCGTACGCAGGTCGTCGAGCGACTTCGCGCCGAGGCCACGCTTGGCCGGACGGGAGCCGATCGGCAGCAGGCCGATCTCCGTCAGCGGCGTCACGGTGGAGAACCACTGTGCGAAATCGGGCGTGTGCAGCAGGTCGAGGAAGCGGTTGTGCGCGGCCTCGTCGAGCTGGTTTGCCATATCGGCGTACTTGGCGGTCATGTCCGTGTTGCGCTTCTCGACGCTCGGCGCGGACTGGAGCAGGGTCGCCGCCGCGACGGACTCGACGTGGCGGATGGCCAGCACCGGGTTGCCGTAGCGGGCGAAGATGACCTCGCCCTGTTCGGTGAGCTTGAAGCGGCACTTGACCGATCCGACCGGCTGGGCGAGCACCGCGCGGTTGGCGGGGCCGCCGCCACGACCGACGGCGCCGCCGCGGCCATGGAACAGGGTCAGGTCGATGTCGTGCGATTCCGCCCACTTGGCGATGCGCTCCTGCGCGGAGTGCAGGGCCAGCGTGGCGGAGGTCGGGCCGGCGTCTTTCGAGGAGTCGGAGTAGCCGAGCATGACCTCGAGCTTGTTGCCGGTGGCCTTCAGACGAGCCTGCACCTCGGGGATCTTGATCATTTCCTCGAGCACGTCCACCGAGTTCTGCAGATCCTCGAGCTGCTCGAACAGCGGGATCACGTCGATGGTCGGCACGTCCTCCGGATGCGCGAAGGCGAGACGGTTGAGCTCGTAGACATCCTTGATGTTCTGCGCGCTCTTCGTGAACGAGATGATGTAGCGGCGCGCGGCCTTCAGGCCGTTGCGCTTCTGGATCGAACCGAGGGCGCGGAAGGTGTCGAGCACCTCCTGGGTCATCGGCTGCAGATCGCCGCGCTCGCCGTGCAGGCCGTGCTCGCGGATGTCCGCGAGGGCGCGGGAGTGCACGACCGAGTGCTGACGGAACTCCATCTCGACCATGTGGAAGCCGAAGGTCTCGGCCTGCCAGATCAGGTCCTGCAGCGGGCCGTAGGCGGAGCGCTTGGCGCCCGCGTCGGCCAGCGACTGCTGCACGGTCTTGAGGTCGGCGATGAAGTCGTCGCAGGTGTGGTACATCAGGTCGGCGTCGCGCAGGATCGTGTAGTGCAGGCGGTCGGCGATCACCAGCATGACGGCGCGGTGCAGCTCCTTGGTGGAGATCAGCGCGGCCTTGTCGGTGAGCCTCTCGCTCATCTCCTTCTGGTGGCTCCACAGCACCTTGAGCGCGGCGCTCGGCGGCGTGGTCTCGGCCTCCATCGTCAGGTTCTTGCCGACGGTGCGGGTGGCCTCCTCGAGGGCGGCCAGCACATGGTCGGAGAACTTGCGCGCGACCTGGCGGCTGACCTTCGCGGTGACGTTCGGGTTGCCGTCGCGGTCGGAGCCGATCCAGCTGCCCGGGTGGAAGAACGCGGGGCAGACGGGCTTGACGAGTCCGGCCTTGTCGCCCAGCACCCAGTCGTCGAAGCGGCGGTAGACCTTGGGGATCGTGTGGAAGAGCGTGTTGTCGAAGATGTCGAGGATCGTGTCCGCCTCCTCGACCGGGGTCGGCTTCTTGAGCGCGATCGGCGAAGTGCGGAACAGCGCGTCGATCTCGTTGTAGAGGCGACGCAGGTTCTCCTTCTTGTCGGTGCCGCCCAGCAGCTTGTTGGCCGTCAGCAGCTCGGAGATGCGGCGGATCTTGCCCTCGACCGCCTTGCGGCGGGCCTCGGTCGGATGCGCGGTGAACACCGGGTGGAACTCGAGACGGTCAAGCAGCTCCTTGGCCTTCGCCGGGCCCATCTCGTTGATGAGCTGGTGGTAGGCGACGGTGAGCTCGTTGATCGGGTCCACGGCGCTGTCGTCGCTCACCTTGGCCTCACGCGCGTGCAGCACGGAGACGCGGTAATCCTCCTCGCACAGGTTGGCGAGGTGGAAGTAGGTGGCGAACGCGCGGGCCAGAAGCTGGGCGTCATGAAGCTTCATGGCGTCGATGACTTCCACGGCCTTCTTCAGGCCGTCGTGATCCGGGTCGGGATCGACCATCACGCCTTCGAAATGCTCGGCGCTGGCTTCGACGGCGTACTTGCGCACTTCGTCGAACGTGGCGAGCAATTTGGGATCGAATTCGCCGAGTACATCGCGCAGGATGTGCAGACACAGATCCATGTCATTGGCGAGTGATTCGGGCAGAGTACGCTCTTCGGGACCCTTGGTTCCTGTGCCGGTCGAGACTATCGTCGCGTCGGCTGGCGTGATCTGCTGATCGTTATCTGTCATCAGACCTCCTTCTGCCGTACCTCAGGTTGCTCGGTCTGACGGTCGCCCGCGGCTCCTCCGCGGTTGTTGAGGCCGTCCGTTGCGAGCCCACAGCCCGTATACGGCGTTTGGTTGTGGTCAGCATTGTATCGTCGCGAAATCGCCATGTATGTTACGAAGTTCGATTATCGGGCGATTCGGCGCGATGTTTTCCGGCTGGAGGCCCCGTGCAGTCCTCACCGTGGTCTCACCGAGGTCCTGCCCTGGTCCCGTATGACGGCCGACCGATGTCCGAAAGGTGGACGCTAAAGTGGGCGCCGGAGTGTGCGGGGATGGGCGCGGGGTAGCGTGAATCCTTGGAAAATCATAGGAATTCATCGAAATCCGGCATTATTCGCACCAGAATCGAATCGGAAAGTCGAATCGGAAAGCATATGCAACAGCAGACGGATCATACCGAAACGCGGACGGAAATACAGGCCGACCGGTCGGGCCGACCGAAGGACGCCAAGAAGCCCAAGGAGCACGGCGCGATCGCCGTCTCCCACTACCACACCCACTCCATCCCGCTGGACATGGAGGACATCGAACGTGACTGGGACAAGCCGATCACCGAGGCGGGCATCGCCGCCAAGGCGAGCGTCATCGTGCGCGTCGGCCTGCTCGACCTGTCCGCGGGAACCGGATCGTTCCGCGTGCGCGAGATGATGCATCGCATCGCCTACCCGCTCGGCGTGCATGTGCGCGCCGACGTGAACCTGACCGACATCGAGGCCGCGTGCACCGACGGCAAGGACCGCATCACCGAGGTCATCGACCTGCCGACCACCGGCGTCAACACCGAACGCATCTGGCTGCTCGAGCACTTCGCCGACTGGTTCAGCGTGAACCTCGGCGAGGAGAGCATGTACCACACGCGCCCCGAGGTGTCGAAGGGGCTCATGCAGCACCTCGACGAGAAGGACGCCTCGCAGATGTCCGCCAAGCTCGCCAAGCAGCTGCGCGAGGAGGAGAAGGAGGAAAAAGAGCGTCAGGCCGAGGCACAGGAGGCGCAAGGCGCGTCGGGGGGCGGCGCGGTCGCGACATGGGTGAACAGGCTCGCCGGCCATGGCCATGAAGCCAAGGCAGGTCAGGCAGGTCAGTCGGGTCAGCGCGAGTCCGGCCAGGTTGAACAGGACGGTCAGGACGCCGTCCTCGACGCCCTCGAGGCCGCCAGCCAGCACACCGATCCCGGCCAGCCGCTCGCCGAACCGCTGGACGTGCATGAGAGCGACTGGTCCAAGTCGGCGATGACCGAATCACTCGCCGAACGAGCCGAACTCGCCAAGCAAGAGGAGCGCGAACGGCAGGAGCGTCGCCGTCGCCGCGGCGTTAACGGCTCCGGACACGCCGACTCCGAAGTGATGGGTCCCGACTTCGAGGACATGAGGGACAGGATGGCCGACGACCGCAAGCCGTCGCACGAGCACCCCGTCGATCGTGAATTCCGTGAGGTCCGTGACGCCCACGAGGGTCGAGGTCGGCATGGCGTGGCCCCGGAAGAAGGCTTCGTCGGCAACAACGGCGGCAGCGGTACCAAGGCCGCCAACGGTACGGCGGGATCCTCCCGCAGACGCGGTTACAAGCCCCCGAAGGGCGAATACGCCGAGCACTTCGACCATGTCGGCAAGGCCCCGGTGACCGGCCATCCCGGCATCACCGTGCGTCAGGCGCACAAGCGGCTCGACCTGATCGAGCATCGCAAGCCGCTCTACTCCCCCGCGTTCGCCGGACTCGCCTCCGCGATCGCCTGCGCGTCCTTCGTGTTCCTCTTGGGCGGCGGCCCGTACGACATGGTCGGCGCGTTCGTCGGCGCCGGACTCGGCCACTGGCTGCGCCGTCGCCTCTTCGCCCACCACCTGAACCAGTTCTTCGTCACCTTCGTGTGCGTGGCCGTCGCCGCGCTCGCCTGCACCGGCACGCTGCGACTGATCGGCCTGTTCGACCCGATCGCCCTGCAGCACGACACCGCGTACATCGGCGCGATGCTGTTCGTCATCCCGGGCTTCCCGCTCATCACCAGCGGACTCGACATGGCGAAGATCGACTTCCCCTCCGGTATACAGCGCCTCGCCTACTTCCTGTGCATCGTGCTCATGGCCACGCTCGCCGGCTGGATGGTCGCCGCGATCGTGCACCTCAACCCGGAGGGCTTCGAACCCTTGGGTCTGAACCCGTGGGTGAACGGTTCGCTGCGATTCGTGTTCGCGTTCCTCGGCGTCTGGGGCTTCTCCATCATGTTCAACTCGCCGCAGCGCATGTGCCTCGTGGCCGCCGTCATCGGCGCGATCACCGACACCCTGCGACTCGAGATCGTCGACATGGGCGTGCCCGCCGAGGCCGCCGCGTTCATCGGCGCGCTGCTGGCCGGCCTGCTCGCCTCCATGTGGCGCTCCTCGGTGCGTCGCGGCTGGCTGCCGCCGCACCTCGGCTACCCGCGCATCTGCCTGACCGTGCCGTCGATCGTGATCATGGTGCCCGGCATGTATATGTACCAGGCCATGTTCCACCTCGGGTCGTTCGAGACCCAGCAGGCGCTCGACTGGGCGTTCCGCGCGTTCATGGTCATCATCTGCCTGCCGATCGGACTGGCGATGGCCCGTGTTATCACGGACAAGTCCTGGCGCTACGACATCTGAATCATCTGAATGACATCTGATACTGCGACTGACACTACGCTTGACACTACGATCTGATAGGAGTTTTTGTGGTCAACGCCGATTTCTGGATCCTGCTGGCCATGGTCATCTACTTCACGGCCATGCTGTCCATCGGATTCATCTATTCGAAACGATCGAACTCCTCGTCGAAGGAGTACTTCGCCGGCGGCCGCGGCGTCGGACCGTGGCTGACGGCCCTCTCCGCCGAGGCGTCCGACATGTCCGGCTGGCTGCTCATGGGACTGCCCGGCCTCGCCTACTTCACCGGCGCCACCGACCCGATGTGGACGTCCATCGGACTGGCGCTCGGCACCTACCTCAACTGGAAGCTCGTCGCCCGGCGACTGCGCCGCTACTCGGTCGTGGCCGGCGACGCGATCACCATCCCCGACTTCTTCGCCAAGCGTTTCCATGACCGCCGCGGCGTGATCTCGACGATCGCGGCGCTCATCATCCTCGTGTTCTTCTGCGTGTACGTGGGCAGCTGCTTCGTGACGGTCGGCAAGCTGTTCCACGCGCTCTTCGGCTTCGACTACCACATCATGATGGTCGTCGGCGCGCTGGTCGTGTTCGTGTACACCATCGTCGGCGGATACCTCTCGGTCGTGATGACCGACTTCATCCAGGGCATGCTCATGTTCTTCGCGCTCGCCGTCGTGTTCATCGGCACGGTGGCCTCCGCGGGCGGCATCGGCAACACGGTCGCGTTCCTGCGTGCGATCCCCGGATTCCTCTCCGGCACGCAGATCGCGGTGCCGCAGCTCGACCCGGTGTCCGGCCAGCAGATCGTCGAGGCTGGTCAGGCGGTGTTCGGCGCGCCGGCCGACTACGGCGTCATCACCATCATCTCGATGCTCGCATGGGGCCTCGGCTACTTCGGCATGCCGCAGGTGCTCGTGCGCTTCCTGTCGATCCGCAGCGTCGAGGAGGTGCGCAAGTCGCGCATCATCGCGACCTCGTGGTGCATGCTCTCGCTCGCCAGCGCGGTGTGCATCGGCCTGGTCGGACGTGCGATGATGCCGACGCACCTGCTCACCTCGGGCGACGCGGAGACCATCTTCATCGTGCTCGCGCAGACCCTGCTGCCAAGCTTCGTGTGCGGCATCGTCGTCTCCGGCATCTTCGCCGCCTCGATGAGCTCCAGCTCGTCGTACATGATCATCGGCGCCTCCGCGATGGGCGAGAACATCTTCCGCGGGCTCCTGCACCGCAAGGCCACGGACCGTCAGGTCATGATCGTGGCGCGTCTGACCCTGATCGTCATGTTCCTGTTCGGCATCCTTGTCGCGTACGACCAGAACTCGTCGATCTTCCAGGTCGTCTCCTACGCGTGGGCCGGACTGGGCGCCTCGTTCGGGCCGCTGATGCTGTGCGCGCTGTACTGGCGCCGCGCCAACAAGGCCGGCGCGGTGGCCGGCATGATCTCCGGCACCGCGGCGGTGCTCGTGTGGCACAACTTCGTCAAGCCCTTGGGCGGCGTGTTCGCGATCTACGAGCTGCTGCCCGCGTTCCTCATCTCGCTGGCGTGCATCGTCGTGGTCTCGCTGCTCACGGAGCGTCCGGACGATCGCATGCTCTACGAGTTCGACCACTACATGGACGATCCGCTTCCCGGCACCCTGCCCTCCGGCACCGTACTCGTCGACGAGCCGATGCAGGCCATGGAATCCGAGGTCAACCCGCGTCGCGGCGAATAGCTTACGGTGAATATAGGTGAATAGCTTAGCTTAGGCTTAGGGAGCCCGGTGGGTCAGGTGCTCTAATGGCCTCTTCGCTAAGCGAATCCCGGTGCTTGTCGGGCTATCTTCGTTATGAGGGGTATATCGCGGCTTCTGCGGACATCTATCTCGCTTACGAGGGGTGCCTATGTCAGGTATACGGGCCCGGAAACGGCTTGGCTGCAACGAGGTCAAGCCGTTTCCGGGCCTTGATACTTCGGGCAGGTACCCCTCATAAGCGAGATAGATGTCCGCGACAGTCCAAAAGTACCCCTCATAACGCAGATAGCGCGCAGATAGCCATGGGGCAGCTGCGGGCGTCTATGGGGAGCCGGTTGCTGAGTCATGGTTGCGGCTTTGTACCAATTTTCGTTGGGGTCGAATGGGTTCAACGTAAGACGTTGCAACATGCAAGGTATTTCAGCGGGTCCGCTCCCCCGCGACGAACGTCATCGCCACATGCCGGGGCATGGCGCGCATCTCCTCCGGCGTCCGGGTCGCGTACGGGTCGGCGTCCAGCAGCACAAGGTCGGCCGGATCGCCGGCTTCGAGCCGATCGCGACCGGCCGCCGTGGATGCGGCCAATGCCACGTCGACCGGCAAGCACTGCTCAGGCTGGAACGGCTCTCGATCGGAGTTCTCCGTGCCGAACACCGCCGCGGAGATCGCCATCCACGGGTCGAGCGGCGCGACCGGAGCGTCCGACCCCATGCGCAGCCGCGTGCCCGCGTCGTACAGCGATCGGAATGCATAGGGGATGCCGGCCGGATGCGCCCAGAAGCGGGTGATCACATCGCGGTCGTCCATCGCATGCTGCGGCTGGATGCTCGCGTCGAGTCCGAGGGACGCGAGCCGCGGGATGTCGGCGCGCTTGAGCAGCTGCGCGTGCTCGATCGACCCGTGGGCGTGCGTATGCTCGGCGGCGTCGAGCACGATGGTGTTCGCATCGTCGCCGATCGCGTGGCACGCGATGTCGAAACCATGCTCGGTGGCGAGCCGCATGTACTCCTCGATCTGCTGCGGCGTATAGCTCAGCGTGCCGTAGGTCGGCGGTTCGATCCCCGAATACGGGGTCGAGCAGTAGGCGGAACGGGTGTTGAGCGAACCATCCGAGATGAGCTTCATCGCGCCGACCGTGCCGAGCCCCCGCGATCCGGGCAGTTCCTCGCCGGTACGCCAGCCGTCGTCGATGGCCCGTTGCAGGCGCTCGGGGTACACGCCGGCCATAACGCGCAGCCGGTCGATGCCGGAGGCGAAGCGGGCGGTCCACGTATCGATGTTCTCGGCCATTTCGTAATCGCGGATGCCGACCACGCCCTTGCCGGCCGCATCCCACTCGGCCTCACGAAGCAGACGGTCGGTCTCCTCGGCAGCCCCCGGCGCCTTGTCGAACTGAGTGTAGGCGTCGAACCATTCGAGCTCGCCGACGAGTCCGGTCTCCTCATCCATATGGACGCCAAGTCGTCGGCCCGCCGCCGAGTTCACCCATCCGCAGTGCATGTCGGCGCTGGAAAGCGCGACCGGCTGCTCGCCGGTCACCGCATCGATCGCAGCCAACGTGGGCTGCTGATCGTCGGACCACAGCGAGTGACGGAACCGCATGCCCACCACGAACGCATTCGGGTCGAGTGTACCTGCGGCGCGGCGTTCGTCAAGATGCGTGCGAAGCATCGCCATCGCCTCGTCGGCCGACCGGGCGTCGATCAGGTCGAGGCGGCCGAGGGTCTTCGACCACTGGGTGAAGTGCGTATGGCAGTCCCACAGGCCGGGGATGACCCACAGGCCATCGGCGTCGATGGTGGTGGCGGAGTCGGTGGCGGCGTCGACGGCGGCAGAGTCGGACGAAGGCGCGAAGGACGCCAAAGCACCTCGCGACGGCGTAACGGAGACGATACGTCCGTCACGGATGCCGAGGTCAACATGCGCGTCGCCACCGGGAATACGCGCGTTGATGATGTTCAGATCGTTGCCCATACCGATATGGTGCCACTGCCGTGCGTGAGGGAAGGACGATCTTTTCGACCGATGGAACCAGCGAGTATTGAGAATCACATGCCAGACTTCCGGTACGGGCTTCCCACGCCCGTGTTATCCACAAATCTCTTCAGTTGCGCACAGCATGTTTCCTGACGGCAACGCAATTACCCGATGCGCCGTAGTCTGGGTTCAATGAAATAGGCGCTCCACAAACCGCGTGATCCCCGCCCAAGTTGAAGATCACAACCTGTCAGTGGGGATGATAGGGCGCGCTGGGACGGGAACCCGCACGGAGTCGTGCGAGGAGGAGGAACTCTCATGGGCGATTCGATGGCGTTGGTCGAACTGACGGAAGTGAAATATCGTCGCATGGAGACATGCGCCGCGATTCAGCGCCGTACGGATTGGCGGCCTCCATACGCCTTGTCTACGGCCCTGGAACTAATGGCGATCGAATTGCCGCGTATGCCGTTGCGACCACGACGGCTGCAGCGACCACAGCGGCTGCGACGACCACGACAGCAATCGCGGCCTCCGGATCACAGCCTCACCGAATACTCCGGCCAACAATGTGGACATGTCACGGTAGCCGTTCCACATGCGAATCGCAAATATCGGGTCGAGGGCATCGACGCGGTGATATGGCGGTTCCCGATGGACACCGTCATGGTCGAACGGCAGTTCGCCTGCACATCCCCGGCATGCACATGGGCGATGTTCGCCGCCTGCGTGGACGCCGAGGAGCTTATCGTGCTGGGTGAGTCCATGATGAGACGAGACCGGCGTCTGTGCCGGGCGACAGTGGAGGAGTTGGGCCTATATCTCGACGGTGCCGAGGACTACGCCCAACAGGAACGAGAGATCGGCCGACAATGCCGGATGTTCAAGGGGTATGCCGAATGCCGTCGCGTCCTCCCGATGCTTCGGGAAGGGACCGATTCCTCAATGGAGACGCGCACGCGGTTGGTTTTGATGAAATACGGACTGGATTGCCCTCGGGTGAACTATCCGGTGTCAGTCGGAGGCGGGAAACCCATGTATCTCGATCTTGCGTATCCCGAGTTCAGAATCTGCGTCGAATACGATGGCTCCCATCACGCGGGGCAGTGGCTGAACGACGTCAAGCGGCGGCAGGCGCTTGAAGACGCGGGATGGAAATACGTCCAAGTGACGGCGACGGATCTCGGCAATGACACCGTCGAAGCGACCTTGGCCGGCAGAGTGGCCGAGAGGATATACGAGGTCACGGGGGCGATTGTGCCGTTGACGGAAAGAATGACCGTGCGCCGGATCTGTGACGGCAGGAGCCGCCGACGTAAACCCCTCTACGCGCGAATCGGATTCACGCCACTGCTGGACCCGGGAACGGGCGGATGAGTGTGGGTTGTCGGATTTGCAGAAACGGACGCCTCATTGCCTAGGTGAGGAGCCTGGGTGAGGAGCCGATATGCCGGAGAAGACCTAGACGCAGGGGCTGAAATTCCTTATACGCGGCATTAGGAATCGACGTGGATTGCCGTGGATTGCCGCCCTCGTTGCGTGGACCCTCGGTAAGTCTCGGCTATCTGCGTTATGAGGGGTACTTTCGGCTTGTCGCGGAGCTCTATCTCGCTTACGAGGGGTATCGGTCCGAAGTATCAAGGCCCGAAAACGGCTTGACCTCGTTGCGACCAAGCCATTTCCGGGCCTTGATACCTGACATAGGTACCCCTCGTAAGCGAGATAGAGCTCCGCAAGACCTCCGAAGTACCCCTCATAACGCAGATAGCACGGCTGGCGCCGCGGAACTTCGGGCCTCAGCGCCTCAGCCGCTCAGTACTTCATGCCCATGGCCTCGCGCACCTCGTCGAGGGTCGCCTCGGCGATCTCGTTGGCGCGCTTGTTGCCGTCATGCAGCACGTCGCGCACGTAGTCCATGTCCTTGGCGAGCTCGGCGCGGCGCTCGCGGTGCGGGGCGAGGAAGTTGTTCACCGATTCGATGACGTACGCCTTGAGCGCGCCGGCGCCCGAAGCGCCGATCTCGTCGGCGATCTCCTTCGGGTCGCGGCCGGTGACGAGGCCCGCGGTGGTGAGCAGCGCGGAGACCTGCGGGCGCTTGATCGGGTCGAACGTGATGGCGCGCTCGGAGTCGGTCGGGCTCTTCTTGATGAGCTTGGCGGTCTCCTCGGCGGTGGCGCCCAGCATGATCGAGTTGCCGTACGACTTGCTCATCTTGCGTCCGTCGAGGCCCGGGATCTCCGGCGCGTCGGACAGGATCGCGGCCGGCTCCGGGAACACCGGGTGCTTCTTCGCGTAGCGCTCGTTGAAGCGGCGGGCGATGGTGCGGGTGATCTCGATGTGCGGCAGGTTGTCCTTGCCGATCGGCACGACGTTCGCCTTGCAGAACAGGATGTCGCACGCCTGATGCACCGGGTAGGTGAGCAGCAGGCCGGTCAGTGCGTGGCCGGACGCCTCCATCTCCGACTTGACGGTCGGGTTGCGGTGCAGCTCGGCCTCGGTGACGAGCGAGAGGAACGGCAGCAGCAGCTGGTTCTCGGCCGGCACGGCGGAGTGCGCGTAGATCATCGTCTTCTTCGGGTCGATGCCGGCGGCCATGTAGTCGAGCACGAGGTTGAGGACGTTGTCCTGGATGTGCTCGGTGGTATCGCGGTCGGTGATCACCTGGTAGTCGGCGATGATGATGTTGGAGTGCACGCCCTTGTTCTGCATCGCCACGCGCTCCTTGATGGAGCCGAAGTAGTGGCCCAGGTGCAGGCGGCCGGTCGGACGGTCGCCGGTGAGCATCGTGAACTTGCCCGGCTCGGCCTCGAGCTTGGCCAGCGTCGCGTCCGAGCGCTTCTTCGCCGCCAGGAAGCTGGCGCTCATCTCGTTGCCCGCGGCCGTGATCTGCGGCTCCTGCGTTTCGTCCGTCATACGTTTCGTCCTTTTCGAATCGTTTCGATGGTTTCGGCGATCAAAGGTGATGATCAGGTTGTGTCAAAACCGTGCAAAATATCGCTTTTATCGTAAAAGCGCGAGCCGACAAGCCCAAGTATTCCAACAAGTGGTACTCTTCTATGTGATGAATTGATAGCAAGCATTATTCTCAGGGGGTCACATGGGCCGCGGACGTCAGAAAGCCAAGCAGCAGAAGATAGCTCGTAAGCTCAAATATCTGACTACCGACACCGATTACGATGAGCTTGCCAAGGAATTGAGCGGTCAGGAGCCGGGAACCGGTTCGATCGACCCCTTCGCCGACATCGAGGACCAGTATTCTTCTCACTATGCGGACGAGGATTCGGACGCCGCGGGTGCGGTTGATCCGACCGCGACCGCCGGGGCCACCGCGTCGGAGATGAAGGCCGATGACGCCGACGCCAAGGGCGCCGCGTCCGGCTCCTCCCGCAGCGATGACGATCTGGACGAGTACGCCAAGTGGGCCGCCGAGGCGGCCGCGAAGGCCACCAGCGGCGAATTCCCCAAGGCGAGCAAGACCAGCGCGAAGCCGGTGCCGCACAAGCCCATCCCGATGCCTATGCCGAGCGCGCTCAAGCCGCACAAGGCGTGAGTCGAGCGGGGCTGAACCACTCATCCCCGTTTTTCTGATTTCCCGATCCCCGCGGCTCTTGCGGCGCGCGTCCTGTTCGGGGCCACATGGATCACATGGATCACAGCGGCAGCAGCCAGCCGAGATCGTCGCGCTCGCCGACCGCGCTGATGTGCCCGGCTTCCTTCTCCTCATCCCATGAGGTGATGCCGGCCGCGAGGCGCAGCCACACGTCCGGATCGAGCTCGATGACGTCCGGCGGGGTGAGGTTATGCGGGTCCGAGGCGGGCCCGTCGAGGATCTTGATCGCGCCCCACGGCGCTACGCGCACCTCCACGCCGGGGCCGGGCGCCTTGCGTTCCAGCAGGAACAGCGAATAACGCACCGCCATCGCCATCGTCGGGCGCGGCAGTTTCGGGGCGATGGCGAGTCGCACGACGGCCGGAGCTGGCGTCTCGTCAGCCGTCCCGCCAGCCGCCTCATCCAGCGTTTTCCGCGCTGCATCCCGCGCCGCGTCCCGCCATGAGGCGAACGCCTCTCGCCCGCGGGTCAGGTCTTTTTCCAGAATCACAGCCATGTGCGCCATTGTATGGCGTCCTCCGTGTTCTCCATGCGTTCTCCATGCGTCCTCCGTACTTGGCCGTACTACGTAGTAATCTGTTGAGAAAGGCCTATGACAACGTATGCACGAGGCGGTGCGGAATGTAACGCACTGTTCATGTATGGGTTGAAAGGCGGCCAATATCGCGCCTTATCATGGTCAGGGAAGTTCCATCCCGGAAGGAAACAAAATAACATGACCGAGATCACTGCACCGAAGTCTCCCGTCACGGCTGAGCAGTTCGCCGACGAGATTCGTGAACAGCTGAAGTACACCCAGGGCGTCACCCCCGAGCAGGCGACCGCCGCCGATGTCTACGTCGCCGCCTCCAAGGCCGTCCGCAACCACCTCGCGGACTCCTGGTTCAAGACCCAGTCCGACATGGTCAACGGCAACACCAAGGCCGTCGGCTACTTCTCCGCTGAGTTCCTCATGGGCAAGCAGCTCGAGAACGCCCTGCTCAACGCGGGCCTGACCGACCAGTTCGACTCCGCCGTCGAGGCCCTCGGCTTCCAGCCGAAGGACATCGTCGACGCCGAGTACGAGCCGGGCCTCGGCAACGGCGGTCTCGGCCGTCTCGCCGCCTGCTACGTCGACTCCCTCGCATCCCTCGGCGTGCCGGCCTTCGGCTACGGCATCCAGTACCGCTACGGCATCTTCAAGCAGACGTTCGACGAGAACGGCAAGCAGGTGGAGACCCCGGACTACTGGCTGAACAACGAGGAGCCGTGGGGCCACGTCGACTACAACCGCGACCAGAAGGTCTCCTTCGGCGGTGAGGTCGTCGAGGAGGACGGCAAGAAGGTCTGGAAGCCGGCTTGGTCCGTGCGCGCCGTCCCGGTCGACTACCTCGTGCCGGGCTACAAGTCCCAGCGCGTGAACACCCTGCGCCTGTGGACCGCCAAGTCCTACGACGAGTTCGACCTGCTCACCTTCAACAAGAGCGAGTACCTCGACGCCGTCAAGCCGCAGGTCAAGGCCGAGGACATCTCCAAGGTCCTCTACCCGGAGGATTCCACCAAGGTCGGCAAGGAGCTGCGCCTCGAGCAGCAGTACTTCTTCGTCGCCGCCTCCCTGCACGACGCCATCCGCGTCTTCTACCCGGGTCAGGACAAGCCGGATCTGACCACCTTCCCGGACAAGATCACGTTCCAGCTCAACGACACCCACCCGGTCATCGGCATCCCGGAGCTCATGCGCATCCTCATCGATGAGTACGGCTACGACTGGGACACCGCGTGGAACATCACGGTGAAGACCTTCAACTACACCTGCCACACCCTGCTGCCGGAGGCCCTCGAGGTCTGGTCCGCCGACCTCATCGGCGAGCTGTTGCCGCGTCACCTCGAGATCATCGAGAAGATCAACGCGCAGTTCGAGGACGAGCTCAAGGGCAAGGGCGTCGACGACGAGACCATCGAGCGCATGCGCATCTACACCGGCGACTCCGTCCGCATGGCCTACCTCGCCACCTACGGCGGCTCCCACGTCAACGGCGTGGCCGCCCTGCACTCCCAGCTGCTCAAGGACGTCACCCTGAAGGACTTCTCCGACGTCTACCCGACCAAGTTCACCAACGTCACCAACGGCGTCACCCCGCGTCGCTTCATCAAGCTCGCCAACCCGGGCCTGTCCGACCTCATCACCGAGGGCCTCGGCACCGACAAGTGGCTGTCCGACCTCGAGCTGCTGCAGGGCCTCGTCCCGCTGGCCAAGGACGACGAGTTCGTCAAGAAGTTCGCCGCCGTCAAGCAGGCCAACAAGCACTCCTTCGTCGGCTTCGCCAAGCAGCACTACGGCATCGACGTCGACGAGAACACCCTGTTCAACACGATGGTCAAGCGTCTGCACGAGTACAAGCGCCAGAGCCTGAAGATCCTGGCCACCATCTCCCAGTACGCCGCCATCAAGAACGGCTCCGCCTCCGTCGAGGACCTGCAGCCGCGCACCGTGTTCTTCGGCGCGAAGGCCGCCCCGGGCTACTACCTGGCCAAGCTGACCATCGAGCTGATCAACAACGTCTCCCGCGTCATCAACAACGACCCGGACCTCAAGGGCAAGCTCGCCGTCTACATGCTCCCGAACTACAACATCGAGATGGCCCAGAACCTCATCCCGGCCACCGAGCTCGACGAGCAGATCTCCCAGGCCGGTAAGGAGGCCTCCGGCACCGGTAACATGAAGTTCGCCCTGAACGGCGCTCTGACCGTCGGCACCCTCGATGGCGCGAACGTCGAGATCCGTGAGCGCGTCGGCGCCGAGAACTTCTTCCTCTTCGGCATGACCGTCGACGAGGTCGAGGAGCAGTACGCCAACGACTACGATCCGGCCAAGTACTACGAGGCCGATCCTCGCCTGAAGCACGCCATTGACCTCGTCGCCAACGGCACCTTCTCCAACGGTGACCGCAACGCCTACGCGCCGCTCGTCGCCGACTGGCTGACCAAGGACTGGTTCATGACCCTCGCCGACTTCACCTCCTACGTCGACATCCAGTCCGAGATCGAGAAGCTGTACCAGGACCAGCTCGAGTGGAACCGCAAGGCCCTGCTCAACGTGGCGAACTCCGGCTTCTTCAGCTCCGACCGCTCGATCGAGGATTACCTCAAGGACATCTGGCACACCGGTCCGCTCGCGTGATTATGGAGTGTCCTCGTCGGCGCAGAGGGTTCGACGTACCTTTGTACGCCTTCACCCTCTGCGCCTAGAGGCCACACGCATAATCACACTCGCTCCGCTCGCCGACTGACGGAGCGTATACCGTCTTTCCTCAACCTCGACGTACCTTTGTACGCCTTCGGTTTCGGACGACGGTTTCCGCACACGTCAATCGACTCGCTCCGCTCGCGCGTGACTGAGTGACTGAACTACGACAAGGTCCCGCCCCCTATGTGAGTAGGGTGCGGGACCTTACTCGTTTAACCCCTCCTACGCGCCGGCCGATCCTGTAGGATCGGATGTTTCCGGCCCCTATCCGGCCCTATCTGGCGTCCGATCCTATAGGATCGGCCATTTCGCGCCCTCGTATGGGCGCCGAAACGTCCGATACCGTAGTATCGGACGATTTCGCGGGGTTTCCCGGGGCGGAACGTCCGATACCGCAGCATCGGACGTTGTGACGAGCGGGAGGGGCGGGGAAGTGATGTTTCCGCGTGAAGCAACAGTTCGAGGATGCGGGTTCCGACGAGGGTGCGGGTTCCGACGGGGGCGGATCCCAATGAAGTTCCGATGGGGGATGCGGGCATGAAAAAGTCCTGTGCCACTTCAGTGG
The DNA here is from genome assembly GCF_008698235.1 of Bifidobacterium rousetti. GTDB lineage: Bacteria > Actinomycetota > Actinomycetes > Actinomycetales > Bifidobacteriaceae > Bifidobacterium > Bifidobacterium rousetti. The sequence goes on from NZ_PEBH01000005.1 coordinate 167,820, forward strand.
CGCAGGACTTGTGTTGTCGGACTCCCCGTCGTGAGAACAAGCTGTGGGAATCCGCGACGGTGACTGCGGGACGAGAATCAGGCTTCGGCGGGAGCGGCCTCGGGGGCGTCGTCGGCCGGAGCGGACTCATCCTTGGCTTCGTCCTTGGCCTTGTCGAGACCCAGGTCGACCGGCGAGGAGCTGTTCTCCCACGGCTCCTCCCACGGATCGTAATCCGGGTTCTGCTGCTTGTAGATGTACAGGCCCACCAAGCCGGCGAGCAGCGCGCCAAACAGCAATGCAAAGAACTTCCAACCGTTCGAGGACTTGTTCTCCATGACGGCTCCTTTCCCATTCTCGTCGTTCTGTTCGTTCAGAGACGACCTTGCTCCCCATCATAGGCACGATTTTGTGAGGATTGGGTGGGAACGCGCCCAACGCTTCGGAAGGAACGGGCAACGGGTGGCCGCGGGTAACGTCGGGAGGCGGGGATCGTCTGCCGATAGACTTGCGTCCCATGGGAATGAAACTGCCGAACCTGCCCACGAAACGTCAGATCGCGTACGAGTGGAGGAACAACGGCCCGGTCGTCACCAAGGCGCTGATCGTCGCGTGCGTGGCCGTGTGGCTGGTCGAGGTGTTGCTGCGTCTGCTTTCGCCGACCCTGTTCTCGCTGTTCGTCGGCTCCGGCATGGTGATGCCGTACACGATCTTCACCCGACCGTGGGCGTGGTTCACGGCGCTGTTCCTGCATGCGCCGAACATCATGCACATCCTGTTCAACATGATCGCGTTGTATTCGGTCGGCCCCGAGCTGGAGCGTCTGATGGGCCACTGGAAGTATCTCGTCCTCTATCTGGTCTCCGGGTTCGGCGGCGCGGTCGGGCTTGTCGTGTGGGCGAGTGTGACCGGCGATTGGGGGATGGCCGCGTACGGTGCCTCGGGCGCGCTGTTCGGTCTGTTCGCCGCGATCCTGGTCGTCTACCGCCGCGTCGGCGCCGACATCACCTCGATGATGGTGTGGATGGGTATCAACATCCTGCTGCCGTTCCTGGTCGGCGGTATCGCGTGGCAGGCGCATGTCGGCGGGTTCATCGCCGGCGGCGTGCTGACGTGGCTGCTGGTCGCCGGCGTGCCCGCGCTGCGTGGCCGCTCGTTCAACCAGCGCATGTGGATCTACGGCGGGTTCGTCGTCGCGTCGCTTGTCGCGATCGCGTGGGTGTGCCTGCTGGGTGTGATGTAGCGTCTTGCGCGCCGTGCATTCGTTGGTGAATTGACTACCCCTCAGACCCGCAAAGCGGGCCAGCTCCCCTGACAAGGGGAGCCAAGGGAAGACGTGAGTGAATTGTCTGCATGGGAATGTAGTTAGTGGGCGTCTTGACGGCGTCCCACTACATGTAGTGTGAATTACACGCATGTGGTTTTCCACAGGATGTGGAAAACCATGTGGATAACTTGGGGATAACAGTGGGGTTGTGGTGGAAAACCGATGTGCGCAACCCCACTTTTGGTTAAGAATCATTGAAATTTCAACGATTTTGAATTGTGGATATGTGTACAGGCCCTTATCCACAGACGGGTGATTCCGGTGGGCAAGTGGCCGTCGCGCCCTCCTGTGTGGAAAACCCGAAGCCGCGGGCGTCCGAATTACGGGCGAACAAGGGAAAACAACCACGGAATGTGGATAACTCGGTGCAATCCGGTGGATAGTTTGGGGATAACCACTACGTATCAGTGGATAAGTAGTGGATAACTTGTGGATAACAATCCATAATCGTTGAAATTCCAACGTTTTTGGCTGTGGATAACCTGTGGATTACTTCGCGGGTGGCATGTGCACAACTCCGTGAGGGGTGGCGACTGTTATGTGATTGTCCGCCGATGCAGGTGATGAATTGAGGGGATGGCTGCGGTAGCCACTCTGTTTCGGATACTTTCGGATACCTCCGGATGCTTTCACATGCTCCCGGAATATCTCCGTATACGACAAAGGGCCGGAACCGTTGATAACGGTCCAGCCCCTTGACTGATGCCGGATACGATCGCAGCGGAAGCGCTGCCCCGGCGAAAGGATCGACGCGCTCAGCGCCACCACATCGTCATGATGAAGCCGATCATGATGATCACGAAGCCGATGAGCAGGTTCCAGCCACCGATGTTCGGGATCGGGTAGTTGGAGGTCAGGTAGTAGGTGACGACCCAGATCAGGCCGATCACCATCAGGATGCAGAACAGCGGCACGAACCAGCGCGGGTTCGACTTGGTGCCCTTGATCGTCTCCTCGACGCGGCGGGTGTTCTCCTCCTGACGCGCCATCATGCGCTGCATCTGCGGGGTCATCGAGGACTTGTCGGCGGTGGCGTTGAGGACGGCCTCGACCTTGTCCATGTCGACGAGTCCCGCGGTGTCCGCGTCCGTCGCCTTCTCCGTATCGGACTGCCAGTCCTTCTGTTCCTTCGAGTTGTTGTCCAGCTCTTCGTCAGCCATCAGCGTAGTCTCCATTCAAGTTCTATAGGCTAGAAGTCATAATAGTGGTTACACTCGAACGCGGCGAACAATACCGCATATTGGCGGCCATACTGTGCGGCCATACTGTGCAGTGCGTGGTCGTATGTATAGATAGACTCGGGTTTTTCCGGCGTGAGGGAAAGGCGGGCGGCCATGGCCAGGCACGGAGGCGGACGGCACAGCGCGAAACGCTCCTTCGCGGGCGGCGTCGCGGTGATGCTCGTCGTCGCGCTCACCGGATACCTGTTCATGACGAACCTGCGCTTCAACCGCACCGCCACCGTCAACTCGGACACCGCCGGACTCATCGAACAGCGCGTCGACGAGGTCAACGGACTCAACGCCGAAGTCGAGAAGCTCAGTGCGGACGTGAGCACCCTCACCGACGTCGTCGCGAAGAACGGCAGCGACGCCACGGCCAACGACGCCGGTTCCGGCGCGACCCTGCCCGCCGTGGATGGCGCGGGCGTCGCCGTCACGCTCGATGATTCGCCGATGTGGGAGCAGGCGATCGACTCGTCCGGTTCCAGCGAGGACATCGACAAGTACGTGATCCACCAGCAGGACATCGAATCGGTGATCAACGCGCTATGGACGGGCGGCGCCACGTCGATGATGTTCATGGATCAGCGCATGCTGTTCAACTCCGCCGTGATCTGCTCGGGCAACGTCGTCTCGCTGCACGGCAAGAAATACTCGCCGCCGTTCACGATCTACGCGATCGGCGATCAGGACAGCCTCGTCAAGGCGCTCGACGATTCGCCCGCGATCGGCATCTACAAGCAGTACGTTAGCGCGTTCGGCCTCGGCTGGAAGGTCGAGCGGAAGAAGGATCTGCATTTCGACGAGACCGCGTCGCTGCTGTCGCCGCTCAAGTACGCGACCGTCGTGGGCGGCGCGTCCGGTTCGTCAACCGGTGCGTCGGGTGATGCATCAGGCGCAGATGGCACGACCGGCTCGACCGCCGGCACGCAGGGGGAGTGACGTTCGATGAGGCATAGCGCGAACAGGACGATCGGCACGCGATCCGCCTCGCGCCGCAATCCGGCGTGGCAGGCGGTCGGCATCCTCGCGGAGCTGCTCATCACCATGGCCGTGATCTGCGCGCTGTACATCGCGTGGCAGATGTGGTGGACCGGCGTGCAGGCCGAACGCACGCAGGCCGAGACGCGTGAACAGGTCTCGTGGTCCGCTCCGGGCGGATCGGACGGTACATCGGGCGGCTCGAGCGACGGCGACGGCGGCACGGGCACGAAGGTCGCGCCGGCCCAGTCGGGCGACGCCCCCGTCCAGCCGCAAAGCGCCAACTACGGCGACCTGATCGCGCAACTGTACATACCGCGATTCGGTCAGGGCTGGCAGCGCAACATCGTCGAAGGCACCGACGCCGAACAGCTCGCGCGCCACGGACTCGGCCACTACCAGACCACGCAGATGCCGGGCGCGGTCGGCAACTTCGCGATTGCCGGGCATCGATCCGGCTACGGCGAACCGCTCGGCGACATCGACAAACTCCAGAACGGCGACCCGATCGTCATCCGCACACAGGACTACTGGTACGTGTACACGTACACGAGCTATCAGATCGTCGACCCGACCGACGTGTGGGTGGTCGCGCCGAACCCGACGCCGGACGTGTCCGGGCAGAACGCGCAGCCGACCAAACGCATGATCACGCTCACCACCTGCGAGCCGAAATACACGACCGCCACCCACCGCTGGATCGCATGGGGCGAACTCAAATACTGGGCGAAGGTCTCCGACGGCGTGCCGCAGGAACTCGCCGTCACCGACTCCGCCGGCACGGTGCGGTTCGCGAACACCAGCGGGACGGAGATGTCGCTGCCCGCCCGGCTCGGCTCGCTCCAGCCGTACGTGATCGGCGCGCTGGTGATCTGGTCGGTGCTCGCGATCGCGGCCGCCGTCGCATGGCGCTGGCCGCTGCTCGCCGACATCCGCGCGGGGCGACGCCGCAGGCCCGACGCGAGCCTGTACGGCGCGCTGTGGCGTCTCCAGCCCGGCGTGCTGCCGATCCGCGTCGTGCTCACCGCGCTGCTCGTCGTCGCGGCGGTCGGCGCGCTGTTCCAATGGACGTTCCCGTGGGCCGCCGCCAACATCCCGATGCTGCAGCAGATGAGCAACTACGTGGCCGTTCAGCAGTAGCCGCACTTATTCGGGGGATGTTCGGGGGTGGTTGGCTCCCTCTGATGAGGGGGCTGTCGACGAAGTCGACTGGGGGAGAGACGCACGCTGTCACGCTGTCCGTCAGCGGTGCATCGGGCGGCGTCGCGTTGGGGCGGTGCACTAGACTGACAGCAATCGCCCTCCCCGCACCACCGCGCGCATGCGTTGCCGGTCACCGGGCGCAGGGACGTCCCGTCATCTGTAAGGAGCCATCGTGACCGATTCCGCGCACATCCTCGTGGTCGACAACTACGATTCGTTCGTCTATACGATCGTCGGATACCTGAAGACGCTCGGCGCCACCGTCGACGTGGTGCGCAACGACGTCGTCGACCCGTCTGACGAGCATGTGACCGACGGCTACGACGGTGTGCTGATCTCGCCCGGCCCCGGCGCCCCGGCCGAATCCGGCGCCAGCGAGGATATGATCCGACTGTGCGCCCGCCAGAACAAGCCGATGTTCGGCGTGTGCCTCGGACTGCAGGCGCTCGCCGAGGTGTACGGCTGCACGGTCGATCACGCGCCGACGATCATGCACGGCAAGACCAGCCTCGTCGAGCACGTTGACGACGAGATCTTCGCCGGCGTCGCCAACCCGATGACCGCCACGCGATACCACTCGCTCGCCGTCGAGCCCGATTCCGTGCCGGACACGCTTGAGGTGACCGCGTGGACGCAGGGCGACCACATCGTGCAGGGCATCCGCGTCAAGGGCAAGCCGATGTACGCGGTCCAGTTCCACCCCGAATCCGTGATGACCCAGGACGGCTACCGCCTCCTCGCCAACTGGCTCGCCGTCTGCGGCCAGACCACCGCCGTAGCCAACTCCGCAGGCCTCCAGCCCAAGGTGAACAAGTAAGCGTGGGCTCGTAGGCTGTTGTCGCTTGCCGAGCTGATCGGCGGCTGGTGATTGGTGGCTGAGCTGACTGGTGGGCTGGTTGTCTGGGGCGGGCAGTTGATAGCTGTGGGCTGGCGGCTATTGAAAACCTCTCGCTCAGTCAGGCTTGGCGAGACATAAGTGTCGATTGGTAATGATCATCTCTCGCTGGGGCGTTACTCGCAAGAGGTGGATGCGGGATAGTGACGGATGTGTCTCGCGGGGGTGGGGTCAGTGAGAGACGCGTGCTGGGTGGTGACGGATGTGTCTCGCTGAGTATGGTGCCAGTGGGAGATGAATGCGGGATGATAACGAAAATGTCTCGCTGGGGATGGGCCAGCGAGACATGTGTGCGTGATGGTGACGGGTGTCTCTCGCTGGGCTGGTTGTTGGCGAGAGCCGTATGTGGTGTGGTGACTGGTATCTCTCACTGAGGCAGGTCTTGCGAGAGGTACGCGCGATGTGGTGACGGGTGTCTCTCGCTAGTTCCTTTGTGGGTTGGTCCCCGGTGCGTTCGGGTTGTGGCGGTGTTGCCGTTCAGCGGGCGTCAATCGTTTTATGTTTGGTGAGTGGCGGGATTGTGTCGGAGCCATCTCACGGCGCTTCCAAAGTGCCCGAATTGTGGGCGGAATTGTCTCGGGGGGGGGGGTGAACTGGTAGCCGAGTGTCCTCATACATAAGGACATGAAGAGAAAGGGGCGACCCATGACACAGGGTCACATCAGAGGCGGCATTGTCGCCAGAATCGTCGGTGTGGTGTCCGCGTTGGCCATGTTGGCTACCGGCATGGTGGTGTCCTCCACCGCCAATGCCGCCGACGCGGAAACCACGGTGAAATCCTCCGAAGCCGCGGCACCGGCAGCCGCATCGGACGGTAACGTGAAGCTGGATTGGAATCTCGACGGCCATACGTCGGATTACCTCTGGGATTACAACACGACGCTCGACGCGATCAAGCCGTATCCTTCCGAGATTCAGGGCACGAAGAACGGTGACGCCTGGAATCCGGATCTGAATCCACGGAAGACTTGGAGCGATGCGCATGGGGATACATCAGAGGCGCCGAACTTCTATCGGGTCTACAGCCCCAATTCCGCCTACTTCAACGACAGCTATCGTGGTTCCTTCTTCACATGGAATTCGGAGAAGGACGGTTCCGGTGATGCCTATGTGTTCAGGAGCGGCACGGGCGACAAGTTCCGTGTCGTGGACGCGCCGCGTACCACAAGCGGCGCTGTGAAGTGGCCTAAGTATGGCACGCTGTACGCGCAGTGGGGACGGTCGAGCGGTTCCGGCGTCTTCCACGTCGATGAGGTGAAGCGTGACGCGAACGCCATCAAGAGCCTGAAGTTCTTCACTTACGGATGGGGCGGCAAGACCTATCAAGAGGATCTCTCGATCGAGGCCTGCACCACGTTCCATCAGGATGGTGTCCGCAACGATGATCAGTGCCTGCGGCAGCCGGATCAGGCTACTTACGAATGGTCCGAATACCTGCGAGGCGATTGGCAGACGAACGATAAGGGTGAAGCGACGATCGACCTCTCGAAGTTCACGAAGGACTCCGATTTCGATGATTTCGTCAATGCGGTGGTCGCCGATCAGAACATCAAGTATCTGCGTCTGGGGAGTCTCGGTGCCGTGAAGCTTGTGGATGGCGATCCGCAGCCGCTGAACCAGCAGAACGGGCCGCGCTTCACGTCGTGGAACAGTAACACCAGCATTACGGTCGGCGATACCTGGCTGACCATGGATCGTATCAAGAGCGCGTTTGCCGCGGTGGATGCCGATGGCACCGATCTGAAGGACCAAGTCAAGATCGAGGGTGCGCTCGACACGTCGAAGCCGGGCGTGTACTGGCTGAAGGCCTCCGTCAAGGGCAAGAATGGAACGGCCGCATCGGAGTATGTGGTGACGGTCCGTCCCCAGGTGGTCGCGAACGACAAGCTGAGCGTAGCGAACCAGAACAAGAACTTGGTGTCCGTCGACACCACGACGGAGAACGATTCGTTCACGCCCGACCTGTCCGCGTATAAAGGGCAGATCGTCACCGTGTACGTGACCCGCCAGAATGATGACGGATCTTGGCCTGAAGGTGGCTCCTACTACACGGATGAAACCGTCAAGGTGCCGGCGGATGGCAATGTCCAGAACGACATCTCCTTCAACCCGGGCTCCGGCAAGTTCAGGGTGATCGTCATCCCGTGGCAGAAGCCGGACGACTTCAAGTGGGATGAGCTCACTCGCACACAGAACGGCGGTGGCACCGATCCTGGCCAGCCCAACAAGTACTGCACTCCCGAGTTCACCGTCGACGGCAAGACGATTGGCAAGCCGTATAACGACGATGACACCACCAGGGCCGAGGGCAAGACCGTGCCGGTGTCCAAGTCCAACAAGTATGATCGGTGGGACGGCGTGTCCATCACCTGCGATGGTAAGGCCGTCGCGAAGAGCGATCGCACGGTGTTCGGTTCCGTGGACACCACGAAACCGGGCCAGTACGAGCTGTCGTACTTCGCCTACGATTCGAACAAGCGCATCGAGCGCCGTTCGTTCGTCGTGACCGTGAGCGGCACGGCCATCACCGTTCCGGTCGAGTCCGTGACCATTTCCGGCGACGGAGTCAAGGACGGCAAGCTGGCGGTGGATGCGGGCAAGCCCGCAACTCTCACCGCCACGGTGACGCCGGACAACGCGACCGACAAGAACGTGACGTGGACTTCTTCCGATGACGGGGTCGCGACGGTCAAGGATGGCAAGGTCACCGCGATTGCGGCTGGCACCGCCACGATCACCGCGACCGCGGGCGATAAGTCAGCTACGGTCGAGATCACCGTCAACAAGGTCGATGTTCCGGCGACCGGCGTCATCATCTCGGGCGCGGGCCTCGGTGTGGACAATCAGACCAAGAACAGTACGCTGTCTCTGACTGAGGGCGGTTCCGCGGATCTTGAGGCGACCATTCAGCCCGAAGGCGCCACCGGAACGGTGACGTGGGCGTCCTCCGATGAGACGGTCGTGAAGGTCGAGAACGGTAAGGTCACCGCGGGGGAGACAACTGGTAAGGCCAACATCACCGCGACCGTCAACGGCAACACGACCACCGTGGAGGTGACCGTCGAGGCGAAGCCCGCTGCTGGTTCCGTCGACAAGTCCAAGCTTGGCGAGGCCATCGCCAACGCGGATGCGATGAAGAACGATGCGGCCAAGTACACGCCGGATTCGTGGGCCGAGATGCAGAAGCAGCTTGGTTACGCGCAGACGGTGCAGGGCGACGGCAACGCCACCCGGACCCGCGTCGATGCTGCAACAGGTTCGTTGAACGACGCGATTAAGGATCTCAAGCCCGCCCCGACTGATGCGGACAAGAAGGCTCTGAGCGACGCCATCACGGATGCGGAGAAGCTCAACGAGCAGGATTACACCTCCGAATCGTGGAAGACATTCTCCGGAGCTCTGACCGAGGCCAAGAAGGTCGCCGCCAACCAGAACGCGACCGCCGACGAGGTCAAGAAGGCTACCGC
>NZ_PEBH01000005.1:176901-202476 GCF_008698235.1 Bifidobacterium rousetti
TTCTCCGGAGCTCTGACCGAGGCCAAGAAGGTCGCCGCCAACCAGAACGCGACCGCCGACGAGGTCAAGAAGGCTACCGCCGCTCTGAAGCAGGCTCAGGATGGCCTGCAGAAGCAGCCGACGACGCCTTCGACCGACAAGTCTGATCTGAACAAGGCCATCGCGGATGCGGAGAAGCTCAACGAGCAGGATTACACCTCCGAATCGTGGAAGACATTCTCCGGAGCTCTGACCGAGGCCAAGAAGGTCGCCGCCAACCAGAACGCGACCGCCGACGAGGTCAAGAAGGCTACCGAGGCGCTGCAGAAGACTCAGAACGCTCTGCAGCAGAAGCCGTCGAACCCCACTCCGTCGCAGCCGTCGACTCCGTCGTACTCGAACCGCATCTACGTGGACACGAAGCCGGACAAGAAGGAGTACAAGATCGGCGAGAAGTTCGATCCCGCGGGCATGGTGGTCAAGCACCAGCAGTCCAACGGCAGCGTGCAGACGCTGGAACAGGACGACTACACCGCCAAGCTGGACACCTCCAAGCCGGGTACGGCCAAGGTGACCATCACGCTGAACGATGATCCGACGCTGACCACGTCGTTCGATGTGACGGTAGTGGTGTCCGACCTGCCGGTGCATCGCCTGTACAACCCGCGTAGTGGCGAGCACTTCTACACCGCCGGCACCACGGAGTACAACGTGCTGCTCAAGTCGAAGCAGTGGAACGACGAGGGCATTGCGTTCACGATGGCTGACTGGAGCTCCAAGCCGGTCTACCGCCTGTACAACCCGGGCGGCAAGCACCTGTTCACGACTTCCGAGAAGGAGCGTGACGTGCTGCTCAAGGGCAAGTGGCGCTATGAGGGCATCGCGTTCTACGTGCCGGAAGGCTCGAAGACCGAGGTGCGTCGCCTGTACAATCCGGGCAACGGCGATCACCTGCTGACCACTTCGGCGAACGAGCGCGGTGTGCTCGTGATGCACAAGTGGCGCGATGAGGGCATCGCCTTCACCGCCAAGTAACCAGTAGCTCTGGATCCCCATTAGGCCTCGGTTCCTTGCACGATCTGTGCGAGGAACCGAGGCCTTCTTGGTTTGACGGGTGCGCGAGTTTGATGGTCCGTGTCAACCGTGGGGGCAACACCTCACGCTCTGCGTTTGCTGGGCAGGTCTTGCAAGAGGTATGCGTGATGCGGTGACCGGTGTCTCTCGCTGGGCGGCGATCGGTGAGAGACACCGGTCGGTCGGTGACGGGAATGTCTCGCGGGGGTGGGGTCAGTGAGAGACGCGTGCTGGGTGGTGACGGATGTGTCTCGCTGAGTATGGTGCTAGTGGGAGGTGGATGCGGGGTAATAACGAAAATGTCTCGCTGGGGAGGTGCCAGCGAGACATGTAGGTGCAGTAGTGATGGGTGTCTCTCGCCGACTACCCCTCAGACCCGCTTTGCGGGCCAGCTCGTCCTGCAATTACGGACGCGCTGCGCGCGCGTTTTGCTGGCTCGCCTGTCGGCTCGCACGTTGCCTACAAACAGCTCCGCTGTTTGCTTCACGGCAACGTCCTGACAAGGGGAGCCTTACGGCGAGAGATTTTCAGTCGACCATATGACGAAGTGGGCTTACTTCTTGGTGCTGGTGCCGGTGCCGCCGGTGCCGCCTGTGCCCGTGCCGCCTTCGCCACCGGTGGTGCCGCCGGAGCCGCCCGAGCCCGAGCCGCCGGTGGTGCCACCGCCGTTACCGCCGGAACCGGAGCCGCCTTCGCTGCCCGAGCCGCCCGTGCCCGTGCCCGAGCCGCCGGAGCCCGAGCCGCCGGTCGAGGAGGCGACGGTCGTCAGGGTGATCGTGTCGCCCTTCTGCGCGGTGGAGCCGCTGGCCGTGCTCTGCATGATCACACGGTCGGAGGTGCCGTCGGAACCGGACTGGCTGACGGTCAGTCCCAGCGCCTCAAGCTGCGCCTTGGCCCTCTCGTAGGTCTCGCCGATGACACTCGGCACGGTTACCGGCGTCGAGCCCTTCGACACGATGAGGCTCACGGACGTGCCCTGCGTCACGGACATGCCGGACGACGGGTTCACGGCGATCACATTGCCCGCGGCCACCGAATCGCTATACTCCTCGGTGATCGTCACGCCGGTGAAGCCCGCGTTCTTCAACGCCTCGACCGCGGCGTCCTTCGACTGGCCGACCAGCCCGTCGGGCACCTTGGCCATGCCGGAGGAGACGTACAGGAGCACGACGGTGCCCTTCGGCTCGGACTTGCCGGCCGCGGGGTTGGTGCGCGTGACCTTGTCGCGTGCGACCGTGGCGCTGTCCTCGGTCTGCACGCTAGCGCCGACCTTGAAACCGGCCGATTCGAGCTCGCTACGCGCCTCGGACTGCGACAGGCCGGTCACGTCGGGGACCCTCGTGCTCTGCGGTCCGGTGGAGAACCAGACGCGCACGGTCGAACCCCGGGCCGCCTTCGCGCCGCCCTTCGGATCCTGCTTGGTGAACGTGCCCTCGGGTTCGGTGGAATCGCTGTCGTCGACGGCCTCGAACTTGAAGCCGGCCGCCTCGATCCTCGCCTTGGCCGCGTCCTTGGTCATCGCGGAGGTGATCGTCGGCACGGTGGCCATCTGATCGGTGGCCGCCTCGTTGCCCGAGATCAGGAACCACGCGCCGAGGCCGATCAGCAGCGCCACGGCGAGGCCGATCAGCGTGCCGATGACGGCCCGCTTGCGCTTGCGCGCCTTGGCGGCCTCGGCGCGCTGGGCGGCGCGCGTGCGGGCCATCGTGGTGGCCGCGGCCGGGCGAATCTGCTCGAACTGGCCGGTCACCGGGTTGAACGCCTGCGTGGACGAGCCGTTCGCGTCGGGGTTGAGCGGCACGGTGGCCGCGTCCTGCTCGGCCTGCTTGCGGGCCTTCATGTTCGCGAGGTCGGTGAGCGGGTTGAACGCGGCAGCGACCGGCACGCCGCCGTTCATGAAGGTCAGGATGTCGTTCTTGAATTCGGCGGCCGTCGCGTAGCGGTTCTGACGGTCCTTGGCCATCGCCTTGGCGCAGATCGAATCCCACATCTTCGGCAGGCCCGGCACGACCGCGGACGGCGGGGTCGCGACCTCGGAGACGTGCTGGTAGGCGATCGCCACGGCGGAGTCGCCGGTGAACGGCGGGCGGCCGGTGAGCATCTCGTAGAGCACGCAGCCGGCCGAGTACAGGTCGGATCGCATGTCGACGGTCTCACCGCGCGCCTGCTCGGGGGAGAGGTACTGCGCGGTGCCGACGACGCCCTGCGACTGGGTCATCGTGGCGGCCGAATCGTCGAGCGCGCGGGCGATGCCGAAGTCCATGACCTTGACCATGCCCTGGTCGGAGATCATGATGTTGCCGGGCTTGATGTCGCGGTGGATGATGCCCATCCGGTGCGAGTACTCGAGGGCGTTCAGCACGCCGAGCATCACCTGTTCGGCGTCGCGCTGCGAGAGCGGGCCGTTGGCGCGGATGATGTCGCGCAGGGTCTGGCCCTTGACGTACTCCATCACGAGGTACGGCAGACGTTCGGGCTGGCCGTTCTCGCCGGTGACGATCTCCTCGCCGGAATCGTAGATGTTGACGATGTTCGGGTTGTTCATCTGCGCGACGGAGTGCGCCTCGCGGCGGAATCGCTTGAGGAAGATCTCGTCGTTGGCGAGGTCGGAGCGCATGATCTTGATCGCGACGGTGCGCCCGAGGCGCGTGTCGACCGCCACATGCACTTCGGCCATGCCGCCGCGGCCGACGAGCTGACCGAGCTGGTAGCGGCCGTCCGAGAGCGAAGAGGGCATGTTACTCATTGCTGCTCCTTCCAAACATCGATTGGCTCTGGCCGTTCGTCACGCCGTTCGCGATGATGTCCGCGATGCCGCGCGGCACCGATTCGCCGGCATCCCCGTCCCCACCGCGCGTCGTGACGGTCACGCGCGGGTTCGCCAGCGGGATGTGCGGCGTGCTCATCACCCTGCGCGGCAGACGCCCGCCGGATCGGGCCACGATGCGCGTGGAATCGTTCAGTTCGGTCTGCTGGTCGAGCAGACGGCGTTCGATGCGCGCCAGCGTGCGGGAGACGACCAGCGCGTCCTTCGGCCGGTCGAGCGGGTCCTTCGCCAGCATCGACATGATGAACTCGCGCAGCTGCACGTCGACGGTCTCCGGCAGCGGCGGCACGGGATCGTTCACATGCGCGGCCGCGATGTCGACGGGCGTGGCGCCGGTGAACGGGCGATGCCCGCACAGGCCCTCGTACGCGACGACGCCCAGCGAGTAGATGTCCGACTGCGGGGTCGCCTGCTGGCCCTGCGCCTGCTCGGGGGAGATGTACTGCGCGGTGCCCACGACCATGCCGTCCTGCGTGATCTGCTCCTGGTTGGTGGAGTAGGAGACGCCGAAATCGGTGATCTTCACCTCGCCGGTGTCGGACACCATGATGTTGGCGGGCTTGACGTCGCGATGGATCACCCCGTGCGAGTGGGCGACGAACAGGCCGCGCGCGGTCTGGATGAGGATCGGCAGCAGCGTGAGCGGGTCCATCGCGCCCTGCTCGTGGAAGATGTCGGCGAGCGACTTCGACGGCACGTACTCCATGATGAGGAACCCGATGCCGTCGTGCTCGTAGTATTCGAACAGCGCCGCGATGTTCGGGTGCGCGAGATTGGCGGAATTGTGCGCCTCCGCGCGCAGACGGCGCAGCTTGGCCTCCGCGTTCGACAGGTCCGAGCGCAGCGCCTTGATGGCCACGGGGCGATTGAGCTGGATGTCCCAGCCCTTCCACACCTCGCCCATGCCGCCCTTGGCGATCCGCGAGTCGAGGCGGTAACGGCGATGGATGAGCTGTCCTTCGATCAGTTTCATTGCTTGAGCGCCTCCTGGATGACGGTTCGGAAGATGGGGCCGGCCGACTGATAACCATACCCGGTGGTGTTGTGCACAACGACGGCGACCGCGATCTGCGGGTCGTCGGCCGGGGCGAAGCCCATCACCCAGCCGTCGTTCGTGGCGCCGGTCGCGCCGATCTGCGCGGTGCCGGTCTTCGCGGCGATCGTCACGCCGGACACGGCGAGCGTGGGCGCGTCCTTGGTGACGACCGACTCCATCATCTGCGTGAGTTTGTTGGCGGTGTCCGCGCTGAACGGCTCGCTCATCTCGCTCGCCTTCGTCTCGGAGAAGACCGACAGGTCGCTGGCGCGCACGCGGTCGACGAGGGTCGGGCGCATCAGCTTGCCGTCGTTCGCGATCGCGGAGGCGACCAGCGCGTTCTGCATGACCGTCTCGGTGACGTCACCCTGGCCGATCGAGGCCAGCGCGAGCTTGTCGGCGGTCATCGAGGTCGGGTAGTTCGAGGCGACGGCCTTCATCGGCGAGCCGGTCACGTCGGAGCCGTCGATGAGGATCGAGCTGCCGAAGCCGAGCTTCGAGGCCATGTCGGCGATCGTGTCCTGCCCCAGGGCGACGCCCAGCTGCGCGAACGCGGTGTTCGACGAGTAGGTGAGCGCGTCCTGAAGGGTCATCGAACCGTTCGATCCGGCGCCCGCGGCGCTCGAGTTGGTCAGCGCGGTCACGGTGCCGGGCAGTGTGTAGCTCGCGCCGGCCGGGATCGACGTGTCCGTGTCGTATTTGCCCGATTCGAGCGCGGCGGCCGCGACGATCGTCTTGAACGTGGATCCCGGTGGGAACAGCTGGCTGGTCGCGTTGTTGAGCATCGGGTTGGCCGGGTCGCTCGTCAGGTTCTTGTAGTTCTCGGTGATCGTCTTGCCGTCGTGCGAGGCGAGCAGGTTCGGGTCGTAGCTCGGCGTGGACACCATCGCGAGGATGCGTCCGGTCTTCGGCTCCATCGCGATGACGGCGCCGGTCTGCCCGCCGAGCGCGTTGTACGCAGCCTGCTGGAGCTTCGTGTCGATCGACGTCTCGATGTTGGCGCCCTTGTTCTCGCTGCCGGTGAGCGTCGACTTGATGCGCTGCCAGAAGAGCGTGTCCGACTGTCCGGACAGCAGTGAGTTGCGCGACGCCTCGATGCCGCGGTCCGCGCGCTGGCTGATCGAGAAGAATCCGGTGACCGGCGCGTACAGGGCGCCGTTCGTGTATCCGCGCTGGTATTTGAACGCGTCGTTCGTGGCGGTCGACTGCGCGAGCACGGTGCCGTCCGCGGCGAGGATCGCGCCGCGCGGCGCGCCGAACTCGTGGTAGAGGGAGCGCGAGTTGCGCGTGTCCGCGTTGAGCGCGGTGGAGCGGATCGCGGTGATGATCGTCGTCGACAGACCGAGCACGGTGAACAGGACGATGACGGCGGTGAACAGCTGACGCAGCATCTTGTTCATGAAGTTCATCGCGCGCCTCCCCATCCGGCGTCCGCCTCGTCAGTATCGTTCGGCGTGCCGCCCACCACGACCGCCTCGGTCTCCATGCCGTCCGCCCGCGCGGCGGCCTCGGCGGCCTTGGCCTTCTCCTTCTCGGCCTTGGCGACCTCCGCCTCGCGCTCCTTGACCTCGTGGTCGCGCAGCACGGCCAGCGCCTCGTACTGGAACGTGTCGGTGGACACCTCGGGCGCGGGCTTGTTGGCCGCGTTCGAGATGATGATGAGCAGCGTCGCGAGCAGGTAGTTCGCGATCAGCGACGAGCCGCCGGCCGCCATGTACGGCATCGTCAGACCCGTCAGCGGGATGACCAGCGTGATGCCGCCGACCACAGTGAACACCTGGAACGCCATCGTGAACACGAGTCCCGAGGACAGCAGCTTGCCGAAGCCGTCCTTGACCTTCATCGCGGTGACGAACCCGGAGGCGATGATGATCATGTACAGCATGAGCACGGCCATGCAGCCGACGAGTCCGAGCTCCTCGCCGATCGAGGCGTAGATGAAGTCGGAGTTGCCGAACGGCGTGAGGTTTGGCATGCCCTGGCCGAGGCCGGTGCCGAGCAGGCCGCCGGCGGCCAGTCCGAACAGGCCGTTGACGATCTGGTAGGAGCCGCCCACGCGGTCGTAGAGCTGCGGGTCGAACGGGTGCAGCCACACCTCGACACGCGCGCCGACGTGGCCGAAGATGCTGGCCGCCGCGACCGCGCCGACCGCGAAGCCGATGAAGCCGATCACCAGCCAGCTCAGGCGTCCGGTGGACACGTAGAGCATGCCGACGAACATCGCGAAGAACATCAGCGAGGTGCCGAGATCGTGCTGGAGCACCAGCACGCCCATCGAGGCAAACCACACGATGATGATCGGGCCGAGATCCTTGATGCGCGGCAGCTGCAGGCCGAGCACCTTCTTGCCTCCGACCGCCAGCTGATCGCGGTGATCGAACAGATAGGCCGCGAAGAAGAACGCGAGGAACAGCTTGGCGAACTCGCCCGGCTGGATCTGGCCGATGCCGGGGATCTTGATCCAGATGCGCGCGCCGTTGATCTCCTGGCCGAGCACCGGCAGCATCGGGGAGAGCAACAGCACGAGGCCGATCACCATGCTCACATACGAGAATCGCCGCAACAGGCGGTAATCACGCAGGAACACGACGAGCAGCGAGCACAGCACGATCGCGATGCACACGAACTCGAGCTGGCGCTGCGCGACGGCCGTGCCCTTCTCATGGTCGATGCGGGCGATCATCACCGCGCCGATGCCGGTGAGCATCACCACGCACGGCTGGAGCACCTGGCTCGCGTACTGCTGGAAATGGTTGACCAGCGCCCAGAAGATGAGCGAGAGCACGCCGCAGATGGTCAGCAACGTGACGAAACTCTGGGGCATCGCGCCCTCGGTGCGGGTGAACATCTGATAGAACGCCATACCGCACAGCAGGAACGAGGCGAGCAGCAGTGCGATCTGGCGCAGGCGTAGGGCGATCATTGCTGAGCCCCGCCTTCCTGCGTCTGCGGTGTCGTCTGCGTCGTCTGCGGTGTCGTCTGCTGGTCGGACGAGGCGTTGGGATCGGTCGACGTGCCGTCGCTCGTGCCGGAATCGCCCGCCGTGGCATCGCTTTCGGCCTTGGCCGCGTCCTTCTGCGCCTGCGCCTGCTCCAGCGAGGCGAGTTCGCTGCGGATCAGCGCGACGTGCGATTCCGCCTCCGCGTAGTTGTCGCGCACGATGCCCTGCTCGAGCTCCTTATGCCAGCTCGCCGGCAGCGCGCTCACCTTGATCGCGGTGCGCTTGACCTCGTGCGACAGCGTCAGGTTCGCGATGCTCGTGGGCACGCCCTGATAGATCGCGACATACCCGTCGGCCGTGCCGACATAGTACTTCGACTGGCTGTAGCGGTACGCGCCGAACAGCCCGCCCGCGATCGCGGCCAGCACCAGCAGCACGGTCACGATGATCGCCACGCGCTTGCGACGCTTGCGCGCGCGGTTCGTCTTGTGGATCTTGACCTGCTTGGCGCGGATGGCCTGCGCCACCTCGGGATCGTTCGGATCGGTGCTGACGCGCCCGTTGCTCTTCGTGACCACCGGGATCTCGCCGGTGTCCGGGTTCTTCTCGCGCTCGCCGTTCTCCTCGCGCACGAGCGACGGCTGGACGACGCGCGGGGCCTCGTCCTTGTCGGTCTGCTCGCCGTTGCCGGACTGGTCGGAGCGCGCGCCGTGCGCGGCGTGCGAATCGTCGAGACCGCGGGGATCGCGCGCGTCCCGCGGGTGCTCGGCGGCGGCCAACGCTGCCGCGCGTTGGGCGGGGGAGTCGTCGTCGCGCAGCGCCGGGGCGGTGGCGATCGGCTCGTTGACGATGTCGGCGATCGGCTCGAGGCTCGCGCTGGCCGCGCCGCCCACGAGCGGCGTCTGATGCGTCAGGTCGAAGGCGTGGGCGTCGAGCGCCATCGTGGCGTCGCCGATCACGGCAGTGACGTTGTCGGTGCTGCCGGCGCGCAGGGCCATGCTGACGAGCCGCTGGGCGCAGTCGGCCGGGCTGGAGACGCCGGTCATCGTCTCGGCGATGGTCGAATCCTCGAGCACGCCGCACAGGCCGTCGGAGCACAGCAGCCAGCGATCGGCCGCATGGGCCTTGAGGATCGCGATGTCCGGATGGGGATCGATGTCGAAATCGCCCAGCACGCGCATCACGACGTTGCGCTGCGGATGGTTCTTCGCCTCCGCCTCGGTGATGCGTCCGGTGTCGATCAGATGCTGCACGTAGCTGTGATCCTGCGTGGCGCGGCTGAGCACGCCGTCGCGCAGCAGGTACGCGCGGGAGTCGCCGATGTGGGCGAGCACCCAGTAGCCGGCCACGAGGGCCACGGCCGTGACGGTCGTGCCCATGCCGGAAAGTTTGCGTTCGCGCCTCGCCTTGCCGACGATCGCGTCGTGCGCGGCCATGACGGAGGTCTCCATCATCGAGGCGATCTCGGCGACGTCGTCGGTCACGTCGTCGCGTTCGATGTGCGCGAGCGAGCGGATCGCGATCGTCGAGGCGGTGTCGCCGCCCGCGTGACCGCCCATGCCGTCGCAGATCGCGATCAGATGCTCGCCGGCGAACGACGAATCCTGGTTGTTCGCGCGCACGGTGCCCACGTCGGACACGGTGGCGGAGTACAGGAACAGCTGTTTGGGGTCGCGGCCGGGCGCGTCGGACGCGCGCTGGCCCAGCGCGACGGTCGGCGTCGCGTCGGGCGTTGATCCCCGGCCCTGTTCGAGGGGCTGTGTCTGGTCGGCGGAGACGGACATACGATTATCACCTCAACTCGAATGTCGTGGCGCCGATACGTACGGGGACGCGGGCGGGAAGGACGGTGGGAACGGCCAGCCGCTGGCCGTTGACGACGGTGCCGTTCGTGGAGTTCAGATCCTCGATGGCCCATTGGCCGGATCGGGGATCTGGGTACAGGCGCGCGTGGTGCGACGAGGCGAACTCGTCGTCGAGCACGACGGTGTTCGACGCGGCGCGGCCGATCGTGATCGCATCGCCCGTCAGCGGGACGGAGGAGCCGGCCAGCGGGCCGTCGATGATCACCAGCAGCGACGGCGTGACGCCGGAGGCGGACCTGCCGCCGGACCTGCCGGACGCAGCGCCGGAGGCCGTAGAACGGGCCGACTGGGCGCGCATCGCGTCGGACGTGGGCGCGACGACGGGGGCTCCGGAACCGGCGACGGCCACGGCGGGCGACTTGGCCCTACGCGAGGCGTGACGCTCCTTGCGACGCCGCGAACGCGAGGGGCGCGGGCTGAAGGACGAGATGTCCTGATGCAAGGAACGCACGGCGAGCCATACGAATACCCAGAGCAGGACGAGGAATCCATACTTGAGCAGTGCGAATGTCAGTTCGGTCATGCGGTTCGACCTTTACCTTGACGCCGTGCGGCGCTACTCCTGATCCTGGGAGGACGCCCAATACAGGATGCGGGTGCGGCCGATCGTGATGGTGTTGCCGTCCAGTAGCGTGGCGGCGGGCACCTGATGGCCCTCCACGTACGTGCCGTTCGTGGAGCCGAGGTCGCGGGCGATCACGCCGTTGGGGGTGATGTCGATCTCGAGGTGCTTGCGGGAGATGCCCGGGTCGTCGATGACGATGTCGCAGCCGGAGCCGCGGCCGATGATCGTCTTCTCCTTGGTGAGCAGATACTGGCTGCCGTTGATCTCCAGCAGCGGGCTGTCCTGGCTCTGGTCGTCGGTGGTGACCGGCACCGCGTTGCCCTGCACCGAGGCGGAGGTGAGCTTGAAGCTGCCCTTGGTGAGCTCCAGGTCCTCCTCGAAGATCACGACCACCGGGCCCACGAACGCGTAGTGCTGGCTGCGCGCGTAGTTCGTGAGGTTGTCGGCAAGCTCGTCGGCGAGCGTCTCGCTGCCCCACTGCTCGATGCGGTCGAAATCCGGGGTGCTCAGTTTGAAGCGGTATTCGTTCGGGGCGACCGTGCGGTCGCGGCCCACCGGCATGGCCTCGTTGTCGATCTCGCGCTCAAGTGCGCTGGACAGGTCGACTGGCTGCAGATCCTTGGAGCCGAACTTCGAGAACACTCCGTTCACTGCGCCTTCGACGCTTTTCTCAAAACGGTCGAGAACGCTCATAGTCATCCCTTTCTATCCTTGACCAGTGTACGCAGGGGTTGGAACGCTGCATATATTCGTTCTCAATACTTGCAAAAGCCACAAATCACCCCCGGATGACCCCGAAACCGCCATTGAAGCGCCATCCGTTCACCCCCGACGGCCCCGTCGCCCCGCAATCGCGTCTCATTTTAGGGACGAAGCGCCACCGCCGCCACCGCCGTCGACTTCGCTGTTGGTTTCGCCGCCGACTTCACCGTTGGTTTCGCTGTTGGTTTCGCGAGATTGTTGCACTGACTGGTTCTCAGCGCGACAATCTCGCGAAACCACCCCTGATTTCCCGAATTTGTTGCGCTGACATCAAGTGAGTGCAACAAATTCGGGAAGAGTGGGTTGTTTTCGGGAAATTGTTGCGCTGGGATGTGCGGGCGATGGGGTCTGAGTGGTGGATGGGTGGTGTCTGGGTGGTGGATGTGCGGGCGATGGTGTCTGAGTGGTGGATGGGTGTGTAGGGCGGTGGATGGGTTGGCTCCCGCGTGTAGCGTGGGGTGTATGGACGAAAACACTGCGATCGACGCAATCGAGAAGTTCCCCCGCGCGAAGGCGCGCACGTTGCGGTTCACCAGCGGGGCCCCGCGCTCCGCACAGGCCTTGGGCGACGGCTCCATGGCCCTGTTCCTGCGTTCCGACGGCCCCGAGGACCTCGCCACGTCGCTGTGGCTGAGCTGGTTCGACGCCGACGGCGACCATTACGAGACCAAGCTCGCCGACCCGCGCGAGCTGCTCGGCGACAAGGCCGACAGCGAGGACGTTCCGGCCGAGGAGCGGGCCCGTCGCGAGCGAGCCCGCGAGGGCGGCACCGGCATCGTCGGCTATTCGGTCGACTCGGACGGCGATCGCGTGGTCTTCACGATCAACGGCCGACTGTTCCTGACCGAGATCGGCGATCCCGAGGACGCCGACCACGACGGCGACCTCGAGGTGCGCACGCGCGAGCTGGCCGGCGCATGGCTCGACGAGGACCCGGACCTGTACACCCCGGTGCTGAACCCGCGCATCAGCCCGGACGGCTGGCATGTGCTGTACACCACCGGCGAGCACCTGATGCTCGTCGACATCGGCGACTGGCCGGGCGACGAGCCCGAGTTCGAGGGTGACGGCGACACCGAGGACGCCGAGGACGCCGAGCCGTTCGACGACCGCGTGACCGCGATCTACGGCGTCTCGGTCGAGGACGAGGACGGCGAGCCGGCCGAGAACACATGGAAGATCGGCCTGGCCGAGTTCGTCGCCGGCGAGGAGATGGACCGCTACGACGGCTTCTGGTGGTCGCCCGACTCCCGCCACGTGCTCTTCGAGTCCTTCGACACCGCCGACGAGCCGGTCTGGCACATCGCCGATCCGGCCGACCCCGAGCGTCCGGCCGCGTCCCGCCGCTACCCGCGCGCGCTGACGCATAACGCCGACGTGTATCTGACCGTCATCACGCTCGACTTCGACGAGGACGAGCGTTACGCCGGCATCACCGGCAACGCCGACGTCGAGTGGGACCGCGACACGTACGAATACGTCGCGGCCGTGAGCTGGACGAAGGGCCACGACCCGCTCGTCCTCGTGCAGAACCGACGCCAGACCCGCGATCAGGTGCTCGAGGTCGCGGTGGACGAGGACGATCCGCTCGGCTCGACCCGCGTGCTCGAGGAGCATGCCAACGACCAGTGGCTCGATCTCGTCTCCGGCACGCCCGCGTTCACGCCGGACGGCCGTCTCGTCACCGCGTGCAACGACATGCGGGAGGACACGAACCGCCTGCTGGTCGACGGCCGCCCATTCACGCCCGCCGGATGGCAGGTGCGCCATGTGCTCGACGTGACCGACGGCGACGTGCTCGCCGTCGTCCAGCGCACGCCCGAACTCGCGCCCGACGTGCCGGTCGAATGGCGTCTCGCGGGCGATGCCGCGGTCGCTGCGGTCGCGTCGGACGGTGCGGACGGCGCGGATCTCGCGGGCGACCCCGCACGCATCGGCGCCCACGACGCGCGCAGCTTCGACGTGGTGAGCTTCGGCTACGACGGGTCGATCACCCCGCTGACCGTGACGCCCGGCTCGTGGACCGCCAGCCGCGCCGGCGACGGGTATGTCCTCACCGGCCGCGACATGGCCTCGCCCGACGTGCGCATGTCCCACTGCCTGACGGTGGTCGACGGCATCGAAGCGGACGATCCCGAGACTGACTCCGCGCTCACCATCCTCACCGCGCCGATCGCCAGCCACGCCGCGCGCCCCGGCTTCACGCCGAACGTCACGTTCACGCGGCTCGGCGAGCACCGCCTGTACACGGCGATCATCGCGCCGAGCCCGTCTAGCCCGTACGCCGGCGCCGAACGCCTGCCCGTGCTCATGAAGCCGTACGGCGGCCCCGGCTTCCAGCAGGTCGTCGCCTCGCAGTCGTTCTACTGGGAGGCGCAGTGGTGGGCCGATCAGGGCTTCCTCGTCGTCACCGCCGACGGACGCGGCACCACCGGACGCGGGCCGAAATGGGATCGCGAGATCTTCGAGGACATGAAGGACGTGACGCTCGCCGACCAGATCGAGGCCGTCAACGCCCTGCCCGAGGCGGTCGCCGCGATCAACGCGACGCGCGCGGACGGCGTCGATGCGACGCAAACGCCCGCCATCCCCGCACCCGACCTCGACAAGGTCGTGATGATCGGCTGGTCCTACGGCGGGTTCCTCTCCGCGCTCGCCGTCCTCGACGCGCCCGACGTGTTCCGCGCCGCGTGCGCCGGCGCCCCGCCCACCGACTGGACGCTCTACGACACCCACTACACCGAGCGCTATCTGGGACTCGACCCGCAGGTGTACGAGCGCAACGGCATCGTGCGGGACGCGCCGAAGCTCACGCGCCCGCTCATGCTCATCCACGGGTTCGCCGACGACAACGTGACGATCGCCCACAGCCTGCGCCTCTCCCAGGCGCTCATGGCCGCCGGGCGCCCGCACACGTTCCTGCCGCTCACCGGCATCACCCACATGACCAACGACGAGACCGTCGCCGAGAACCTGCTCATCCTCCAGCGCGACTTCCTCAAGGACGCGCTCGCCGACTAGCCGGTTACAAGCCGGTTAAGATGGCGGTATGCAGCTGAATCTGATCGACGAGAGCGACTACGAGCAGACGATGACGGAGCTGGTGCGTCCGGCGCTCGCCGGCTGCCGCGAGGAGGGTTGGTTCAACCCCGCGCAGGCCGAGCGCGAGGCCGGGCTCACTCCCCGCGGCGGCGGACTGCACTACCTGTGCTACGACGCCACCAAGTTCGATTACGAGCGCGAGGACGGCGCCACCGCCGTGTTCCGCGGCGCGATCGTCATCAGCCACGGCTTCACCGAGTTCGCGGAGAAGTACGACGAGCTCGTCTGGTACTTCCTGATGTCCGGCTATTCGGTGTGCGTGATGGATCATCGCGGGCACGGCAAGTCGGCGCGCGACGTCGACAACCCGTCGCTCGTGTGGATCGACGACTGGCATCGCTATGTGGCCGATCTGGCCGGGTTCGCGCGCACGATCGGCCAGAAGTACGCGGCCGGCGAGCCGATCAACCTGTTCTGCCATTCGATGGGCGGCGGCATCGGCGCGGCCGCGCTCGAGCAGTATCCGAGCCTGTTCGACCGCGCCGTGCTCTCCTGCCCGATGATCGCGCCGCAGACCGGCATGCCGATGTGGCTCACGCGCGTCCTCGTCGACGTGCTGTGCGCGTGCGGGATGGGACGCCATCGCGTCTTCGGCCAGAAGGACTTCGACGGCGTGCTCGATCTGGGGCCCTACCAGCTGTCCAGCGAGCCGCGCGAACGCTGGTACCACAAGCTGCGCTGCGAGAACCGCGAGTACCAGACCTACTGCGCGTCGTTCGAATGGGTGCATCAGGCGATGCGCATGAACAGCGCGATCCTCCGGCCGGAGGCGTGCGCCGAGATCGAGACGCCGATCCTGCTGTTCCAGGCTGGGCACGACATCTGGGTGCGCAATCAGCCGCAGAACGTGTTCGTCCGTCGCGTGGTCGACGGCGGCGGTCAGGCGCGGCTCGTGCACATCGCCGACTCCGAGCACGAGGTGTTCTCGATGCCGAACGCGGTGTTCGGGCCGTATCTCAAGCAGGTGCTGAAGTTCTACAACGCCCCGATGATCGCCGGTTCCGAGGAATAACTACACAAGCTACGTAGCCGGGTGTTGCTTTTCATGTAGAGTTCACTTTGCTGTCATGTGGCGGTCCCAAGGGCGTAAGACCGCGGTTCGACAATGGAAGTATGGGTATAGAAGCCGTATTTCGCCGTCGAATCGCCGCCTGCGCCGCCTTGGTCGCCGCCACCGCGATGCTGCTGACCGGGTGCGCCCAGAACAGCGACAACGGCAAGACCACCGCCAACAAGTCGACTGGAAGCGAGACCTCCAACTCCTACAACGGTCCGACTGGCACATCCACCACCAGCGAGGACGGCAGCGAACAGACGTTCACGCCCGGCTCCGGCAAACCGGACCAGACGATCACGATCGCCTCCGGCTCGGAGAACAAGGAGGTCGCCGACGCGGTCCAGCGCGCGGTCGACGAATCGAACGTCTCCGTCAAGATGCGATACATGGGCTCGCTCGACATCATGAAGGTCCTCTCCTCGGGCGCGGACGGCTATGACGCAGTCTGGCCGGCCTCCTCGATGTGGATCTCGATGGGCGACACCAAGCACCTCGTCAAGGACCAGCAGAGCACGTCCACCACGCCGATCGTGTTCGGCATCGCCAAGTCGAAGGCCGTCAAGCTCGGCTGGGCCGACTCCAGCGGCAAGACGAAGACCGTCTCCACCGCCGACATCCTCGACAAGGTGAAGTCCGGCGACCTCAAGTTCTCGATGACCTCGGCCACGCAGTCGAACTCCGGCGCGTCCGCGTTCCTCGCGTTCATGACCGCCCTGCGCGGCGGCTCAGGCCCGCTGACCGACGCCGACCTCAACGACTCGGCCCTGAAGGCCTCGGTCTCGCAGCTCCTGCGCGGCGTCGACCGTTCGTCTGGCTCGTCCGACTGGCTCAAGGACATGGTCGTCGCCAACCCCGACCGCTTCGATTCGATGGTCAACTACGAATCGCTCGTCATCCAGGCCGACAAGCAGCTGACGAAGAACGGCAAGGACCCGCTGCTCGCGATCTATCCGTCCGATGGCATCGCGGTGTCCGATTCGCCACTCGGCTACGTCGACCGCTCGCAGAGCTCCGACGTCAAGCAGGCGTACCAGAAGTTCGCCAAGGCGCTGACCACCAAGGACGCGAAGCTCGAGTTCGAGCGCGCCGGACGCCGCACCGGATTGGGCGGCGCGGTCACCAACGCCTCCGACAAGGAGGTCAAGGACTCGTTCCGCGCCGAATGGGGCATCGACACCAAGGCGAGCGTGCTCAAGACGATCGCGCTGCCGGCCGCGTCGACCATCACCAAGGCGCTCGACGTGTACCAGACCGCGTTGCGCAAGCCCAGCTGGACCGTGTGGGTCGTCGACTACTCCGGCTCGATGCGCGGCGACGGCAAGACCGGCGCCGTGAACGGACTCAACGCGGCGCTCGACCCGGCCAAGGCCAGCCAGTCGCACGTCCAGCCCGGCGACGGCGACGTCAACATCCTCATCCCGTTCGAAAGCGTCCCGCACAGCCCGGTCCGCGCCGACGGGGCGAACACCGGCGAGCTGCTGCGCGTGGCCGACGCGACCGCCGCGTCCGGCGGCACTGACATCTATCAGGGGCTCGAAGCCGCGTACAAGCAGTTGCCCGACGCCTCCCAGGCCGGCGACTACACCACCGCCATCGTGCTGATGACCGACGGACAGTCCGAAACCGCCCAGCAGCAGGCCGCGTTCGACCAGTACAGGGGACTCGGCCGTGACATCCCGATCTTCTCGATCATGTTCGCCGAGGCCGATCCGACACAGCTCAACCAGATCGCGCAGCTGTCCAACGCGAAGGTGTTCGACGGACGCACCGGCGACCTCGCCGAGGTGTTCCGCACCGTCAAGGGATTCAACTGATGCTTCAGGTGATCTGCGGTTTCATCGCCGGGCTGGGACTCGCCGGTCTCGGCTTCTGGCTGTCCGGCGGCGGCGTTCTCGGCCTCGTCGTCGCCCTGGTGCTCGCCGTGCTCGGCTATGTCGCCGGATCGACCCTGACCGAGCCCGAGCGTCGCATCGGCCACATGCTCGTCTCCGCCCTGCCCAACGGCCAGAAGGCGGCCGACGCGATCGACGCGGCCAACGTGCGTCTCAACGCGATCGGCATGCTCGCCGCTCAGGTGCGCGACCCGATGGTCAAGAAGGAGGCGGGCGACTTCATCGCCGCGACCCGTTCGCTGACCGACTATGTGGCGCGCGACACGTCCGCCTACCCGACACTGCGGCACTACATCAGCGTGTACGGCGAGCAGACCGAGAAGCTGCTGCGCTCGTACGTCGACGTCGAATCGTCCGGCGCGCGCGACCAGATGGTCAAGGCGCGCGGCGAGACGATCGAGGCGCTGCAGGTGCTCGAGCACGCCGCGGCCGGCGAGCTGAGCCGGGCCGTCAGCTCGAAGACGCTTGGCATCGCCGCCGACTCCGACGCGATCCAGCGCCTGGCCCAAATGGACGGCTACCAGATCGACGCCGCGTCGGATGCGTCCGACGATACTGACGAGAAGGCGACCAGTAACGAACAGGGGAAGCACTAACCATGTCCAAATCGAAGCTCATCGGACTCATCGCGCTGATCGCGGTCGTTGTGATCCTCGGCGGCGCGGTCGTCTGGCGGCAGGTCGGCCCGAAGCCGGCCGCCCCGCCCGAGCCCGTCAAGACCGAGAACGTGACCGGCTACCTCGGCGGCGAGAAGATCGGCCTGTTCGACGACCCCGACTTCCTCAAGGCCGCCGCCGCGCAGGGCCTCAACGTTGACTACCGCAAGGCCGGCAGCCTTGCGATGATGGACGCCGACGCCAAGGGCATGGACTACCTGTTCCCGTCCTCGCGCGCCGCCGTCGAATACGGCAAGGCGAAGGGCGTCAAGGCCACGCAGAGCGACATCGTGTTCAACTCGCCGATCGTCCTGTACACGCACAAGGCCGTCGCCGACGGGCTCGTCTCCGGCGGACTCATGACGAAGAACGGCGACGGCGTCTACTCGATGGACATGGCCAAGGCCGTCGACGCGATGATCGCGAACAAGACGTGGGCCGACGTCGGCTACAAGGCCGGATACGGCCAGTTCCGCATCGACTCGACCGACCCGGTCCAGTCGAACTCCGGCAACGAATACGCGGCCCTCATCGCCACCGTCCTCAACGGCGGGCAGCCCGCCACCACCGAAACGGTGGCGCGCGACGGCGAGAAGATCAAGGCGATCTTCGCGAAATCGGGCTGGATGGAGACCTCCAGTGAGGACTCGTTCAACCAGTTCCTCACGCTCGGCGTCGGATCGAAGCCGATGATGGTCGGTTACGAATCGCAGATCCTCGACCTCGCCGCCACCCAGCCCGACGCGTTCAAGCAGATCAAGGACGACGTCGTCATCGTCTACCCGACCCCGACCGTCTGGAGCACGCACACGCTGATGGCGCTCGACGACAAGGGCGTGAAGCTGCTGAACGTGCTCAAGTCGTCCGAGATCCAGAAGCTCGCGTGGACCAAGCACGGCTTCCGCGCGGCCAACTTCTCCGGCACCGACTCGATCAAACGGTTCAAGGTCAACGGCACGCTCGATCAGGTGCCGGCCGTCTCGGAGCTGCCGGACAACAACGCGATGCAGGCGCTCATCACCGCGCTGCAGGGCGTGCAGCCGACGAACTGAACGCGCATCGCGCGCGAAATCGCACGCAGGATCGCACGCAAGAAGAGCCTGAAGAAGCCTGAAGAAAGGAAACCCATCATGGCCAAGCAAATCTCACTCGCCGATCTGGCCGGCGGCAACGCCGTCACCAACCCCACCCTCGCCGGCGCGGGTGTGGGTGCGCAGACCGCCGATCTCGTCCCCACCGCCGCGCAGGCCACCGCCGACGCGGCGAACCTCACCCCGGACCAGCAGATCGCGAAACTGCCCGCCGCCGACCAGCAGACCGTCACCCAGCTGGCCGACCAGATCGACTTCACGCGCGAGGGCATCGAGTCGAGCTACGGCAAGGACGCCCAGCGCGCCACCTCCTCGTTCGCCGACGAGATCCTGTCCGAGACCCGTTCGAAGGACACCGGCGAGGCCGGCGAGCTGCTCAACACGATGCTCGTGACGATCGACGAGGCCGAACTCGGCGGCTTCCGCAAGATCCCGATCCTGGGCCAGGTGGCCGTCTCGATCGACAAGCTGCGCCGCCGCTACCAGAAGGTCGATTCGCAGATCGACGAGATCATCACCAAGCTCGAGGCCGCGCAGGCCCGCCTCGTCGCCGACATCTCCATGTACAACACGATGTACGAGCAGAACGCGCAGCAGTACCGCGAGCTCAAGATCACCGTGCTCGCCGGCAAGAAGGCGCTTACCGACTTCCGCGCGCAGCAGCTGCCCGCCCTCGAGGCGCAGGCCGAGCAGAGCGGCGATCCGATGCAGGCGCAGATCCTCAAGGACTTCAAGTCGAAGCTCGACCGCTTCGAGAAGCGACTCGACGACCTCGACCGCATCGGCGTGGTCACGCTGCAGACCGCCCCGCAGATCAAGATCATCCAGAACGCCGACCAGACCATCGTCGACAAGATCGACACGACGATCTCCACGACGATCCCGGTGTGGAAGTCGCAGATGGTGATCGCCCTCGGCCTGTCCAACCAGAAGAAGGCCCTCGAGCTGCAGAGCAAGGCCGACGACGTGACCAACAAGCTGCTGCAGCGCAACGCCGCCGCGATGCACAAGGGCGCGGTCGCCGCCGAGAAGGCCAACCAGCGCTCCGTGGTCGAGATCGAGACCCTCGAGAAGATCAACTCCGAGCTCATCGCCACGCTGAAGGAGACCGTGCAGATCCAGAAGCAGGGCAAGGCGAACCGCGAGGCCGCCCAGGTCAAGATGCGTCAGCTCGAGTCCGACCTCAAGAGCGCCCTCATCGAGTCCGCCCAGTCGATGTGACCTGGGTGATGTGATCCGGGTGATCCGGGTGATTCCGCGGCGGGTCAGCCGCGCCGCCCGCGTCCCCCGGTGAGCGGGTCGAGCAGCGTGTTCGGATCGGAGACGCCGAGCATGCTGCGCCCGCCCGTCTTCTCCGGGTGACGCGCGATGATCGCCACCGAAATCGCCCCCGGGATCATGATGATCGCGAAGATCGCGGCCAGCCCCCAGCTCACCGCGAATCCCAGCGCGAGAAAGACCACGATCGCGGCCGCCACCGTGCCGATGACCGTCCACCGGGCCTTGGCTGCGGCCTTGGCCGTAGCCTTGGGCGTGCCGTTCTCGCTATTGCCGTTCATATCCGTCATGCCTCCAAGCATATGCCCCATGCCTGTCCGCCCGGAAGCATGGCCGGAACTATGCTGGTCCCTATGAGCGAGATCATGAGCGAGAAGAAGCGTGCCGCCACGTTCGAACGCACCCCGAAGGACCTGCTGGTCGGCGCGGCGCTGGTACTGGCCGGCGGCATCATGTGGGGCTGCAACGCCACGGTCTCCAAGGCGCTGATGGGCGACTACCACGTCGACCCGATGTGGCTCGCATGCATACGCGAGCTGCTCGCCGGCATCCTCTTCCTTGCCGTGGCCGCGGTCCGCACGCCGAAACTGCTCACCGGCGCCCTGCGTGAGCGCCGCGGCTGGCCGTGGTTCATCGCCTCGTCGCTGGTGTGCGTGCTGATGGTGCAGGTCGCCTACCTGAGCTCGATCGACTGGACCAACGCGGGCACCGCCACCGTGCTGCAGGCACTGAACCTGTTGTTCGTGCTCGCCTTCGTGTGCATCCGCGGCCGACGCCGGCCGGGATTGCGCGAGGGCGTCGGTGTCGCGCTCGCGTTCGGCGGCACCGTTCTGATCGCCACCGGCGGCGACCTGTCCACGCTCAAACTGCCGGCGATGGGCCTGGTCTGGGGCATCCTCAATGCGATCGCGACCGCCGCGATGGGCATCATGCCGGTCAGGCTCATCGCCCGATGGGGCAACATGGTCGTCAACGGCGTGATGTTCCTGATCTCCGGCGTCATACTGCTGCCGTTCGCGCATCCGTGGTCCGGTTCGCCGTCGTTCGACGCGTTCGGACTGCTGCTCATGGCGTACACGGTGGTGATCGGCACCTTCGGCTCGTTCGCGCTGTATCTGGCGGGCGTGATGCGTATCGGCGCCATGCGCGCGACGATGCTCGGCACTTCGGAGCCGGTGGCCGCGACCGTCTCCTCGGTGGTGTTCCTCGGCGCGGTCTTCACGCCGACCGATCTGGTCGGCTTCGTGATGATCCTCGTGATGGTGTTCCTCGTGCGGTAGGCGCGTGGTCAGGTGTCCGTCCGTCGCGCGTTGTCCGTGACTCGAATCGCTCTGAATAGTGGATGATCGATGACCATGGATTGGTCGCTTCTTTCGCAATTCCAGTTGGGAGGACTATCGTCAAGGATGCCGGTCGGTCGGCTTGTATGTGCCGTCCGGCAAAACGGAGGTACGCCAATTGGTTTCCTGTCGCCAATCCGCGTTCCGCATAGGGCCGGGCTGGCGATCTGGAACCCGCCAATCCGCTAATCTCAGGGGCGAAGCGCTGTGCACAGTAATGCGCTTCGCCCCTGTCATATCTGATCTGCCGCGATGCCCGTCGCGCTCGCCGCAGGGCCGAGCCCGATAGTAGGCTTGGTGCCATGAGTGACACCACCGAAACCGCGAACACCGCCGATACCGCGGATACCACTGTGAGTGCGGACACCGCCGCGAACGCCAGCATCGCCTATTTCGCCGGAGGCTGCTTCTGGGGCCTCGAACGCTACTTCCAGAACGTCGACGGCGTCGTCGACACGACCGTCGGCTACGCGCAGTCGACCGTCGCCGATCCCACCTACCGTCAGGTCTGCTCGGGCGCGACCGACGCCGCCGAGACCGTGCAGGTTACGTTCGATCCCGCGCGCGTGAGCCTGCGCACGCTCTCCCTGCTGTTCCTCGAGGTGATCGACCCGTTCTCCGTCGACCGCCAGGGCAACGACACGGGCCGCCAGTACCGCACCGGCATGTTCTTCACGTCCGAGGAGCAGCAGCACGTCTACATCGCCGCGATCGAGCAGTTGATCGACCGCCGGCCGCAGCGTCCGGCCGTGCTCATCGAAGAGCTGCGCAACTTCTACCCGGCCGAGGCGGACCATCAGGACTATCTCATCAACAACCCCGGCGGCTACTGCCACATCCCGCTCGCCGCGATCGCGAACGTGAAGCGCCGCCAGAAGTACGTCGAGAGGATCTGGGACCTGACGCTCGAACAGTTCGCCGTCACGCAGAACGCCGCCACCGAACGCCCGTTCGTCAACGAGTACGACCACACGTTCGAGCCGGGCATCTACGTGGACATCGTCAGCGGCGAACCGCTGTTCTCCTCGCGCGACAAGTTCGACTCCGGTTGCGGCTGGCCCGCGTTCTCCCGCCCGCTGCGCGCCGATCTCGTCACCGAGCACGAGGACGACCGCGTGCCCGGACGCCCGCGCATCGAGATCCGCACCGCCGACACGCAAATCCACTTGGGCCACGTCTTCGAGGACGGCCCGGCCGACCGCGGCGGCCTGCGCTACTGCATGAACAGCGCATCCCTGCGCTTCGTGCCGCGCTCGCGCATGGCCGAGGAGGGCTACGCCGACTGGATCCCCGCCGTCGACGGGACCGACGGCTCTGCTGCCGCCTGATCGGGCTGTCGCCAAGGCCCCTGCCTGCTGTCCGGCTCCCCTGAGCAATCAGGAAGGAGCCGGACTAGACTGGAACCGAAGCATGTAGCAAGTCAATGGCAGGGAGGCCAATCATGATTCTCGTCACCACTACGCAGTCGATCGACGGATACGTCATCACCAACTATCGGGGCATCGTGTTCGGCGAGGTCGTCGCCGGCGTGAACATGTTCAAGGACATCGGCGCGAGTTTCCGCAACATGTTCGGCGGGCGCAGCCAGGGCTATGAGGAGGAGCTGACGAACGCGCGCAACGAGGCGATCGCCGAAATGCAGCAACGCGCGGAGGCGCTTGGCGCGCAGGCCGTCGTCGGAGTCGACGTCGACTACGAGGTACTCGGCGCCGACGGATCGATGCTGATGGTCACCGCCTCCGGCACCGCCGTCAACATCGCCCGCCAAGGGTGAGTCGGCGGTTCGGGGCATGGCCCGGTTGTAGGGTTTTGTAGGGTTGTGGGCCCTGTAGATCGGATGCGAGCAAAGCAAATAGGGGCTGGAACCTTGCGGTTCCAGCCCCTATTTGCTGGTGCGAGTAGTAACTAATGTAATTTTCGCTTCAAACTAATGTAAAAAGTTGTCAACTAATGTAATTCTGGTGGAATTGCATTAGTTGACTGCGATTCAGGTGTCCTGGCGTATGTGCCATTTGGCCGACGAGGTTGCTCCATCAGAGTGGATTTTCCCCTGTTTACGCAGCGTCTGCAGCAGGTAGCTGACTCGGTTGGCCTGCTGCTGCTCGGACAGTCCTTCCGGCAAGGCGTGCCCGATTGCCGCGAGGATCTCGATTCTCGTGGATGGTCGTGAGCTGAGCAATTGAAGGATGAGCGCCTTGCAGATTTGGTTATCCAGCCCTTTGCTGCGGACGTACTCCTTCTGCTTGCCGAGGGCCTTCGCCACGGATGACGAGATTGTGAGTCTTGGATAGCGCCCTTCCACCAGACCCCGTGAACGCAGATCTTTAGCTTGGTCCTTGGTGATGGGCTGTTCTTTCTGCACCATGTCGAGCAGCACCACGCTTTGCAGATCCAGATCAGGGTACGTCGCCAAAAGCTGCGAGTACTTTTCGTCGATGATGGTGCCGAATATCGTGACCGATATACGCGAGGGCTGCGAAAGATCATAAGTGGGCAGCGGCAGGCGGCGCTCGCGTTGGATGTCGAAGACGCTGCGGATGCCGATTGCGTTTTGATCGATCATGCCGACCTTGCTCATGGCCTTTGCCAGCAGAGCGTTTCGGTAGTAAGGGGGCTTGTAGCCGGGGGCTAGTGCCGCGTCGAGGCTGCCGGGGATGAAAGAACCCTCATTGAGGAAGACCAGATGATCCTCGTATTCGAGAACATTGATTTTCCCGGAAAGCCGATAATCCTGATGGGCAATTGCGTTGTGCAGCAGCTCTCGGATGATCTCGGGGCTGTAACGTTGCGCCACTTCCGGGAACAGCGTGCTGGGATCGGTGAAGAATCGGTACTTCTCGTTGCGTATCTTGGCCAAGACCTTGTCCACTTGCAACAGGAATGGCGGCTCGAAGTGCTCATATGAGGAGACATCCCCGCCCGAGGAGTACAACGTCCATGTGATGCGTGGCCCAACACCGCCGAGGAAGACGGCGGACTCGGGCTTGCCAAGCAGCACGAGCGCCGCATTGGTGACGTGATTATGTATCAGCAGGCCGATCTTCGACAAGATCTCCTCGTCGGACAGGTTCTCGGCCGCCTTCTGTGTGGGCGCGTATTTCTTGACATATTCGTCGCATGCGAACCGTATCGCATCCTCGTCGAGGTCATCGGTGGTGGCGTCGTAGGCGATCTGGCGTGACCAGTCGGGGCGCGACTGGCCATAGATGGCTTCGAGCTTGAACTGCGGCATTTGCACCAGCGACTCGTTTTCCCTTGACCAGGGGATGCCGTGCCATGTGGTCGGCGTGGCGAACGTTGCGGGCGGAATCTGGAACGCAATGACGCGATGTCCGTCCATCTCAAGTTCGTAAATCTCTTCAAACGTCATGCCGTTATTGGTGTTGAGCGTGATCTCTCGTTTGAGGTTCCGCAGCCCGATGCTGGGAACATGGCGTTTCTTGCGGTACCCGGTGCCGCAAATGGTTCGGTTGTTACGCACGCCGAAGAGTAGCCACCCCGCGTCCGCATGCCGCAGATTGGCCTCGTTGCTCAACGCGGAGAAATACTTACCCAGATCATCGGAATCGAAGTTGTTCTTCGCCGACTTGTATTCCACGACCTCGGTTTCGACGTCCGCCAGCAGGCGGCGTACCTTGTCGATCATTTCAGCGGTGCCATAGATCATCTGCCGCCTCCCGACTAATGTAATTTTTAAGGTGAACTAATGTAATTATATGACAACTAATGTAATACTCGGAGTGAGTTCATGGTTCTGCGGGCTTTTGATCAGTCCGAGGAACATCTGCTTCGTCGTTTTTCGCTCAGAGACGACGTAATAGACCGTGGCGCTTTAGACGACCAGTTGCGTGACTGGGACGCCGCTCCGTTGGTCCGGCAGGCTATCGAGCGAACCCTGATCGAGCAGGCGTCCGGGGCGATGATTCCCGCGGCAGGCGCCATCTACTTTCTTTATGTCGCAACCCAGTTTTTTCGGGAAAGCAAAAGGGCTGGAACCTTGTGGTTCCAGCCCTTGACTGCTGGTGCGAGTGGAGGAGTTGAACCCCCCACGTATCAGCGGAATGAGGCGATTTTGGCGGAATTCCAACGTTTGTTCATCAGTAGAGATAA
>NZ_PEBH01000006.1 GCF_008698235.1 Bifidobacterium rousetti
GGGGGGGCGAGGTCAAGAGGCGCGAGGGCGATACAAGGCGACGGGCCGTCTACCCCAGGATCGCCAGCTCCTCGTCGGTCAGACGCAGGTCGATCGCGGCGAACGAATCACGGATCTCATGCGGATTGCGCGCGCTCGGGATCGTGAACAGCCGGCCGTAGCGCGTCAGCTCCCACGCGAGCACGACGCGCTGATACGAGACGCCACGCGCCGCCGCGACCGCACGGAACGGGTCGTAGGCGTGCATGTCGAACGGGTCGAGGAACCCGCCGAGCGGCGACCAGCAGACGAAGTCGAGGCCGAGTTCGGCGCAGTGCGCCATCGTCGACTCCGGATCGGGGTGGGATGGCGAGAACTGGTTCTGCACGGCGATCAGTCCGGTCCCGAGGATCGCGCGGGCGACGTCGATCTGCGCGTTGTCGACACGCGAGATGCCGGCGTAGCGGATCACGCCCTCGTCGAGCAGGGTCTTCAGCGCGCCGACCTGGTCCTCGTACGGCACGGCCGGGTCGGGGCCGTGCGAGTACAGCAGGTCGAGCGCGTCGACGCCGAGCCGGCGCGCGGACTCCTTCGCATCGCGGATCATCGTCTCGGGGCGGGAGTCGGCCATCCACCCGTACCGGCTGCCGGCCGCCTGCAACCGCTGGCGGGAGTCACTGGAGTCACTGGAGTCGCCGGAAACATCGATCGTCCTGCGATACCCGGTCTTCGTGGCGACGAGCACCTCGTCGCGCGGGCCGTCCCAGCTCGCGATCGCGTCGCGCACCATCATCTCGCCGTATCCGAAATCGGCCGCGACGCCGGTGCCGTCCTCGCCGGGCGCGCTCGGCAGGTAGTACGACCACGCGGTGTCGAGGTATCGCACGCCGGCGTCGAGCGCCGCATGGATCGTCTTGATCGCGGTGTCACGATCCGGCCGCCCCTCGATCGACAGCGCCATCGTGCCCATGCCGAGTCGCGGGATGCGATGCCCGGCGAAATCGACGACATTGGCGAAGCGCGTCGAAGGCGCGATGCCCTCCGCGCCGACGGCCGGCCTCTCCGCACCTGCTGCATCCGTCACATCCGCCGCGCCCGTCATATCCACCGCATCCGCCACATGCGCCGCCACATCCACCCCATCCGTCATGCCCGGACGGGCCGCGCCCATGACTCGCGACACGTCTTCCGCAGCCGTGTCACGCTCCGCGCCCGACGCGCACACCATCCGATCCTCGTTACCCATGGCTCCATCATCGCACGTCCCCCACCTCGAAACCGCCTCGCCACAGGCACAACGATGACTCGACGCGCGACCCGCATGACGCACAACCACACGGTACGCCACCGTACCCCACGACGTCACACAACATCCCCACCCCGGGCACGCGACCGTACAATCCACGACGAGACCGCACGCCCGCGACGCGGCAGCCCACGATATGCGACGCCGGCACAAGAAACGCTCAAGACACGCGGTAGCGCGTAGGAAATACAGTCAAACCGGTTCGACATACGGCGTTTCCTGTGATCTACGCCACAAAAGATATGAGAAGCTGTCCATATATTGGCATAGGGGGCACCCCGAAGCTATAGTGGGGCCTTGTAAGGCACAGAAGCCCTGCAAGGGGTCCCAATGAAGGGGGGAAGAAAGATGGAACGGAACGTTTGCTGCATAGCAGGATGCACTCATCAGGCGGAAGAGGCCGGCATGTGCGGCATGCACTTCACGGCCGCGCTCGTCCACGGCGCGCTGCAGTACGCGACGCCCGCCACACGTCCGGCCCGCGCCTGACCAGCTGCGCGCGTGAACGCATACGCACGCGTCGCTGCCTGTCGCGTCGGCGTATGCGCTATGTACATGGGCGCCGCGGATCACAGAGCGGAATCAACGATCACAGGTGAGTCGCCCGAAGCACGTGGGTGATTCAGGGACGATAACGATACATGTCGAAGAGGATGACGACCACACAAGAGCGGAACATCGCGGAAGACTGACGACACGACCGGCACGACATATGCTTTGCAGCCGCACGACGGCGAGGACATGGGTTGACGCAATCGCAGACACAACTGAACACTGAATCACCGAGTGACCATTACTGACTATGTGACCGACTAAGCGACCGGACGCGATTGAAACATCGCGCGGCCGAACACCATTGCGCAGT
The DNA here is from genome assembly GCF_008698235.1 of Bifidobacterium rousetti. Classification (GTDB taxonomy): domain Bacteria; phylum Actinomycetota; class Actinomycetes; order Actinomycetales; family Bifidobacteriaceae; genus Bifidobacterium; species Bifidobacterium rousetti. The sequence continues at coordinate 2,151 of NZ_PEBH01000006.1, forward strand.
CAGGGTCAATCAGGCATGAAGGCGACCGTGAGGCCGCTTTTTTGTTGCCGCGTGTGCTGTATCCCCCGTGCCCCGTCGCGCGGTCGACGCACCCATCGCGCAGTGTTTTGCCCATGAAGCGGTGAGCCGTTTTTACAGATTGGCGGAATTCCGCCATTTCCCGTCACCGTGCGATGGGCGGTACACCACTTCATGGGTATGTCACCGCGCGATGACTGCCGGAGCGAGACGAACGGAATGCGCGGGACACACGGAATGCACGACACATCGCTGCCGCCGCAAGCGCAACGACCACGAACACGGCGGCGAGCGCGGCCGCCCAGCCGGAACGGAACCACGCGTCCGGCGAGGTGGGGATGCGGATGGTCGCAAGCGAACGCGACACGGTCGCCGGATCGCCGGTGCGTTCGAGATCGGGTGCGCGCTCGCCGGTGACGAGCAGGCGATGCGTGTTGACGCCGTACGGCGTGCAGGTGACGAGCGTGACGAGGTCGCGTCCGGGCTGCGCCGCGAGGATGTCGCGACGGTCGGTTACCGACACGGCAGTTCCCCCAGTTGGGACGTCCACGTTCATAGGGACCGTTTCTTCCGCCACGCCGGCCCACTCCGCCGCATTCCCTCCATCCGCCCGGCCCGCCGAATCCGACCCTTTCATCGGGCCAGTCCCTTCCGCCGGGTTCTCCATGCCCGACTTATCCGCCGTATCCGTAAAACTCACTGAATCCGGCTCCCTCGCAACACCCAACTCGTCCGGCGCGACCACGCGGATGTCGGTCACGCGGTAGGCGTGAGTGTCGCCGAGCACGGTGACGGTGAACACGTCGCCGCGCGCGAGTTCGTCGAGTCGCGTGAACAGTTCGGCCGATGGCAGTCCGCGATGCCCCGCCAGCACGCTGTGATTGCCGTCACCGCCGATCGGCAGCGCACTGTCGGGCATGTGACCGACGCCTTTGGCGAGCGCGTCGTCTCCGACACCGTGGCGAATCGGCAGTCGGAGATCGATCTGCGGGATGGCGAGGACGCCCATCACCCCGTCGCCGTTCGGGTTGAGCAGGTCGGCGTAAGGGGTGAGGGGCGGACTCGTGCCGGAGGAACCGGAGGAATTATCGGAACCGGCGGGCGCATGCGGATTCGGAGCCTTGGGGAGGCCGGAGGACATATCGGGACCGGTGACGGACGCCCCGGAGCCGGGATCACCGGAATACGGCAGGCCGGCGAGTGCAGCGTTGTGGCGGCGCGCTTCGGCGAGCATGGTCTCGCGCTCGGTATCGTCGATCGAATCGACGGTGCGTTCGTATCCGGCGATCACCTCCGCGTGACCGCGCGAGGCGATTCGTTCGGCGATCGCCGGGTACGCGCACAGCCCGAGCCCCGCGACGACGAGGATCGCAGCGAGAGCCGAAGTACATGCGCGACGTACGCGACCTCCTGAAGCGGCGCCCGCACCTGGCCTCGGAGCCGCCCCTGATGCAAGCCGTGCATGTCGTCCGCGTCCCATGCCGTTCACCTCCTTGCGGGAAGTTCATCCTGTCCCGGCCGGCGGGCGGTCCATCCCGGCGAGCCGGTCATCCCCTCCCGTTTGGCCGATACTGCACGTTATCGGCCAAACGAAGAGAGACTGTCTCCAGCCGTCTGACGGAATCTCCAGGCAACTCGCATCGCCCGAGCAAGCTCGAACACTGGTATTCTGCGACGCCAATTCATTGATGAATCGACTACCCCTCAGACCTGCTTCACGGCAACGTCCTGACAGGGAACCGAGGAGAGATCAACGAATTGCTGACGCGAGACACTAACTGCGCCGACGGCGGAAGGCCAGGACGAGACCGCCGAGGACCATGAGGGCACCGGCTGCGCTGAGGACGATCACGCCGGTGCTGCCGGTCTGCGGTAGCCAGCTGCGGTGGTTCTTGATCTGGCCGTAGGCGTAGCCGACTGTCTTCTGGCCGACGACGTTGCCGGTGAGTTCGACGCCCGTTTTGCCGCCGGTGCCGCCGCCCGGCTGCTCACCGCCGCCGTCTGAACCGCCGCCACCGACGTCACCGCCACTCGCCGGGCCATCGCCCGGACCGCCGACGGCGACGTCGGTGATTGTGAAGCTGATCGGCTTGCCGAGCGGCGAGTAGCCGTCAGGCGCCTTCGTTTCGGTCAGCGTATAGGTTCCGGGGCGCAGGCCGTCGATCCATAGCTCGCCGTCGGCCGATACGGCGAGGTCACGGGTCAGTCGCGCTCTGTCCTCCGCCACGATTGTGCCCGTCGCGTCGCGGTACGGAAGACGGTAGCGGCCGGTTCCGGCCACACCGGCATCTCCGGCCACCTCACCACCGGCTGTTCCGTCGCCGACCGGCACGACGCCCTCATACGAACCGTTCACCGGCTCATCGGCCGCGGCGTTCGCTCCGGCCGTTCCAGTCGTTCCGGAACCAGACTCGTCGGTAATCGATTCGTCTCCGCCACGCGGCCCCACCGCAGCAACGGCCGCGGCATCGGCCTGACTGGAATCGCCGACGACCGCGTCCACGTCGCCGCCGAGGGCGAAGACCGCTCCGGCGAGCGGCTTGCCGTCACCGCCGGTTTTGAGGATCTCGAGGCCGTACGAGTAGGCGATCACGCGGTCGTGCTCGGTCCTGTGCGACGCATCGTGGTACGGGTTGTTGGAGTACTCCAGCGTCACGGTGTTCGGATTGCCGTCCGGGCCGATCGCGACGCCGCTGTTCACGGTCGCACGGTAGCGGATGTGGATCGCGCGGTAGCCGCGGATGCCGTCGTAGTGCGTGCCGCCGAAATCGAGTCGGAAGGAGAAGGACGACGCATCGTCGGGTTTCGCAGGCTGCCCGCCGCCCAAGGTGAGCGTGTACCGGTCGGCGGCGAGCCGGGTCTCGGCGTCTCCGCCGCCCCCGCCGGCCCCACCGGAACCGCCGACGCCGAACACCTCGAGCGTGTCCGCCTCGAGCGTGAGCCCCGGCGAGAGTGTGTCGGCGATGGTGAAGTCGCGGTGGGTCGCGTTGTTCGGGAAGACCGGCACGTCGGCGCGCAGGTCGAAGGTCACGCTGTCGCCGACCGCGACGGCGTCGGATCCGGCGCCGTTCATGCCTTTGCCGGTCACGTGACCGTCGTCGCGATCCTCGTTGATCGACTTGTCGACGGACGGCACGTCGCGTTTCGTGTGCGCCTCGAACCGGTCGGCGACGACCCACTGCCGGTCGGACGCGCGATACCGCGGCGCAAGGTTCGCGATCACCGGGCGGTAGATGTACCGGCCGCCGGTCGTCAGCACGAGATACCCGCCGAGCGGGAGGGCCGCGAACGTGGCGGAAGCGGTTGCGGCGTTGTCGCCACCCTCGCCGCTGGAGCCATCGCCGGACGTGTCACCTCCGGCGGTCACGCCGACGTACGATTCGAGCGATGCACCGCCCGTACCGCCACCGCCTCCGCTTCCGGCCGATCCGCCGACAAAATCGGCAAGCTTGTCCGCGAAGTCGGCGATCTGACCGGCCGTGGCATTGGCGGGATCACCGTCGTCATCGGATGGCAGTCCGGCGTAGGCGTCGCCGACCGCGCCGGCGAGCGCGGCATCGTCCGAAACCCCCGCATCGCCCGAATCATCGACGATGAAATCGACGTTGTGCTCGGCGTCGTACGCGCGCACGAACTCGCGCACCGGCTCGGCCCAGACGTACGGCGGCGCGCCGGGCGACGTGCCGTCCGCGTCGAGGGTCATCTCGATGACCCGGTACGCGACGCTGGCGGAATCGGCCTCGACGCCGCGCACGACCAGTTCGGCGGTCGAGTCCTTGGCGAGCGGCGTGCCGGAGATCGCGTCGTCGGCCGCCGCCAGCGCCAGCGACGGCATCATCAGACCCGCGACGAGACCGAGGGTCATCGCCGTCACCGCCGCGGCGCGCATCACGCGCGTGGGTGCATGCGACGGACGTGACGTCGTATGCGACGCATGCGATGTGTGTGAATGGTTGAACATCATTGTTCCTTTCGTATGTGTGTTTGGTGTTTCGCACCGCAAATTCATTAATGAATTTGACTACCCCTCAGTCCCGCTTCGCGGGCCAGCTCGTCTGACAAGGGGAGCCGAATAGCCGATCAGTGGCGACGGGATTCGCGGGTGACGACCAGCGCGCCGGCGAGCAGCAGGAGGAGACCGGCCGCCGAGACGGCCAGCAGACCGGACGAACCGGTGCGGGGCAGGGCGGTGTCCTTCACGACGTTGGTGAAGGTGAAGTCCGCGGCGCTGCCGATCAGTCGCGGATTCGGCGTGAACCCGGTGGTCCTGCCCTCCTCGTCCTTGATCTCCACGTTCGTGTCCTGGCCGGTGACCTTGCCGAGGAACTCGCGCTCGCCGACCACCGGTTTGCCGTCCTTGCCGGTCGTCACCTTCGCGGAGTACATCATCGCCACCAGTCCCCGATGCCAGTGGGTATAGGAGTCCGGGGCGGAGTCGTCTGCATCCGGAGCGGTGGCGTCAGATGATTCTTGCCCGCCAGATGACTGCCCGTCCACAGACCCGTCACCCGGCGATCGATCTCCGCCGGACGATTCGTCACCCGTCAAGTCGTCATCCGCCGTCCCATCGCCCGATTCCCCATCGTCCGACGGGTTCGCTTCCTCGCCGTCTATCGTGAAGCGGCCGAGCCAGTCCTCCTTGACGTCGATCCAGATCTTGTAGGAGACGCCTTCGGGGTTGTAGGCGACGGAGGTGTCGGACCTGTCGATCTCCTCGGTGATCGTGAACTCGTATTCGCCGGGCTCGCTGAAGGTCAGCGGGCTGAAGTCGGCGATGCCGTCATAGCCGATGAACGACCAATCGTCCGCGGGCGCCTTGACCCCGACCGTTTCGTGCACGGCCCCGCGGCCGTCGGCGCCGTCGATCGTGAACCGGAACCGGTCGCTCTCCAGCTTCTCCCCGCCTGTGAGGATCTTGCCCGCGGCGGCGCGCAGGTGCACCGGCAGCGGCTTGTCCGCGACCGTCATAATGTCGGCGTCCGTGGCCGCGCGATGGTAGACGTTGCCGCCGGCGTCGACCGTGATCGCCACGTTCGCGCAGGTGAGCTGACGCCCCTTAATCATCGCGTTGATCGCGTCCTGCGCCTCGGCGAGCGTCTCGAAACGTTGCGATTCCGGGGATTCGGCCGACTTGCCACCGGCCGACTTGCCCGCGCCGAACGCGACCGTGTACCCGCCCGCGCCCAGCGGTGTGAGTCCCGACTGACCGAGATCGGGCTCGGCGAGCGTGATCGGCTTGCCAGCGTTCATGATGTAGACGCCGTCGTCCACGCGCGCGGTGGCGTAGTCGGACGTCATCGTGATGTTGTCGATCGCGCCGAGCCAGTTCGACGCGCTTTTGAAGTCGTCGGCACGCGCGGTGTTGCGCTCCTTGAGCGTTTCGATCTCGCTGCCCTGACCGCCGCCGATCACGAGGCCGGCGGGCGACTCCCCAGACTCGGTTTCGGCGCCCTTGACCGTGACCTTGATCGGTTCGACCAAGCCGTAGCCGGTGGGAGGGGCGAGCTCCTTCAGGTAGTAGTCGCCCGGTTTGAGGTATTCGAAGTGGATGATGCCGTCATCGCCGGTGCTCTCCACCTCGACGTCCTGCATCATGATCTCGCCGGATTCGTCGCGCTGGACCTCACCGCCGAGGCTCACGACCGCCTGCTGCGCGACGTGCTTGCCGGCCTTGTCCGTGTAGAGGGCGAAATGCGCGAACGGCAACGGCTCGCCACTCGCCGCGTCGACCTTGCGCGCCTTGATGTCGCCGAGGACGAGCGGCTGGCCGGTAACCTGCACGGTGTTGAGGTAGGAGATATTGGTGCGGTAGGCGTGGTCGATGGATTGTTCTTGTGGAACCACACCACCAAATTGTTTATAGAGCAGGTTGAACTTCACCAGATCCTGATAATCCCCGTCCACCCCGCAACTCGGAATCGACATCGTGATGACGTTGCCCTTGGCTGAGACCCGGTCGGTGGGCTGTTCCTGGGTTCCAAACCGCTCGTTGAACGTCGTCGTGATTCCGGTCGGGCGAATCACTTTCGCGGCTTCCTTCGAGCCATCGACCTCGGCCTCGCCACCATCATCCCCGACGACACTGCCGAGGTCGACCGACATGCCGCGGCCGGTGAGCGTCGTGTCGATCTCGACCGTCATGTCCTCGCCGCCGGGCTTGCGCACCACGTCGACCGTCAGATCGCTGTAGGCATGCGTGTTGAACGTATGCTGCCCGCTGCGAGCCTTGGTCAGGTTGTACGTGTACGGGTTCTTCGGCAGCACGGTCAGGTCGATCGGCCCGATGTCGATCGCGGGACCGCCCGGATGCCGGTCCGACGAGACCCCGTCGATCGTCGGGTCGAACGCGTCCTCGATGAACGCAAACCCCTTGTGATTGCCGACGTCCTCGATCCTCAGGTGCCCCACCTGGTTGAGCAGCGTGACGCCGGTCAGCACCGCGCCGTCCTCCAGCGGCTTGCTGATCGTGATCGTCGTGTGTTCGGGGCTGTGGATGCCGAACACCGAGATCACGTCCGCCGCGGACTCGACGAGCTTGCCGTCGGCCACCAGTCTCGGGTCCGTGAAGTCCTGACCGGAATCGCGGATCGCCTGATAGACGGCGTCGGCGAACACCTTCGAGCCGGTGAAATGCCCGTCGATGTACTCGCGCACGTCGCCCCAAGTGATCCCGTCCGGCAGCGTGGTGGTCGACGGCGCCTCGGAGACGATCGTCGTCAACGTCGCATCCGCCCCCGCGGCCCCGCTCCCGTTCGCAGCCGCAGCCGCAGCCGACACCAGTCCCGATGCGGCCGTCGCGGAGGCGAACGCCGATGCCGGCGCCGCCACTCCCAGCAGCATCGCGCCGACCGTCATGCACGCCCACATCCTTCGTCGGCGTAAAGCCCGTTTCGTCCATGTCGGCCGCGTCGAATCACCCGATCCATCACCGCGATTCCCGTCGCGACGACCACCCGGCCGCCGATTACGCCATTCGTGCCTCATCGCACGTCCTTCCCTTGGAAATTACCGTTTCCCCCGAACCCGTACCGGCGTTCAAGCGAAGCGGCCCCGCTCGCGAATCGACATCGACTCGTGCGTGGGCCGCTGATCGAACGGTCCCACGTCAAGACGACAGCGCGACAAGGGCGATTCGCGGCGGAATCCGTCGAATCCGTCGAATCGAAGAAGATCGGAAACCCGCCGAGTGACGACGAAATGACGACTCAAGCGAGGAACGGCAGACGACCGGAAGAGCGATCAGGGTGATGCTCGATCAGCTGGCGCCTGATAACCGAACGGCCGGAAACTCGCGTCATTCCGCCACAATCACGGTGGACATCACGGCTGAGTCGAGGCACAGTCACACGACGGCCACGTCGCGATCACCGTGCGGATCGAGCCGGAATCACCCGAAATCACACGCGGCAGCTAACGGCCCGCCCGTTCACATGCCTCTACACGCGCAACGCGACCACGACACACCCGGCACGAACGCCGCCGCAACAGCACATTCACAATTCCTTCATACATCGCAAGGCTGAATGTGCCTCGCACATCGTATACGCGGACGTGTGCGCGGATCAGCGACCCAACGCGGCCTTGAGGTCGCGGTTCTGGAAGCGGTCGTGCAGCAGGCAGTAGCCGCCGAACACGGCCAGCCACACCAGACCGGCGACCGCGGAGCCGATCGTGTCGGACGCAAGGAACAGCGTCACGTAGATGAACACGAAGAAGATGATCGCGATCGTGTTCGTCACCTTGTACGCCGGCATCACGAAGCCGTCGGGGATGAAATCGGCGGAACGGCGGTACCGCTGGTGCGCGACCATCGTCAGGATGTAGATGAAGATGATCACCGCGGACGAGGCGGACGAGAACAGCACGAACGCGCTCGACACCTGCGGGAACGCGTTGATCACCGGCGACAACAGCACCAGCGCGGCCGACACGAGGATCGCGCGGGCCGGCACGCGGCGCTTCGAGACGACGCCGATCTTCTGGAACACCGGCGACTCCGACTCGATCGCCAGCTGGTAGAGGTGACGGCCGGCCGAGTACAGCAGCGAGTTCAACGACGACGACGCGGCCGTGATCACCACGAAGAACACCAGCGCCGACGCCCAGTTCAATCCCGCGTACTGGAACACCATGATGAACGGCGACGCGAACGAGCCGTCCTTGTTCGGCTTGAACGTGGTCCACGGCACGATGCACATGATCGCCACCAGCGCACCCACGTAGAAGATCAGGATGCGCATGATGATCTCGTTGATCGCCTTCGGCAGCACCTTGCGCGGGTTCTGCGTCTCGGACACGGTCACGCCGACGAACTCGATCGCCTCATACGCGAAGAACACCATCTGGAAGCTCATCAGGAACGCGAGCCAGCCGTTCGGCGCGATCGAGAAGTTCGAGAACAGGTTGTCGAGGCCCGCGTGGCCGGCGGGCGACGGCGCGCTCTGGCCGGCGATCTGCACGGAACCGTAGTGGTAGCCGATCACGACCATGACCACGGCGGTCACGATCATCGCGCAGATCAGCGTGATCTTGATCATCGAGAACCAGAACTCGGCCTCGCCGAACGCCTTCACGGCGATCAGGTTGATCGTGGCCAGCACCACGAGGAACGCCAGTTCGATCAACCATTTCCACGCGCTCAGGTCGATGTCGAACGTGTTGAAGAACGTGATGAAATACGTGGAGACGGCCGTGATCTCGGTCATGCCGATGAGCACGAGCACGATCCAGTACGACCATCCGGCGAACTTGCCCCAGCCGTTGCCGAGGTAGCGCGTGATGAAGTTGATGAACGTGTGCTGGCTCGGATCGCGGTACATCATCTCGCCGATCGCGCGCATCAGCATGAACATGACAAGGCCCACGCCGATGTACACGAACACGATGCTCGGACCGGTCAGGGCGATCGACTTGCCGGAGCCGAGGAACAGGCCGGTGCCGATCGTGCCGCCGATCGCGATGAACTGGACGTGGCGGTTGTTGAGGCCGCGGTCCATCTCGTTGTTCTCGTCGAGACTCTCGACGGACTTCAGGGTCGCGGTGGCCGCTTCGACTGACCTCGTGTTCGCATCGCTCATACCGCTGCCCTCACTCCTCACTTCGCTTCGATTCGCGTGTTCAAATGCAGGTTCAAACTGTAGCACCGGGCGGGACGGAAAAGTTCATTCGGTTCAATTATCATGTAACGTCTCTGTGAACTTTGCACAGATGAGTTCAATTTGCCATGCTCCGTCTTGTGGCCCAAAATTGAACTTTCGTTTTTGGCGGAAAGGATGTTCCCAGCGTGGACCGCGTGGGGGCGGCGGTCCGCTATTACCGACACGCTCCGGGCCGCTCTGGCCAAGTCTTTACGGTCCGCAACAGCGGACCGCCGCCCCCACGCTCCGTTTCAGCGTTCCGTTACGTTTCAGCGTATATTTCCATGCAATTCCGCGTGATTCCGCTTCTTACGTAACGTTTGCGCCGACGAGGAGGGCAGGGCGGTTTGTCGTGCCGGACCGTAGGCTTGGCCGAGCGGCCTTGAGCGTGTCCGGCACGACAAACCGGCCTGTCCTCCGGCCCCGGCACCCCCCGGCACTACTCACTACGCTATTCGATGCTTTTCAGTGAGACCGCGGGGTCGATGCGGTCCAGGACCGGGTTGGTGAAGAGCTGGACCAGGAGGGCGAAGGCGAGGGTCACTGCGGCGGCGATCAGATAGCTGACGGGACGCACATGGACCTCGAAGTACATGCCGGGCATGTTAAGGGCGGCGGTGAGGAGGCCTCCGACCCATCGTCCGAGCGGCAGTCCGACCGCGATGCCGGCGAGCGTCAGGATCAGCATCTCCTTGTTCACGTACGTGTGCACCTCGCGGTCGTAGAAGCCCAGGACCTTGAGCGTCGCCATCTCGCGCACGCGTTCGGACACGTTGGTATTGGCGAGTGTGAACAGCACGACCAGCGCGAGTCCGCCCGCGAGCCCGACGATCAGGGCGACGACCGCGGCCATGAGCTTGAACTCGAAACTGCGTTCGAGCTTGGCGTTGCTGACGGCGCTCAGCACCTTCGCGTCGCGGTCGAGCTTGGCGGCGTAGTCGATCTGTTCGTCGTCAATACCTTGCAGATTGGCGTAGAGCGCGTTCAGTTCGACGCCGTCGGAGACCGTGCCTGCATCGGCGTCGTCGTTGTCATCGTCATCCGCGCCGAACAGCTGCCGGTAGTAGGACGTGGTCAGGTAGAGATCGGAGCCGATCACGGATTCGCTGACGGCGTGGACGCGGGCCTTGGCGCGTTCGGAATCGCCGTTGCGCAGGGTGATCTCGTCGCCGGCCTTGACGCCGAGCGACGCGGCGGCGGACCGTGAGACGATCACGCCGGAACCGGTGAAGGTCGGGGCGGAGTCGGACGAGGCACCAGAATCGCCGGCATCGGACAGCCTGACCTCGTCACCGGTGCGGTAGGCGTTCATCGTGCCGTCGGATACGACGCGCAAATCGGCGATCGCGCGCAGATCGGCGGCGGACGGCACGGCGACGAGCTGGACTGTGGTCGATTCGTCGTCGGCGTTCGTCATCTCGCCGTTGTCGATGCGGGCGGGCGTCGCCTCGCCGTCGAGTTTGCCGTCGTCGCGCAGACGCTGTTCGACGGCGGCGAGATCGTCGTGATCGGTGACGACCATCAGGTCGTAGCGGTAGATGTCCTGATACTGGCGCGCGGGGATCGCGTCGACGCTGTCGTTGATCGCAAATCCGCACACGATAAGCGCGGTGCAGCCGGCCACGCCGCCGACCGTCATGATCAGACGCGATTTGAACCGCATGATGTTGCGCACGGTCACCTTGTTGAGGAATCCCATGCGACGCCACACCGGGCGTACGCGCTCGAGCAGGACGCGCGTGCCCGCCTTCGGCGCTTTCGGGCGCATCAGCGCGGCAGGCGTCTGCCGCAACTCGCCCGCACACGCGACGACGGTCGCGACGACGATGCCGACGACGAACAGGGCGATGCCGGCCGAACCGTACACCCAGTCGTATTCGATGCGCACGCCGGGAACCGTGTACAGGCCGTTCAGCACGACGAGCAGGAACGCGGGAATCCCGACAAACCCGGCGACGAGGCCCAGTCCGCCGCCGATCAGGCAGGCGAGCGCGGCGAACAGCACGTAGCGGGCGGCGATCGCGGCCGGACCATAGCCGAGGCCGACGTATGTGCCGATCAGGCCGCGTTCCTCCTCGACCATGCGCGTCATCGCGGTGAGGCTCATGAGCACGGCGACGGTCAGGAACACGACCGGAAACGCGCGGCCGATCGACTCGATCGAGCTCACGTCGGATTTGAGCTGGCTGAACCCGCCGATCGCGGAGCGCGTGCTCACATACCAGCGCGCCTGTGCGATCTTGTCGGGCACTTGCGCACTTTCCTCGTCCAGTTGCGCGGTGGTCTCAGCTTTCTGGCGGTCAAGGTCGGTTTGCCCCTGATCCAGCTGTGTCTGGGATCGTTGCAATTCCGGGCTTTTGGCGATGATGGCCTGACGCGCTTGGTCGCTGGATACTTGACCTCCCTGCGCAAGCGACCCCGCGGATCGCGCACTTTGGGCCGCTATCGCATCAACCTGCTGGTTGAATTGCGCACGTTGCTGGTCCAGTTGCGCTTGCGCGTCGGCGAATTTCCGGGTCGCCTCGGCTCGGGCGTCGTCGATCTTTTGCTGGGCCTCGTCGATGAGCTGTTGGCGGCGGGCCTTCTGGCGTTGCGACTGAATTTGCGTCGTGATGCGGTCGGCGACGGCTCTGACTGTCCGATCGTAGCGGTCGGAGAACGTGTCCTCGGCCTTGGCGCCGGCCACGGCGATGCTGATCGAGGTGTAGACGTCGCCGGTCACGCCGTCGGAGGGCGCGAAGAACGCGTAGTCGGAGGCGGCGTTGTTGCGGAACGCCTCGCTGCTGATGCCGTCGGGGTTGCTCAGGTCCGCGAGGTCGAGGACCTGCCCGGTGATGGTGAGCTGGGTAGGGAACGAGGGCGATGCGTCGGCGGAATCGGCCGAGTCATCGGTTGATCCCGTGGATTCCGCGGCCGTGCCGACCGGGGTGACGGTGAGTTTGTCGCCGATGTTGTAGCCGCTGTCCTTGAGGAACTTGCGGGTGACGGCGACCTCGCCGGCCTTCGTGGGCATGCGTCCGGATTCGAGATACGGGCGGTCGAGCGCGGTGTCGGCATCGCCCGAACCGGCGCCCGCGCCCCCGGCCGCGCCCCCGCCCGCGATCTCGTTGATCGTCACGGTTTTTTCGGCGCCGTCGATCGGCACCTTGACGGACTGGCTGCGCACGCCCTGTACGGTCTCGACCCCGTCGACCGCACGCAGGGCGTCGACGTCGTCGGACGTCAATCCGAGCGTGGAGACCACCTGGATGTCGCGCAGACCCTGCGCGTCGTAGAACCGGTCGGCGCCGAGGAACATGTCGCGGCATCCCGCGTAGATGCCGGTCAGCACGGCCACGCCGAGCAGCGAGATCAGGGCGATCGACGCGAAGCGTTTCCACGATCGAAGCCAGCACCGCAGCATGTCCTTGACGAACGCACGTCCGGTCATCACACGCCTCCCTCACCACTCGATGTCGGCGATGGGCGTCGGATGCTCGTTGACCTCGGCGGCGGTCACGCGGCCGGAACGGAAGTGGATCACCTTGTGCGCCATCGGAGCGAGCGCGGAGTTGTGGGTGATGATCATCACGGTCATCCCCTCCTCGCGGCAGATGTCCTGCAGCAGGGTCAGGACCTCCTTGCCAGTCTCGTAGTCGAGCGCGCCGGTCGGTTCGTCGCACAGCAGCAGCTTCGGCTTCTTCGCGATCGCGCGGGCGATCGACACGCGCTGCTGTTCGCCGCCGGACAGCTGCGCCGGGAAGTTGTCGAGGCGCTCCCCCAGCCCGACCTTGCGCAGCGTCTCGGCCGGATCGAAATGATCCGGACAGATCTGACTCGCCAGTTCGACGTTCTCGAGCGCGGTCAGGTTGGGTACGAGGTTGTAGAACTGGAACACGAAGCCGATGTCGTTGCGCCGGTAGGTGATGAGGTCGCGCTTCCTCAAGTCCGTGATGTCGCGACCGCCGACGACCACGCGCCCGGAGGTCGCGGTGTCCATGCCGCCCAGGATGTTCAGGGCCGTGGTCTTGCCCGCGCCCGACTGGCCGAGGATCACGGTCAGCTCGCCCCGGTCGGCGGTGAAGCTCGCGCCGTCGAGCGCCCGGATCGGCCTGCCGCCGCCCGTCGGATACTCCTTGACCACATTGTCGAATTCGATGTACGCCATGTCGCTCACCCCCGCTGCAAACACCCGTCCGCCCATATACGCACGGCCCGGCCTTCGAAGTTGATGAATGTTATCATCAAGTAAAACAACACCGTGTCGGTTCCACAACCAACAGTCGATTCGATAAATGTCGGGCTGCGTAGGATTGTCGCCACATGCGTCCCATGTCCGTCTAACTTTCCCTAGTCATCGAATTCAGGCCCCACACACCCGATACCATCCCCGACACCATTCAGCGAATGACCATAAAACATTGGATTTTCAACGTCTTCACCATCGGCCGCAGCAATATCAGTAACTTTCCCTAACTTTCCCGATGGAGGATAATGCATGTATGGAAAATCTGACGCTATTGGTGAATGAACTTGCCAAGCAACCAGCCGAAACCGAATGGCTGGAGTTCAAGCACAACAAGTACACCCCCGAAATGATCGGGGAAGATGTAAGCGCCTTGGCAAACGGTGCCGCTCTCGCCGGACACCCATTCGCTTACCTGATCTGGGGCGTCGATGACGCCACCCACGAGATACTCGGCACCGATAACGAGTGGCACACCATGCACGTCAAGCAGCAGGAGATTGAGAACTGGGTGCGCACACAACTGTCAGGCAATACCGAACTGGATTTTCTACGCACCCAAATCGACGAGCAACGACATGTGCTTGTTCTCAAGATCAGCAGCGCCGTGAACCGTCCCGTGTCATTCAACAAGACAGAGTACATCCGAGTCGGCAGCTATACGAAAAAACTGCGGGACGTGCCATCGAAGCAAACAGCTCTATGGGATCGCCTACGCGCCAGCAGGTTCGAGAACGACATCGCCAAAAATAATCTAACCGCAACAGAGGTTCTGTCATCACTTGACGCCCAATCCTGTTTCGACCATCTCAATCGTCCCTATCCTTCAACCATGCAAGCGATTGTGGACTACTTTGAAGAGGAGGGGATCGTCATCAGACAGGACGATGGAAGGTATTCCATCTCCAACATGGGCGCCCTTCTTTTCGCCAAACACCTCACCGATTTCCCACGGCTGAATCGTAAGACTGTCAGGATCATCCGGTACGACGGCGATAACCGCATGGGCTCAAGCAAGGAAGAGGAATACACCACCGGCTACGCCGTTAATTTCGACGGACTTATCAAACTGATCAGTGCCATGACACCCTCCCGTGAGATAGTCGGCAAGTCATTGAGGGAGGAGCATGGGAACTACCCCGAACTGGCCATTCGAGAAGCTGTGGCCAACGCCCTCATCCATCAGGATTTCACCGTGACCGGAGCGGGTCCGATGGTCGAGATCTTCGACCATCGCATGGAGATCACCAATCCCGGCACGCTCATGGTCGACCAAATGCGAATCATCGACGCGCCGCCACGCTCTCGCAATGAGGACACCGCCGCATTCATGCGCCGAATGAAAATCTGCGAAGAGCTCGGTACCGGCTGGGACAAAATCGCCATGTCCTGCGAACTCATGGAGCTACCTTCACCGAGGATCCGAGGATATGACACAGGAACACGCGTTACGCTTTACTCGGAGCGCCCGTTCAGCAGCATCTCCATGGACGACAGGGAATGGGCTTGCTATATGCACGCCTGCCTTCGCTATATCAATGAAGACGCTGGATCAGCATATATGACCAACAGCAGTCTTCGACATCGATTCGGTCTCGGACAGCAATCACAGCCAGTGATTTCCAAACTCATCAAACGCACTATGGAGAGAACCCTCATCAAACCTTTGGATCCGAAGACAGCGCCTCGCTACATGCAATACATCCCCATATGGGCATGATCAGACGCACGGCCACATGCCGCAACTTTCCCGAGCTCCTCCAAATGAGCCGACGCTCGCGTGACAACGAGCCGGGAAACGCAGGAACGGCAACGTCAGTCGCACTCGCCATTCCATGGAAATCAACTTTCCTCAACTTTCCGGAATCGAACTATCGAGCAGAAAGGCAACATCATGGGCAAAGAAGCCAAAGAGGCCAAAGGTCTGACGGAAAGCCGGCGGACGCGCTATACCCGAGCCGCGATGCAGGACGCACTCATCGAGCTGCTCCGCGATCAGGCGCTCGGTGACATCACCGTCAAAGCCTTGTGCGAACGGGCGGACGTGAACCGATCCACGTTCTACGCCCACTACTCCAGCATCGAAGAGCTGCTGCACGATATCGAGGACGACACCATGGCATGGGTCACGGCCGCGCTCGACCAGCTCATGAAGCAACCGGACCCGGCAGGCATCGAACACATCATCGAACGCGTGTGCCGATACATCGCCGACAATCGCAATCATCTGCAAGTGCTGATGAGTCCGAAGGCGGACGTCGGATTCCAACAGCAACTGCTCGAACTGATTTACGGCAGACAATCAATGGTCGAGCGGATGCAGACCGGCGCCGCCACACCGCAGGAGGCGCAGATGCGCATGCGGTTCGCCGTCTCCGGCAGTATCGGTCTCATCCAACACTGGCTCGCAACCGATCTCGCCGCTACCCCGGAATCCGTGGCGCACATCATTTTCACGATGTCCATTCCCGCCAATATGGCCGGGCAACGGACAGGTGAACCGGAACAGCCTGGCTCCGACACCGCCTGCGAACGCCGGACAAGCGCGTGACGAGGCGAAACGGACTGTCACACAACTTATCCGTCATCGCAGATGCCTCATACACAAACACTTCCGCAAACGACTACGACTCTGGCTGTGGAACGCGTCACACAGTATGACAGCCGTACAATACTGCTGTCCACGATGCCGCATCGCACGGATGCACCAGCACCCGCCCAATCCCAGACGGTATCGCACAATGACACGAGAGAAAAGAGAATATCCATGAGCGCTGCAAACGCGCCACAGCCCAACAAGCCGCGCGAGACCGACGACGTGCCGGTGCCGGCGACGCTGCGCAAGTCGCTGAAGAACCGCCATATCCAGCTGATCGCGCTGGGCGGCGCGATCGGCACGGGCCTGTTCTACGGCTCGAGCGAGTCGATCGCGCTGGCCGGCCCTGCGATCCTGCTCGCCTACCTGATCGGCGGCCTCGCGATCTTCATGATCGTGCGCGCGCTGTCCGAAATGAGCGTCGAGGACCCGAAGGCGGGCGCGTTCAGCTACTACGCGACACGCTACTGGTCCAAGCGCGCCGGCTTCATCTCCGGCTGGAACTACTGGTTCAACTACATCCTCGTGTCGATGGTCGAGCTCGCGGTGGTCGGCTCGTTCGTCAACTACTGGTTCCCGGCGATCCCGACGTGGGTGTCGGCGGCCGTGTTCCTCGTGGTGATCTGCGCGGCGAACCTGCTGGGCGTCTCCAAGTTCGGCGAGTTCGAGTTCTGGTTCGCGATCATCAAGATCGTGGCCGTGATCGCGATGATCGTCGGCGGCCTCGCGGTGATCGTCTTCGCATTGCCGACCGACTCGGGCGTGAAGGCAAGCTTCGCGAACTGGTTCACCGTGGGCGGCGGATTCCTGCCGAACGGCCTGATGGGACGCGCGTCCGACGGTTCGTGGACGGGCCTCCTGATGGCGCTCGTCGTCGTGATGTTCAGTTTCGGCGGCACCGAGCTCATCGGCATCACCGCCGGCGAGACCGAGGACCCGAAGACCACGATCCCGCGCGCCACCAACGACATCATCTGGCGCATCCTCGTGTTCTACATCGGCGCGCTCGGCGTCATCATGGCCGTGGTGCCGTGGAACACGCTCGACGGCAAGACCAGCCCGTTCGTGCAGATCTTCGACTCGGTGGGCGTGCACGCGGCCGCCGGTATCTTGAACTTCGTGTGCTTGACCGCCGTGATGAGCGTGTACAACTCCGGCCTGTACGCCAACTCGCGCATGCTGTACTCGCTCGCCAAGCAGGGCAACGCGCCCGCCTATCTGGGCCGCTTGAACGCGCATGGCGTGCCGGTGGCGGGCGTGCTCACGTCGGCCGTGATCACCGCGTTCGCCGTGGTGGTCGTGTTCGTGTGGCCCGATTTCGCATTCAACTACCTGATGTCGATCGCCACGATCGCGGGCATCATCAACTGGACGATGATCATGATCACCGAGATGAAGTTCCGCCGTGTGATCGCGGCCGGCGGCGCACCCGAGGACACCGATCTGGCCGGGCTCTCGGGTCAGGAGGCGCTCGACGCGATCCACTTCAAGCTGCCGTTCGCGCGCGTCACCCCGTGGGTGGTGCTCGCGTTCCTCGCGCTCGTCGTGGTGCTCATGTGCTTCTCCGCCAGCTATCGCGTGGCCGTGATCGCCGGCGTGATCTGGCTGGCGATCCTGTTCATCGCCTATCAAGTGAGTAATCGGAAGTAGTGCACTACAGCGAATCGTTCTCAATAGCGGAAGTGTGAGACGACCGCACAGGATCGCACGCGATTGACCACATACGAAAATCCCCGAAACGGCTTTCATTCCGCCGTTTCGGGGATTTCCTTATGTGCGATTGACGAGTCGTCAACCCTCACACATTCGCTATTGAGAACGATTCGCTGTACGTCTCAGCGACACACTCACTGCACCTGGGCGCGGGCGATCTTGCCGGTGAAGGAGTTGGCCTCGTCGGCGTCCTTGACGCCGTCCTTGTTCCAGGAGAACATGGCGCGCAGCTTCGGGCCGACGGTCTCGATGCGCTCGTTGGAGTACTTCTCCTGCAGCTCCTTGAAGTGCGGGGCGCCGGCGTCCTGATCGTCGATGAACTCCTTGGCGAAGGAGCCGTCCTGGATGCGGCCGAGGTGGTACTCCATGCGCTTGCGGCAGTCCTCGTTGATGACGGTGTTGGTGTAGTCGCCGTACTGGGCGGTGTCGGAGCAG
The DNA here is from genome assembly GCF_008698235.1 of Bifidobacterium rousetti. Lineage (GTDB taxonomy): Bacteria > Actinomycetota > Actinomycetes > Actinomycetales > Bifidobacteriaceae > Bifidobacterium > Bifidobacterium rousetti. The sequence goes on from NZ_PEBH01000006.1 coordinate 20,275, forward strand.
GACCAACGCGCCTTGTTGAGGCCACCCTCGTTCATCAGGTCGACAAGCATCTTGAGCTCGTGGCACACCTCGAAGTAGGCGATCTCCGGCTGGTAGCCGGCGTCGGTGAGGACCTCGAAGCCCATCTCGACGAGCTTATTGACGCCGCCCATGAGCACGTTCTGCTCGCCGAAGAGATCGGTCTCGGTCTCCTCCTTGAACGTGGTCTTGATGGCGCCGGCGCGCAGGGCGCCGAGGGCCTTCGCGTAGGCCAGGGTCAGCGCCCAGCCGTCACCGCGCGGATCCTGCTCGACGGCCACGACGACCGGGACGCCACGGCCGGCGGCGTACTCACGACGCACGATGTGGCCCGGGCCCTTCGGCGCGACCATGAAGACCGGGTGATCCTCGCTCGGCTTGATGTAGCCGTAGTGGATGTTGAAGCCGTGGGCGAACGCGACGGCCGCGCCCGGCTTGATGTTGGGCTCGATGTCGTTGGCCCAGATCGTACGCTGGTACTGGTCGGGGGCGAGGATCATGATCACGTCGGCCTCGGCGGCGGCCTCCGGGACGGACTTGACCTCGAGGCCCTGCTCCTTCGCGAAGTCGACGGACTTGGAGGTCGGACGCAGGCCGACGACCACGTCGACGCCCGAATCGCGCAGGTTCAGCGCGTGGGCGTGGCCCTGCGAGCCGTAGCCGATGATCGCGACCTTCTTGCCTTCGAGCACGGAAAGATCGCCGTCGTTCTCATACCAGATCTGTGCAGCCATGTAGCACTCCTTGAACTTGCGTACCTTCCGCGACGCACGGTTCGCGCGGTCGGCACACGGTGTTGTTGTGGTTGCGCGTGTAGCGCTTGCGGCGTTCGCCCTTTCTTCCGCCGGATTGCCGGTCGATGTTCCGGCGTTCCGGCCGCGGGGTCGGGGCGATGCCAGGCGTTGAGGATTGTGTCCTCGAAACTGGGGTCCATCCTACCGATGCACGCCCCGCCGCCGCGCTTCCGTCCACAAGGTGGGCCAAATCACGACTTTATGAACCGAATCGTGGACGCGCCCGCATGGGACATGCCACTTAGGCCCCTCCCGGAGGCCCCAAGTGACTCGGGAACAGCGTTCGGCCATCGATTCTGGGGGACTCAGCGCTGGAAATGGCCGTATCCACACTGAATCCCACCAATCCACGGGACTCAGCACGGTTTTGCGCTTTTCTCACGCTGAGTCCCACGCCCCCAGTGCGTCCCTCCCACCCACACCGCATTGACACACTGTTAAAATGGCTATTTTCCAATGATTCCATGATCCGCAAGATCACGTGATCGCGCTTGACCTGCTTTGACAACGCCGCAGCGTGGGACTCAGCACAGAAATCACGGAGAATCGCGCTGAATCCCCCGAACTCACGGGACTCAGCGCGATTCCGGCCAGTATTGTCCTTGAATCCCCCAAACAGACGGCGACGGCACGCTTCAACGTCACCGACTCGATTCCATCACCTCTTCGCGATCGCCTCGAGTGGCGCCTCCAAGACGTGGAACGTGAATCTGGCCCCACGCGACGCCAACGCCCGCGCGATCTTCAGCGCGAATTCAGCCCGCGCGGTTTCGTTCGCGAGCGTCGCCCCGGTCGCGATGAAAACAAGCCAATCACGGCTTTGCAGGTGATTGCGCTTATCCTGATCTCGCTTCCATTGCTTTCTGTCCGTGCGATGATGATCACCGTCATACTCAATCGCCACCCGATATTCCGGCCACGCCATGTCCAGCGTCATGGCCACCCCGGAATGGAACAGGGCATCCTCCACCACATGGTTCAACGTCATATCCGGCAGCCCATGACGCAGCAACGACAATCGTTCTCTCGTCTCGGGCGGCGAATCCGATCCGAACCTGATGAGCGACGACGCCACTCTGCAGGATCGTTTCCCTTTGAACCGCGGCAAGGTGTCGGCGAAGCGCGTCAGTTCCCGGTGGATCTCCTCCGCATTGCGCCCTTGCGCCAGCGCCGCTTGCCGCGTCATCGCGGTGATAATGGCGTCACCGAGAACGACCAGCGATTCGAGCGGGAGATGGACGGCCAGCTGGGCCCATGTGTGGAACAGGTCGAGGGCGTACACACGGCCATTGATACGCGTATTGCCGTTTTGCGGCAGCGGCTGCCAGAGATGCGGCACCATGGTGGAGCCGACGGCGTTGCCGGATGCCCGAGTTCTGCGCGTCTTCTCGCTGGAGACCGTGTGCAGCACGGTAGTGTCGAGATCGCAATCGTCGGGGATCGGCACGGAGTGAAGTGCGAGCGACGTGGTCATGCCGAAGAGCAGTCGCCTGCCGACTGATTTCGCCGCGTCCGTGCAACGGCGGATGGCGTCGGCCCTGCGTTGGGCGAGCGATTCACGCATCGTGGGTTGCGCCGTAACCGTTGTCGCGGAAGTGGTTGCGTATGCGTTGGCGTTGCTAGGATAGGGCGGCCGTGAGGACGCGGACGAGGCCGTGGGCTGAATGTCATCCCATTCGACATCGATGGCGAAGGTCGGATCATCATTGGTCAGGGCGATTGCGCCGTACGTAGTCAAAGTGGTCATGGCGGAACCGTATCGGACGCGCGTTGACGCAGAACAGCCGGAACGACTCTTGTGGACGAAGCCCCTCGGGAATGCTCACAAGCGCGCAATAGGGGCGCAGACATTCCAGATATTCCGTGGGACCCAGCACAGCCACCCGCCGATTTCGCCTTGAATCCCCCGAAATCGAGCACGACACTCCCGGTCGATTGCAAAAGGCCGTGCCGGTGTGCGGGAAAAAGGGAAAACGCACACCGGCACGGCCATGAATAAGGAGAAGGACAAGCAGAAGACCGGAATCAACCGATCATGACATCAAAGTCAAAAGTCACCAACAAGTCGAGTCAACGACAGGTCAGCGGTCAACGGCCCTCCTTTGATGCGACGGCAATGGACAACGACGGGTCGGTCAACGGGATCATCATCGACTGGGTGGCGTGGTACAGGTCGGACTTGCCCGGCCAGACGGTGCCGATCGGCTGGTTGTTGCGGTCAAGCTGATGGAACCAGGAACCGTTGACGTGGTCGATGACGCAATCGTCGGCGTACTTGAGGAAGGTCGAGTACAGGTCGGCGTATTCCGTCTTGCCGGTCACGCATGCCAGCACAGAGGACGTGTTGATCGCTTCGGCGAGCGTCCAGTGCATACGGTCATGCACGACGGGCACGCCGTTCCAGTCGGTGGTGTAGACGATGCCGGGCGCGCCGTCAGCGTCCCAACCATCGGCCACGGCGCGACGGAACAGGTGCTCGGCGACGTCGATCAGCTGCGTCTTCTTCGACTCGGCAAGGCCTGGGGCGCTCAGCGCGTACTGGGTGATGAGTCGCGCCCATTCGATGCCGTGCCCCGGGGTGGCGCCGTACGGCTTGAACTGGTCGTCCTTCTTGTCGGAGTTGCATTCGAGGTCCAGCGACCAGTCCTCATGGAAGTGTTCGGGGATGCGCCATTCGTTGTTTTCTGCCCAGCCGATGACGTGGTCGATGATGCGACCGGCGCGCGTGCGCCACGTTTCGTCGCCGGTGACATCGGACACGGCGAGGAACGCTTCGACCGAGTGCATGTTGGCATTGAGTCCGCGGTACGGGTCGAGTTCTGTGAAGTCCTCGTTCCATGTGTCGACGGACAGGCCGATTTCGTCGTCCCAGAATCGCTTGAGGAAGACCTGTTGCGCATCGGCGAGCAGTTCGGCGGCGCCGGGGCGGCCGAGCAGCGTGGCAGAGGATGCGGCAAGCAGTACGAAGGCGTGCGCGTAGCACTGCTTGGTGCCGATGTGGCCGCCTTCCGGGGTGACGGCCGCGTACCAGCCGCCGTTGGCGCTGTCATGGAGTTCGCCCGTGAGGCCCTTCAATCCGGCGTCCACGAGCGCCTCGGCGCCGTCGTGCCCGGTGAACGCGGCGAGTGAGTAGACGTGGGTCATGCGGCAGGTGATCCACGTTTCGCGATTACGGTCCTTCCACGGAGTGCCGTCGTCCCCCAGCCAATACGAACCGCCGGTCGGGGCGGGGAACGCGTGGCCGAAAGCCATCAGGGAGTCACGCTGCCCATTGAGCCACGTCTTGTTTTCCGGAGTTCCGAGCTCATATCGGGATTGAGTTCCCATTGTTTTTTCCTTTCGCCAGATTTCCCGAATGGCGTTGCCACCGCTTCCGCACATGCAAGGCGGTGTCCGCCACGGCTTATTTATCGGTTAAGCTCCTGGCACAGGGCGGCACCATAGAAGCTGGCAGCCAACGCCACACCTACCACCACCGCGACCATGCCGAGCACGCTGGCCGGGAACGTGGGGATAGCGGACGAAATGGTAAGACCCGCAACGGTGAGAAGAATTCCCAACATGAAGAAGACGATCGAATCCACAGTCGTCTTGGATGACATGCGGGCAGAAACGAAGTTAGACATAAGAGGCTCCTTTGATTCTTGGTTGCTAAGCGTCGTCGTCGGTAACTGAACCGCTTAAGTAAAGTATATGGCAAAGAAAGTGCGACACGCCAAAGAGATCCTAGAATCGCAACAAGTTCGTGCTGACTACGCATTTGAAGAGGCACATTTTCAATGAACCGATAAAGTCGTCAAGTCGCCAAACAGACAGAACCGCCAAACCGTCAAACAGTCAGACCGCAGTCCATCGACACCCGAACCAGCCCAAGCAGTCGGCCCCGCCACCACTACGCTACTGGCGCAGACACAATCACAGGCCCGGTGGAAGCCCTCTTCACCAGACGGTACGGCGGCTCTGGCTCATCGCCGACAGTCTCCCCGTCGATCATGTGCAACAGCATCTCCCCCGCTTTCAGTCCGAGCGCCCGGACATCGCGGTGCAGGGCAGTGAGCGTGGGCGTGGACGAAACGCATGCGGCGGAATCATCCCAGGCCACGATGGAAAGATCCTCCGGCACGGAAATTCCACGGGCCAAGGCCGCATGCAGCGCGCCGACCGCCGTAGTATCCGTATCGCATATGATCGCAGTGGGACGGTGTCCGAAGTCCAGAATCGCGTTGCACAGCCGCTCGCCGGTTTCAGCCATGTACTTGCCATGCAGGGTGGTGCAGCGCATGCCCAGTTTGGAACATTCGTCGGCGGTGGCGTTGTCGCGCGCCAACGTGTGCACGTATTCCTCGGGGCCGGCGATGCGCGCGATGTTGCGATGGCCCAAGCCGTGCAGGTATCGGACGACCATGCGCGCGCCTTCGTCGTCGGAACTGTAGAGCGTGGGCAGCCCGCTGGTGATCTCACGCTGGGAGATGAACAGGGCCTTGGCTTCGGGGTGTTCACGGAACAGCGCCAGTCGCGGGTCTCCAAGTTCGACGCCCAAGATGAGATGCGCGTCCACCTTGCCGGAGGCGATCCAATCCTCGTAGATGCGGCAGGCAGCCGCGGCGCCGCCCGCGGTCATGCGCAGCACGATGGAATAGTCGCGCGGGTCCACGGCCTTGCTCAAGCCGGCGAGGCAGTCCATGGCGAACAGGCCCGAGCCGAAACCCTCTGCATCAGCCACCATCAGCACCACGCCAATGAACCTGGTGCAGGCATCGGAAAGGGACTTCGCGGCACTGTTCGGCTTCCACCCCATGGAACGCGCCAATTTGAGCACCTTGGCACGGGTCTCCTCGGAGACGCCGGCCTTGCCATTCAGCGCGTACGACACCGCGCTTTTCGATACGCCGGAGGCCTTCGCCACATCAGCGATGGTGATGGTGCCTTTCGCCATGGTTCTCCACTTTCCTCATACATCGGGGCCCTGCCACGTATCACACCGGTTCGCATGATTCATTCGAACCGACTGCGCGCGATTCACGCGCGATCACGCGGGGCGCATCCATCCCGGCATATTCCCGTTCAGGTACGCGGTACGGGTTCCATGCCGCGGCACTGAACCCGTACAGTCGTTCCCCATACTAGCCTTACGACATCCATGCGGCGCACCACACGCCCACTGCGACACCCAGACCGAGGCCGCGGGCGTTCAGCTCCGTCACGCCACAGCCCAGTCTCGATTGAGATCGTTGGCCGAACGCAGCACGTTGGCCGCCGTGAACGCCTGCGGATCGTCGACGCCGTCCGAGGCGATATGCCAGACGACCGTCTCGCCGGGCAGCAACGTCACCAGTCCGCCGTCGATCGACGCGGCCGCATCGACCTTGTCGACCATGCAGAACACGTCGCGGGCGTAGGCGTGCGCCGTCACCTTCAGCGCGTATCCCTCGTCGACGGCCTCGACCGTCGCCGTGAACGGCGCACGGTCGAGCTTCTGTTCGATGACTTCGGCCGGATTGTGGATGACGCGGGCGAAGCCGTCATCACCGGCGGGCGTCGCGATGAGGATCTCATCCGTCGAGTCGCGGAACACGGCGACGGACGCGTCGAGCGTCAGCGTGACCGATGACGTCGCCTCCAACATGACATCGTCGAAGGTCTGCGAGGCGAGCGTCTCGCCGGCGAGCGTGCGGCGCTCGACCGTCCACGAGCCATGCCACGGCGAGCAAGTGTCGTTGACGACGACGAGCGCGAGCGTGTCCGGATTGACCTTCTTGCCTTCCCAGCTCAGATCGGCCTGCGCCCGGGCGGAGACGCGCGGCTGGATCGTGGCGAAGCGCGGCGCGAAGAAGTCGCGCGAGGCGTACCACAGCGGCTTGCGGTGACCGTTGTAGTCGACGGCCGCCCAGGAGACGACCGGCCAGTCGTCGTTGATCTGCCAGATCAGCGCGCCGGCGTTCACCGGTTCCAACGAGCGCATGTGCTCGACGCCGAAGCGGATGGCCTGTGCCTGCTGCAGCTGGCATGCCCAATGCCAGTCCTCGATGTCGTTCCAACGGTCGGTGGGGATGAGCCAGTCACGCGTGCCGTCAGCGTTATAGCTCACGTCGTCGAAGCGGCCGGGGGTCAGATGCGAGCGCATGCCACGGGCGAGTTTGACGTTGCCTCCGGACGCTTTCTGGTGGACGAGCATCTGCGTACCGAACGGGTCGAGCTTCTCGTCGTGGACCACGCTGGTGAGCGTGCTCCAGGCGGGCGGCGCCTGATAGCCGAATTCGTCGGCGAAGCGCGGCGTGTAGTCGAGGTATTTGCGGTAGTCCTGACGGTTCCACACGTCCCAGATGTGCATGGTGCCGTCCACGTCCTTGTTGGCGTCGGTGAACGGGGTGAAGCTCATCGGGGAGCTCGGCAGGTACACGTGGACCGGGTCGAGTTCGGCGAGCAACGCGGGGAACAGTTCGGAGTAGTAGTAGTCGCCCCAGCCCTTTTCGCCGTAGCCGTGCTCGTTGGCGGGCAGGTCGTCGGCGCGCAGGGCCTGCTTGAAGCCCCACCATTCGCTGTAGGCCACGTAGTTCTCGTTGGAGCCGTTCCACACGGTCAGACTGGCGTGGGAGCTCAGGCGCGCGATCTGTTCGCGGGCTTCGGCTTCCACTTCGGCCTTCGTTTCGGCGTCTTCCGGGTAGGCGGCGCAGGCGAGCATGAAGTCCTGCCAGACCATGATGCCTTCGCGGTCGCACATGTCGTAGAATTCGTCGGCTTCATAGATGCCGCCGCCCCACACGCGCACCATGTTCGAATTCGATTCGACGAGGTCGGTGATGCCGCGGCGGTAGCGCGCGTCATCCACCTGCGAGGGAAATGCGGAGTCGGGGATCCAGTTGTAACCGCGCGCGTGCACCGGCACGTCGTTGACGGTGATCCGGAACGGGCGTCCGGTCATGTCGGCGCGGGTGTCGACGGCGAGGGTGCGGAAGCCGACGTGGCCGCGCCACTCGGCTTCCGTGGCGATGCCGCCGACTGCCACGTGCACGTCATACAGCGGCTGCTCACCGTAGCCGCGCGGCCACCAGCGTCGCACTTCGGGGATTTCGACGGTGAGCACGGCCTCGTCGCGTCCTTCCTCGACAACGCCGGCCACTTCGAGGTTGACGTCGTAGCCGCCGACGGTGACGGTCACGGGCAGCGCGCCGCTGCCGTCGCCGGTCACACCGTTGAGGTCCAGCGCGTCGGCCACGGTCATCACGCGGCCGCGTCCGGCGCGTTCGACCTCGACGTGAACGTCGAGCACGCCGGTGCCATCCGGACGGACGTCGACAAGCGGGCGGACGGAGGCGATGCGCGCGCCGCTCCACGAGTCGATGCCGATCGGACGCCAGATGCCGGCATTGGCGACGTCGATGCCCCAGTCCCAACCGAAGGAGTAGCTGGGCTTGCGGATCTGGTTGAACGCGTGGTGTTCGGTATGCGGGTAGTAGCCGCGACGGCGTTCGGCGTCGTCGGAGCTTGCCACGGGCGACAGGAACGTGACGCTCAGACGGTTGGCCCCGTCGCGCAGGTACGGGCGCACGTCCCAACGGTATGTGCGGTGGAAGTTGCGCGTTTCGCCGACGATGATGCCGTTGAGCGCGACGTACGCGACGGTGTCGAGCCCGTAGGCGACGATGTCGTGGCGCGTGTTGCCGTCATCGCGCCAGTCGAATTCACAGGTGAATCGCCAGACGATGTCGCCGATCCACTGTTGGCGGTTCTCGTTGTCGCCGTCGAAGGGGTCGCCGATGAGTCCGGCGCGGAACAGGTCGACGGTCGCTTCGCCCGGCACGGTCGCGGGGATGCCTGCAGTGAGACGTTCGCGCAGTTCCTCCGGCGCGAGTTCGGGGTTGAGCGCGGTGAGCGTCCATCCGCTTTCGAGTGCGGAGAACGTGCGCGGGGTGGTGATGGTCGTCATGGTGTTCCTTGCGATGATGATGACGGTTTGCGGTTGTCAGTGGGCGGCGCGGGCGGCGGCGAGCTCCTTGAGGCGGCGCTCCGGGTCGGGCGCGGCACCGATGAGGGTCTTCGTATAGTCGCTCTTCGGATTGAGGATCACGTCGTCGGCGGGGCCGCGTTCCACGATTTCGCCGCGGCACATCACCATGATCTCGTCGGAGAAGTGGCGTGCGGTGGCCATGTCGTGCGTGATGTACAGCACGCCGAGGTTCTCCTCGCGCTGGAGTCGGGCGAGCAGGTTGAGCACGCCGAGTCGGATGGACACGTCGAGCGCGGAGACCGGCTCGTCCGCGATGAGGATGCTCGGCTCCGGGGCGAGCGCGCGGGCGATGGCGACGCGCTGGCGCTGGCCGCCGGACAGTTCGCTGGGCAGGCGCTTGGCGAAGTCCTCGCCGGGAGTGAGACGCACACGGTCGAGCAGTTCGATAACGCGCTTGTGCACTTCCTCGTTGCTCATGCCCGGGTGATGTAGCTTCATCGGTCTGGCGATATGGTGCTCCACGGTGTGGAACGGATTGAGCGAGGCGTACGGGTCCTGGAAGACCATCTGCACGGTTTTGCGGAAGATGTGGTCCGCTTTGCGGCCATGATGCTCGACCGGCTTGCCGTCGATGAGGATCTGGCCTTCGGTGGGGGTCTCGAGGCCGAGGATCATCTTCGCGATCGTGGACTTGCCGGAGCCGGACTGACCGACCAGGGCCACGGTCTTGCCGGATTCGAGCGTGAAGTTCGCGTGGCTTACTGCCGTGAACTTCGTGGTCTTGAAGCCGGAACGCAGGTCGAACTGCTTGGTGACGTCCTTGAGTTGCAGCGTGGTCATGATGCTCACTCCTTGGTGGCGAACGGCGAGGCGCCTTCGGCGAGGTCCTCGGAACCGGTGCGGATGAACGAACCTCGGTCTCCGGTCAGGGAGGGGAAGCTGGAGAGCAGCTTGGCGGTGTATTCCTGCTGCGGGTTGGTGTACAGGCTCATCGCGTCGTTCAGTTCGATGATCTCGCCTTTGCGCATCACGGCGATGCGGTCGGAGATCTCCAGCAGCAGCGGCAGGTCGTGGGTGATGAAGATCACCGCGAAGCCGAACTCGTCCTTGAGACGCGTGATCTCGCGCAGGATCTCGCGCTGGACCACGACGTCGAGGGCGGTGGTGGGTTCGTCCATGATCATGACCTGCGGGTCGAGGGCCATGGCCATCGCGATCATCACGCGCTGGCGCATGCCGCCGGACAGCTCGTGCGGGTAGGCGTTGAGGCGGTTGCGGTCCACGCCGACGCGCTCCAGCAGTTCGCCGCACTTGTCGAGGCGTTCCTTCTTGCTCATTTCCGGGCGGTGGGTGGTGAACACGTCACCCAGCTGATCCTTGATCTTCTTGACCGGGTTGAGCGAGTTCATCGCGCCCTGGAAGACCATGGAGATCTTCTCCCAGCGGAACATGCGCAGGTCGTCGCCTTCGAGGGCTCGCACGTCGATCGGGTAGCCTTCACGGGAGTTGAAGACCACACGGCCGGAGGTGATGACCGCCGGCGGCTTCAGGAGCCGGTTGACGCCGTAGGCGAGCGTGGACTTGCCGCAGCCGGATTCGCCGGCGAGGCCGAGGACCTCGCCGCGGCCGAGCTTCAGGTTCACGTGCTTGACGGCCTGCACGGTTTTCTCGGCGCGGTATTCGACGCAGAAGTCGTCGATCTCAAGCACCGGGTCCGTTTCGTAGACGGGCGGGATGACGTTGGTCTTGATCTCAGTCGTCTCGGTCATGATGCCACGGCCTCCTTCGTACCGTTAATGACGTTGCCGTTGACGCTGGCAACCGGGGTGAACGCGGCGTCGGTCTTGGCCTTGCCGGCCTTCTCCTCGAGCTTCCACTTCTTGATCTGGCTGCGGGTCGCGGCCTTGAGCTTCGGGTTGACGATCTCATCGACCGAGAAGTTGATGAGCGCGAGGGCCGCGCCGAACAGGGCGATGCACAGTCCCGGCGGGATGAACCACCACCATGCGCCGAGGATCAGCGCCATGCCGTTCTGCGCGTAGTAGAGCATCGTGCCCCAGGTGTAGGAGTCGGTGGCGCCGAGGCCGAGGTAGGACAGGCCGGCCTCACCGAGGATGGCGGCGATGACGGCGCTCATGGCCTGGGAGGCGAGCAGCGGGATGAGGTTCGGGAAGATCTCGACGAACAGGATGCGCCACGGCTTCTCGCCGGCGACGCGTGCGGCGAGTACGTAGTCGCGGGAGCGGACGGACATCGTATAGCCGCGCAGCACTCGGGCGGGTCCGGCCCAGGAGGTCAGGGCGAGCACGCCGGCGACGAGCACGGACGACTTGGAGGGCATGTAGCTGGCGATGACGATCATCAGCGGCAGGCCCGGGATGACGAGCATCACGTTGGATAGGAGGGAGAACGCCTCGTCGGTGGCGCCGCCCACGTAGGCGCCGAGGATGCCGAAGAAGCTGGAGAGGGCCACGGCGAGCACGCCGACGGTCAGTCCGATGAACAGGGAGCCACGGCAGGCGTAGGCGAGCTGGGCGAACACGTCCTGTCCGGTCTGCGTGGTGCCGAGCCAGTGTTCGGCGCTGGGGCCGGTCATGCCGATGTCGCTGACCTTGTTCGGGTCGTCCACGAAGAACGGCACGAAGATGGCGAACGCGGCGATGAGGGCGACGATCGTCAGGCCGACGGCCAGCTTCGGCGTCATCGGGGGAAGCATGGAGTCGGCGCGGGATTTGCGGGCCTTGCCGGCTTTGGTGGTTGTTGCAGCCATTGTCTTTCAGTCCTTTCCTCAGCCCTGGGCCCGGGTGCGCGGGTCGATGAAGCCGTAGATCAGGTCCATGAACAGGTTCGCGCCGAGCACGGAGACCGTGATGATCATGAAGATGCCCTGCATGAGCGCGTAGTCGTTGTTCTGCACGGCGGTCAGCAGCGCGAAGCCGATGCCCGGATAGGAGAACACGGATTCGGCGACGATCGAGCCCGCGACGACGAAGCCGAGGGAGATCGCGAAGCCGGAGATGGACGGCAGGATGGCGTTGCGCGCCGCGTAGGAGGTCATGATCTTGAACCGGGACAGGCCCTTGGCCTCGGCGGTCAGGATGTAGTCCTCGGAGAGGGTGGCGACCATCATGTTGCGCATGCCGAGCATCCAGCCGCCCACGGAGGACAGCACGATGGTGATGGCCGGCAGTGTGCCGTATTTGATGACCGAGCCGATGAACTCCCAGCTCCAGCCAGGAGTGACGCTCCACACGTCGTAGCCGCCGAACAGCGGGAAGATCGGGTTGAGCAGGCCGAAGAAGTACAGGAGGATCAACGCGAGCCAGAAGTACGGGATCGACTGCAACAGCGTGGTCACCGGGATGAGGTTGTCGATCCAAGAGCCGCGTTTCCAGCCGGCGAGTGTGCCAAGCAGCGTGCCGATGAGGAAGGCGAGGATGGTGGAGATACCGACCAGACCGACGGTCCACGGCAGGGTGCTGCCGATCACGGAGGAGACGGAGTTCGGGAAGTAGGTGACGGAGACGCCCAGATCGCCGCGGAAGATGTTGCCGAAGTAGTTGAGGTACTGTTGCCACATCGGTACTGAGGAGTCGGAGCCGAGCATGAGCTCGATAGCGTGGCGGGTGGCCGGGGTGACCTGGCCCTTCTGCGCGAGCTTGGAGATCATCTGGTCGACCGGGTTGCCGGGCATGATGCGCGGCAGGAAGAAGTTGAGCGTCAGTGCCGCCCACAGGGCCACCAAGTAGAAGCCCAGTTTTCTCAGGACATATTTCATGATTGGTTCCTTACTGCCGTCACTGCTTCGGTTCGAGATGCTGCAGGATGATGCCCATGTCCCACGCCTTCCAAGCTGCGGGCAGCGCGTACATGTTGTCCTCGGTGGGCCAGCCGGTCACCTTGGAGTCGTTGAATTCGGTGAGCATCGAGTTGATGTAGACCGGGATGTAGGGCACGTCGTTCGCGATCTCCTTCTGCACGATCGCATACTGCGCCTTGCGCTCGGCCTCGTCCTCCGTGCCGGCGGCGGCCTCGATGGCATCGTCGACCTTCGGGTTCGAGTAGCGGGCGTAGTTCTGGCCGCCGGAGGTCTCACCCACCTCGGCCATCTGCAGGGAGCTGTAGCGCGGGTTGTACGTGTAGTACGGGTCGGCGGTGACACCCAAGCCCAGCGAGTCAAGGGAGAGCTGGTAGTTGCCCTTCTGCTCGTTTTCGTTCCACTGGTTCCATGCCATCTGCGTGGAGATGATCTCGATACCCAGCGGCTTCATCTGCTGCTTCAACGTGTCGTTGATCAGAATGTAGTCGGACCAGCCGGCCACGGTCTGGATGGTCATGCTGAGCTTGACTCCGTCCTTGTGGCGGTAGCCGTCGTCACCCATCTTCCAGCCGGCGTCCTCGAGGATCTGCTTGGCCTTCTCCTGATCCTCGGTCTCCGGCGTGGTGACGAGGTTCTTGTCGGTGATCCATTTGCGGTCTCGGTCCGGCATGAGCATCGTCGGCGAGCCGATGGCGCCCGCGCCGGCGCCGGCGAGCTTGTTGAGCTGCGTGCGGTTCATGCCGTAGTACATGGCCTGGCGCACGGCCGTGTCGGTCTGCGGGCCCTTGCATCCGGCTTCGGTGTTCGAGCAGGTCATGACCACGGTGGTCAGTCGCGGCGTGTTCACGGCCGAGATGCGCGGGTAGTTCTTGAGCAGCATCTGGTAGCTGGGGATGTAGGCGCTCATCCAGTCGACCTGTCCGGCCATCAGCGTGCTGGTGGCGGCGGAGGCGTCGTTCAGGGCGATGTAGCGCACACCGTCGATCTTCGGAGCGCCGTTCCAGTAGTCCTTGAACGCGGAGAAGCTGTAGGACTGGTTGGTGAACCTGCTGAGCTTGAACGCGCCTGTACCGATCGGGTTCGCGTTCGTGTAGTTCATCGGGTCCTTGACGTTCTTCCAGATATGCTCGGGCACGATGGCCTGACCGCCGAGGATGCCGCCTTCCTGCATGTAGGCGCCCTTGAACGGCTCGTCAAACGGCGTGCCATCGGCGTTCTTGGTCGGGAAGATGAGCTTGACGTGGTTCTCGTCGATGAGCTTGGCCGTGCAGGCAGTGCCGTTGGTGTTCAGCGCCGGGGTGTCGTGAATCAGGTTGAACGTGAACGCCACGTCCGCAGCGGAGAAAGGCTCGCCATCATGCCATTTGACGCCTTCACGGGTGGTGATGGTCAGTTCGGAGCCGTCCTCGTTCCACTCGTAGCCGGTGGCGAGCATCGGGGTCGGATCCTCGTCGGCGGCCAGATTGTACCAGTAAAGCGTCTCGTAGATCACACCCAGGGTGGGGCCGAGTGCGGTGGGCGAGAACGGGTTGAAGTTCTCGTTGAACGTACCCGTCGTGCCGTTGAAGATGCTGACCACCGTGCCGTCCTGTGCGGTGCTTGACGAGGTCCCGCCGCAGGCCGCGACGGACATCAGGGAGGCAAGCGCGGCCACCGCGGCGATTGTTCGGCGCAGGGCTTTCCTCACTTTCGACGTCATCGTCAATCCTTTCGATTGGTTGGTTCTCTCTATGCCGGCGACCTCGCCGGTTTCTCTTGCCGATTATATAACTTAACCGGTTGAGTTGCCCTCACTATAACTCAACCGGTTAAGTTTCGCCACTCGGCGTGTCGTCTATCGCACAGCCCCGGACCGCTCGTCCGCGGTGCCTCTCAGGAATCCCGCAAGGAATCGCTACGCCTGCGGGATGGCTCGGTCGGCGATGAGCTTCCTATACCACTTGAAGCTGTCCTTCGGGGCGCGCTCCAGCGTCTCGTAGTCCATGTAGACGATGCCGAAACGCTTGGTGTAGCCGAACGCCCATTCGAAGTTGTCAAGCAGCGACCACACGAAATAGCCGCGCAGATCAACGCCAGCGTCCATCGCACGGCCGGCGGCCTCGAAGTGACGGCGCAGGTAGTCAATGCGGTCGGGGTCGTGCACGGCCTTGACCGTCTCGTCAGTGGAGGGATCGACTTCGGAAACCAGACGGTCGTCGCAGGCCATGCCGTTTTCGGTGACCATCAGCGGCATCTCCGGGTAGTCGTTGTGCACGCGCACCAGCAGGTCGTACAGTCCGTCCGGGTCGATGTTCCAGCCCATCGCGGTGTGCGGCCCCTCGGTCGGCAGCCAATCCACATCGCTGGCGCCCGGCGCGGTGGATGCGGCAGTGGATTGCGGGAATTGCGGCCGGTCGCTCATCGCGAGCAGCGAGGTGCTGTAGTAGTTGACGCCGAGCACGTCGATCGGCTGGTGGATCTGCTCCAGATCGCCGTCCTTGACAAACTCCCAATCGCAGATGCCCTTGGTGATGGCGAACAGTTCGTCCGGGTAGTAGCCGCGCAGCATCGGGTCGAGCCACACGCGGTTGGCGATGAGGTCAAGACGGTGCACGGCGTCGGCGTCGCCGCGGTTGAGCTGGAGGTTGCACGTGACCGACACGTCCGAACGGTCGCCGACTTCGGCGCGTACGGCCTGCGCCATCAAGCCGTGCGCGAGGTTGAGGTGGTGCACGGCGGGGAAGGCACCCGGACCGAGACCCAGGCCGGGCGCGTGCTCGGTGGCGCCGTAGCTCAGGTAGGAGGAGCACCACGGCTCGTTCAGCGTGGTGTAGGTCCGCACGCGGTCGCCCAGACGATGGGCCACGACACCGGCGTAATCGGCGAGCTTATAGGCGGTGGAACGGTTCAGCCACCCGCCTTTGTCGCCCAGATACTGCGGCAGATCCCAATGGTAGAGCGTCACCGTGGGTTCGATGCCCCTGACAAGCAGCTCGTCAACGATTCGCTCGTAGAAGTCGAGGCCCTCTTCGTTCACCGGACCATCCTCGGCGGGCAGTACGCGCGGCATGGCCACCGAGAAGCGGTAGGAGTTGACGCCGAGGTCGGCGAGCAGGGCGATGTCCTCGCGCCAGCGATGGTAGGAATCACAGGCCACGTCGCCGGTATCGCCGTTGACCGTCTTTCCGGGAGTGTGCGAGAACGTGTCCCAGATGGAAGGGGTGCGCCCGCCTTCCTTTGCGGCGCCTTCGATCTGGTAGGAGGCGGTGGCCGTGCCGAATCGGAATCCTTCAGGGAATCGCATGATTGCCATGTCCTTTCTTGGGGTTATGCGTCGTCGATGCCTTCATCGGCACGACGTCAGGTGCGTATGTGATTGCTGCGGTAACGGCCGGGTGTCGGCCCGTCCGGCAGTAGTGTATCATAAAATACATGAACCGGTTAAGCCATTGCGGTCGCAAGCGTTTCGCACCCACGCCGCATCGAGGGAACCGGAAAAAGACCTAGAACAACATCGGTTCAATCAACGAGGAGCCACGAATCGCCATGTCACACCTGCCAGACACGACCGCTTTTACGGACGTTCCCATTCCCGCCGATGCGGACGTCACGCGGGACGGCGACCGCACCATCATCAGCCCTGATCATCCGGCGTTGCGCGCCATGGGCCGCATCGACCTGACCGACCCGACCCGACCGGTGTGGGTGTACCCCTACACGCAGGTCTCCTTCCGCTTCACCGGAACCTCGCTCAGCATCACTGTCGTCAACCACTGGAACTACGGAGACACGAAACTCGGCGTCGTCATCGACGGAGTGCAAACCGCCGTACGCATCCCCTCTGGCTTCACCGGCGCGAACGACATGCCCAACAGCAGCACCAGCGAAGGCACTGACGCGGCGCCGGCTACCGCAGTCGAGGCCGACGACGCCGCGCAAGCGGACGTCGCGGCCGATACAGGCGGCGTCGCGCCGACGTATGGACCGGTTACAGTGACTCTGGCGGACCGGCTGCCGGACATCGAACACGAGGTGACGCTGTTCAAACGACAGGACGGACAGCACTATCTCGAAGTACTCGGCTACGGGCTGGACGCGGGCGCAACCATCCTGCCGCCGGCGACACCCGAACCGACGCGACGCATCGAAGTGTTCGGCGACTCCGTGTCCTGCGGCGAGCGCAACGAGGCGTCCCTGTACGTCGGCAGGCTCGACCCGGCCGCGGACCTGAGCGGATACAGCAACGCGTGGTACTCGTACGCGGCCATCACCGCGCGCAACCTCGGCGCGGAACTGCACGACACTTCGCAGGGCGGCATCTCACTGCTTGACGGCATCGGCTGGTTCGCGGGCCCCGACTACGTGGGCCAGGAAAGCGCGTGGGACTGCATCCAGTACAACCCCGTGCTCGGCGAATCGAAGCCGTGGGACTTCTCCCGGTACACGCCGCACGTCGTGGTCGTCGCGATCGGGCAGAACGACGCGCACCCCGACGATTTCATGGCCTCCGATTACGACGGCGAGCGAGCGCGGCATTGGCGCACGCGCTACGTCGACTTCCTCAAGTCGCTGCACGCGCGTTACCCGAAGGCCGTCATCGTGTGCCTCACCACGGTGCTGCAGCATGATCCGGCGTGGGATCGCGCCATCGACGAGGCGGTGCGCGCGTTCAACGCTGCGCCGGACGCGCCGGCCAGCGCGGCGTACGGCAAGTTCGCGACCGGAGACGCGGCGGACGGTGTACACGACGCCGTCGCCCCCGCCGTCGCCCACCACTTCCTGTTCACTCGCAACGGTTCGGCCACGCCGGGCCACCCGCGCGTCGCCGAGCATAAGGAGATGGCACGCGAATTGACCACGTTCATCGAATCCCTCGGCGAGGACGTGTGGCAGTCCTGAACGACGCCGACAACATACGACACCCGACCAATCAACCAACCAACACCCTACCCATCCTCCAAGGATTATCATGACCGAAACAACTGCTCTGGTCACCGGACCTGCGCCCGGCGCCAACCTTTCCGGATTGAACGATCACAGCGACGCGGCGGACGACGCGAAACCGCTGGGCACGGACGCGTTGCGCGCCGCGGCCATCTTCTCGCACGACATGGTGCTGCAACGACGACGGCCGATCCCCGTATTCGGCACCGGCAAGCCCGGCATCGACGTGCGTGTGCGGCTGATCGCGGAGGAATCGGGCGAGGCGGCGGCAACTGACGTTGCCGGGACGACGGTGACCGTTGCCGGGACGGCCGCCAACGCCGATGCGCACGGCGACTGGCTGGCGCTGCTTCCCGCGATGGAGGCGGGCGGGCCATACCGGCTGGAAATCACCTCGTCGGGCGCGGACGTGACACTCGTCTACCGTCGCGTGGTCGTGGGCGAAGTGTGGCTCGCCGGCGGACAAAGCAATATGGAGCTCGAACTGCACTCCAGCGCAGGCGCGGACGCGGCCATCGCCGTGAGCGCCGACCCGCTGCTGCGCTTCTACAACACACCGAAAACCGGTGCCGTCAGCGAGGAACTCGAGCGCCACGCCCGCTGGCAGGTCGCCGGGCCGGACACCAGCGGGTCGATGTCCGCGATCGGCTACTACTTCGCGCGGAAGCTGCGCGCCGAACTCGGCCCAAACGTGCCTGTGGGCATTGTGGACTGCTATATCGGCGGTACATCGATCACGGCGTGGATGAGTCGGGCGAGTGTGGAGCGGTGTAAAGCAGGGCGCGACTATCTGGAACGCTTCGACGCGGCGATCGCAGGCAAAACGGACGAGCAGTTCAGAGCCGAAACCGAAGCGTGGCAGACGAAATTCGACCAGTGGAACCACGACATCGACACGGCGCGCAAGGCGGACCCGGATGTGGCATGGGAGAAGCTGACCGCGCAGTACGGTGAATGCCCGTGGCCGCCGCCGGAAACGCCGACCTCGCAGTGGCGCCCGACCGGCGCGTACGGCACGATGGTCGAGCGGGTCGCGCCGTACGGCATCGCGGGTTTCCTGTGGTATCAGGGCGAATCGGATGAGGGTTGTCCTGAAAGCTACCGTCATCTGCTGGGCATGCTCATCGACGAATGGCGTGGGCTGTGGACGATTCCCGGCGCGAGCTCGGATGCGGGGGGTGCGGACGGCAAACCGCTGCCGTTCCTTATCGTGCAATTGCCGCAGTGGATCGACAAGGCGACGGCCGCTGCCGGCAATGACCCGCTGCGTTGGCCACTGATCCGCGAGGCACAGCAAGACGCGGCGCGCACGATCTCAGGCGTGTCCATGATCACGTTGATCGACTGCGGTGAGTTCGACAATCTCCACCCCACCGACAAACGCACGCCGGGCGAGCGTCTGGCCGATTGCGCGCTGCACGACGTATACGGCCGCGGCGACATCGCCGTCGACGGACCGGAAGTCACGTCCGCCACCGTGCGCGTCGCGCGTGACGGCAATGGTGAGGGCGCAGCGGTGACATTGCACTACAGTCACGCCGCAGGACTGCATTTCGACGGCACCGTGCCAGGCACCTTCAGGCGCGACATCGGCGCCACCGCACCGGCGGCGCCGAATGCGGCCGAAGTCGGGGCGGATATGGGCGATACGCGTTCCCGATTCCACCGTGACACGACGGAATCCGGCTTCGAATTGGCGGGCGACGACGGCGACTTCCATCCGGCCGAGGCGACCATCGACACTGAGCACAGCACCGTCACCGTGCGAGCCGAGCAGGTGGTTCGGCCCACACAGGTGCGCTACGCGTGGCGCAGTTGGGGCCCCGCTCCACTGTTCAGCGGCGACGCCCTCCCCGCTCCCCCGTTCCGCCTCGCGCTGTGACCGACTACCGTCCTATTGTTCCATCCTCCTTTGGATATTCCGCGGGCTCAGCGCTGGAATTCCGGGAATCGCGCTGAGCCCCCAAATTCGCGGGACTCAGCATAGTTACGGCCGATTTCGCCCTTGAATCCCCCGGAATCGAGCACGCCACTCCCGCACATCCATACACCCATGCATTCGCATGGCGTATGGACGCCTATATATACGACAAGGCCGCCACACCGATGGGAATCGGAATGGCGGCCTGCGGTCATACGACTTCAGTCGCGTTCAGGCGACGCTCATGCGGCCAAGCTGAGGGCCGCGCCGGGCTCACTGAACCTGGGTACGAGCGATCTTGCCGTTGAAGGACTCGGCCTCGTCCTGATCCTTGGCCGGGCCGTTGTTCCAGGAGAACATGGCGCGCAGCTTCGGGCCGACGGTCTCGAGGTGCGGGTGGGAGAACTCCTCCTGCAGCTTCTTGAACTTCGGGGCGCCGGCGGCCTGATCGTCCATGAACTCCTTGGCGAAGGAGCCGTCCTGAATGCGCTTGAGCTGGTACTGCATGCGCTTCTTGGTCTCCTCGGTGATGACCGTGGAGGTGTAGTCGCCGTACTGGGCGGTGTCGGAGCAGGACCAACGGGCCTTGTTCAGACCACCCTCGTTGGCGAGGTCGACCAGCATCTTCAGCTCGTGGAAGACCTCGAAGTAGGCGATCTCCGGCTGGTAGCCAGCCTCGGTCAGCACGTCGAAGCCCATGTCGCACAGGTGGTTGATACCGCCCATGAGGACGTCCTGCTCGCCGAAGAGATCGGTCTCGGTCTCCTCGGTGAAGGTCGTCTTGATGGCGCCGGCGCGCAGGGCGCCGAGGGCCTTGGCGTAGGCGAGGCACAGCGGCCAGGTCTTGCCATCCGGGTCCTGCTCGACGGCCACGACGACCGGGACGCCACGGCCGGCGGCGTACTCACGACGCACGATGTGGCCCGGGCCCTTCGGGGCGACCATGAAGACCGGGTGATCCTCGGACGGCTTGATGTAGCCGTAGTGGATGTTGAAGCCGTGGGCGAAGGCCAGAGCGGCGCCCGGCTTCAGGTTCGGCTCAACGTCCTTCTTGTAGACGGCGGCCTGGTACTGATCCGGCAGAAGGATCATGACGACGTCAGCCTCGGCGACGGCTTCCGGAACGGACTTGACCTCGAGGCCCTGCTCCTTGGCGAACTCGACGGACTTGGAGGTCGGACGCAGGCCGACGACCACGTCGACACCGGAGTCGCGCAGGTTCAGCGCGTGGGCGTGGCCCTGAGAGCCGTAGCCCAGAATGGCGACCTTCTTGCCATCGAACACGGACAGATCGGCGTCCTTCTCGTACCAGATAGTTGCTGCCATGATTGGCACTCCTTTATGTTGTTCGGTATGCCGAACGAAAACTGCACGCCCGGCAATCGGTGAGATTGCTGACGGCCTTCGGCGAGAAAGGATTGTGTCCCTTGACGTTGAAAGTCATCGATCACTGGGTCCTATTTCTAGTCGACCAGTGGTTGACGCGGTTCCCCGCGTCCAAATATTGAGTTGCGATTTTCAATTATGAAATCTTGCCGGACTACAGCTGGAACTTTGGGCTCCACCTGCAGTCGATGGTTCTCTTCGGCTCCTATCAGGGAGCTGGCCCGCGAAGCGGGTCTGAGGGGTAGTCTCTCCCCCACCCGCTTCGTGGGAGCCCCCTCGTCAGAGGGGGCCTAGTGAGGAGAGGTCACTTGGTGAAGTCGATGTCCGGGCGGCGCCGTGAAGCGAACAGTCCGGCGGACTGTTCGTAGGCGACGCCTGAGCGAGGCGACAGCCAAGCGAAGGCAGGAACCTGCCGTCGATTTCACTTGGTGAAATCGACGTCCTTGGTTTCCCTGCAGGTCAGCACCGCGACGAGGCAGCACACGGCCATCACGCCGAGGTAGATGCCCACGGAGTGGACGCCCCAGTGGGAGGACAGCCAGGTGGCGATGGTCGGCACGAAGGCCGCGCCGACGATGGCGGCGAGGTTGTAGCCGATGCCGGAGCCGGAGTAGCGCACGTTGGCGTCGAACAGCTCGGGCAGGAACGCGCCGATCGGGCCGAACGCGGTGCCCATCAGGGCGAAGCCGACGCACAGGAACACCATGTTGGCGACGAAGTTGCGCTGACCGACGATCTGGCCGTTGAGCAGGAACGGGAACAGGGCCGCGAACACGACGAGGGCGCAGGAGGAGAAGGTGATCACGCGCTTGCGGCCGAGCTTATCGGCGTTGACGCAGGAGATCACGATGAACAGGGCGAACACGCAGATGGCGATCATCAGCATGAGCAGGTACTCCTGGTTGGTGAAGCCGAGGCCACCGCCGCCCTCGCCCTGCTCCTTGGTGCCCCACGCGAGGGACCAGGTGGCGAGCGTGTAGAACAGCGTGTAGGTGACGGCCACGAGGAAGGTGGCCTGCAGGACCTGCTTCCAGCTCTTCTTGAAGACCTCGGTGAGCGGGGACTTGACGACCTTCTTCTGCTCCTGGGCCATGCGGAAGATCGGGGTCTCCTCCATGTGGACGCGGACGACGAGGCCGACGATCACGAGGACCGCGGAGAGCAGGAACGGCACGCGCCAGCCCCAGGCGAGCATCGCGTCGGAGTCGTTGAAGGATTCGAGGATGAAGTAGGTGCCGTTGGACAGGAAGAATCCGATCGGGGCGCCGAGCTCCGGGAAGGAGCCGTACAGGGCGCGCTTGTCCTCAGGCGCGTTCTCGGTGGCGACCAGCGCGGCGCCGGACCATTCGCCGCCAAGGCCGATGCCCTGGATGAAGCGCAGCAGGCACAGCACGGCGACCGCCGCGACGCCCCACTGGTCGTAGGTGGGCAGGCAGCCGATGAGGAAGGTGCCGATACCCATCGTCATCAGGGAGACGACCAGCGTGGTCTTGCGGCCCATGCGGTCGCCGAAGTGGCCGAACACGAGCGAGCCGAGCGGGCGGGCGACGAACGCGATGGCGAAGGTCAGCAGGCTCATCAGCAGGGCGACGGTCGGGTTGTCCTTCGCCGAGAAGAAGATGTGCGGGAAGTAGTTGGCCGCGGCGGTGCCGTAGGCGTAGAAGTCGTAGAACTCGATGGCCGTGCCGACCATGGAGGCGGCGATCACGGTCTTGACCGAATCGCGGGCCAGGCTCTTCGCCTTGCCTGCTGCGGTCGTTTCGACTGAAGTCATGAGAGGAATCCCTTCCAATCTCGTTTGGTTCTTGTCTGTTCTCTCCGGGAATGCTTGCCACCGCTACGCCCCGATCCGGGAAGACCCTGTGCCTTGTGGGCTGTGGGCCGCTGGACCTTGGAGGGCGGGCAATGAAAAAGCCCTGCTGTCGTGCGCAGGGCTTCAAACGTGATCGATGCTCGTCGCCCTGCCTTCGCCGGCGGGGCTCAAGCTAATCAAGCCGAAATCAGTCCGCCAGCGAAGACGGAATAATAATTCGTGCGGACAGCAGAGCGACGTTAACGACGGTCAGAACCGATTCGCTAACGGTGTTGAGGGCAGTGTATCCAGTCATCGCGGCGGCCTCCTTTCGGTCTCGAAGTATGTCATCAAGCGGCTTGTCTTGGCTTTCCGCTCGATCTGGACACAGAACATAGGCGCGCGTAATGCGACAAACCAGCGGGGGTTCACTATGTGAACGCCGTCACTGTTCGTAATACGGCGGACACGGGACGCGCCCCTGAACACGGCATCTGAACACGGTGGCAATACCAGCGGAAAACGGCAGGAAAAACGACGAACGGGCCCCTCCGGTGTCGGTGGACACCGGAGGGGCCCGCATGCGGTTCAGACCGGATCGCAGGCCGGACGCGCTACTTCACGTGCTTGATGCGCATGATGAGCCAGGCGGCGATGAGCACGATGACGATCGCGACGATAAACACCACCGAGTACGCCTCGGTCGGGGTCTGGGTGACGCCCATCACGGCCTTGACGATGACGACGATCAGCGAGGTCATCGCGGTGCCGATGACGGTGGACAGCGTGTTCGCGAGGTTGAGGATGCCGAGGTCCTTGCCGGCCTCGTCCGGGTTCGGCAGGACGGAGACGTTCAGGGCCTGGTCGATCGCGTTGTAGGTGCCGTAGCCGAGACCCGCGATGGCGGCGAACAGGTACATGCCCATCTCGGAGCGGAACAGCAGCGGCATCAGGGCGCCGAGGGCGAACAGGCAGCTGGCGAGCGCAACCGGCAGCTTCCTCATGCCGAGCTTGTCGGTCAGCGGGCCGGCCGCGACGGCGGCGATCAGGGAGACGACGAGCGTGATGATGGACATCGTGGCGATGACGGACGCGGCCTTGATCTTGGCGTTCGGGTCGCCGGCGAAGACGTAGTCCTGGGCGATGAACAGCTGGTAGGTGTTGATCATCCAGTAGCCGCCCATCATCATCGTGCGGCCGGCGAGCGCGTAGTAGAAGTCGGGGGCGTTCTTCGGCGGGCGGAAGCGCAGCAGGACGGACTTCGCGGTGATCTCCTCGCGCGGCTCGTCCACGTTGGACTTCTCGCGGGGCCAGATGATGACGACGACGATGCCGCACAGGCCGAAGATGACCAGACCCAGCATCCAGCCGGCGAAGATGCCGGAGGCGCCGTTCTTGAGCAGCTGGGCGCCGACGAAGGCGCCGATGGTCTGACCGGCGGCGATGCCGGCGCCGTAGAAGCCGGAGACGGTGCCACGGAACTTGTCGGGCACGCGGTCGGACATCGTGGCGACGTACGGGGCGAGCATGATGTTGTATCCAAGCTGGGCGCAGCACCACAGCAGCAGGATCAGGGCGTGGGTGTTGACGAACGCGATGGCGCCGATGGACAGGCCGGTGATGACGCCGCCGACGATGATCCACGGACTGCGCTTGCCGAAGCGGGATCGCGTGAGGTCGGAGAAGGTGCCGAAGATAATGTTGGCAAGCAACGCGACGATCGAGCCGACGCCGTTGATGAGGCCGAGCATCGGCTCCTTGGTGGCCGGGTCGATGCCTTCGAGCACGGCCGGCAGGATGATGGAGCTCAGCGCCACCCACGGGATGGCGCAGGCGACGGCGGAGACGGTGAAGCCGACGCCGAGGCGGATCACCTCGGCCTTGGTCGGGCGGTGGCCGTCGGCGGAGACGGACGGATCGTGGATCGGGGCGTTCGAGGCCAGAGCGGAGGCGTCGGGCGCGGTGGTGGTTGCATCAGCCATGTTGTAATCCCCTTTTGATCATGATGGCGTGATTTTGTGGTTGTGATGGAGGTCGGATCGGCGTTTGGCTGCGGCCGCCGCAGTGGTCTCGTGACGTCGCCGTCGCTGCAGGCCATTGCAGCCGGACCCGGAACCAACCGCTGTTCCGTTGTCGAGTTGTTGGTTTGTTTGTGATTACAGTGCATCGAACCGGTTCGATGCCGTCAAGCTCAAACCGGTTCGACACGCCGAGACGTAGGCTCGTGGATCGCTGAGTCACCAGAAGATCCCACTACACGCACCCACGTACGCCTATCTGCGTTACGAGGGGTACTTTTCGGGGTTCGCGGACGTCTACCTGCGTTATGAGGGGTACCCCTCCGAAGTACAACGCATCCAAAACGGCTTGTCACCGTGGCCGTTATGCCGTTTTAGCGGAGTTGTACTTGTGGGAGGTACCCCTCGTAACGCAGATAGATGTCTGCAGAAGGGCAAAAGTACCCCGCGTAACCGAGTTAGCCTTTCAGCGGGTGGAATCGCCTTTGCGCAGGGTCACGGGAATGAGCTCGACGGCGGAGCCGGGCAGGCGGCCGTCCATAGGCGGCGCCGAAGCGCCAGCCGAAGGCGCCCCCAAGGCGTCGGCCGAGCTAGGCGCCCCGGCTGGCGCCGCCCCCGACGGAGCCGGGTTCAGATCGCTCGGCGAATCGCCGCCGTTCCCCTCCCCCTCGATGAGCGCGGTCATGCGGGCGGCGAGTGCGGAGGCGATCGCGTCGAAGTCCTGGCACACGGCGGTGAGCCGGACGCCGGCGGTGTCGGCCAGATAGGTGCCGTCGTAGGCGACCACCTGCACGTCGGCCCCCAGCAGGAGCCCGCGGCGCAGGACCTCCTGCACACACAGGGCGGCGCCGAGATCGGAGCTCACGACCGCGTCGACATTGTCGAACCTGTCGAACAGCTCGCGCATCGCCTTGGCGTACCCCTCGAGGTCGGAGACCTCGCCGGCCTCGACATAGTCGTGGCGCACGCCGGCCTCGTCGAGCTCATGCTCGAGGGTCAGGTAGTAGCGGACCGTCGGGAAGGTGGTGTCCGCGTCGGGCGCGGCGGTTCCGCGCCCATCGGCGCCGCCGCCCCCCTGCAGGTCATGGAATTGCGATCGCGGGCCGCCGACCATGACCACATGACGCGCGCCGGAGTCGATCAGCTCCCGCGCGACGAGCCGACCGCCCTGCTCGTGGTCGGAGCCGATCGAGGGGATGCCGGGGCCGAGGTATCGGTCGAACGCGACGACCGGACGGCCGATCGCGGACCAGTAGCCGACCGGATGCGCGGTGTGCGCGGCCATGACCAGCCCGTCCATCATGTGCCGCTGGAGCATGTCGACGTAGTCGGCCTCGCCCTTGTCCGAGTCGGCCGTGGAGCACAGCATCGTGCGCAGGCCTCGTGCGGAGAACTCGCGCTGGAGCGCGGCGGTGAGGGTCGCGAAGAACGGGTGGCGGATCGTCGGCACGATCACGCCGATCATGTTGGTGCGGTTGTGGGCGAGGTTGCGCGCGAGCTCGTTGGGGATGTAGTCGAGCGCCTTCATCGCGGCCTGGACCTTGGCGCGCATGTCGTCCGACACGTATCCGGTGCCGTTGACGACCAGCGACACCGTGCTCAGCGACACACCGGCCTTCTTCGCCACGTCACGCATTCCGACCATCGACCATCACCTTTCCGCTCGCTCGAACCGGGCCGTCCGGCACTGCGGGACCGCCCTACCGTCCGATACTACAGAATCGGACGGTACAGACCCCCGGACACCCCCACCTGGCATCCGATCCTATAGGATCGGGCGATTTCGCGCCCGCAAACCGGCCCGATACGTCCGATACTACGGGATCGGGCGCCGAGCCGGGTTGGGGGCGCGGGGTAGGCGGGGCTGGGGTTGGGGTTGGGGTGATGCGTGGGTGGGTGGGGTGAGGCCGGTGGGGCGCCGGGGTCACTTGGCGAGGAACAGGGCCGCGATCACGACGCACACGATCGCGCCGGGGAACACGGCCGTGAAGCCGAGCGACGCCGCGACCTGCGAGCCGACCACAATGGCGAGCTCGCCGCCGAGCACGCCGATCGTCAGGCCCAAGGGCCTTGCGAGCGCGTACGTGCCGAGGTCGCGGCCGGCGTCGCGCGGATCGGGCAGCGCGTCGACGACCAGCGGCTGGATGAACGCGTCGTAGAGGCCGGAGGCGAGTCCGGTGATGAACGAGAAGATCATGAGGCTTTTCTCGCCGCCGATCTGCACGATCGCAAGGCCCACGGCGAGGCCGATCGCGTACAGCGCGCACGCCGCGACCACGGCCGCGCGCGAGCCCCGCCACCACGGGCCGAAGCCCTCGGCGAACTTGTCGGTGATCGCGCCGGCGGAGTAGGAGGCGAGCAGGGCGCCGGCGAGGGAGGCGAGCGCGAGCATCGCGATGAGCAGGCCGGAGGGCAGGGTGAGCGGCGCGGAGGTGAACATCGGCTCACCGCCGTACACCGTGTATCGCACGACGTACCACAGGTAGACGGTGGTCATCGCGACGGCGGCGGTCATGAACGTGCGCGAGCAGAACAGTCTGCGGAACGGCTTGTAGGCGGCACCGCGCGGCAGGGGACGGGTCGAGGAGAACACCTCGTTCCAGTCGAACGGCGCGCGCGGCTGGTCCACGCTGGACGGCTCCCTCGGCCACACGAGCACGGTCGCGAACCCGGAGACCGCGAACAGCACGGCCGCGCACACGAACGGCGCGTAGGACCCGAACGCGATCGCGAGGCCCGCGACCACGCCGCCGGCCGCCTGACCGGCGATCACGCCGATCGCGTTCCAGCGTTCGATCACGTCGCGGAACTTGTCGGGCACGCGCTCGGACAGGGCCGAGGCGAGGGGCGCGACCAGTCCTGCGTAGGCGAACTGCAGGGCGATCCAGAATATGACGATGCCGGCGAGATTGCCGACGGCGCCCACGGCCAGTGTGATCAGCGCCGAGAGGATTCCGGCGCCGACGAGCCACGGGGCGCGGCGGCCGATCGGCGTGCGGGTGCGATCGGAGAGCGCCGAGACGATCGGTCCGAAGAACACGGAGAACACCGCGCCGATCACGACGACCAGGGGAAGGCTCTGCACGAGCGTAAACATGGACTGTCCGGGTCCCATGCCCGGGGCGTTGAGCCCTCCGACGGCGGTATCGAGGGCGGTATCGACGCCGTAGACGCGGGCGATGTGGGAGGGGATCGCGACGAGGTTCAGCGCGGCCCACGGCGCGGTGATGAGGAAGGAGCCGACCGCGAAGCCCCACTTGAGGCGGTTCACGTCGATCGCGGAGGGGCGCTGGCCGTCGGCGGAGACCATCGGGTCGCGCATGTCGAGGAAGGACGACGCGTAGTCGGGCACGGCCGTGTCGACCGTGGACGCCGCGGCGACGGTCGCCATGCCGTCGGCGGCGAGTCGGGCGGCCTGCGTGCCCGGCTGCTCGGCCGACGCCTCCGGCGCCTGACGCTTCGGGTCGGAGGCCAGCCGCTGGACCGCGGCCTTGTCCTCGGGACTCAACGCCTTGTCGTAATCGGGCCTGTCGTCGATGCCCGGACGCACATATGGCTTCAGCATGGCCGCTCACCGTTCCTTTCCTTGTCTTCTCCTTGCCTTCCCATTGTAGTTCGGGGGGATGGTAGCGCGGAAGCCGGCCGGCATCGCACGTCGGCATCGCGCGGCGTCCCGCACCGGCATCGCACGACGTCGCGTCATCTATTTTTCAGAAAGCTTTCAGGAACAGGCAAGACAACGCACACGATTGCCGACGTACTGTCTTACTGTTGAACTGTTGCATCGCCGAATCCACCGATGACCACCGATGACCCGCCGTGATGTTGGCGCTGGGTTTGGCTGTGAGCAGAGAGTCGTCTAGGGAACCTAGGGAACTGGAGAAGTAACGCATGTTCGTTCTCACCAACGCCTGGCGCGCGGTCACGCGCGGCTGGGCGATCTCAGCGCTGACCGTGGTGGTCGCGCTCCTCGTCTCGTTCGGCACCATCGCCTCGCTCGCGATCCTGCAGGAGGATTCCGACGCGCACGGCGCCGACTACAACGCGCAGACCCCGAACGCCGTGCTGCGCCCCACCGCGAAGACCGCGGCCGCGATGAAGGCCGACGACGCCAAGTCGAGCACGTCGAAGTACCTGAAGTTCACCGACTACAACCCGTACGCGATCGCCGCGCAGGAGAAGAGCGTGTCGTTCACGTACTCCTTCACCGAGACGCTGCCCGTGCGCCAGAGCGACACGATCAAGGCGATCCCCGGCTCGTCCGACGTCTCCGCCGACAAGACCGGCGGCGAGTTCCAGCTGCGCAGCTTCTACGACGCGAAGGCCGCGAAGGCCAATGATTACGGCACGTACAAGCTGGTCGACGGCAAGGGCCTCGTCTTCACCGACACGAAGGCCATCGGCGCGCTGATCTCGAAGTCCGTCGCCGACAAGAACGGCCTCAAGGTGGGCGACACGTTCAAGGTGGGCGACCCGACCGACACCTCGAAGACGTACGAGTTCAAGGTGCGCGGCATCTACGAGTACACGGGCGAGGCCACTGCCGACGGAATCACCTCGGACGGCTCGGCGACGCTCGCCAAGGAGAACCGCGAGAACGTGATCTACACGGCCTACGCCACCGCCTACACGTTCGGACTCGACCCCGACTCCCCCAAGGCGGACACCTGGTCCGTGCCTGACCTCAACGTGATCTTCGACTTCACCGACGTCGACACGTACAACCAGTTCGTCAAGCTCGCCAAGAAGGCGAAGCTGCCCGACGGCTACGAGATCACCTCGCCGTCGATGGCCGCGTACGAACAGTCGATCCAGCCGCTCGACTCCCTGGCCGGCAAGGTCCGCCCGGCCGCGTGGGCGATCGCGATCGGCGGCGTCGTGGTGCTGCTCGCGCTGACGATCGCCCGCACATGGTTCGGCCGCACCGACGAGATCGGCCTCGCGTTCGTCTCCGGCGTGGGCAAGGGCCGCCTCGGCTGGCAGTTCATGGTCGAGACGTTCATGCTCACCGTCATCCCGATCGCGATCGGACTGGTCGCCGGTGGCTTCGGCGTCAAGTCGATCGGTGCCGCGCTGGCCGGCGGTCACGCGACGCCCGTCACCTCCACAATCGTGTGGACACTGGTCTGGAACTCGCTGGGACTGGTGGTCGTGCTGGCGATCGTCGCGATGCTGAGGGTCGCGACGTTCAACTACGCGAAGCTGTTCGCGCCGGTCACGTACGACGACGCCGTCGTGAGCGACTTCGGCGCGGGTGATTCCGCCACCAACAAGGAGGCGAAGGCATGAGCGGCAAGGACGACGAGATGAACAGCGACACCAGCAACGTGGAGGATGAGATGACCGACAAGACCGATCAGCAGCCGGACGACAGGCCGGAGACGGACGCGGACGAGACCGCGACCCCCGAGGTGTCGTTCAGCTTCACGTTCGACGACGATGACGACGTGTCCGCGGACCTCGTCGAGGACACCGAGGCGTCCGATACTACGGGATCGGACGAAAACCGGGGCGGAATGGGCTCTGAAACGTCCGATACTACGGGATCGGACGGCAATGAGGGCTCCGCGGGCCGGGAAACGTCCGATACTACGGGATCGGACGCGGACGACGAGTCGGACGCAGACGATGAGTCGGACACGCCGACCGAGACCAGCGCGGCGGCAACCGAGGCGAACGCGCGTCGCGTCAACGAGACGATGGCGCTGGCGGGCGACGTGATGGCGAACGGCCAGCACGGCGACCCGAACGAGCTGCGTCACGCCGAGGAAGTGAGCGAGTCGGCGGTCTACAGTCAGGTCGCGGATCGCGTGCTCCTGAAGTCGTACCCGAACTTCTCGCTCAACCACGCGACGACCACGAACCACAAGTCCGGCCGTCATGTGCTGGACAACACGTCGATGGCGTTCTACGCGGGCGAGCTGTACGCGGTGCGCGTGCTGCCCGATGAGGACGACGCCGAGCAGCGCGTCACGCTGATGGAGGTGTTCGGCGGGTTCCAGACGCCGACCTCCGGTTCCGCGATGACGAAGAGCTCGAACCTGGTCGAGCTGGAGGTCGGCGAGCTGCGCGGTCACCGGCTGGGCATCGTCCCGCAGCGGTTCGCGGTCCGCGGCGACCTCGACGCGGAGTCGAACGTGCTGTACGCGATGAACGCGTCCGGGCGCACGTACCTGAAGCCGAAGCCGATCGCGGCGCGCGAGTTCCTCGCGAAGGTCGGGTTCGGCGAGGCGACGAACGGACGGAAGGTGCGCGATCTGCCGCTGGTCGAGCAGCGCCGCGTGGCGATCGCGCGCGCGATCAGCTGCGAGGCGGACGTGCTGATCCTCGACGAGCCGACCAAGGGGCTGGGCCTGTCCGATGCACGCTCGATTCTGGACCTGATCGTCTCGATCGCGCACGGCCGCGACCCGAAGCGCGCGGTCATCATCGTGACCGCCTCCGACGAGGTCGCCGACCGCGCCGACAAGGTCTACTCGCTCGCCAACTGAGCTGATCAGTTCGGCCAGTTCGGCCAGTTCGCCCGGTGGCGGCCGTCAGATGACGATCATGTGGTATTCGGCGGCCATCGGGCGGACGTCGAAAACGCCGTACTGGTCGAGGAGCTCAAGCCAACGACGGCGGTTCTCCTCGCCGAACTTCGCGGCGCGGCGCGTGTATGCCTCGGCGGAGACGAACTTGGGCGGCAGGGACTTGCTGTTGTACTTGTCGGCCACCATCACGGTCTCCTGCTCGAGGTTGACCGGCACGTAGTCGGCGGGCGGCAGGGGCAGTCCCTGACGCTCCACATCCTCGCGGGTCAGCCCGACGCCGGTGTGATTGCGCGCGAACTGGGCGATCGACTCGTCGACCCCGTTCTCGAGCAGGTATTCGTAGCCGAGCAGACCGTGCTTGATGTACTGCTTGCCGTTGAACTTGAGCGGCTCGTCGTCGTTGCCGTCGTGCTTGAAGACGCGGTAGGTGCCGATGTCGTGCAGGAGGCCGCCGATCGTGACGAGCCGCTCGTCGATCAGACGCGGGGGCACGCGGCCGCCGGTGATGTCGTCGGACGGCGGGACGGCGAAGTCGAGCTGCGGGATGGCGGTAACGGCGGCTGCGGCCGAGGCGTCGGCGTTGTCGTTGTCGGCGGCAGGAGCGAGCGTCAGCAGGGACGCGCCGGCGGAATCGGCGTTGCGATCCAGCTCGGGAGCGCCGTCCGGCAGGGTGCAGCGTCGCATGAACAGGGCGTTCTGGCGATGCGCGAGGGCGCGGGCGATGCGCGAGACGATCACGCAGTGTGTGTGCACGAGGCGGTACGCGGCCTCGGACGGGGCGATCTTATGGTGCAGCTCGTCGATCTGCTCAAGTGTGGGGATCATGAGCCCCATTGTAGAGCGAACCGCTAGATCGAGCGGATGGACCACTCGCCGGTGCGGTTCGAGGCGACGATCATCTGGTCGTTGCCGAGCTCGGCCCAGCCGTCGGCCTCGGTCTGCTCGAACCCGGAGGAGGCGACGACGATGCCGGCCGGGGCGCCGGTCTCGTCGGTCAGCGCGCGATAACGCATCACACGGTAGTCGGCCGCCTTCGCACCCTGGCCGTACTCGTCGTAGATCTCGACGATACGCGACGACGTGCGCTCGCGTCCGGCGGCGTTCAGCGCGATGAACTGATCCTGCGACTGGATCATGCAGTTGTAGCTGGAGCGCGGGTACATCTGACGCAGCTCGCGCACGGCCTGGGCGAGCGCCTCGTCGAGCTCGTAGCCGAAGCCGAGGTACTCGAGGATCACGGCGAAGAAGATCGCGGAGTCGGAGCGTCCGCCGGTCGACAGGTACACGCTGTTGCTGACCGGATACTGGTCGTTGGTCGTGATGTTGCGGCCGTGGGAGTCGGAGATGTCGCCGTTGTGAATGAAGCTCAGTCCGTTGGTGAAGAACGGCTGCTGGTTCTCGAGGATCAGCGGCAGATTCGAGGAGGCGAGACGCAGGTGCCACAGGGCGCCACGCGCCGGCTCGGAGGCGAGTTCGGGGAACACCGGGTCGAGTCGGGCGGCGACGGTGGTCTTGTAGAGCTTGGTGCCGGTCTCGGGCGCGGGGGCGCCGCCGTCCTCGGTGCCGGGGGTCTCGACCGGCTCGTACAGCATCGAACAACCCCAGCCGTCGTTGTGGATCTCGCTCATCTCGCGGTATTCCACGACGTTTTCCGTGCCAAGGATAGCGTTGAGGCTGAGGTTGAACCCGGCTGTAGCGTATCCCAGTAATCTGCACATGATTGGCTAGATTAATGCGGATATCTCACGACGCGCGGCACCGGGTATAAGCGTTGGTTATAGGGTGGGCGTCCTCACTTCACCGGGGTGGACCCGGGTGATCTATCATGGCGATTATGGAGCATGTCGATCGGGAGCATGGCAGGGGCACGGTGCCGATAGCGGACGTCTACGCACAGATCCGCGAGTTCGCCGCGGCGTGCGACGCCCGCGAGGTGATCCTGTTCGGGTCCCGCGCGAGGGGCATGAACCGGCCTAAAAGCGACATCGATCTGGCCGTGCGCGGATGCCGGCGGTTCGACGAGCTGAATCGTCACCTTCAGGACGATCTGTGGTCGCTGCTCAAGGTGGACGTCATCAACCTTGACGAGCCTGTGACCGAAGAGCTGAGGCGGGAGATCGCCGCGTCCGGAAAGGTGCTGTATGAAAAAGTATGAGAACTACGCATCGGCCTTGCGATCCCTGCGCAAGGCTCCGCAGCAGGACCTGTCCAACGAGTTCGTGCAGAGCGGCGTCATCGACAAGTTTGAATTGCAGTTCGAACTCGGCTGGAAGCTGTTCAAGGTTCTTCTGGCGTACGAGGGCGATCCCGTCGCGGCTTCCGGCTCGCCCCGCGACGTACTGAAAACCGCCTTCCAGTACTACGACTTCATGGACGAGGGACTTTGGCTTCGTATGCTGCGCGCCCGCAACGATTCGGCTCACATCTACGACGCGGACAAGGCGCTGCGTCTGGTCGACGACATCATCCGTGATTACATTCCCGAGTTCGAGCGCGTGGAAAGCGGATTGACGCAGCGGTACGGCGACATGCTGATGAGCTGAGATGCTGTATCAATACGCAGATGCCGCCGTGCGGACGGGGTCACGCATGGCGGCATCTGGTTGATTTGAGTTGATTTCAGTCGATGTTGAGTGGTGCGATCACTCGCCGCCGTGGCGGGCGCGGGTCGCGGCCGGAGCGACGGTCACGGCGGAGGCGGCCGGCAGATGGGTCAGGGTGTGCCAGACCACGGCGATCTGCACGAACAGCAGGCCGAAGGCGAACAGCAGCGGCAGGTGGATGGTCATCCAGTTCACGGCCGGCACGCGGTCGATGAACAGGACGAACGGCACCAGCAGCGGCCACAGGGCGGCGTCACGCACCTCTCCGCCACGGGACAGCGCGATCAGGGAGACCAGCGCGACGACGAGCACGAGGAGCGCGAACAGGAGCCCGAAACGGCCCTCCGGCTTCGCGATCACGTTGACGACGAGCATCAGCACGGCGAACACGAGCTGGCCGAGGAACGCGAGCGCGGCGACGCCAGCCGCGGGGGTGGCGGCGCGGGAGGCACGGGCGGATGCTGCGGATGCTGCGGGATCAGAGTCGGACGCCGCACCGGACGCGGGCAGGAACGCGGCGAGCAGGAGCAGGCCGACGGCCCACACGACACCCGGAATCACCCACCACAGCAGTCGATCGCCACGCCACCAGGCCAGCGGCATCAACACGTCGGACGCCACGGCGGCCAACACGACACCCACGAACGCCACAGGCGACTTCAGCAGCGCCTGCACACCATCACCGATACGCATAAGTAACTTCTTTCCCCTTGGAACCGTACACCGCTCTGACCGCCGGCGGGGCTGGCTGGCAACGCCGGGACGCCCGTCGCGCCGGAATCATGCGGAACACCGTATGTTATGAACCTCAACGACTATACAACAGCATGTTCCTGTCGGTTCCGGAGGAATCAGGGATGTCGGGCGATGATGGGGTGGCATTCGGGGGTATTCGCCCGATACTGTGCGAGCCACCGTGCGGACCGCTGAGCGAGCCACTGAGCGAGCCACTGTGCAAGACACTGTGCAAGACACTGTGCGGAGGCCACCGTGCGGGGCGACCGTGCGAGACACCATGCGAGCAAACGTCTTTTGAGCCCGATGAGTCGTCGGCTCAGCCTTGCCGCACATAAGGGGGTTTCGGCCCGTCAGGATATTCGCGAGACATTCCCGTCAGCAGCCTGCATACATCTCTCCCTGATCGCGATTCCGCGAGAGAAACCGGTTACCACCACGCACGCACCTCTCGTCAGCCTCTGCCCCCGCGAGACGTTCCCGTCACCATCCCACGCACACCTCTTGCGATCCCCGCCTCAGTGAGAGAAACCGGTCACCATCCCACGCACACCTCCCGCCAGCCTCTGTCTCCGCGAGACGTTCCCGTCACCGCCCCGCACACGCCTCTCACTGGGAGTGCTCCAGAGAGACGAACACGGCACCAACCAACACGCGCCTCTCGCCGATACAACCAAGAAGGCCCCGGCACCGTGCGAATCGCACGGAAACCGAGGCCTGATGGAACCCGATGCTGCGGGTTACCTGGCGGTGAAGGCGGTGCCTTCGTCACGCCAACCATGCATCACCAGCACACCACGCTCGTTCGCACTTGTGGTCAGCAGGTGATCGCCGTTGCCCGGGTTGTACAGGCGATGCACCTTCGCGGCGGAATCATCGGAACCATCCGACGACTCAGGCACGTAGAACGCGACACCCTCGTAATTCCACTTGGCCCTGATCAGCACGTCACGCTCCTTGACGGACGTCGTGAACAGATGCTTGCCACCCGGGTTGTACAGACGGTACACAGGCGTGCCGTAATCGACCATCGTGAACCCGATGCCCTCGTCACGCCACTGGCCCGACTTGATCAGCGCGTTGTACTCGTTCTCGCTCGACACGTAGAAGTGCTCGCCGCTACGCGGGTTGTACAGGCGATGCACCTTGATGTCAGAGATGACGACCGTCACCTCGAACGAGGTCGCCTTCGTCGGGTCGGAGTTCAGGGTGATGAACACCTTCACCTTGCCCGGCTTGGAGGTGTCAAGAGTCACCGTGTACTGGTCGGGGGTGAGGGTGCTGCCACGGTACTTGACCACCATGCCGGTGGCGTCGAACTGCTCGCCGATCTTGTACTCGAGCTTGTTCGGCTTGGTCGTCACCTCGGGGCTGGACGGGTAGACCACGGTGCCGCCACCGTTACCACCGTTACCGCCGTTCGACGTGAACGTCACGTACAGGGTCAGGTTGTCCGTCACCTTGGTGGAGGGATCGAACAGCTTGTAGTCATTACCAACCTTGACGTACACCCTAGTGGTGTAACCGTCCTTGGACGGGATGTTCGCAACAGTTCCGTTCTCGGCGACTACCTCGAAACCCTCCAGCTCATCGGTGCCGACGATACGGTAGGTCACGCCGTAGAACAGCGTGGAATCGCCACTGGCGCCGGCGAAGGGAACCGTTTTCTTGCCGAACTTGTTCTCATCGGCGTGCTCCCCGCCAAAGATGAACGGGGACTTCTCGGAGACCTTGATGCCACCGTTGTCAACAACAGCGGTATCGCTGTTGAACGTGTTGCCCGTGATGGTGATGTTCTCCTGAAGGGCCGTCTTCTTACCTTGCTGGAAGATCTGTGTACGGAACAGAACACCCATGCGGCCAGCTCCGAACTCATTGCCGGAGAGGGTGATGCCGGTGGTGCCACCCCAGAAATCAATCAGTAGGTCAGTATAATTGTCCTCTCCCACGGCAAGCTTGTTGCCGGTGACAGTGACACCACTAACACCGAGTCGAGGTTCAGCAGCAGTGTCGTAAGTGGCGAGGAACCGGGTCTTGTTGAGCTTCGCCGCACCAAGCATGGTGTTATTTGAGATCACCGTGTTGATGACGCCGGCTTCCGTGCCAGAGTTGACCTCGTTAGTCAGCAAGACTCCGTAATGATAGCCACTATCTCCATCAGCCATATCGAACGTATTGCCGGAGATCACGGTACCCTCGACCTTTTCACCGGAATTGGTCTGAACATTCACGCCCACGGCTCTGCCGGACGTAATCTTGGCGTCAGCAGTGATCGTGAAGGTGTTACCGGTCACCTGCACGCGGTCAGCAGCACTGATCATCACACTAGACGAGAAATTCGTAACCTTGGTCGTGCTGTTGAGGATGAAGTGCACGTTCGTGATTTGAGTTCCCGTGGCCTGTGCACCCAAAACAAGCTGGCCGTTGAGGGAATATCCACGGCCATCAAGCGTGATCGTCTTACCAACTGTCAGCACACTACTCAGCGTGACATTCGACAGAAGTGTGACCGTATCACCGTTCTGTGCGGCATTGATCGCCTCTGCGAGAGTCGCGTACGGAGTGATCACGCCATCCTTGCCGGGGACGCCCGCGGCGATGTTCGGGTTGTTGGTGTTGCCGTTATCCGGTTTGGAGAACGTCAAACCATCGTCAGTCACACCGTTGCCGAGGTTGTAGCCGAACGTCGTGCCCTTGAACGTGTTGTCGCCGACAGTCACCTTATCGCTCTTCGTGTTCTGACCGGTGGCGACACCGCTACCGAGGGCCTGACG
Organism: Bifidobacterium rousetti; assembly: GCF_008698235.1. Classification (GTDB taxonomy): domain Bacteria; phylum Actinomycetota; class Actinomycetes; order Actinomycetales; family Bifidobacteriaceae; genus Bifidobacterium; species Bifidobacterium rousetti. The sequence continues at coordinate 57,540 of NZ_PEBH01000006.1, forward strand.
CAGGTTAGTGAACGAGTTGCCGGTGAACGTCATGTTCTGCACGCCCTGCACATAGGCGCCGTATGCGGAACCCTTGGATTCGGCATCAGCGGTGACGGTGTTTCCCGTGACCGTGAGGTTGGTCACGCCATAGCCATTCGCAGTGTTGCCGAGCGCGGACAGCAGCATGACCATGCCTTTATCGTTAGCCGCACCGGTGACATTCAACTTGTTGTTCGTAATCGCAACTTCGTTGATGGTCGGGTTGCCCTGAATGTTGACCGCCCTGCGTTCATGGTTGCTTTGCGGCACGGAGAAGTTGAACGTGTTGCCATCGATGGTGGCACGCGCAGATCCCTGAGCCAAGAACACGCCATTATAGGTCTTTTTAGCGGCATTCTCGGCGACGCCGAACGTGTTGTTCTTAACAACGACACCGCCAGCTCCCTGAATGGACACGCTGGTGGTGGTTCCATTCGTGCCGTCCAACGAGAAGGTCATGCCGGTGATCGTGACAGCGCCATGCGCCGTCATCGTGCCGGAATACACAGCGCCTTCCGCGGCGGTCACCGTGTAGTTCTCGACTCCTTGGGCGACATCCACGTTCTCGGACGTGCTCTTGGTTAACGTCACCGTTTCACCGGTCTTGACGGCGGCCAAAGCCTTGCGGAATGACTCGTAGGGCGTGATGGTCGTGCCGTCGGCGGATGTCACCGTAGCGACGTCGGTGGCGGCGGCGTCCTCGCCCTGGTTGGTGTCGCCGGCGGCGGTGTTGCCATTGTTGGCATCGCCCGCGGTCGTGTTATCCGCGTTGCCGGTCTCACCGGTGCCCGTGGTCTTATCGGCCGTGGCGTCGGCCTTATCGGACGTGTTACCCGCCTCGGTCGTCTGCGACGTCGTCGTCTGCGCCTTGTCGGCGGTCACCGACGTCGTCGCCGCGTTGGCGGCCGGCGCGACGGCCAGCGAGCCCAGCGTGCAGGCGGCGGCGAGCAGCGCGACCAGACGACGCTCGTTGGAATGATCCTGATTCGCCATTCCGAACCCCTTGTCTCTAGGAAACCAGACCCTGACGATCTGGTTCTTTCCTCTAGAAATACCCTCTTCTCTCGACGATGAATCCCCTCCAAACAGGGGTAAATCTTACTGAAAACCGGCGACTCGCACGCTCGCGGCCACGGCTTCATACACCCCAAAACGAAGATCGCCTCCGCGACGAAGAATCGTTACGGAGGCGATCTGGGAGACCTATAAGAATTCGCAGGCGACCTACTTCACCGCCGGGATGTTGGCGGTGATGGGTTCGTCGCGGTCGATACGCTCGGTGCGCTTCAGGCGCGGCGGGCGACGGGTCGAGACGAACAGCGGCTGCACCTCGACCAGCGGGTTGTACGGCGCCAGACCGAACCACTTGACCGGCGAGCCGGCCACATGGCGGATCGCGTACTTGACCGACAGCGACAGCGCGCCGCGCGCGGAGACCTTCGACTCCGGCATCAGCGCCTTGTGGATCAGCACGTAGCGGATCGTGCCGATGTTCGGGTCGGCGTCCACCTTCGGGTAGATCGACTTCTGCTGCGGCAGCTCCCCCGTCTTCGACAGGTCGTGCATGATCTGATGCAGGTACGCCGGGATCGACTGCGACACCTTGAATCCCAAGCGGATACGCACGCGGAACAGGAAGTTCGTGCCGAAGTTCTCGACCTCGTACTCGCGCGTGAACGGCTCGTCGGTGGTCTCGACGCTCACCGCCCACCATGCGCGGGCGCGCTTCGGGTGATCGGCGAAGATCGAGAAGAAGATGTCCGTGTCGAGCCTCTTCATGATGTTATCGGAGGTCAGGTAGACGATGTTGTCCGCGAAATACGGAATACGGAAATCGCCATGCAGCTTCTCGAGCGTGGGCAGGAAGTCCTGACGCTGCATGTGACGCCGTTGCGCGCGTTCCAGTTTCGTGCCTTCGTTCCATGTGTACATGATGAACAGGATCGCGATGGTTAGCAGCATCGTGAACCAGCCGCCGTGCAGGAACTTCGCCATCGACGCGATGAAGAACATCGCCTGGATCGCGAGGAAGATCAGGAGGAACACGATCGCGCCGAGGCGGTGGTGGTCGTACCAGATGTACACGGCGAGCAGCACGGTCGTCGTGATCATCGTGATCGTCAGCGCGAGACCGTACGCGGCGGAGATGTGCTCGGAGTCCTTGAACAGGGCGAGCACGAGCAGGGTGGCGACGCACAGCACGCCGTTGATGACCGGGATGTACAGCTGGCCGCGCGTGCGGGCCGGGTAGCGCACCTGAAGATGCGGCATCCAGTTGAGTCGTGTGGCTTCGGAGACCATCGTGAACGCGCCGGTGATCAACGCCTGCGAGGCGATCACGCCCGCGGTGACCGACAGGATCACGGCGAGGTATCGCACGTTCGGGGTCATCATCTGGAAGAACGGGTTGAGCGTCTTCATCGTGCTGTACTCGGGGTTGCGGTTGTTCGCGAGGATCCACGCGCCCTGGCCGAAGTAGTTGAACACGAGGGCGATCTTGATGAACGGCCAGGTGAAGTAGATGTTGCCGCGCCCCACATGGCCCATGTCGGAGTAGAGGGCCTCGGCGCCGGTGGTCGACAGGAACACCGTGCCCATCAGGGCGATGCCGGCCGCGTTGTGCGGGCTGAACAGGAACTTGATGCCGTACACCGGGTTGAGGGCCGCGAACACGGTCCAGTCGTTCGACAGGTTCACGATGCCGACGATCGCGAGGAAGCTGAACCAGATGAGCACCATCGAGCCGAACACCTTGCCGATCGACTCGGTGCCTCGCGACTGCACCATGAACAGCACGACGATGATCACGACGGTGATCATCAGGGTCAGGCTCGGGTTCTCGTCGAACAGCCCTTCGAGCGGCGGCAGGGTCTGCAGACCCTCGACCGCGGAGCTGATCGACACGGCTGGTGTCAGCACCGAATCGGCGAGGAACGCGGCGCCGCCGACCATCGCGGGGATCGCCAGCCACGCGCCGCGACGACGGATCAGCGAGTACAGGGCGAAGATGCCGCCCTCGCCGTTGTTGTCGATGCGCATCGCGATGAGCACGTACTTGACGGTGGTAATCAGCGTGATCGACCAGAACACGAGCGACAGCATGCCGAGCACGGCCTCGCGGTCGGCGTTGCCGATGCCGCCCTGGCCGGACAGGAACGTCTGCGCGGTGTAGAGGGGCGAGGTACCGATGTCGCCGTAGACGACGCCAAGCGCGACGATCGCCATGCCCCACGTGACCTTGTCCGGACCGGACTGCAATCGCGCCCACCAGCGGCCGAAGCGGCCGCGCGCGGCAGTGTTGGCGAGCTTCTCGGCCTCCTTGTTCTTGGCCTCAGCCTGCTTGACGAGTTCCTGACGCTCCTCCCTGGTGAGCGTGCGTCGGGAGACCTTCGGCGCGTTGGTGAAGGTGTCGGCCCGCAGCAGGGCCTCCTTCTCCTGACGCGCCTTGGCCGCGGCGGCCTTCTCCGCGGACTTGACCGCGGGGGCCGTGGCCGGGGCGGGCGCGGCCGGCGCGGATTGCGACTGCGCGGCCTGCCCGACCTGCGACTGCGCGGAATCGGGCGCAGTATTGACGTTTTGCGCGCCGCCGCTGACTTTTCGAGCGCGTTCGGGCCTCTGATTCGACTCAGCCATACGTTCGGTCCTCCACCGGTCTCAGCGCGGGACCAACTGCAACCCGCGATCTTCCTTACTTCCCGTCGGACGATTATTCGACTGTTCGACGCCTCTTTCGAAAGGACATGGTATCGCCCTAACGAAAACCTCACAAATTCTTAACGCTTACCTTATCCCAACGTATGACCATGATTAGGGAATCAGTCTTCGACCGATACGGTGTTTTCCGCGACCGACCAGACCACCCTCCTTCTCTCCCCCAGTCAGCCTGCGGCCGACAGCCCCCTCGTCAGAGGGGGGGCCATACATACGAGCTCACACGCCGTAGACGGTGCGGGTGGTGTTGCGGGCGCCGCGGGCGACTTCGGCGAGGGGAAGATCGAGGGTGTCGGCCATCGCGCGCAGGGTGTAGGGGATCATGTACGGCGCGTTCGTGCGGCCACGATACGGCATCGGCGTCAGGTACGGCGCGTCGGTTTCGACCATCGCGTGATCGAGGCCGACGATGCGCAGCGATTCGCGGATCCCGTCGTTGCCCTTGTAGCTCACGGTGCCGGAGAAGCTCAGGTACCAGCCGTGCTCGCGCGCGATTTCGGCCATGTCGGCGTCGCCCGAGTAGGAGTGGAACACCGTGCGTTCGGGCGCGCCGTCGGCGAGCAGCGTCTCGATGACCTCCTTGTGCGAATCGCGATCGTGGATCTGCATCGGCAGGCCGAGCTCTTTCGCGAGGGCGATGTGCGCGCGGAACGCCTCCCGTTGCAGCGCGATCGCGTCGCCGCCAGTGCGGAACAGGTCCATGCCGGTCTCGCCGATCGCGACGACCTGGTCCGGGTAGGCGCGGGCGAGTCGGGCGACCTCGGCCATCGCATCGTCGAAGCTCACGTCGTGGTACGGCTTGTACGTGACGGGCAGTCCGTCGGGGCCGGGTTCGGCGCGATGCCCGTGCCGCACGGCCTCGTTGGGGTGGATGGCGATCGCCGCGTGCACCTGCCCGGGGTGATCGACGGCCATGTCGATCGCCCGCTGCATGTTCGGGTATTCGCAGCCGCAGTCGATGATCCCGGTCACGCCGACCGCCGCCGCCTGCGCGAGCAGTTCGTCGACGCCGTAGACCGGTACCTCCGGCTGCCCCTTGGCGACGGCCTCGTGACTCATCGCCCGCGCGAACGGCACGACCGATGCGACATGCGTGTGATTGTCGATGACCTGCGCGTCGGCGGGAAGGGATTCGGGGGCCGGCGCCCAGCTGCGGTCGCGATGATGATGCTTGCTCATAGCTACCCAGTGTAGGCGAGGCTAGACTGGGGCCCGGCGTACGTTCCCAGTGGCATCCGGGCATCCTATCCACCGTTCCCGTACGCCGCCGCACATACGGCGTACGTTCCGTGTGGCCATCGGCATCCAACCCCCTGTCTTCGTACACTGCCACGCAGGCAGCGTACGTTCCCCGTGGTCATCAGCGTCCTATCACCCGTATTCGTACGGGGCCACGCGCGCAGCGTACGAATACGGGTGATGACCGACATCAAGCCACGTCCGACGTACGCTGGCGAACCCTCAGCGTACGTTCCCTGTGGTCAGGCCGGATCAAACCACATACGACGCACACGGCACCACCCGATTGCACCGAAGAGCCACGCAGACCCACGATGAGACTGCGCACATGACGGATTCACAGGAACTCCTGCGTCAGGTATGTCGTAATTGTTGAGCGGTGAATCATGGTCGTATACTGCCGCTGGACTTTGCGCTCGATCGCGGACACGACCGAACGGTCAGTCGGCATCATTCATCGGGCCATTCATCAGACCATTCATCAGGTGGGAGCATCAATGACGAACACGAATCTCAACGCGGCGAAGGCGATCAAGCCTCAACTGCTGCGTGACTATTCCAGTGACTTCAACGGCGAGCGCGCGAATCTCGTCGCGGCGAACGCGGCCGTGTCGGCCGGCGTGCTCAAGGCGGCGACCGATTACCGCGGCGTGCGCGAGCTGCCGCGCGACTTCTCGATCGAGCTCAAGCAGGGGTCGATCACCGATCAGGAGCGTTCTGGCCGCTGCTGGATGTTCGCCTCGCTCAACACGCTGCGCTATGAGCTCATGCATCGTTGGAATCTCGAGGATTTCGAGTTCTCCGAGTCCTACCTGTTCTTCTGGGACACGATGGAGAAGTCGAACACGTACCTCGAGAACGTGCTGTCGACGCTTGATCGCCCGAGCGACGACCGTCTGTTCGAGATCATCAACGACGGCCCATCCGATGACGGCGGATGGTGGCAGATGTTCGCGGCGCTCGTGAACAAGTACGGTCTGGTGCCGAAGAGCGCGTACCCGGAGTCGGCGAATTCGCGCAATTCCGACGATTTCAAGCAATACCTCAACTCGAAGCTGCGCGAGTTCGCGATCGAGCTGCGTCGTCGTCATGCGGCCGATGGCACGGAGGAGCTGCGCGCGATCAAGGACGAGTACATGTCGGTCGTGTACCGTATCTGCTCGATCGCGCTCGGCGAGCCGCCGGAGCGGTTCGACTTCCTCGCGCGCGTGAAGGACGACGATGAGAACGGGGATAAGGACGACAAGAAGGGCGATTCGGCCGAGAAGTCGGAGAAAAAGTCGGAGAAAAAGGACAAGGGCAAGTCCGGCAAGGACGATCGCCCGCAGATCCGAGAGACCGGCATCACCCCGCTGGAGTTCTACCGAAAGTACGTGCCGGTCGACGTCAATGATTTCGCGACCCTCGCCAACGCGCCGATGGCGCGCACGCCGTTCAACACGCGATACCGCATCCGCTACACGGCGAACGTGGCCGAGGCCGGCGACATGGAGTTCGTCAACGTGCCGCTCGACGTGTTCAAGAAGGCCGCGATCGACCAGCTTTCGGCCGGACATCCGATCTGGTTCGCCTGCGACTGCACGCAGTTCTCACTGCGCAAGGAGGGCTTCTTCGACCAGTCGGTCGTGCGCGTCGACCAGCTGTTCGGCACCGAATTCACGCTCGACAAGGCCGACGCCCTCGAGTACGCCGACAGCCCAAGCAACCACGCGATGACCTTCACCGGCGTGAACCTCGACTCCGACGGCAGGCCGGATCGCTGGAAGGTGGAGAACAGCTGGGGCAAGGACGCCGGCGTCGACGGCTACTACGTGATGTCCGACAAGTGGTTCGACCGCTTCGTCACCGAGCTCATCATCCGCAAGGAATACCTTGATGACGCCACCCGGACCCTGCTCACCGCAGAACCGGTCGAACTCGACCCTTGGCAGCCGCTCACCCGCCCCTGCCGCTGAGTCTCCCGGGTCTCCCGTGCCTCCGGGGACGGGCCCTATGTCTCCGGAACCCCTTTGGAAACCCCATTCCCCGTACGCTGAGACTCACGGCGAAACACCCGGGCTCAGCCCAAACCCAGAACCCCATTCCCCGTACGCTGAGACTTCGTCAGCGTACGCTCTCCGGGGGCATCGGCATCCCATCACCCGTATTCGTACGTTGCGAGCGTGGCAGCGTACGAATACGGGTGACAAGCGGGATCAAGCCCCGCCCGACGTACGCTGACAAATCCTCAGCGTACGTTCGACGAGGTCGGCCTCCTTCAGGCCACGATATCCGTACGCCGTTACCGGAATCGAGACACCGCACAGAACCACGCAGGCCAATGCCGACCATATTTGCGGGCGATGGCCCAGGATGATGGGCCGTCATCGACATCGGTGGTGGCATCACGCATGGGAGAGAGCATGGACTACGCCAACATCTACCGGCAACGGCTGCTCGACAAGCACATCATCGCAGCACCGGCGCGGGGCCGCGTCGACTTCGCCATCCCGTTCCTGCGGGAGTACCTGCGGTCCACAGAACCGCGGGGATGACGGCGAACTCGAACTCTTCGAATAGAACAACAAAAAAAAAATACGACTGGCCATGACTACCCCTCAGTCCGCTTCGCGGCCAGCTCGTCCTGCAATTAAGGACGCACTGCGTGCGCGTTATGTTGGCTCGCCTGTCGGCTCGCACGTTGCCTACAAACAGCTCCGCTGTTTGCTTCACGGCAACGTCCTGACAAGGGCCCCAAAACCGGGCAGGCGCTAGCGCCAGCAGTTGTTGTAGGGGAGGCCGGTGAGGGATTCGACGACGGCGCGGGTCTCGGGGGTCGCGTCGGACTTCTGGCCGCCGTTGCGCAGGCGGGTGATCTCGGCGAGGACGATGCCGTCGGTGCGCTTGTCGATGTTGAGGTGGGCGGAGACGATCCAGCAGACGATCATCGCGCAGGCGAACCAGCCGAGCAGCACGGCGCCCAATCCCACACGGGCGCCGAAGGTCTGCGCAGGCCGGGTCGCGTCGAAGCCGACCGCGCCGAGGACCACGCCGACGAGGATCGTCGCCAGGCCGGACCCCAACTGGCGGAACGACGCCTGGATACCGGAGAACGTGGCGGAACGGTATCGCCTCGTCACGATCTGATCGATGTCCGCGATGTACGGGAACACGGCCCACGGCAGGTAGCCGCACAGCGACTTGAACGAGAAGAACCACAGCGCGCCCGCCGCCGCGAACACGGTCCACACCGGCCCCGGCATCACCCCGACCAGCATCCACGCGGCGAACAGCCACGCGACGCCGATCAGGCATCCGATGAAGTTGATCGCATACAGGCGCTTCGGCCCGATGCGCGTCATCGCCCAGCCGAACACCGGCATGAGCGGCAGGGAGACCACCGCGCAGCCGAGCAGCAGCGAGGCGAACGCGGCCGTGCGACTCCAGTTGTAGACGACGAAGAACACGAACGTCTGGCCGAACACGTCCATCGACACCTGCACCAGCAGATAGATCGCCAGGTGCTTGCGGAACTCCTTGATGCGCAGGGTCGAGGCGTATTCGCGCAGCACCTTGATCGCGCGGCCGAACCAGCGTTCGGCGCCGATGTGCCCGTCGCGCGCGCCGCGGGCGTAGGCGCCGAAACCGGCCGCCTCCGGGGTCATCTCCCACGTCGAACGCCAGCAGGCGAACACCGCGATCGCGAAGATGACGGTCGATCCGATCGTGAAGATCATGTACCCGGCCGGCGTGGTCTCGCCCGTCACGGCGAGGACCATGCCGCCGACCACCGGGATCGCGGTGCCCATGCCGGTGGAGATGAACAGTCGCACGGTCGACAGTTTCGCGCGACTGTTGAAATCGGGCGTCATCTCGCCGGGCAGCGGGTTGTACGCGGTCTGGAACGCCTGCGTCAGCACCACCCAGAACACGTAGACGGCCGCGTACACGGCAAGCGGCAGGCCGGGGATCCACAGGAACACGCCGAGCAGGATCAGCGGCGCGATGAGCATGAGCAGGAAGCGGCGACGGCCGAATCGCAAACCGAGGTCGTAGCGGTAGAGGTTGTCGTCGAGCACGCCGAAGACGAGCGCCGCGATCGCCGAAATCAGCGCGCTCAGGCCGATCACGGTCTGCGCGGTGCCGATCGACATACCGCAGAATCGCGTCCAGAACAGGGAAAGATACGTGGCGATGAGGGTCAGCTGGCCACCGCCGTAGCAGTCGCCGACACCGAAGCCGATGGCCTGTTTCATCGTGATCTTGCGCGGGCCGGTGCCGCTCAGCGCGTCGCGCAGCGCCCGACTGTCGCTATCAGAACCGCTGCCGGAGCCAGTGCCGAGACCACTGCCGGAACCGCTGCCGGAACCATCGGACATGATGATCGACCATCCTTCATCGTTTTCCGTCGATCGCGGTCAAACGCGATCGGTTTCAATCATCGCACACCGACTGCCCCGCACGTCGACTCACTGGACGCGGCGGCGTTCGCCGACCGATCGACGCACGATGATCGAGGTATCGACGAGCGTGATGTCGGGCGACTCCTCGTCTTCGCAGCGGATGCCGTATTCGGCGAATCGTTCCATCACCTGCGCGTCGGCGGGATTGCGGTAGGAGCCGGGATCGCGGCCGAGCAGCCGACGCACCGCGACCTGCCCGAGCTGGGCGCGCGGGATGCGGATCGTCGTGATCGGCGGGGTCACGACCGGCGCGATCAGCGTGTTGTCGAAGCCGATGACGGACACGTCGTCCGGCACCTTCACGCCGTCCGCGCCCAGTCGCAGCACGATGCCAGCCGCGATCAGATCGTTGTACGTGACGATCGCCGTGGCCCGCCCGCCCTCCAACGCGAGCGCCGCCTGATACCCGCCCTCGACCGTGGCGTGGACCGGGCCGATCTGATTGACCTTGAACCCCATGCGCTGGCCGATGTCGTGCAGGTATCGCCAGCGCGACTGGTTCGCCCACGACGCGGACGGACCCGCCACGTAGGTGACGGCCGTGTGATGGTAGCGCTTGAACAGGCTCAGCGCCCGCACAACGCCGATGCGCGGGTCGGGGATGACGCTCGCGACGCCCTCGACCGGACGGTTGAGCACGACGAGCGGCATGCGTCGCGCGTAATCGCGGATGAAATCGGTGCCGGGCGCATCGGTCGCGAGGATGACGCCGTCGACCTTGCCGACCAGATGATCGAGCATCTGCGTGGTGCGCTGGGCGGAGGTGCCGGTCTCGATGACGCTCACGGCGCTGTCCGCCTCCATCGCGGTGACCTGCGCGCCCTTGAGGATCTGCGAGGAGATGCCGTCGGCGGTGTCCTTGACGACGAGGGCGATGATGCCACCCTCGACCGGGTTCACGGGGCTTACCGGATTCACGGGGCTCCCCGAACTCACAGGGTTCATCAGGCCCGGAACAGAAACCGGGGTCGGACCGGGAACCTGAGACGAAACGGACTTCGAAGACGGCGAAACCGCCGGCCTGCGGCGGTAACCGAGTTCCTCGGCCACCGCGAGCACATGCTCGGCGGTTTGGAAGTTGATGCGTCCGGGATCGGAGAAGACGCGGGAGACGGTCGAGACGGCCACGCCGGCCGCCTCGGCCACATCTACCAGACGCACGCGCTTGGTGGCGCTGGAAGCGGCCTTGCGTTCCGTCATCGTTCCCTCCGATTCCACCGATCAGACAGGCGTCCGACCGGCATCGTTGATTGCCCTTGCACTACAGGATACGGCCGCGCCATGCGACGCGAGTCACATGACGCGGCCCAGCCGGTCAGTCGACAATCAGTCGACAATCAGTCGACAATCAGCGGACGATCAGGCCTCCGCGGCGGCGTGACGCTCGGCCAGCTCGGCCTTGATCTGCTTGAACTTCTCCTCGGTGACCGGGTAGAAGTACATGATCGCGGCGGAGATCACGAAGCCGATGAGCGGCACCAGACCGGCGGCGAGACGCAGGTTCTCGGCGACGGACGGGTCCTGGGCGACGTTCATGCCGGCCTTGTAGCCGGTGAAGGCGAGGATGGCCGGGCCGAGCCAGGAGGTCAGGGCGCCGAACATCTGACGGAAGAAGCTCAGGCCGGCCATGGCCGCGCCATCGGTGCGCTTGCCGGTCTTCCACTCGTAGTACTCGACAGTGTCGCCTTCCATGCCCCACACGTAGTTGCCGCAGAACTGGGCGCCGATCGCGTTGAGGGCGAGGGCGACGAGGGACAGCCACACGTTGTTCACGAAGATGAACATCACACCACCGATGATGCCGAGCGCGCAACCCAGGTACCAGCCGCCCTTCTTGCCGAGGTGACGGGCGATGAACGGGCCGAACGGGGAGGCCACGACGCCGATGGAGGCGTTGATCAAGGTGACGAGCGTGGTGATGAGGGCCAGCGTGCCGGCGTCCGCGCCGTTGGCGAGGACCTCCTTGGCGATGATCGGTCCGATCGAGCCGACGCAGGTGGCGATCAGGTAGAAGCCGGTGGCGAAGCACAGGATGAGCAGGGCCGGGTTCATGACGATGGCCTTGAGCGTGTCGACGAAGGAGACCTTCGGCTGCTCCGGGACGTCGATCTGCTCGATGGTGGTCTTGTACAGGAAGACGTAGATCAGCGCGCCGACGAGGCAGAAGATCGCGACGACCGGCAGCATGAGCTTGGCGAGCGCGGCCTGGTCGGTGACCGTGTTGATGGCCGGGGCGAGGGTGAAGGTGGCGATCAGGCCGAACAGGGCGCCGCCGACCATGCGGGCGGAGGACAGGCGCTGACGCTCGTTCTGATCCTGCGTCATCGCGCCGAGGAGCGCGCCGTACGGCACGCCGCCGAGGGCGCCGAGCAGCTGGTACAGCAGGTAGGTGACGATGGCCCACGTGATCTTCAGGGCCATGTCGATGTCGGTCGGGATCGTGTACATCAGCGTGATGGCGACCATCATCGGCACGCCGAACATCACGACCAGACGACGGAACTTGCCGTTCTTGTTCGGCTTGACACGGTCGGCGTAGTTGCCTGCGAGCAGGTAGACGACGGCCTGGAAGAAGCGCGCGAACAGGAAGATGTTGGCGGTGACCACCGGGTCGATGCCGATGTAGATGTAGTAGGTGGCCAGGAACATCGACATCATACGCCAGCCGATGTTGTTGGCGAGATCGCCGGAACCATAGCCGACGATGTTCAGCCAGGTCAGCTTCTGCGGCGTCTTCTTCGCCGGCTGCGCTGTTGCAGTGCTCATTATCGAGAACTCCTTAGTTCTTCTTCTGTTTGCTGTCGCCCGGATGCGGCGGTGGTCGCATCCGGGCATGCCGCGGCCAGGGCTGCGGCAAATCTTGTGTTGTGCGCGTTAGACGCGCGGTCTCTCCCCCAGTCAGCTCCGCTGACAGCCCCCTCGTCAGAGGGGGCCGGGGTGGGCGGGTTCCATCAGAGGGGCCGGGGACGAGGCGGCCTACTTGATGAGGCAGGGAAGGGAGGGGCTGGACTCGGCGGACATGCCGATCGCGTTGACGGCGATCACCGAGGCCGTGTAGTTGCCCGGGGTCAGGCCGGAGACGCTCTTTGACTCCTCGCCGGCCGCGGCCTTGACGACCTTGACCGTGTTCTCGGTCAGGTTCCTCAGGGTCAGCACGTACGAGTCGATCGCAGCGCCGCCGTCGACGGGCGCCTTCCACGTGACGTTCATCGTGTCGCCCGCGGAGGTCACGCCCGGCTTGTTGGGCTTGGCCGGCACGGCGGCGACGATGACCGGATCGCTCGGATCGCTCGGATCGGAGACGCGATCCTCACCGTTGGTCGCCTCGACGGTGACCGTGTAGGTGCCGCGCGCGACGTCGGCGAACGTGAAGGCGGTGGTGCCGACCGGCACCCACGCGGTGCGCTTGGGCAGCGCGTCCGCGGAACCGGAGGCGTCGGACACCGGCGTCAGGTGGATGTTGGCGCCGCCGCGGCCGAAGCCGGAGCGGGTGTCGACCTCGTCGAAGGAGACGGCGACCGACCCGGATTCGACCAGCAGCTCGGCGACCGGGGCCTTCGGACGCGGCAGCGTCGCATCGACCTCGCCGGCACCGGCGCGACCGACCTTGAACGGCGCGGAGACGGCGCTTTCGCCCTCGCCGATCTCGTTGCGGCCCTGCACGGTGACGGTCCACTCGCCGGCGGGCACGTCCGCGATGAGCGCGTGCGTGTCGGTGCCGGTCACGGCGGCGGGGATGACCTCACCGTCCGTGTTGGTCAGCGTCAGCGTGGTGCCGAGAATCGGGGATCGACCGTCGGAGGCGAACTGCCAGCTCACCTGCACGTCGTGCGCCTGCACGGCGACCGCGACGTCGGTCGGCTCGGACGGGATCGCCGGCATGCGGTGATCGTCGAAGACGGCGATCTCGACCAGCTGCAAGGCGTACTCGCCGTGCTCGTTCGGGTTGGAACGCAGCTTCGTGGCCTCGACCTTGACGTACTGGACGTTCTCGACCGGCGCGAAGTCGAAGGCGCGCGGCTTGCCGTTGTCGGGCAGCGCGTAGTCGCGCTTGTCGGCGACCTTGGTCCACGCCCTGCCGTCCGCGGAGACGGAGATCGTGAAGTCGACCGGGAAGCCCTGCCCCTGGTTCGGATCGAACGCGCGGTGGCCGGCGGCGAACTCCTGCACGCCTCCGACGCCCTCGCCCTCGCCGTGGAACGCCTCGGCGACGGTGCCGCCGGGGTTCTCGCCGCGCGGCGCGAGCACGACCTGCGCCACGGTGGTCGGATGCGCGAGCTTCAGGAGCGCCCACTCATCGCGGTTCTCCTTGGACGGCTCGCTGGACCAGCCGAAGTGGTTGTAGTCGGCCTTGAACTCGCCGTCGACGAGCGACGCGGCGGTCCAGCCGTTGCGTGTCGACGAGGAGCTCACGCGCACGGTGGCGCCGAGCGCCTTGTTCGCGGCCTCGTCGGCGGCCGGCATCGCGCCCGCGACGAATCGCACGGTGATGGTGACGGTGTCGTCGTTCTCGCCGGTGTACTCGATCTGGCCGGTGTACTCGCGACCCTGCTCGAGCCCCGCGACGTTGACCGTGTAGAACAGCTCCTGCTCGTGACGCAGGTTGCCGGAAAGACGCTCGAAGCTGATCGAACCGGCCGCGTCATCGACCACGCGGGCGGTCCACTTCTCGCTCAGCGCGCCGCCCTGCTGGTTCAGGTGCAGGCAGTGCTTGACGTTGCGCGACGCCCAGTCGACGCGGCCCAGATCGATGCCGGGACGGTTGGAGCCGATCTTCGCCGGCGCCGGACGGCCGATCCACCCGAGGAAGTTGTCCTCGGTGAACTTGACCTTGCCCGCCTTGACGACGCTCAGGGTCTCGATGAGCTTCGACTCGTAGGTCTCGACCTCGCCGGGCACATGGATCGTGATCGGGGTCTCGACGAACTCGCCATGGCCGACGGTGACGGTCTTCGAGCCGGACTCGACCTCGCGGCGTTCGCCGGTCGCAGTGTTCAGCGCGGAGACGGTCCAGCGCACCTCCAGCTCGGTGCCGTCGATCTCCTCGTCGTTGTAGACGATGAGCGTGCGCTGGGACGTGGTGCCGAGGGCGTAGATGCTGTGCGGCAGTCCGAGACGCGGTTCCTTGTCGAACTCCTTGTCGAACGCTGCAACATCCGAGTAGGAGTTGGCGAAGTACCGGTAGCCGTCGCCCTCGATCCAACGGGCGTCGCCGGTGGCGGTGGGGTCGAACTGCGGCCTCAGCAGCGCCTTCGGGTTGAGCCCGTGCGTGTTGGCCGACTGGTCCAGTTCGATGACCTTCTCGATGTTGTCGTAGATGAACATCGACAGGCAGAACGGCTTCCAGTTGGCCATGCGTGTGGTGCGCACGCCTCGGGTCACGCGGCCGACCTCGCGGCCGAAATCGGCGCGGGAGATCGTGTCCGGGTTGCCGTTGAGGCGTCCGTGGTAGATGTCCTTGATCGTGCCGTCCTCCGCGTACTGCGGGATGCCGGCGGTGGACACGGAGAACTCCTCGCCCGCGCCCAGCGGCAGGTCGCCGTCGATCTGGTACAGGTCGTAGATGTCGGGCGCGCTGGTCATGCCGGACGGGTAGCCGCCGAAGTAGTGGCGGGAGTCCTCGTTGGTGATCGGCTTGTTGAAGCCGTCGTTGATGACCATGCGGGTCGGGTCCTCGCGGTTCGCGGCGGCCTCAAGCGGCGGGATGAGGATCTCGGCGTCGTTCGGGTTCCACGCCTCGTTCGTGGTGGACCACAGGATGATCGACGGGTGGTTGCGGTACTCGCGCACCCAGCGCTCGACCCACTCGACGTAGTAGCCGATCGCCTCGTCGGAGTAGTTGAGGTAGTACGGCGGTTCGAGCGACACGTTCGACGTGGAGCCCGGGTTCCAGAACGCGGTCTCCTCCTCGAGGAGCATGCCGGTCTCGTCGGCGTGGTCCATGAGCACATGCGACGGCACGGAGCGGATGTGGTTGCGGATGATGTTGCAGTTGGCGTGCTGGTAGGCGTCGAGCCACGCCTTGGCCATCTCGTCGGTGGCGTGGTTGTCGTCGAGGATCACGCCGTAGGCGTCGCCGATCTCGTTGATGAGGTCGCGGTCGCCCTGGTTGAGCAGGCACAGGGAGTCGCCGCGCAGGCGGATCTTGATGCCGTTGAAGATGTACTTGTCGCCTTCGCGCCAGAACTGGCGGAAGCCGAATCGGTCGGACGCCTCGTGGACGGTCTCGTTGCCGCCGTTCGCGCTCACGACGCTGATCGTGGCGTCGAGCGTGTAGAGGAACGGGTCGGTGCGGGACCAGTAGTGCGCGGTCGGCCAGCCCTTGGTGAGGCGGACGACGGCGGTCTCGCCGGCGGCGACGTGGACGTGCTCGGCGTCGAAGGCGAGGGCGGGGGCCGGCTTGGCGGCGACATCATCACCGGCATTGCCGGAATCACCGGAATCGGACTTCTCGAACGGGCGCACGACGGCGTCGAGTTCGAGATCGGCGTCCGACGCCGTGTGGTTGACGACGGTGACATTCACGGCGAGCTCGTCGTCGCTCGGATCGGCGTTCTTCTTCAAGTCCGGCATGATCTGCAGGTCGTCGATCCTGAGCTTCGGACGGGTGACGATCGCGACGTCCTCGCCGATGCCGACGCGGCCGACGATGTTCTCGACGCCGAACGGGAAGAGCAGGCGGTCGGGGCCGCCCTCGGTGGCGAGCGCGTCGTCCGGCAGGGCCTTGACGCTCCACACCTCGATGCGGATCTCGTTCTCCTCACCCGGGCGCACGGCGTCGTTGATGTCGAGGTCGTACGGCAGCAGGGTCATCAGGTAGCCCTTGGTGGTGACGGGGCCGACGGACCTGCCGTTGACGAACACCTTGCCGAGCGTGGCGAGGGCGCCGACGTGGAGGAACACGTCCTCGTCGGTGATGTCCGCGGGCAGCTCCACGGTCTTCACGTACACGCCGTGGCGCAGGCCCTTCTCCCAATCCTCGGGATAACCGGTGGTGCGGCTGAGCGAATCCCACCAGGTAGGCACGACGATGTCGTGGCGCTCGTCGCCGCCGTTGGGGTAGAAGTCCCACACGCCATTGAGGTTGAGCCTCATTGCAATACCTTTCGCTTCCTGTCTTGTCGGAACCGAACCCGTCTTCGATAACCCTCGACAACCGTCTTCGGTTCCGCCGGGCTGTTCCCGGCTCATGGCTCACACCATACGGGCCGAATTCGTTTGCCATTCTTTGCCATCGTCGTTTTGCCAAAGTTTGCCGTTCTTTGCCATCCGCCCTGTCATCCGTTTGCCGCGTGTTTTGCCAGACGCCGCGCCGTCAGACGCCTGATTCACGCCTTTCCCGGCCGCTTCCCGGCGGTCCGCCGGCTGCTTGCCGGCCGACCGCCGGCGCCCGTTTGCCAATTTGCCGTTTTGCGGCAAAGCCCCGATGAGCGCAAATTACACTCGGTAACCGGTCCGAGGCCCCACCGATGTCGTATATGGGGCGCGGAACGCACAACAGGAACAGCACGAAACAAGGAAGATCGGAGCCAACGTCATGTCCTGCCTGTCATGGTTGCCGCGATCGTCGAAGACGTCGAGAACGTCGATGGTGGAGAAGGCGTCGCGATCGTGCGGGTCGCACCGCCATACCGCCCGCACGATCCGCGCGGTCCGCACGATCACCGCTCTGGGCGTATCCGCCGCGATGGTCGCGACGCTGGGCGCATGCGGCGGATCATCGAACGGCAACGGCGGCACCGGCACCGGCACCGGCGATGGTTCGGCGGATGGATCGACCGAAATCACCCTGTGGACCTGGCAGTCGACCATCGGCGACTTCGTCGACGCGTTCGAGGAATCGCACCCGAACATCACGGTGAAGGTGGTGAACGCGGGTGCGAACGAGAACGAGTACATGCAGCTGACCAACGCGCTCAACGCGGGCCGCGGCATCCCCGACCTCGTCTACCTCGACTTCAACGCGGTCCACCAGTTCGCGATCTCCGACCAGCTGCGTTCGATGAACGACTACGGATACGACTCCATCAAGGACGACTTCACCACGGCCGCGCAGTCGAACGTGACGGTCAACGGCCAGCCGTACGGACTGCCGATCTCCTCCGGCCCGATGGTCATGTTCTACAACAAGGAGGCCTTCGACAAGGCGGGCGTCACCACGGCCCCGACCACATGGGACGAATACCGTGAGGCCGCCGAGAAGATCAAGGAATCGACCGGCGGCAAGGCGCGCGTCACCAACGACACCGGTGACGGCGGATTCATCACCTCGATGCTCTGGCAGGCCGGCGCCAAGCCGTTCAGCGTCGACGGCAGCACGATCGGCGTGAACATGAAGGCGAAGAACGTCTCGAAGTTCACGACGATGTGGCAAGGACTCATCGACGACAACCTCATCGACACCGCCACCCCGATGTGGACGGACGACTGGTGGCGCAAACTCGACGACGGATCGATCGCCTCCGTGCTGACCGGCGCGTGGCTCGTCTCGTCGATGCAGAAGAACCTGTCCGCCACGAAGGGCGACTGGCGGATGGCGCCGATGCCGCAGTACACGGCCGGCGCGCACGCGAACGGCGAGAACGGCGGCGGCGCGCTCGCGATGCCGAAGGGTTCAGACGAGGCGAAGACCCGCGCCGCGTACACGTTCGCGGAATGGTTCTCGCACGGCGACGGCGTCAAGGTGAACCTCGCGCAGGGCGGCATCCCGCCGCTCAATTCGGTGCTCGCGGACACGGCGTGGCTGGACGAGACCGACGACTTCTTCGGCGGGCAGAAGACGCACGAGGTGATCGCCGAGGCGTCGAAGGACGTGCTGGACGGCTTCGAATACCTGCCGTACATGGCGTACGCGAACTCGATTTCGGTCGACACGATCGGCCAGACCTACCACGGCAAGGACACGCTCGCCGACTCGCTCGTCAAGTGGGGCGAGGCGCTCAAGGACTACGGCCGTCAGGAGGGATTCACCGTCAAGTAGGCAAACGCGCACCCCGCCCCGCCCCTTGGTCTCCCTCGTCAGTGGAGCTGACCCTCGAAGCGGGACTGAGGGGTCGTTCAACGCGACAGCAAATTCATTCCACCGAAAGGAACATCATGATCTGCCAGATTCTCGCCTCCGACACGGTCCTCGCCGCTGCTTCGGGCATCCTCGCCAACGGCGACCGGCTCGCCCACGCGACCCTGATCGCGGTCCTCATCGTGGCCGGCTGCGCCGCGATCGACGCGATCGCCAAGTTCATCAGAAACCGCTTCCTGTGACGCCGGCGACGCGTCCCTGCACTACCCCTGCACTACCCCTGCACTACCCCTGCACTACCCCTGCACTACCCCTGCACTACCCCTGCGCCACCCCTGCGCCACCCCTGCGCCACCCACATCGCGCAATCCGGACACCCATGGCGCGGTGAAATCCCCATGAAGCGGTGAGACGTTTTTACGTTTTGGCGGAATTCCGCCATTTCTCGTCACCGCGTGATGGAGGTTTCACCGCGCCATGTGCAATTCACCGCGTGATGGGCACCGCAACCGCGGGATGGGATGACGGGAGCCGGCGCAAGTCACACAACGGATGCACACGCGACACCTCTCCCCAGACGCGACACCTCACCGCCCCCTACCGTCAACACGACCTGTCGGCCTCCTGGAATCCCCGAAATCTAGACGGCAGTTTTGACAAACGTGAATCAATCGCCTTTACATCTTGTAACAAACGTGAATACAGACCCTGAAAACCATGCAACAAACGTGAATCAATAACACGAATCAGGTATACTTTTCGTTAGAAATCCAGCATTCCCAGAACCGAGAGGACTCCTGCAATGCTCGAACGGAAAGCCTACAGGCAAATCGTCGATTGGAAACGGCTGCGCACCCGGCAGGGCCTGATGGTCACGGGAGCGCGGCAGGTCGGCAAGACCACGCTGATCCGTCAGTTCGGCAAAGACAACTACCGGCATATAGCCGAAATCAACTTCATCGAAACTCCGCAGGCGGCCGAGACGGTAAGCAAGGCAACCGACACCAACGATCTGATTCTGCGCCTTTCCGTACTTGCGGGCGTGCAGATCATCCCAGGAGAGACCCTGCTGTTCCTCGATGAGATCCAGGCGTGCGAGGACATGCTCACATGGATGAAGTTCCTCGCCGGCGCCAAGGGGCTGGACGTCATCGTTTCCGGATCCCTGCTGGGCATCGACGTGTTCAACGTACGTTCCATCCCCGTCGGGTTCCTGCAGACCGTTCGCATGTATCCTCTCGACTTCAGCGAGTTCCAAGCGGCGTGCGGGTTCCCGGAGTCAGCCGTCGAGACCGTGGAGGAATGCCTTGACTCCGATCGGCCGCTCCCCGATTTCCTGCATGAGAAACTGACCGATCTGTGGTACAAGTACCTTCTCGTCGGCGGGATGCCCGATGCGGTACAAGCTTTCGTAAACTCCTCCGACATCAACCAGGTTCGCAATATCCAGCAGGCCATTTACGACACCTATGAGTACGACATCACCAAATATGTCGACAATCCGGTCGAACGGCGTCACATCAAGACCGTCTACGAGATGATCCCCAGCCAGCTCAACACGGAGAACAAGCGGTTCAAGTTCGCCAAGATCGGTCCCAACGTACGCTTTGCGCATATGAAGACCGCGTTCGACTGGCTGTCGAACGCCGGTATCGCGCTGCAGACGCCGCGCGTGCAGGACCCCGAATACCCGCTGGAGGCCCATGACGACCTCGGATCGTTCAAGCTGTATCTCAACGACGTCGGACTACTGACCTCCAGATTGATGCGCAGCGTCGATCTGGACATCATCAATCACCGCTCATCGATGAATTACGGATCCATCTTCGAAAACGCCGCGGCACAGGAACTCTTCGCCCAGGGCTTCGGACTCCACTACTACAACCAGCGCGGCATCGGGGAAGTCGACTTCCTGATCCAGCACGAACTGGATTGTGTCTCCCTTGTCGAGATCAAATCCGGCAAGGACTACACCCGTCACCGCGCCATGAACAATCTGCTGTCGCTCGACAATTATGCGTTCGCCCACGCATATGTATTCCACGATGGCAACGTGGAGATACGCACGAATCCGGACGGAAGGACCATACGATATCTGCCGATCTACACCATTGGCCACCTCCGGCCGGACGGGCGGTAAGGCGCCCGATCAGCCGACGGACTTGCGGCTGGTTTCGGGGCCGAAGACGGCGATCACGATGGCGGCGACGGCCGCGGTGATCGAGATCGCGACGAAGATCGACGTCGCACCCCACGCGGTGAGCATCTGCGCGACGATGAGCGGCATCAGCACGGTGAGCAGCTTGGCGAACGCGTTGGCGACGCCGGTGCAGCGGAAGCGGACCTGCGTCGGGAACAGCTCCGGCGTGTACACGGCGATGACCGCGCAGAACGTCACGTACAGGGACGTGGTGAGCACGAAGCCGACGATGATCGCGGGCACGGTGGAGGTCTGCGCGGCGTAGAGCAGGCCGAACACGGCGGTCACGACGAACGCCGGCACGATCGTGCGCTTGCGGCCGATGCGGTCGACGAACGCGGCGCTCAGGATGCAGCCGAGCGGCGCGCCGAGCAGCATCACAGTGCTGATCCACAGCGAACCGGACAGGTTGATGCCCTTCTTGACGAGCAGCGTCGGCACCCAGGAGGTGAACGTGTACTGGGTCACGTTGGTCGCGCCGACCGCAATGAGGGCGACGAACAGGCACAGGGCGACCGACTTGGCGGTGTTGCGCGTGCCGGAGGCGGCGGTGCCGGCGCCTGCCGAGGTGTTACCGGTGCCGATGTTCTCGCCGCGCACGTCGGCGATCGGCGTATCGTCCACGCCGTTGGCCTCGAGGGTCTTCACGATCGCGTCGGCCTCGTCCATGTGTCCGTGGAGCGCGAGCCATCGCGGCGATTCGGGGATGTCGCGGCGCAGCCACCAGATGATGCCGGCGAGCACGCCGATCGCGACGAACATCGGGCGCCACGTCCAGCGCGGGATGATGAACGCGCACAGCAGCATCGTGACGGGCGCGGCCGCGTTGGCGAAGATGGAGATGATCGCGCACCACTTGCCGCGTGACTTCGCCGGCGCGAACTCGTTGACCATCGCGTAGCCGGTCACGATCTCGGCGCCGAGGCCGATGCCCGCGCCGAGACGGCACACCGTCAGGAACATCATCGTCGGGGCAAACGCGCCGATGAGCGTGAACCCGCCGAACAGCAGCAGGTTCAGCTGGTAGGCGACGCGACGGCCGAACAGGTCGCCGATGAACCCGGCCAGCAGCGAACCGATGAGCAGTCCGGCGAATCCCGCGGACAGGAACAGGGAGTTCTGCTGGACGGTGGACCACTTGGTCTCCAACGAGCTGGACGCGACGGTCGACGCCATGTACACGTCGATGCCGTCCAGCATCATGCCCGCCGCCACCAGGGCGACGATGCGCTTCAGCACGGGGGTGACGTTCGTGCGGTCGATGCGGTTGACGATGGTCCTGACCGCCGACTGCGGGTCGGCAGCGGCGTTGGCGGCGCGCGACCCGCTCTGCGAAGCCGGCGAAGTGGCCGGCGTGGCGATGCTAGTGCTCATGATGATGGGGTCTCGATTGCCCCGGAACGCCCGCCGTCGTTTCCGTTCGGGTTGTCGCTTGGGCCGGTGGGCGCTGGTTGCGTTTCCGGCTACGGCGGGCTATGCGTTGTTTGCTTCCTGACTCTCTTGTGGTGTTGTGCACCAACTGCCCGTCACCATAGGAGCAACCGACCGCCGTCTCGTGATACAGGTCACATATCGGACATGGTCGTGTCGGGCGAGGATCGCGGATCGCCGGTCAGAGTCGGTCGACGAGATAGAGGCGCGAGGCGAAATCCGGGCCGACGTTGGTGTCGTCGAGGCCGATGCGCATGAGCTCGGCGCCGGAGCGGACCACGCCGGGCGCGCCACCCGCGATCCTCGCCTCGCCCGCGACCTCGCCCGCGTCCGCGCCCGCCACCTCGCCCACATCCTCGGCCGAATACCCGAGTCGCCCGCGCAACGCGTCGTCCGGGTCGAGCCCCGGTCCGGCGACCGTCGTCACGCGGTACAGCGCGTCCGCGTCGAGCCCGCGCAGACGCAGCCGCGACTTGTGCCGGTTCGGCACGCCGAGGATCACGTAGTCGCCGACGATCGCGTGCGCGCGGTCGGCCGAGACGACCATCCACGCGGCCTGCCGATGATCGTACGGCGCGCGCAGGCGGTACAGGTCGCCGTTATGCAGCAGCGGCGCGCGCTCCTTGAAGAACGCGACCTGCCGCGCGATCTCGTCGAGCTCGTCCTCCCCCACCCGCGTCAGGTCCATCTCGTAGCCGAACGTGCCGAACATCGCGACCGCGCCACGCATGGCGAGCGACTCGGATCGCCCGGTCTGATGGTTCGGCGTGATCGACACATGCGCGCCCATCGCGGAGACCGGGAAGAAGTAGCTGGTGCCGTACTGGATCGACAGACGCTCGACCGCATCGGTGTCGTCGCTGGTCCAGATCTGCGGCGAGTAGGCGAGGATGCCCATGTCGAACCGCGATCCGCCGGACGCGCAGCCTTCGATGATGAGGTCGGGGAACGCGGCGAGCAGTCGCCGGTAGAGCGCGTACACGCCGAGGATGTAGCGGTGGAACACCTCGCCCTGATGCTCGGCGCCGCGCGTGGCGTCGTACGCCTCGGTGATGAAACGGTTCATGTCCCATTTGATGTACGCCACGTTCGCGGAGTCGAGGATCGCGTGCATGCGCCCGTAGATGTGGTCGACGACCGCGGGATTCGCGAAGTTGAGCACGTACTGCTGGCGGTACACGGCGCTTGCGCGTCCGGGCGTCGCGATCACCCAGTCGGGGTGCGCCTCGTACAGGTCGGTGGCGCGGTTGACCATCTCCGGTTCGAACCACAGGCCGAACCGCATGCCGATCTCGTTGATCTTCCGAGCGATGCCGGCGACGCCTTCGGGCAGGCGCTCAGGGTTGGCGATCCAGTCGCCGAGTCCCGCGCGGTCGCTGGTGCGCGCGTGCTCCCCGCGCCCGAACCAGCCGTCGTCGAGCACGAACAGTTCGACGCCGGCCCTGTGCGCGATCCGCGCGAGTTCCAGCAGCTTCTCCTCGGTGAAGTCGAAGTACGTGGCCTCCCAGTTGTTAATGAGGATCGGCCGCTCGCGCCTCGCCCAGCGCGGGCGCTCCAGATGGTCGAGGACGATGCGGTGGAAGGTCTGACTCAGGTCGTTGAGACCACGGTCGGTGTGACCGAGCAGCGCTTCGGGGCTTTGGAACGATTCGCCGGGCGCGAGCCGCCACGCGAATCCGGCCGGGTTGATGCCGAGCTGGAGCCGGGTGGCGCCGTATGCGTCGACTTCGGCGTGCAGGTCGAAGTTGCCCGAGTAGACGAACGCGAGCCCGAACGCCTCGCCCCGGTCCTCGTCGGAGCCTGGTCGCGCGATGATCGCGTTGGGGCTGAAGTAGGGCCCGCTCGCGCCCCGCATCGAACCGATCGACTGTACGCCGGGATGCAGCGGCTGGCGATACGGCTGGCGTTCGCGCGCCCACGCGCCGGTGAACTCGATCATCTCGTAGTCGTCGTCGGGCAGGTCGAGGTTCAGGCTAGCGATGCGTTCGATCGTGACCGGCTCGTCGCCGTGGTTCGTGACGAGCACGCTGCGCGCGATGACCGGTTCGTCGCGGAAGATCGTGTAGTTCAGGGTCGCGGTCAGACCGGTGAGGTCGTCGACGAGGTCGATGCTCAGGGTCGCGGCGTCGGCGTCACCCGGTACGGAGTCCGCGTATGTCGCCGGCAGCCCATCGAGCTCCGGCTTGCCGGGGGCGACCCGATACCCCGCGTACCGGAAGTCGGTGATGCGCGAGCCGTTGCCCTGCAGCACGGTGATCGCGGGACCGCGGAAGTCGCCGCGGCCGTATTCGGGGAACTCCTGCCGCGACTGCTCGATGCGCAGCTCGCCGTGTTCGTCGGCGGTGGTCGCCTGCACGCGGAACCCGTCGTCGACGAGATAGCCGAAATCGCGCCGGCCGGGACGACTGCCCGAACCGGGCACCGCCGCGCCGGTGTACAGGTTGATGAGTTTGCCCTCGACGACCTTGAGGATCATGCTCACCCGCCCGTTGGTCAGATGGAACTGCTCCAGCTCCTCGTCGACATCGATCAGTGATGTACCGGTCATGGGATACCTCTTCTCAGCGTCCTCGCGCATCAGCCACGTTAACGTTAACTATCCTACCGCGAGCCGTTGAGCCAGACCTGGTCGTAGGGCATGCCGGTGAGCTTCTCGATCGTGCGGCGGGTTTCGGCGTCGACGGCGGATTTGCGGCAGGCGTCTGCACCGACCGGGTCGAGTCGAAACCGACCGTCCCGAGGATCACGTCGACGAGGATCGTCGCAAGTCCCGATCCGAGCTGACGGAACGACGCCTGGATCGCGGAGAACGTGGCCGACCGGTAGCGGCGCGTCACCACCTGATCGACATCGGCCATGTACGGGAACACGGCCCACGGCAGACGGCCCTTCGACGAGTCGATCGCGCTGCGTAGCGCGTCGCTTTCGCTGTCGGTCATGGGAGGGTTGCGACCTTTCGTTCGGTGATTCAGTGGCGGATGGCGAGGACGGTGAACGACCAGGCTGGGGCCGTGTATGCGGCCTTGCCGGCGTCGGCGCTGTTTGCGGTCAGCGCGACGTCATGCGTGACGACCGGCGCGGTGGGCGATTCGGCGCCCTTGGCTCCGGCGTACGGGTCGTCGCCGGTCAGGACGGTGGCGGTCGCGGTGATGGCCGCGCCGTCGCCCGCCGCACCGAATCCCAGCGATTCGAGCACCTGCGTCAGGTCGACGTCGACCGCATCGGGCAGCGCGTTGACCACGCGGATGCAGTCGACGCCCGCCGCGGAATCGCGCGACACGGACACCGTGCGACGCGGCTCCTCGGGGATCTCACGGCCCTCGATCACGAGCCGGTCATCGATGTACAACGCCAGCGACTCGCCGCGGTCCGCGACCTCGATGCGCGCGTGCCACACGGTGCCGGGCCTGACCGCGTCCATCGACGACTCGGTGTTGGCGAGGTTGTAGCCGGAGCCGTCGCACACCAGACGCAGCGCGAAACCGCGGCCGAACGACGCGCCGCTGTGGTTCTTGCCGTCGATGTCACCAAAATCGAATCCGACACCCCACATGCCCTCGTGGTAGGTGACGGTGGCGCGGATCGTGTACGCGTCGGCCGCGAGATCGTCCGGCGTGGGCAGCGTGACTCCGCTCCCCCGATACTCGACGTCCGGCAGATCGATGCGACGGCCATCCGCCGTTTCGATCGACAGGTCGGTGAAATCGGCCTTCGCGCCGCCTCCGACGCGCAGTCCGATGCGGTTCGGCAGATCGCGGCGCAGCGTGATAGGCCCCGAAAGCGCGACCGGCCACGCGGTGTCGGCGGTGGTGGTGGCGAACATCTTCTGTACCCAGTAGCTGTACGGATGGTAGACGCGCTCGTTGTCGAAGTAGATGAGGTCCGGGTCCCAGCTGTTGTGGCCGTTCTTGCAGAACAGCGGCGCGTAGGACGCCATATGCACGACGTCGCCGTTGAGCTCCATCGCACGCCCCATGAACGCGGCCTCCGCGAGGCCGTTGATGAGCCCGGTGCCCCACGAGCCGTACTCGCCCAGATACACCTTCGGTCCTTCGCGGTCGGTCAGGTCGTAGTGGTCGAGGTTGTGGAACCACCAGCTCGACGACTGGTAGGAGTGTTCGTCGACGATCGGGATGCGGGCCTTGCGCGCGTAGTCCCAGCCCTGCTCGTAGTCGCGGCCGGCCGGCGCCGGGCCGATCGTGCCGACGACGGTGATTTCGGGGTGCGCGGCCTTGACGGCATCGAAGATGCGCTCGAAGCGGTCCTTGAACACGTCGTCGATGAGATCCTCGTTGCCGATGCCGAGGTATTCGAGGCCGAACGGCTCGGGGTGGCCCATCGCCGCGCGCTTGGCGGCCCACTTGTTGACGGCCGGGTCGGCGTTGCAGAAGTCGATCAGGGCGAGCACCTCGTCGATGTACGCGGGCATGTCCTCGAACGCGATCGGCACGGGGCCCTGACTGGTGTTCTGGCAGCTCACGCCGGCGGCGAGCACCGGCAGCGGCTTGGCGCCGATCGTCTCGCACAGGCGCAGGTACTCGTAATAGCCCAGTCGGAAGGACTGGTGGTAGCCCCACAGGTTGAAGTCGTGCGGACGATGCTCGACCGGCCCGATCGTGCGGTCCCAGTGATACATGTTGTCGATGCCGAGCCCGTGCGCGACGCATCCGCCGGGGAAGCGCATGAACCGGGGTTTCAGGTCGGCGAGCGCCTTGACGAGGTCGGGGCGGAAGTGCTCGAGGCCCTTGTAGGTGGTGCGCGGCTCGAGCGAGACGAAGTCGAGGTCGATGACGCCGTTCTCGGGGAAGGCGAGTCGCAGCACGCCCCGGCGCGCGACGACGGGCTTGCCGGCGTAGGGGTCGTCGGCGTCGGGATCCGACGCGTTGGACGTCTCACCCGACGTACCCGGCACGTCCAGTTCGGCGCGCAGCTGCGTCCACTCGCCGCCCGACGCCGGGGAGGCCGCGGGCGCGTGGACCGTCGCGGAGGCGAGCGTCCCGCCGTCGTCGCCGATCAGCGAGACGACGATCGGCAGGCCCCTGCCGTGCGCGCGCGTCCAGACCGAGAAATCGTACGTCTCGCCCGCTCGGAACGTCATGCCGTCGAAGCCGACGTTCTCGAGCACGGGGGCGCCGATCAGCGGGTCGCCCGACTCCCCGACCTTGCCGATCTCGACGACCGCGTAATGCGGGTTCTCGTCGGCCACGGGCGCGACGTCGCGGATCGCGAACGCGGCGAACGCGCCCTCCGGCACGACCTTGCGCCAGAAACTGTAGTTGCTCCATCCTTCGCGGTCGGCGCGATCGTATTCGAACGCGCCGTTCTGTACGAGCTCCGAGTTGAGGCCGCCGTCGGCCGAATAGCTGATGTCCTCGAAGAACACGCCCCACAGGTCGGTGCTGATGGCGCGCTCGCCGGCCTTGTCGAGCGTTGCGATGAGGGAATCGGTCATATTGTTTTGTTCCTTTCGTGGGCTCCCAGGATTCCGCGACGAAATCCCGGGACTGAATCACTTGTCAAGGGCCACCCAGAGCACGCCGTGGGCCGGGATCGTGCCGGTGATGACGCGGTCGGCGCCCTCGCCCTCGATGCGCACGTCGTCGGACTTGGCGCCCGGCGCGTCGGCGTAGAGGTCGGTCAGGGTCCAGTCGTCGTCGCGCGCGTCGAGGCCGACGATCGACTGCAGCTGGATGTTGGATCGCAGATCATAGTCGTCGTCGCCGGTCCAGAAGAGCGCGGCGTAGTGGCCGCCCGCGTGCGCGGAGGGCGTGCCGTCGGCCCAGTCGGCGGCGTCGGCGGCCCAGACGATGAACTCGCCGCGGTACTTGGCGTTGTCGCCCCATCCATCGAACTGCCGTTCGCGCACGAGCTCGCGGTTGTTGGTCGATCCGGCGGTCACCTCGCGCAGGGCAGGGTTGGCGAGCAGGGCGATCGCGTCGTCGTTGCTGGTGGGCAGGTCGCCGCCGACCATAAGCGGCGAGCGGCCCATGCACCACAGGGCGAGGAGGGTCTTCTGCTCGTCGAGCGTGAGGCGCGACTGGCGGTCGTCGCCCCGCTCGGCGCGCAGTCCGATGTGGCCGAACGGGATCATGTCGGCGTCGGCCCAGTGGCCGGCGGTCTGGAACGGGGCCCAGCGGGCGAGTCGCGCGAACTGCTGGTAGATGTCCTCCCAGCGATCCCACAGGTCGTCGGAGATGCGCCACATCTGGGCGTTCTCGCGCAGGAAGTCGACGTACGTGGTCGACATCCAGCCGCCGGGCGACAGGGACAGGTCGATCGCGCGGCCGTACTTGGTTTCGGCCTTGGCGATCGCGCGGTGGTAGGCGGCGATCTCGTCGACGTGGAACGGGGTCTGCATGTCGTCGACCTTGAGGAAGTCAAGCCCCCAGGAGGCGAACAGGTCGAGCTGCGCATCGTACCGCGCCTGTGCGCCGGGGTGATTCTGGTTGAGGCCGTAGTTGTCCGGGTTCCACTTGCACACGTGCTTGAGGTCGGCCACGTCCTGCGCGGTGTAGTCGGTGCCGTACACGGGCAGGTTCTTGTCGACGGCGATGCGCGGGATGCCGCGCATCATGTGCACGCCGAGCTTCATGCCAAGTTCGTGGACCTTGTCGGCGAGCGGCGCGAAGCCCCTGCCGCCGGCCGCGGAGGGGAAGCGCACCGGATCGGGCAGCTGGCGGCCGTATTCGTCGAGGATGAGCGGCGCGTTCTCGTTGTAGCCGTGGGCGCGCGCGGTGGGGTCGTACCAGTCGATGTCGATGACCAGCGTGTCCCAGCCCGCGTCCTTGAGGTGCTCGGCCATGAAGCGCGCGTTGGCGAGGAGTTCGTCCTCGGTGACGGTGGTGCCGTAGGAGTCCCAGCTGTTCCAGCCCATCGGCGGGCGCCACGCTTGGGGAAGCGATTGGCCAAGCGTCTGATTCGTCATTGCATCCTGCTTTCAACATGAAATTAACGTTAACTATTGTAGCGCTATCGTAGACCGACGCCAACACTTTTGCCCAACAGATCACCGCAAGACGCAAAGCATCGATATACCGTTGCACTGCAAGCACTTGCGACATGCCGACACCGACATCACGCAACACGCCGATACGGCACCATCATAATAGTTACCGATAACCATACTTACGCGGTATACTGTCCTCCAGAGCATTGACGCCGACCAATCCACCAAGGAGCACACATGACCGACATCACCCCGCAGTCGCCGAAGACCGAGGCGTACCTGTTCGTCCACTTCATCGGCGACGAACGCACGCCGATGGACGAGCAGCTGTACTTCGCCCTGAGCCGCGACGGCGTCCACTGGCACGACCTGCGCCCGGCCGGCAAGCCGGCGCTCGTCTGGACCGGAGGGGAGAAGGGCGTGCGCGACCCGCACATCGAACGCGACCCGCGCGGCGGATTCCACATCGTCGCCACCGACCTGTCCATCCACTACCGCGGCGGATGGGGGCCGAACTGCGGCGCGACCGTGAACGGATCGACCGGGCTCGTCGTCTGGGACTCCCCCGACCTCGTGAACTGGGGCGAGCCGCGTCTGGTCGACGTCGCCTCGAAGATCCCCGGCGCGGGCATGGCCTGGGCGCCGGAAGCCAACTGGGACCCGGACAAGGAACAGTGGATCGTGTTCTGGGCCACGACGACGAACACCGACGAGCCGGGCAACCCGCTGAACAACGAGCTCGGCGACCGCGTCAACATGTACTACGCGACCACCACCGACTTCCGCACGTTCTCCGATCCGGTCAAGTGGATCGACCGGCGCAACGACATCATCGACACGACGATGCTGCGCGACGATGACGGCTGGTGGTACCGCGCATCCAAGGATTCGGAGATCACGATCGAGCGCACGCGCAACCCGTACGCCCAGACGTACGAGGTGCTGCGCACCGACGACCCGCAGGCGTGGTCGTACGTCGGCACGTTGACCGACATCCTCGGCAACGGCCGCTACTCGTGGCGCTACCTCGAAGGCCCGGAGCTGTTCCGCTACAACGACGCCGACGTGAGGACCGTGAACGGCCGTCCGATGCGCTTCGGTCTCATGTGCGACCAGTACGCCGAGGCGAAGGGCTACCTGCCGTTCCGCTCCGCCGACTTGTCGAGCCGCGAGCCGGAGGACTGGGCCGTCGCCGACGACATCGACTTCGGCAAGCTCAAAAAGCGACACGGCGCGATCCTGCCGATCACCGCCGCCGAATACGACGGCATCGAAGCCGCCTTCGCGCTGTGAAACTCCCATGGAGCGGTGAAACTCCCATGGAGCGGTGAGCCGATTTTGCGAATTGGCGGAATTCCGCCATTTTGCGACACCGCTCCATGGGACAAACATCGCGCGATGGTCACTTCACCGCGCGATGGGGATGTAAGCCGCGTAGCGCTGCACGCATCGGCCCCGACCGTGACCGGTCAGAACGCGAGCGAGCGGATGTAGGAGCCGACTTGCGGGCGCACCTGTTCGATCGAGCCGTCCGCCGCGTACGTGAGCGGCGCGAACACGACCTCGCGATGGCATCCGTCGCCGCCGGACCAGCGGCCGGCCGGATTGTAGGCGAAGCGGTGGTAGGCGATGATCCACTCGTCAGTGCCGGGGATGTTCACGATGTTGTGGTGTCCGGTGGCGTACAGGTGGTGCTCCGGATCCTGCTCGAGCAGCGTCCGCGGTTCGCTCCACGGCCCGTGGAGCGAACGGGACGTCGCGTACTTGACGCAGTATTCCGGGTCACGCGCGTCGTTCTCCGACCAGCTCGCGTAGTAGAGGCCGTTGCGCTTGTGGATCCAGATGGCCTCGCGGAAGTCGCCCGGCGTCCAGTGGAACGCCTTCGATTCGTCGAACGACAGGCAGTCGTCGTTCAGCGGCGCGGCCCAGGCCTTGCCGTTGCCCCACAGGAAGTAGCGGGTGCCGTCGTCCTCGACGTAGACGCCGGGGTCGATGGTGTGACAGTCGAAGGTTCCCTTGCGCACGATCGGCTCGGACTCCGGCCTGAACGGCCCGTAGGGGCTGTCACCGACGGCGGCACCGATCGCGGACGCGGCCACGAAGTAGAACACGTACTTGCCGTCCGCGCGGCGCACGATGGTCGGCGCCCACGCGCCGTCGGCGCCGTTCCACCACGGTACGTCGCGCAGGTCGAGCGCGGGGTAGCGCTCCCAGGTGTCGAGGTCGTCGGAGACATACACGCTGAAGCAGGTGGTACCCCAGTCGTCGACGCCGTCGTCGGTGCAGTACAGGAAGTAACGGCCGTCGAAGATCGCGAGGTTCGGGTCGGCGCAGTAGCGATGGAGCGGGTTGGTGGCCAGCGTCGTGTCGTTGACGCGGTGCGGGAGCGCCTCGCGCGCGGCGCGGGAAGCCGTCGCGATCGTCGGTTCAAGAACGGATGTCATGGTAGTACGTCTTTCTCTTCAAAATCCGTCAAAAATCCCCGTGCAAGGCCGCGGGAAGGAGGATTTGCGCTGCCTCGCACGGGGACGAATAGGCCCATCTTGCTGTCTTGGCCGTCTTGCGACGCCCCGTCAGCCCTTGACCGATCCGGCGACAAGGCCGGAGACGATCCACTTCTGGCAGAACACGAAGAAGATGAGCACGGGCAGCAGGGCGAGCACGGTGATGGTCATGAAGCTCGGCCAATCGGTCGAGAACTGGCCCACCGCGTTGTACACCTGCAGCACGATCGTCCTCAGATCCGAGGAGGACAGGAACACGTTCGCGTTCATGAAGTCGTTCCACGTACCCATCGTCTGGAACACGACCACGGTCGTGAGGATCGGGCGGATCAGCGGCATCACGATGTTCCAGAAGATGCGCAGGGGGCCCGCGCCGTCGATGCGCGCCGCCTCGATCAGCTCGAACGGCAGGGAGCGCATGTAGCCCACGGTCAGGAAGTAGCAGAACACGGCGCCGCCGAGGTAGATGATGACCAGACCGGCGAGCGTGTTGACCAGACCGGCCTGCGCCTCCATGCGGTACAGCGGGATCAGAGTGGACTGGGCCGGCACCACGAACGCGACCATCAGGATCGCGCCCACGGCGGCGGTGAACACCGACTTCCTCAGGATCATGCCGTACGCGGCCAGGGCGCCCACGATCACCTGGATCGCGACACCGAAGAACGTGACGATCACGGTGTTGATCAGGGAGCGCACGATCGGGACGGTCTCGAACGCCTTGGCGTAGTTCGCGAACGTCCACTCCTTCGGCAGGCCCAGCGGGTTGGCGGCCATGTCGGGGATCGTCTTGAACGTGTTGATGAAGATGTACCACAGCGGCACCGCGCAGACCAGCGCGATCACGATCATCACCACACTGGTGACGGCGGAGCCGATGCGCTTGCGGGTGGTGAAGTCCATGCCACCCGACTTCTCGGCCCGTTCGATCTTCTCGGACACGGACGCCTCCGGGGTCTCGGTCGTCTTGTCGGTTGCGTTGCTCATCACTGGAACCTCCTCGAGATCAGGTTCGAAATGCCCATCTGCAGGAACACCACCACACCGGTGGCGATGAAGAACAGCACCGCCAGCGCGGATCCGATGCCGTACTGGGACTGTCCGATGCCCTGCTGGATGATCGACTGGGTCACCGTGTACGTCGAGTAGCCGGGGCCGCCCTTGGTCATCGTGAACGGCAGGTCGTACACCTTCAGGCCACCGCTCATGAGCAGGAACGTGGAAGTCACGATGCCGGGCATCAGCTGCGGCAGGGTGATGTGCACGAACTGCTGGAACTTGTTGGCGCCATCCACGGTGGCCTGCTCGTACAGGTCCGCCGGGATCGCCTGCAGGAACGCGAGGTACAGGGTCGCGTGCCAACCGATCTGGGCCCAGATCGCGATGAAGATCACGCAGAACTGGGCGAGTTTCGAGTTGCTCAGCCACGGGATCGGATCCACGCCGAAGATCGACAGGACGGAATTGACCACGCCGGTCTTCATCGGGGAGAAGATGTACTTCCACACCATGCCCATGATCGCCAGCGACGGCACCGAGAAGAAGAAGAACAGCGAGCGCACGAAATTGCGTCCGATGAACTTGCGGTTCAACACCACGGCCAGCGGGATCGCGATCACGGTCACGCCGACCATCACCACGATCGCGTACAGGATCGTGAAGCCGAGGCCCTGCAGGGTCGACGAGTCGGAGAACACCTTCTTGTAGTTGTCCAGACCGACCCAGTTCATATTCATGCTGTAGCCGTTGAAATCGGTGAACGAGAACATCAGCGTCTGCACCAGCGGCACCAGGAACAGCACCACGAACACGGCCAGAATCGGCAGCAGGAACCAGAACGACGTCAGGTCGTCACGCAGGCCCTTCATCCTGCGACGTTTGCGATACGCCTGTTCATCCAGCGGCGGAAGGTTCTTCACCGCCGCGATCGACTCGCTCATGAACATCCTCCTTGTTCATTCGAGATTTGGTTGGGAAAGAGTTGGGAATGACTGGAAATGACTGAAAAATCGTCGGAAAGCATAAGGTTGGCGGGCGGCAGGAGAGTTCCGCCCGCCAAGTGCGGTTATTCGGTTATTCGGTTATTCGATGGCCATGCGGCCATCCGGTTTCGATGCACGGTCCCGCAGGCCCGGCGGGATCAGCGGGACCGGCGGGATCACTGGGCGGAGGCCATCTTCTCGTCGACGTTCTTGGCCCACTGGTCGACCGTGATCTGGCCCTGGACCAGCTGCTGGGTCTCGGCCTGCGTGGCGGTGTTCAGCACGTCGGGGTTCTTGTAGAAGTTGGTCATGAGGAAGTACTTGCCGGTCTGCACGTTCTTCTCGTAGACGTCCTTGAACTGGTCGATGACGGAGGAGTCGTAGCCCTCGACGGTCACGGCGTTGCCGTTCTTGGAGTCCATGTCGAGCGCGGTCTTGCTGGACATGAAGGTCAGGAACTTCTCGGCGGCCTTGAGCTTGTCGCCCTCGAGCTTGGAGTAGATGGCGAGGCCCGGGGACGGGGAGCCCTGCGCGTAGTTCTCGTGGTCCTTGTCGAGGGCCGGCATCTGGGCGTAGCCCCAGTTGAGGCCGGATGCCTCCTGGAAGGTGCCGAAGTCCCACGGGCCGGTGCAGATCATCGCGACCTGGCCGTTGACGAACTGGGTCTTCATGTCGTCGCCGCTGATGCCGACGGTGTCGCGGGTGACGAGATCCTGATCGTACAGCTTCATCCAGGCCTTGACGGCCTCCTTCTCGTTCTCGCCCGGGGTCTGCTTGCTCTCGGTGGCGAGCTTGGTGATGTCGGTGCCCTCCTTGGCGAAGATCGATCCCTGGAACGAATCCGGGATACGGCTCAGGCCATCGGCGACGGTCTCGAGGTACGGGGTGATGCCGGCGTTCTTGAGCTTCTTGCACAGCGCGAGGAACTCGTCCCATGTGCCCGGGACCTCGTCGACGCCGACCTTCTTGAGCAGGTCCTTGTTGTAGACGATGCCGGAGGCCCAGGAGCTGGTGGACATGCCGTAGACCTTGCCGTCACGGGAGACGAAGTCCTTGTTGGCCTGCGAGATGTTCTTCATGAACGGCTCGTCGGTGAGATCCTTGACGTAGCCGTTGTCCATCAGGTCGGTCTTGTTCTCCGAGGTGATGACGAAGACGTCGGGCGCCTGGTTGCCGACCAGTCGGGTCTGCAGGGTCTGGATGTACTCCGGGGTCGGCGGCGAGTAGCTGAAGTCGATCTCGATGTCCGGGTTCTCCTTCTCGAACGCGTCGATGTAGGGCTTGGACATCTGCTCGTTGTTCCAGCTCAGGTAGCTGAGCTTGATCTTGCCGGAATCGGCGCTGCCTCCGCACGCCGCCAGCGGGATCAGCATTGCGCCCGCGGCGATCGCGGCAAGCGCCGTCTTGATCGTCCTGTTGAACTTCATGTCTTCCTCCTTGCCTCCGGGCCGCTGCGCCCGAAGTCGGTTGATGGCAACTTCACCATGTATCTCGTCGTTGAATCGATTATTTGACACGATTCAATTCGGATGATTACGTTATACACCCGGCCGTTGAATCGTGTCAAATCGATGAGGTACGCTGGCTTCGTCCACGGCGGAGACGACGTGGGAGCGATACCATGAAAACGGCTTCACGAAGCCGATTACGACGAATCACACGGGGAGTTTGAGAATGGCAACGATGAGTGATGTCGCGAAGGCCGCCGGCGTGTCGCGGGCAACGGCCTCCTATGCGCTGCGCGGCGACCCACGCATCACCCCCGACACCACCGAGAAGGTGCGCCGGGCCGCCGAGCGGCTCCACTACACCGCCAACCTCTCGGCGCGGTCGCTGCGCTCCGGGCGCTCCGGCGTCATCGGCGTGGCCATCTTCGAGCTCGACAAGCCCTACCCCTCCGAGATGAGCGCAGCCGTGGCGCGCGAGGCCACGAAGTTCGATCTCGAGGCCATCGTGCAACAGACCTCCAACTCGAAGGAGCGCGAGATCTCGATCCTGCGCAAGGTCACCAGCCAGCTGTGCGACGGCACGATCTTCAGCCCCGGCAACATCTCCCCCGAGGAGATCAGCGCCCTGTACGGCGGCAAACCGCTGATCCTGCTCGACGACATCTCCGACGACCCGCTTTTCGACTGCGTCTTCACCCCCTGCGAGGACGGCGCCAAGGCCGCCATCAACCACCTCATCGACATCGGATGCAAGCGCATCGGCGTATTCGGCGTCGACTACAACGCGCTGGTCGACGACCGCCAGTCGACGACCGTATCCGGTCGACGTCTCGCCGGGGCATTGCAGGCGTTCGACGAAGCCGGCATCGACGTGGACGAACACGACTTCGTTCCGGTCGATCACTGGGACACGGAGACCGCGCGGCAGGTCGCGCAAAAGATCGCCGACGAGGGCATGCCGTTCGACGGCATCTTCTGCATGACCGACTCACTGGCGCTCGGTGTGATCCGCGGATTCGCCGACCGGGGCGTGCGTGTGCCCGACGATGTGGCCGTCATCGGCTTCGACGGCATCAACGAGGGCACCTACTCCGTGCCGTCGCTGACCACCATCGCCACCGACATGCCCGATCTGGCGCGCAAGGCCGTCGGACTGCTCCTCGAACGTCTTGACGAGGACGCCTGCAACCTGCCGCGCGATCAACGCGCGCCGGTGCGCCGCCTCACCGCCGGATACCATCTCATCCAGCGCGAGTCCACCCGCCGGTAGCCGTTCCCGACCGGCATCGCGAGCACGAAAAACGTGACGCAAAACGTGACAAACACACGCATAACGCGGATGCCGCGACTCTCCGCGCTTAACGCCGCTCGGCGCTGCCTCGAGGGGTGAGGCGATAGGAGAGGACGCGGGTGCGGGGAGCGGGGATGACGCGAGCGGAGACCCCGGAGCCGTCATGCACGGCCTCGATGCGGTCGATGAGCAGATCGAGGCAGACCGTCGCGATCTCCTTGGTGTCGATGGCCACGCTGGTGAGCCCCGGATTCGTGTACGCACCGTCCGTGACGCCGTCGAAGCCGACGACCATCACGTCCTCGGGCACTCGCACGCCCGCCTCGGTCAGGGCCTTCAGCGCGCCGATCGCGATCGAATCGGTCAGTGCGAAGACGGCGTCGAAATCGCGAGGCGAACGCTCGGACAGGATGCGACCGGCGAGACCGTGGTCGCGGCCGTCGCGCGCGAACACGGGCACCACGTCGAGCGGGGCGTCGACGGTGACGGGCGCGACGAGCAGGTCGGGACCGAACGTGTACTCGTCGGCGATGTCGGCGGCGGCCTCCTCGCCGGGGAACTCGTAGAACAGACCGCGCACGAGCGGCTGGCCGTTCTCGTGGGCCTCGCGGAACAGTTCTCGCGTGTACGGGCGCATGGCCTCGCGCAGGTTGATGTACTTGACGAACGTCTTCTCGACCTCGGGGCCGAAGCTCCACGGCTCGTTGTCGTCGCCGGTGTGCACATGCGTGTACTCGTTGCCGCGACGGTCCTTGATCTGGCGGTTGTTCGGCCCGCGGTCGCCGTGGTTGCGCATGACGGGCAGGAACGTGGAGAACTGGCACCAACGCACGAACAGCTCCTTGAAGTCGTCCGTGGTGATGTCGGAGCCGGCGAAGCCGCCCATGTCGGTGGTGAACCACGGGATGCCGGCCGCGCCCATGTGGATCGCGCAGGTGATCTGCGACTTCAAGTCGTCGAACGTGGAGTGCACGTCGCGCGGCCACCACATGCCCACGTCCTTGCCGGTTCGGGTCTTGGCAAAGAAGTTGCGGCGCTTCATCTCGTCGTAGTTCTCGGATTTGAGGTCGATCTGCGGCCAGACGGACACCATGAGCCTGATGCCCATGCGGTGCAGTTCGTCGGTCATCGCCTTGACGTCCGGCCAGAACTCCTCATCATCGAAACGACGGGCTCCACAGAGACATGCCCACGCCGGCAGAGTTACCGACTCGCTTCTTTGCAGCTTAACGATAACTTTCGCAAATCCTCGCATAATGGCCGCCGAGACGACATCGGCGTATCGCAAGATATCAGAACCCCGCCACACATCCGCAGAACAGGCAAAGCGCCACGCCCACGCCTGCCATATATGCAAACATCTAACTCTCGAATATAATTAACGATAAACAACAGTGAGTGAACGATAACCCGGCGCCGAGTTACCATATAGCTTATAAGGCAGCATCAAAGGAGCCCCATGAAGAAATCAGCCGTAACGCTCAAGGACATCGCCGCATCCGCAGGCGTCTCGGCCATGACCGTGTCGAAGGCGATGCGCAACGCCCCCGGCGTCAGCGAGACCACACGCGAGCGCGTGGTCGCCATCGCCAAGGAGATGGGCTACACCGCCAACGCGTCGGCCAGCATGCTCAAGTCGGGCCGCAGCGGGATCATCCAGATCATCGTCAACGAATACGACGTCCCGTTCTACTCGAAGCTCATCGACGCGCTGTCCAACGCGGTCGTCTCGCACGGCATGGTGCCGTTCCTCCAGCAGACCAAGTACCTGCCGGAAAGCGCGGCCACAGCCCTGTCGGACTCGCTGTTCTCCGGCACGCTGGCCGACGGCGTCATCATCCACGCCTCCGGCCTGACCGGCGAGCTCGTCGACTCGATCAAGCACGGGC
Source organism: Bifidobacterium rousetti (assembly GCF_008698235.1). GTDB lineage: Bacteria > Actinomycetota > Actinomycetes > Actinomycetales > Bifidobacteriaceae > Bifidobacterium > Bifidobacterium rousetti. The sequence continues at coordinate 95,663 of NZ_PEBH01000006.1, forward strand.
GGCCGGCGCTGTTCATCGACACCGTCGAAAGGAAGATGCTGGTCTCCAGCGTCATGTTCCCCAACGAGTCCGGCGCGCGGGCGGCGATCCAGCACCTCGCGTCGCGCGGCTGCACGCGCATCGGCATCGTCGGCCCGCCGTTCATGGACAACGACGACCTGCTCACCACGCTCACCCCGCGCAAGCTGCGCCTGCTCGGCGCGAAGTCGGCGCTGATCAACCTGGGCCTGTCATACGACGAGTCGATCGTCATCCCGCTCGAGGGCATGAACGAGGAGTACGCCCGCGAGACCATCAGCTCGCGCGGCCGCGACGGGCTACCGTTCGACGGCCTGTTCTGCCTCAACGACTCGACGGCCATCGGCACCATCCGCGGACTCGCCGACGTGGGCCTGCGCGTGCCGGAGGACGTCAAGGTCATCGGCTTCGACGGCGTGGGCGTCGGCGCGTTCACCGTGCCATCGGTCTCCACGATCAGCGTGGACATGGACCAGCTCGCCGCGCTCGCCGTGATGAACCTGCGCCAGCAGATCGACGCGGACGACGACGATCGCCCCACGCCCACCACCACGACCGTCGGATTCACCCTCCTCGAGCGCGAATCCACCGCAGTGCGGTGAGCGAGGCACCGTCACGGTCATTGCGAGAATAGAAGTACAGGGCATGTCCACTGGAATGAAGGAGCTGCGCCACGACGTTCTCGGTCAGCATTCCCTCGTTGATGGAGATTTTCCCCAACAGGACATCCCGATAGATGTCATCCTCGGTGACGTTCGAATCGGCGAGCGCCTGAGTGACCAGCAGCCCGGTATCCGCCATGTAGCATTTGATCGTAGCCCGATCCGCATAGGCGCTCAAGCCTACAGTCGGATCAGTCGAGTTGACGCAATCATTGACGACACACGGTATCTCTTCTCATGTTGCGACAGGGCTCCTATCGTCAAAACAACGGTATTCACAAAATCAACGGTTATAAACAGCTCCATACTCACAAAATCAACAGTTAACGCAGAAATCAATGAGGTCAACGCCCTAGGACATTCCTGAATCTCATCGAGCAGGACCAACGATTCCCAGCCAGGTATCGCGATCGCGCACGAGCCACCGATGTCGGTCAGTCGTGCAGGAAGACGGTCATCTCGTTCTCTCCGCGGTTGGCCCATGCGAAGTACGGGATGAGGGTCGCGGTGACCGGCTCGCGCTCGGCCGGCGCGTAGTCCGCGTACAGCGGGGAGAACGCGGGCGCGTCCGCGGAATCGCCCGCCGGAGCGTCGGCGACGGACACGGGCACGGACTCGCGCCACGCGGGCACTTCGAGCCTGACCATGCGACGGATCACCTGATCGACCTCGCCCTGGCCCTGATCGTCGATGCCCTTGGCGCCGGCACGGAAATCGAAGTCCTCGACCTTGATGGAGCCCGGATCGGCGAGGATCCTGTCCACGTCGGCGTGCAGCAGGTGCAGGTTCGCGCCGTTGTCGCGCTCCTCGGCGCAGAACGTGATCGGGCCGCGCGTGAACGCGACCTTGCCCACGTCCTCGCGCACGAGCGGGTTCGCCTTGAGCATGCGCACCGGCATCGGGAAGTCGAAGGAGACGATGTCGCCGTCGCGCCATTCGCCGGTGAAGTACAGGTAGCCGTCGCGCATGTCGCGCGTGATGCGGGGCGATCCGTCGGCTTCGGGCGATTCGCCTGTCGTCGAGATCGCGGCGGCCGCCGCCTCCTGCGCGCCGGCCCAGCCGGGCAGGCGGAAGACGAGCGTGAATCGGCCGGAGAGCGAATCGGCGTCGGGCACCCCATCGCCCACATGCACGACCACCGAGCCGTCGCCGTGCCACGGCAGGTCGGCGTCGACGTTCAGACGCACCGGCACTCCACCGAGCGTGGCCTTCGCCTCACCGCCCATGTACAGGTGCGTGTACAGCGTGGACGCGTCGTCGGAGACCGCGTACGCATACTCCTGCACCGATTCGACGATGCGGGCGATGTTCGGCGGGCAGCAGGCGCAGCCGAACCACTTCTGGCGCACCGGCTTGACATGGTCGAGCCTGCGGTCCTTGTGGCAGGCGTACGGGTTGACCTCCAGCGGGTTCACGTAGAAGAAGCTCTTGCCGTCGAGGGCCATGCCCGCGAGCGTGGTGTTGTACAGGGCGAGTTCCATCACGTCCGCGTACTCGGCCTTCGGGTCGAGTTCGAGCATGCGGCGGGCGAAGAACGCGAGCGAGATCGCCGCGCAGGATTCGGAGTATGCGGAGTCGTTCGGCAGGTCGTAGTTGTAGGAGAACGCCTCGCCCTCGCGCGTGCCACCGATGCCGCCGGTCACGTACAGCTTCTTGTCGACGATGTTGCGCCACAGGGTCTCGCACGCCTTGGCGAGCGTCGGGTCGTCGGTCATGCGCGCGACGGCCGCCATGCCGGAGTACAGGTATCCGGCGCGTACGGCGTGGCCGACCGCCTCGGTCTGCTCACGCACCGACTTGTGGGCCTGCGCGTACGGGTAATCGAACCGCCAACCGGTATCCGTGGTGCCGTCCCTCTGATCGCGCTCACCCTCGTAGCGGAAGTAGTTGGGCTCGGTGCCGCGCTCGTCGATGAAGAACTTCGCGAGGTCCAAGTACTTGCGATTCCCGGTGACGCCGGCGAGGCGGGCGAGCGCCATCTCGGCGATCTCGTGGCCCGGGTAGCCCTTGCACTGCCCCTCGTTCGGGCCGAAGTAGTCGGCGGTGTAGTCGGCGAAGCGCTCGGCGGCCTTGAGCAGCTTGTCCTTGCCGGTGCCCTCGTAGTAGGCGATCGCGCCTTCGATGAGGTGGCCGAGGCAGTACAGCTCGTGGTGCCAGCGCAGGTTGTGGAACGCGCGGTCCATGCCGTTGAGGATGTAGTAGGTGTCGAGGTAGCCGTTGTCGAGCTGGGCGGCGCACACGATGTCGATCGCCTTGTCGGCGGTGGCCTCGAGTTCGGCGTCCGGGTGATGCGCGAGGCTGTAGCCGACCGCCTCCACCCACTTGGAGAAGTCGGTGTCCTGGAACACGAATCCGTAGAACTTGTCCGGATCGGGGTGGGTCGGGTCCTCCGGCTTGGACTCGAAGCCCCGGTAGGAGTAGGCCGGCGGCACGAACCGCTTGCCTTCCGTGTCCTTGCGTGCGTTCTGCGCGGCCGCGGCCTTGAAGTTGTGCATGCAGTAGCTGGGGGCCGCGCCCGGCACGTTGTCGTTCAGGGCGTTCCATTGGAACGGCAGCACGGCCGTGCGCACAAGCTCCTGTTCGGTGTGCCAGAACGCGTCGGTGACGGTCACATCCCTGAGTTTGAGCGGCGTGCTGTGGCGCGCGGCTTCGGGCGTGGGCGCCTTGCCCGGCGTCGTCGCGGAATCGGTCATGTTCGTATGCTCCTTTGACATCCGTAAGATCACATGCGAGCGGTCCTCAGCGGACGGATGTGGTTGTTACCGCTCACATCATCAATGTTTAACGTTAACCTAACGTTATCCACGACACGCGGATCATGAACAACGACGCAGGCCACGGGACTCAGCGGGGGAATCGCGCTGAGTCCCCCGGATCCCGCGCCCTTACGCGCGGATCGCCGCGTACTGCGACTCGTAGAGGCGCCAGTACGCGCCGCGCGCGGCCAGCAGCTCGGCGTGCGAACCGTGTTCGACGATCCGGCCGTGATCGATGTAGAGGATCTCGTCCGCGTTCTCGATCGTCGACAGACGGTGGGCGATGATGAACGACGTGCGCCCCTTGAGCAGGTGCCGCAGGCCCGCCTGCAGCGCCTCCTCGGTACGCGTGTCGATATTCGAGGTCGCCTCGTCCAGGATCAGGATGCGCGGATCGGCGAGCAGCACGCGCGCGAACGCGATGAGCTGCCTCTGGCCGGCGGACAGCGTCGAGCCGCGCTCCTCGACCACCGTGTCGTAGCCGTCGGGCAGGTCCATGATGAACTCGTGCGCGTGCACCGCCTTCGCCGCCGCCTCGATCTGTTCGTCCGTCGCGTCGAGCCTGCCGTAGCGGATGTTCTCGCGCACGTTGCCGGAGAAGATGAACGTGTCCTGCAGCATCACGCCCATCTGCCGGCGCAGCGAGGAGAGCGTCACGTCGCGCACGTCATGACCATCGACCCGGACCGCACCCTCGGTCACGTCGTAGAAGCGCGACAGCAGGCTCACGATCGTGGTCTTGCCGGCGCCGGTCGGGCCGACGAGCGCGATCGTGCGGCCTGGCTCGACATGGAAGTCGACCAGATTGAGGATGTTGCGCCCGCCGGCCTCGTAGCGGAAGACGACGTCGTCGAAATCGACGCGCCCGCGGATCTGCGGCAGATCGCGCGCGCCCGGCCTGTCCTCGATCTCGGGGACCACATCGAGCGTCTCGAAGATGCGCTCCAGATAGGCCGAGCAGGTGACCAGCTGGTTGTAGAAGTTGCCGATGTTGATGACCGGGTTCCAGAAGTTGTTCGCGTACCCGACGAACGCGATCAGCATGCCGGTGGTCACGTCCACGCCGCCAAAGCCCGTGATGCCGACGAAGTAGATGAACGCGATCGTCATCACGGAGATCGTCTGCACGCCCGGCCACATGAGGAACTCGATGTGCTTGGCCGCCATCCACGCGGTGCGCACGTCGTCCTGCTACTGCTGGAACGTCATGAACTGGGTCCGCTCGCGCGCGAACGTCTGCGTGGTCTTGACACCGGCGATCGACTCGTGGATGAACGCGTTCAGATTGCTCTGCTTGTTCGACAGCTTCTGGAACGCCTTGCGCTGGAAATGCTGCAGCACGCGCACCCACAGGATCAGCACCGGGAACAGCACGAGGCTCCACAGCGCGAGCCTCCAGTCGATCGCGAACATCACGACCAGCGTGACGAAGAACGTGAACACGTCGGCGAACACGCTGATCAGACCGGACGAGAGCGTGTCCGACAGGGTGTTCACGTAGTTGACCACACGGATCAGGATCTTGCCGTGCGGGCGCGAGTCGAAGTAGCTGAACGGCAGCGTCTGGATGTGCGTGAACAGGTCGCGGCGCATGTCCTTCAACATCATCTGGCCGACCCGTGTGATCGCGACCGTGCGATACCGCAGCGCCAGCTCGTACACGACGATCAGGCACGCGAGAGCGCCGGCCAGCAGCCCCAGCTTGGTCAGATCCTTGTTCGGGATCGCCTCGTCGATCATGATCTTCGTCAGATACGGCACGCTCACGACGATGCAGCTCATCGAGATGACGACCGCCAGAATGCGCGCGACTCGCGGCAGATACGGTTTGAGATACTTGCCCACGCGCGCGATGTCGCGCAGGTTGATGGTTTCCTCGAGTTCCTCATCCTCGCGGAACGTATTGCGTTGTGCCATGGTACGTGTCCTTTGTGATTGCATACGCACTGTCTCTCCCCCAGTCAGCTTCGCTGACAGCCCCCTCGTCAGAGGGGGCCGGGTATGGACAGGCCCTTCAGAACCCCTGCGCGGCGCCGGACTGGGCGCCGAGCTGCTTCGAATAGATGCTCCAGTAACGCCCGTGCGCGGCCACGAGCTCGGCGTGCGTGCCGCGCTCGACGATCCGCCCGCGCTCGAGCACGAGGATCAGGTCGGAGTCCTTCACCGACGAGATGCGGTGCGCGATGGTGACGATCGTCTTGTCGCCGTCCATCTCGCGCAGATGACGCTGGATCTCGGCCTCGGTCTCCATGTCGACCGCCGAGGTCGTATCGTCCATGATGAGGATCGACGGGTCGTCGGCCAGTGCGCGCGCGAGGCTCAAACGCTGCTTCTGCCCGCCGGACAGGCCGACGCCGCGCTCGCCGACGATCGTGCCGTAGCCGTCGGGCAGCGCGCGGATGAAGCCGTCGGCGCCGGCGATCTGCGCCATGCGGCGGATGAACTCGTCGTCCGGTCCGTCGCCGGAGCCGGTGCGCGGGCGCCCGTCGCCGTCGTTCTCAAGGCGATTGGCGCCGAAGCCGATGTTGCCCTTGATCGTGTCGGAGAACAGGAACGTGTCCTGCGCGACGATGCACACCTGCGAGCGCAGCGTGGCCAGCGGCCAGTCGCGCGCATCGACGCCGTCGATGAGCACGCGGCCGGCGGTCGGATCGTAGAAGCGGGAGATGAGGCTGACGAGCGTCGACTTGCCGGCGCCGGTCTCGCCGAGGATGCCGAGTTTCGTGCCGGCGGGTACGTGGAAGTCGAGGTCCTCGAGGATCGGCGTGTCCGGGTCGTCGGGGAAGGAGAAGGAGACGTGGTCGAAGCGGATGTCGCCCTTGACGCGCGATGCGGGCGATGCGGCGGTCGCGTTCGACGCGGTCGCGGACGCGGACGCGGACGCGGACGTCGCAGCCGAGGTGGCCGTCCTGTCGGCGACCGCCTGTCCGGCGTCGGCCTTCTCGACGATGCGCGACTGCTCGGTCAGCAGCTTCCTGATCTTGATGCAGCTGGCGTTGAACCGCTGCCAGTCGTTGATGAGCCATCCGGAGGCGCGCACGGGCCCGTCGATCATCCACAGGAACGAGTTGAAGCTCACGAGGTTGCCGAGCGTCATGTACCCCTTGATGACGAGGAAACCGCCGAATCCGAGTGTGATGAGCTGCAGCGAGAATCCGAGCCCGTCGAGCCAGGGCATGTACCTGCGCGAGTTGTAGGCGAGCGCCAGGTTGCGACGCATGTAGTCGTCGTTGTGCTCGTCGAACCGCTTGGTCTCGTAGGGTTCGCGCACGAACGCCTTGACCACGCGGTTGCCTTCGATGTTCTCCTCGACCATCGAGTTCAGCGCGGCGAGCGAGTTGCGGATCGCGAAGAACAGCGGGTGCGCGTGCGTCGACAGGCCGCGCGTGAGGATGAAGATGAACGGGGTGACGCAGGCGAGCGCGAGCGCGAGCCGCCAGTCGATCGCGAACATCACGCACAGGGCGCCGATGAACATGACCACGCAGTCGGCGATCTGGTAGCTCACCCAGCTCAGGAAGTGGCGGATCGCGTCGGTGTCGGAGGTCAGGCGGCTCATGATGTCGCCGGTGCGCGTGTGGTTGAAGTAGGTGAAGTCGAGCTCGTGCAACTTCTCGTACTCGTCGGAGACGAGGCGGTACACGGAGTTCTGGCCGAACCGTTCCATCCACAGCTGGTAGCCGTAGCGCGCGCCGACGCGCACGACGGTCATCGCGATCATCAGCCCGCAGAACTTGAGCAGCTCGTCGGTGTGTCCGCCGACGATGACGCGGTCGACGATCAGACCGGAGATGATGGGGATGGTCAGGGCCATCGCGTTGTTCGCGACGAACAGGATCAGCGCGCCGATGACGCGCGGGAGATCGGGTTTGCAGTAGGGCAGGATCCAGCGTATGTTGCCGGCGTGTTGGTTGATTCCCGGATTGACGTACATGTTGGGGAGGTCACCGTTTCTTCGGATTGTTTGCCTGTGGTTGGCGCGGCGCTCTCCTTCACCGCGCGCGGCATCCGTCGCCGCCACGATTCACGACCACCTGCGTCCGGCCTCGCCGACGGATTGACCTTCCGACCGCCGGCGCCCGACCGGCGCTCTCCTTCACCGGCTGGACGTACGGGATTACATCGCCCCCGCACGCCCAAACGCATCGCGTTTCGCAAACGCATACCAGTCTAGACGGCCCGCATGCGTTCGCAATCCGCGAACCCTCGCGTGTCTCGCTAACGAAGGACGCCACAACCGCAACTGGGATGCACCCCGAGGCCCCGAGGCCCCTCCATCGCGCGGACTGCGTACACATGGCGCGGTGACTTTCCCATGACGCGGTGAGCCGTTTTCCATAAACCGCATGATTCCGCCGTTTTGTGTCACCGCGTCATGGGGATTTCACTGCTTCATGGGAAAGTCACCGCGCGATGGCACCGGCAACTGCGCCATGGGACACCACATCGGGGCGCACGCGCAACATTCGGCCTCCGAGGCCGCATATACGGCCGCATATACGGACGTAAAGGCAAAAAGAAACCCGGCGGTGAGAAGCCGCCGGGTGAGAGAGAAGAGAGAAGAAGGGTTCAGTTATGGGGTTCGGAAGAACCTCGCCCGCGGGTCATTCCATCCGCCGACAGTTAACAGTAAACCGCCGGTTTCTTGGAGGAACGATGCGCGTTCCTGAGAAAACTCTCAACGCTATGTGACGGGTTTGTAACCGTTCACGCCGCCTTGTCGGAGTTGCTCTCGGAGCCACCCTCGGAACCGCCCTCGGAATCGCCCTCCGAGAGCTTCGCCTTGGCGGCCGCGAGACGCTCCGCCTCGGCGGCACGACGGGCGGCGAGCGCCTCGTCGAAGCGCGCGAGCTCCTCCTCGACGGCCTCCTTCGGGATCTTCGCGAAGATCGGCGACGGCTTGGCGACGGGCGCGCCGACCTCGATCGGCTCGCTCTCCCACGGGTGGACGGTCTCACCCATCACGTAGTCGCCGGTGATGATCGGGTAACGGAAGCCCGGCTTGTCGAGATCCTCGACCTCCTCGAGACGCGGCAGCGGCGAGAACGTGCCGGTGCCGCCCAGCGCCTCCCACACCTTCTGCGCGGAGTGGGGCAGGAACGGTGCGAGCAGGTGGTTCGCGTCGGAGACGGCCTGCGCGGCCACGTGCAGCACGGTGGCGAGACGCTTGTCGTCGTCCTTGATCTTCCACGGCTCCTCGGCGGAGATGTACTTGTTGATGTCACCGACGACGCGCATCGCCTCGATGAGCGCGCCCTTCTGGTGGTGGTTCTCGATGAAGCCGCCGACCGAGTCGAACGCGCCGCGGGTCTCCGTCAGGAGCGCGCGGTCCTCGTCGGTCATCGAATCCTCGTCGAGCGCCGGGATCTCGCCGAAGTTCTTGGCGATGAGGTTGGCGACGCGGTTGACCAGGTTGCCCCAGGAGGAGGCGAGCTCCTCGTTGTTGTGGCGCACGAACTCAGCCCAGGTGAAGTCGGAGTCGGAGCTCTCCGGGCCGGCGATCGAGATGTAGTAGCGCACCGCGTCCACCGGGTAGCGCGAGAGGATGTCCTTGACGTAGATGACGATGCCGCGCGACGAGGAGAACTTCTTGCCCTCCATCGTCATGAACTCGGAGGCGACGACCTGCTCGGGCAGGTTCAGCGGGCCGAGCTCGCCGGTCTCGCCGCCTTTGGAGCCCTGACCGTTGTAGGCCAGCATCTCGGAGGGCCAGATCTGGGAGTGGAACGTGATGTTGTCCTTGCCCATGAAGTAGTAGCCCGGGGTCTTCGGGTCGTTCCACCATGCGCGCCACGCCTCCGGCTCGCCCTTGCGGCGGGCCCATTCGATCGAGGCGGACAGGTAGCCGATCACGGCGTCGAACCACACGTACAGCTTCTTGTTCGGGTTGTCGATCCAGCCGGCCACCGGCACCGGGATGCCCCAGTCGATGTCGCGCGTGATCGCGCGCGGCTTGACCTCCTTGAACAGGCCCTTGGAGAAGTTGATGACGTTGGTGCGCCAGCCTTCGCGGGTGTTGAGCCACGCGAGGTTCGCCTCGGCGAGCGCCGGCAGGTCGAGGAAGAAGTGCTCGGTCTCCTCGAAGCGCGGGGTCTCGCCGTTGATCTTGGAGACGGGGTTGATCAGCTCGTCCGGGTCGAGCTCGTTGCCGCAGGCGTCGCACTGGTCGCCGCGCGCGCCCTCGGTGTGGCAGATCGGGCATTCGCCCTCGATGTAGCGGTCGGGCAGAGTGCGGCCGGTCGACGGGGAGATCGCGACCTTCTGCGTGCCCTTGTAGATGTAGCCGTTCTTCAGGCACTGCTTGAACAGCTCCTGGACGACGTGCTCGTGGTTGCCCGTGGTGGTACGGGTGAACAGGTCGTAGCTCAGACCGAGATCGCACAGATCCTTGGCGATGACGCGGTTGTAGCGGTTCGCCAGCTCCTGCGCGGTGACGCCCTCCTTCTCCGCCTCGACGAGGATCGGGGTGCCGTGCTCGTCCGTGCCGGAGACCATCAGCACGTCGTTGCCCTTCATGCGCTCGTAGCGCGCGTACACGTCAGACGGGACGCCGAAACCGGCCACGTGACCGATATGGCGGGGGCCGTTCGCGTACGGCCATGCGACATTGACCAAAATATGACTCATAAAGCCGATAGTAACCACGGCTGTGGAAGTATCCGGCTCATCCACCGCTGTATCCACCGGCGGCCGCGGGAGCCGCCCGGTCGCGGCGCGGCGGCCGGCCGACCGGTATCGTCGGCTCATGGACAGTTCGATGACGAAACCCGCGCCGCCTCCCCCGCAGGACGCCCCGCGCGACACGATTCCCGATCCGGCTGTGCCGGTCACACCGGGCGCGCAGCCCGCCCCGCAGCCCGCCCCACCTCCGCAGCCGCTGATCCCGGCGATCCTCGCGGACCGGGATCTGCCCGGCCCGTTGAGCCTCGAAAGACTGGCGACCATGGGGTCGATCAGCAAACTCGATACGCGCAGCGGCTACTGGTCCGAGCACGCGGACACCCTGTTCGGCCGCGCGATGATCGCGTACCGGATCATCCCGATCTCGGCGATCGCCTGCGCGTTCACCGCGCTGTGGGTGTGGATGGGAGGCGCGTTCCCCGACACCGTGGACGTGATGTCGCGCTCGCACTACCGCACCGCGCAGCACGGCCGTCGCGTGCGCGTGTTCTCGCGCAAGATCGCCCGCCGTGACCTGGCGCGTATCGGCGGGCTCGGCGTCACCCGCCCGGCGCGCACGATCTGCGACATCGTGACGATCTTCGGCGAGGAGCCGGACGCCGAGGCGCTCATCGACCCGATCGCCGAGTGCATGGACGCGTACGACTTCTCCCCGAACGACTGCATCACGATCATCGACGAGAACCCGTGCATGGTCACCGCCCCGCAGGCGCGCGACTTCCTGCGCGACATCGCCCGCGTCTACGCCCGACGCCGCCCGGAGGTCGCCGGATTGCCTCCCGACGCGCGCGAGCCGGCCGCCCCTACGCCCACCGCTCCCGCTACTCCTGCTTGATCTTGAGCACCGCCGCGTAGATCTGCTTGCGGTTGGGCAGGGTGCCGTCGGGCAGCGGATGCTCCTCGGCGACCTGGCTGATCGCCTCCTTGATGCGCAAACCGTCCTCGAGCGCGCGGTCGATCGCGAGCACGGCCAGTTCCTCGGTCGTCAGCGTGCTCGGCGCGGCGGCGGTCGCCTCCTCGTCGGACGCGCCGGCGACGACGAGCACCATCTCGCCGCGCGGCGGATCGGAACGCACGCCGTCGCGGATCTCGACGATCGTACCGCGGCGCACCTCCTCATAGTCCTTGGTCAGCTCGCGGCACAGGGCCATGCGACGGTTCGGGCCGAACGCCTCCAGAAGGTCGTCCATCGAATCGTCGATGCGATGCAGCGTCTCGTAGAAGACCATCGTGCGGCGCTCGGGCAGCAGCGTGCGCAGATGCTGCATGCGCTCGGAGTGCTTGCGCGGCAGGAATCCCTCGTAGCAGAAGCGGTCCGTGGGCAGGCCGGACAGGGCGAGCGCGTCGAGCACGGCGGACGGGCCGGGCGCGCAGGTGACCGGCAGGCCGCGTTCGATCGCACGGCGCACGATCGCGAGCCCCGGATCGTTGATCGTGGGCATGCCCGCATCGGAGACGACGAGCACGGTCGCACCGGTCTCGACCTCATCGAGCAGGCCGTCGGCCTTGTTGCGCTCGTTGTGGTCGTGGTAGGCGATGACGCGGCCGTTCACATGCACGCCGAGACGGTTCGCGAGATCGTACAGGCGTCGCGTGTCCTCGGCGGCGACGATGTCGGCGCGCTCGATGAGCGCCTTCAGCCGCGCGGAGGCGTCGGACACATTGCCGATCGGGGTCGCGGCGAGCACCACCGTTCCGGCGGGGATGCGCACGTCTTCGACGGAATCGATCGGATTGTCCATTGCGGCGTCTGCGTTTGTCATGCTTACAGTATGGACCATGCCACCCCTGAGTATGCTGATTTCGGGAAGACAAATGATCCGGGGCATATCCCGGCCAGCATGAGCGGGCGGCGGAAGGCGAGGCTGTATGCGCACGATCTGGCAGGTGTTCACGCGCGATCTGAAGCGGATCCTGCGCAATCCGGTCGCGCTGGTGGTCACGCTTGGCGTGGCGATCATCCCGTCGCTGTACGCATGGTTCAACATCCTCGCGAACTGGGACCCGTACTCCGCCACCGGCAACATCCAGGTCGCCGTCGTCAACGACGACAAGGGCACCGACTCCCCGATCGCGGGCAAACTCGACGCCGGCGCGCAGGTCGTCGCGCAGCTGAAGAAGAACACCCAGCTCGGCTGGCGCTTCGTCAGCCGCGCGCAGGCGATGGAGGGCATGCAGAAGGGCGACTACTACGCGGCGATCGTCATGGACGACGACTTCAGCGAAAGCCTCGCGGGCGTGGTCACCGGGTCCGCGGACCGGCCGAAGATCACGTACTACGTCAATGAGAAGAAGAACGCGATCGCGCCGAAGATCACCGACACGGGCGCGAACACGATCGACGAGCAGATCAACCAGACGTTCGTGTCGACCGTCGGCGAGGTCGTCGCCAAAACCGTCACGAAGGCGGGCGACGACCTCGCGGACAAGACGGGCGCGACGACCGACGAGATCATCGCGGACCTCGACAGGACGAACGCGCGCATCGCCAAGGCGTCGGACACCCTCGCCGGGACGCGCAAGACCATCGACCAGTCGCGCAGCTCGGTCAAGGACGCGCGGCAGACGCTCGTCGAACTGCGCAAGGAGCTCGACGCCGCGCGCAAGGTTTCGGACAACACCGGCACGCTGCTGAACACCGCGCAGAACGACGCGCAACGCTTCTCCGGCGCGTTGACCGGCGCGTTCGACGTGGGCTCGGAGCAGCTGTCCGGCGTGGGCGTGCAGGCGAACGCGGCGGCCGGCACGATCATCGGATCGCTCAACACCGCGCAGGATTCGGTCGACCGCATCACGACGACGATCTCGAAGCCGCTCGACGACACGGCCGCGGCGATCGCCGACGTCAAATCCGCGCTCATCAAAGCCGGGATCGCCGAGGACACCACCGACCCGCTGGGCAGGCGCATCTGGAGCCAGATCAACGACCTCGACGCGGCGGTCAAGGCGCAACAGCAGCAGGTCGACGAGTTCCACAGGAACGCGACGACGTTCATCAACGCCGGCAAGGACGCCACGACGCATCTGTCGAACGTGGCGGGCACGGCCACGAGCGGCGGCATCGCAAGCCTCAACGCGGCGCGGCAGAACTTGACGACCTCGATCATGCCGAACCTCAACGCGTCGCTCGGCAGCTTCGCCGCGCTCAACGGCACGCTCGCGGGCACGCTCACCTCGCTCGACACGACGATCACGCAGGCCGACGGACTGTTCGAACAGCTCGACGGCACGCTCGCCGAGGCGTCGACGACGATCGGCGGCACCCGCGACTCGCTCAATACCCTCCAGAAAGACGTGACGACCGTGCGCAACGACGTCGCCGCGATCGAAAGCTCCGACACGTACGCCAAGCTGCGCGACCGGTTCAAACTCAACGACAAGGAGTTCGGCGCGTTCATGGGCAGCCCGGTCACGCTCACCACGAAGACCGTCTACCCGATCGCCAACTACGGTTCCGCGGTCACGCCGTTCTACACGAACCTCGCGCTGTGGGTCGGCGGCTTCGTACTCATCGCGATCTACAAGCTCGAGGTGGACCGCGAGGGCCTGCGCCGCATCACCGCCACGCAGGCCTATCTCGGCCGCTGGCTGCTGCTCGTCACGATCGGCTTCCTGCAGGCGGTCATCGCATGCGTCGGCGACCTGCTGCTCGGCATCCAGTGCGATCACCCGCTGCTGTTCATCCTCGCTGGCATATTCTGCTCGTTCGTGTACATCAACATCATCTACGCGCTGGCGGTCGCGTTCCGGCACATCGGCAAGGCGGTCGCGGTGATCCTCGTCATCATGCAGATCCCGGGCGCCTCCGGCCTCTACCCGATCGAACTGATGCCCGACTTCTTCCGCGACCTGCACCCGTGGCTGCCGTTTACGTACGGCATCAACGCGATGCGCGGACCGATCGGCGGCCTGTACGGGAACCACTACTGGATCGACATGCTGCATCTCGCGTACTACCTGCCGGTCGCGCTGTTCATCGGACTGGTCGTGCGCCGGTATGCGATGAACCTCAACGCGCTGTTCGACAGCCGTCTGAGCGACACCGACCTGATGATCACCGAACACAACACGATGGTCAACGAGAAAATGGGATTGAGCTCCGTGTTCCGCGAGGTCGCCGACTCCGGTTCCGGCGACCTGCGCGAGCTGCTCACGCGCCGCGCGCACCGGTTCTTCGCGCAATACCCGAAGCTCATCGTCTCCGGCCTGGTGCTGCTGACCGTGCTGCCGTTCGTCTTCCTCGTGCTGCTGTTCGTCATCCAGGCGAAGATCGCGATGCTCACCGCCTGGATCGTGTCGATCATCGTGATCGACGCGTATCTGATCGTCGTCGAGTACCTGCGCGAAAGCTACTCGCGCCAGCTGGGCGCGGGCGCGATGACGGCGGAGCAGTTCCGCGACGTGATGCTCAACGGGTACATCTGGCGGCGGGGGCGGCATGAGCGGCGCGGACGGAGCGGACGTGGATCGCGCGGTGACGACGGACGCAATGACGGCAAGGGAGGCGAGCGATGAGGAACATCTGGCGCATCTTCGCGCGTGACATCCAGCAGGCCACGCGCAACGTGATCGCGATCATCGTGTCGGTGGGCCTCATCATCGTGCCCTCGCTGTACGCGTGGTACAACATCGCGGCCAGCTGGGACCCGTACGGCAACACGAAGTCGCTCAAGGTCGCCGTCGCGAACACCGACAGCGGCTACAAGTCGGATCTCATGCCCGTGACGATCAACGTGGGCGAGACCGTGGTGAGCGCCCTGCGCGCCAACCACCAGCTCGATTGGCAGTTCGTCGACAAGGACAAGGCGATCGACGGCGTGCACTCGGGCGAGTACTACGCGGCGCTCGTCATCCCGTCCAGCTTCAGCGCCGACATGATGACGCTGTTCTCTACGAAGGTCAAGCACGCGGAACTCGACTACTACCTCAACGAGAAAATCAACCCGATCGCCCCGCACATCACCGACGAAGGCGCCTCCACCGTCGCCTCGACCATCGACCAGACATTCGTCACGACGATCGGACAGGTCGCAATCGGACTGGCGTCGAACGTCGCGAAATACGCGGACACGCCGCAGATGCAGCAGTACGTGGCGAACGCGACCGGACACATCACGGCGATGTCGTCCCAGCTCAAGGCCGCGTCGGCGCAGGTCGGCGCGTACGCGGACCTCATCAAGTCGACCGAAAGCCTCATCGCGTCGACCGACAAGCTGCTCGGATCGACCGGATCGAGCGCGCAGGACGCGAAGAAGGCGATGACGCAGGCGCAATCCGGCGCCGACGGGCTCAAGAACGTGATGTCGAGCGCGGGATCGCAGGCCGAGGCGGCGCTGAAACGCGCCGACAAGGCGTACGCGGAGGTCGACAAGGAGATCGACGCGGCGTTCGACGACGTGAAGGTGCAGACCGGGCAGACGTCCGCCGCGCTGCGCAAGCTGCAGGGCAAGGTGCAGTCGCAGGCCGACGCGTACGGGAAGTACGCCGCGTCGCTGCGCGCGCTCGCCGACTCGGCGACGCTGACGGTGGTGAAGGACGCGCTGAACGCGGCGGCCGATCAGGCGGCGGACACGCAGGCGAAGCTCGTGTCCGCGGCCACGGCGCTGGGCGACGCGGCGCAGCGGATCGACGACGGCACGGCCGACGCGGAGCAGACCCGCGCGGACCTGAAGCAGCGGGTCGCCGACGCGCGGGCCGCGGTGGACAAGGCGGCGGACACGTACCGCACGACGCTGAAGCCGCAGCTCAAGGCGCTGGAGTCGTCGATCGACGAGCTGACCGCGCAGACCGGCACGGTGATCGACCGGCTGTCCGGCGCGACCGACGGGATGGCGTCGCTTTCGGACGGGGTCGGCGGCGGGCTGAAGGAGGCGCGCTCAGCGCTGGGAGACGTGTCGAAGGCGCTCACCGATTCGGCGGCGAAGCTGGACGCGCTGAACGGGAAGTTCGCGGGATTGACGGGGTCGGGGTCGGGCGGTTCGGGGTCGGGCTCGTCGTCCGGCTCCGGCGCGCCGGACCTGTCGGCGATCACCTCGGCGGACCCCGAACAGCTCGCGTCGCTGCTCTCCGCGCCGGTTCAGGTGGACCGCAAGGCGATCTATCCGATCGCGAACTACGGCTCCGCGATGGCGCCGTTCTACACGATCCTGTCGATCTGGGTGGGCGCGATCGTGCTCGCCGCGATGATGAAGGTCTCGATCTCCGACCACGAGAAGGCCGTGATTCTGGGACTCGGCAACAACCTGCCGCTCGGGTCCGACGTCGGCCTGCGCGAGGCGGTGCGCATCGGCCGCGCCGCCGGACCGGGGGCGATGATCGACGTGCTGCGCAAGCCACATTCCGAATCCCCCGGCAACGCGCGGCAGTTCGGTCTCAAGCTGTATCAGGAGTACTTCGGCCGGTACATGATCTTCGGCCTGTTCGCGCTGCTGCAGGGCACGCTCATCTGCCTTGGCGACCTGTTCTACCTCGGCGTGCAGTGCGAGCATCCGTTCCTGTTCATGCTGACCGGCTGGCTCGCGGCGCTCGTGTTCTCGAACATCGTGTACACGCTCACGGTGTCGTTCGGCGACATCGGCAAGGCGATCGCCGTGGTGCTGCTCGTCATGCAGGTGGCCGGCTCCGGCGGCACGTTCCCGGTGGAGACGCTACCGCCGTTCTTCCAGGTGGTCGCCAAGTGGCTGCTGTTCCCGTACGGCGTCGACGCGATGCACTCCGCGATGGCCGGAGCCTACGGCATGGAGTACTGGATCGCGATGGGCAAGCTGGCCCTGTTCCTGGTGCCTTCGCTGCTGCTCGGGCTCATGCTGCGCAAGCCCGTGATCCGCCTCAACGACTGGATCATCCGCAACCTCGAAAGTACCAAGGTGATGTGAGCCACCTCTCTCGGCTCCCCTTGTCAGGGGAGCTGTCCGCGAAGCGGACTGAGGGGTAGTCATAACCGGCGCACAGTCAGCGTGTCAGATCCACCGATCGGACATCGCGAAGCTGTTGCGCATCAGGTTGCTGGACGTGTACAGCACGTCGTTGAGCAGCTTGTGCGCATGGGTCTCGAGGTAACCGGCCATGTGCTCGTTGGCCTTCGCCAGCTCGACCGGCACGTCGGTCGAACCGCCGCGTACCCCGGCCGGCGCGTCCGCAGGCGACTGGTCCGTCCCCGCATCACCCGCCTTCGCGAGCGCCGCATCCGTCTCCTCGACCAGCCGATGACCGAACACGCGCACCTGCTCGACATACGCGCCGATCAGGTTCTGCGTCTCGAACCAGTGCGCGTCCGCGAGCGCCGCGATCAGACGGTTCGTCCAATACAGGTTCGCGGTCGACACCTCCGCGGTCGTATCGCGCAGATACGCGGGCGTATCGCGAACGTTCGCGTAGAACGGCGCCGCGGTCGTGAACGGGCCGGAGCCGTACGAGATCCACATCACCGCGCGCGACGATTCCGGCGCGTACGGACGCAGCTGGATCGCGACCATGTGACCGGTGCGGTTCACGCCGATCGGGCGATAACGGTGACGCGACTCGGGCGTGCCGAGCGTGCCGTACGGGTCGTAGGGCGTGTCCTCGAAGTGCGAGCCGAGCAGGAAGTCGATGTCCTCGATCGACACCTTGCTTTCGGGCACACGGCACCACGGGATGTCGTCGGAGATCGGCGTGAACAGCGCGTTGGGCGAATCCCAGTCCTCGCTCGGGTTCAGGTGACGCTGCATGTACCAGGCGCGAGGCGTGTTGTAGATGTGATCTTTCGGCGTGGTCGCGCCGAACACGACGCGCGGGTTGAAGCGGTCGCGGCGGTGGCTGGAGGCGGCGCGGCGCGAGGCGTGCGCGCGCATCGTGCGATCGAGGTGATGGTCGACGATGAACTCGCGCAGGTCGGCGCTGCACAGGTATTCGCGCTGATCGCCGAACGCGTCGGACAGGTCGAAGTCGTCGATGCCGAGCTGGTTGGGGATCGTCGCGTAGCAGTCGTCGGGCACGCGGCGTGCGATCCAGTGATGTCCGCCGATCGTCTCGACATACCAGATCTCGTCCACGTCGGAGATGATCACGCCGTTCGACTCGTACGTGCCGTATTCCTCGAGCAGCGCGCCGAGCCGTGCGACGCCCTCGCGCGCGGTCTTCACGTACGGCAGGACGAGGGTGATGATGTCCTCCTCGCCGATGCCGCCGGGGATTTCGGCGGAGGGGCCGGCGGCGCCGGCGGTGCCGGTACCAGTCACGGCCACATCGGTCACGGCCGCGTCGGAGCCGGCGTCCGGGCTCGCGGGAATCAGCTCGACGAATGGGTCGGCGGCGGCCACGCGCTCGTTGACCGCGATCGTCTCAGTCGCGCTCATCGCGACGTTGTACTCGTTCGCGCCTGCCTCGGCGAGGATGCCGCGGTTGTTGAGCACGTTCGGCACGATCGAGTACCGGCACGGGTCGTCCGGCAGGTCGATCTCGACATGGCTCAGGACGCTGCGGTAGTGCCGCGGCTGGTCTTTCGGGTCGACGGCGACGAAGCGCTTGGGATCATAGCGGCCCGAACCGGAGTCATCGTCACGCGCGATGATGGTCGAACCGTCGTAACTGGCTGCTTTTCCAACGAGAATGGTGGTGCATGACATGCCGCCCTACTCTAGGAGTGTCCCCCCACCCAAGCAAATCATGCCCAAGGATGATTCGCGATTATGGGCGACTCCGATTGCGGACGACTCCTGTACACTCTTCCCGCCCCGGCAAGCCGCCACGCCATCCATCCGCCAACGACCCCCCGCCAGCGCCCAACCCCAAGAGAGAATCCCGTCACCATCTGACACGCATCTCTCGCCAACGCCCAGCTCAGCGGGACGTCCCCGTCACCATGTCACGCACGGCTCTCACTGACACCCCACCCAGCGAGACACACACGTCACCACCCGGCATACGTCTCTCACTGACACCGAGTCAGCGAGATGTATCCGTCACCGCGCCTCACGAAAACTCTCGCCAGCACCCAGTTCAGCGAGACGTTTCCGCCACCATCCGTCCCCCGTCTCCCGCTATCCTCGCCCGAGCAAGACGTTCCCGTCACCAACCCGCACTCGCCTCTCGCCGACGCACTGTCCAACGAGAGAAACTCATCACCAACCCCACACACACCTCTCACTGGCGCCGTCCCAGCGAGACATGTCCGTCACCAGCCCACACGAGTCTCTCACCAGAACCGGAACATCAAGCGTTCCCCGACACCATCCAACAAAAAGGGCCGGGCAGGCGATCACACGGATAAAGCAATGATGAACCGACGCCGGCCACGGCCCAGGATCACTGCAGAAAAAAGAAAAACCCTCCGGAGGTGGAATTCCGGAGGGTTTGTGGAGCTGATGGTAATCGAAACCACGACCTCTTCGATGCGAACGAAGCGCTCTACCAACTGAGCTACAGCCCCTTGGTGTGTTGTCTTGCTCCGCAGGACAACTCGCCCCAATATAGTCGATTCCCACGCATTCGCAACGCGACACGCGGAGGAATCAGCCAATTGGTTCCGATTTTTTGTCTCCCAGCCAACAACCAGTCAATCACGAACCAGTCACGCCCCGAACACTCCCACCGGAATCACATACACGTCATCTTCCTTGCGCCGGTACGCGAACTCCCCCACGCCGATGAGGACCGCGAGGAACTCCGGCTCGCGCGTCCTGGCGCCGGGTTTCTTCAGTAGCTTATCCCGCATACGGATCAGATTCGCCGCAGCGGCAGGCACCTTGTCCTCGCTTGACTTGATCTCGATCCCAGCCCATCGCCCATCGGCCAACTCAATGATGACATCGCACTCCAGTCCCGAATCGTCATGGTAATAACGTACTGGATCCATGCCGACGTCCGGCAACGCACGCGCATATACCAGCAAATCACGGATACAAAGATTCTCGAACAGAAAACCGAACGTCTGCCAATCACCCAACAACGCCGCAGGGCTCATACCAAGCGCCGCGGCGGCGATGGACGGATCGGCGAAATAGCGACGAGGCTTCGTCTGCAGGCGTTTCGGGTCACGCGCCGGAGGCACCCACCCGCGAACCGGATCGATGACGAACATGTTCTCGAACATCGTCACGTATTCGGACACCGTACGCTCGGATATGAAGTCGTCCAGACTCTCTTCTGCTCCGTACATGTCCTTGCGCAACGTCTTGAACGTGACCGCCTGACTGATATTGCGTGCAAGGGAATCAAGCAGCCTTCGCGCATTGTCCGGATCCTTGCCCTGCTTCGGCACACTCTCCGACAGCGTCAGACGGATGTATTCGCGAATCAAGATCTGGGCATCGGCAACGGGCATCCCAACCGCCTCCGGCCATCCACCACGGCACACCGCATCCAACAGCGTTCGAGTATCAATCGTCGACTTGGCGGCGGTGAACTGATGAGCGAACAAACCGGAAAGACTGACTTCGCCGCCGGACACACCGGATTCCGCAAGCGTCATGGGATTCATTCGTATGCGGCCGATACGCCCCGCACCGCTGTGGTGAGGAGCCTGCCGCCCAAGTGGGGTGGATGATCCGGTAAGAAGCCATCGTCCTTTCTCCCCCGGTTCGTCATCGACGCCATGACGCACCTCATCCCAGATACCTGGCGCAAGTTGCCATTCGTCGATGACATGGGGACGTTCCCCGATCAGCATCAGCGACGGGTCGGCGCGTGCTGCATCCAGATTGTTGCCGCGATCAACGTACGTGATGCTGGATGCATGCGCACGCGCCGACCACGTCTTGCCGCACCATTTGGTGCCCGCGATCTCTACAGCGCCGAAAATACGCATATACCGTTCGATCTGCGCATCAACGATCCTTGGTCGATAGCCGACTGGTGTGATACCGTCAGATCGCCGTGGTGCCGCGTTCCCGTATGATGCTTCAGAATCCATCGAACTCTAACCTTCTTTCCAGTATTCCGTACACACGACTCACACCAACCACTAAAATCCGAAATTTCTGACTGCACAAATCCGCATCTTTGAACTACAATAATCCGAATTTCTCAACTACCAAAATCCGAATAGCGACAGCGGATGGGACGACATCGGTCAGGCAAGTACGTTGGTCATGTCGACAGATACGACAAAGCCCGGTCACAGGGACCGGGCTCAGGGCAACAACGCGGATGGCGCAAGCGTCCGCGATCACTCAGCGGCATCACTCGGCGGCGTGGGCGGGCTCCTTCTTTTTGCCGAACTTGGCCTTGAACAGGCCGATGATCGTCGGAGCGAGCGAGACCAGCAGGATCAGCACGATCACCAGCTCGAAGTGCTCCTGCACGGCCGGGATGTTGCCGAAGAAGTAGCCGAGGAACGTGAACAGCGACGACCACACGAGGCCGCCGAGCACCGAGAACGGCGCGAAACGGCTCCATCGCATGCCGGAGATGCCGGAGATGAACGGCATGAACGTGCGGATGAACGGGAAGAAGCGACCGAGGAACACGGCCAGCGGCCCCCACTTCTCGATCATCTTCTCGGTCTTGGCGATGCGCTCGGGGGTCATCGCCTTGACCTTGCCGGACTGGATGATGCGACGGCCGAAGAAGTGGCCGATGAAGTAGTTGCACTGGTCGCCGATGATCGGGGCGAGCCACACGACCGGCAGCAGGAAGTGCAGCGGCAGCGCGGCCTTGCCGGTCACGGCGTCGGGCGCCGCGAACACGCCCGCCGCGAACAGCAGGGAGTCACCGGGCAGGAACGGGAAGAACACCACGCCCGTCTCGATGAAGATGATCAGGAAGATGAAGCCCAGCGTGGGCGCCACACCCATAGCGATCCAGCCGGCGATCGCCGCGCGCGGATCCTTGAGCAGTTCGATGATGAAATTGATAAAAGCCATAACGCTGTCACTCTATCAGGCTCGCCCTATCAGGAGGAGTGATCGGGATCCGACATCCAATTTAAGAAAATCGTCGACGACTTGACTACCCCTCAGCCCCGCTTTGCGGGCCAGCTCCCCTGACAAGGGGAGCCAAAAAGTCAACGAAACACTGACGCACGACTGTCTCACGCCTCCAGACGCCGGCGCACGAACCCGTCGAGCGCGGCCGCGTCGATGCCCTCGTACCCGTCGATCGAGGCGAACTGCGGACCGGCGGACGTGTCGGTGCGGATCGTGCAGGTCTGCGCGATCGTGGTCGCACCGGACGCGGCTCCCGCGGTCAGGCCGACGAGCGTATCCTCCAGAACCACGCATTTGGCCATGTCCTCGCGCGCGATGCCGAGCTTCGAGGCGGCCAGCAGGTACGGTGCCGGGTCCGGCTTGTGCTTGGCGTCGTCGTCGCCGCACACGTACCCCGCGAACAGGCCGGGGGCGGCATCGAGCACGTTCTCGACGATCGGACGCGGGGAGGTGCTCACCAGCATCGACGGGATTCCGGCCTCCTTGAGCGAGCGCAGCGAGTCGAGCACGCCGTCGATCCACGGCATGTGGATCTTCTCCTGATCGAAGACGTACTGCTTGAGCTGCCTGTCGATCTCCTCGACCGACAGCGTGCAGCCGTGCTCGATCATGCGCCTCGCGACGTCGGGCACCGGCGTACCGGAGCACTCCCAGCCGAGTTCCTCGCTCCATTCGCCGCCGTGTTTCGCGGCGATCTCGAACTCGCCGTCATGCCACAGGGGCTCCGAATCGATGAGAGTGCCGTCGAGATCCCAGAACGCAGCTTTGAGCAGCATGATTCCTCCGTCCATCGTTGTTCCGTTCGATTCCATCACACCAAATCAGCCCGACAGACAGACGCGCAGGAATGGCGGAATCATCACGACGACGCAACGACGAAAGCCGTACGCGGGATGGCGGAACGCCCCCAGCGTACGGCTTCGGTCAGCACGGCTTCGGTCAGCGCCAGATGACCAGCGATTTGTCGTCGGACGGATCGCCGGATCCGAACGCGTCACCGGCGCCCGCCCCGCCGCGCGACGTGCGCGACGCCGGGCGTCCCGGCAGCTCGCGCATCTGCGTGCGGATCGCGCGACGCCACATGCGCGCGCTGTTCGACCGTTGCATCTCGACGATGTCGCCGTCACGTCCGGCCGCGAACACGCTCTCCTCGCCGGCCGTCTGCAGGCGACGCACCTGCCGGCGCAGCTGGCGGTTCTCCTCCTGCAGCGTGAGGATGCGCGTCACGCCGGACAGGTTGATGCCTTCGGCCTGGATCAGCCGCTGCGCCTGGACGAGCCGGTCGATGTCGCGCAGACAGTACCGGCGCGCGCCGCCCTCCGTGCGCTGCGGGACGACCAGTCCGATGCGATCGTACTGGCGCAGCGTCTGGGGGTGGATGTCGGCGACTTCGGCGGCCTGGCCGATCGTGAACACCGGCAGTTCGAGGTCGAATCCGGCGTCGTCGGCACCGTCGAGATCAGCCCGGCCGAGCACGATCGCCGCCGCGCACATCGCGTACAGCTGGCGCAGCTCACGCGCGATTCTCGCCATGATTCACCTCCAAACATCCGTTCCGGAAAAGCGATTCTCTCCACCAGTCGGTTTTACCGACAGCCCCCTCAGCAGAGGGGGCCACACCGCGGAACGGTCACCGTGGGATGTAGTCGCCCGCGGCCTTGTCGAACTCCTTGGCGGCGTGCTTGACGCCCAGACCCGGCTTGACCGGGACCTGAATCATCACGCGGCCGATGAGATCGCCCGGCGTATTGCCGGCCTGCACGCCCTTGCCGGCGACCTTCACCTCGGTGCCGCTGGACGAGCCCGCAGGCACCTTGAACGTGACTGTCTCGCCGTCGATGTCGGTGGCCTCGACCTTCGCTCCGGCGACAGCCTCGCCCACGCTCACGGGCAGATCCATCACCAGATCGTGGCCGCGCATCGTGAACTTGGAATCGGGCTTGACGTTGACCTGCAGATACAGGTCGCCGTGCGCCCCTCCGTTCAGGCCCGCGTGGCCCTTGCCAGCCAGACGGATCTTCTGACCGTCGCGCACGCCCGCGGGGATGTGCGTCTTGAACTTCGAGCCGTCCACGGACAGCGAGACGGTCGCGCCCTTGGCGGCCTGACGCAGCGTCAGGGTGATCTTCGAGTTGCGGTCCTTGCCCTTGGTCGGGGTCGGGGGCTCCTCATACGAATAGCCGCCGGGACCCGCGCCGTATGCACCGGCACCGCCCGCACCGGGGCCCGCCGCGCCACCGAACATCGAGAAGATGTCGTTGAGGTTCGGATTGCCGCCGCCGGACGTGGAGAAGCGGATGCGAGAGCCGTTGCCACCCATGCCGGCGCCAGCGCCCTGACCGAACATCGAGCCGAAGATGTCGGAGAAGCCGGAGGCGTCGAAACCGCCCTGACCGGATCCGCCGGCGAAGCGGGCGCCGCCCATGCCGAACTGGCGGATGGCATCGTACTTCTGGCGCTGATCCTTGTTGCTCAACACGTCGTAGGCCTCGGAGATGTCCTTGAACTTCTCCTCCGCCTCCTTGGTCTTGTTGAGGTCGGGGTGGTACTTGCGCGCGAGCTTGCGGTACGCCTTGGTGATCTGCTCGGGGGTGGCGTCCTTGGAGACACCAAGGACCTTGTAGAAGTCTTTGCTCAGCCATTCGTTCTCAGCCATTCATGTCTCCTTTCGTGTTGTTTTTGCAAATAAGTAAGTTATGAGTAAGTGCGTTGCCGCGTGGGGCGGGCGAATCGCATACTGTGACACGCTCCGGGCCGCTCTGGCCAAGTCTTTACGGTCTCAATATGCGATTCGCCCGCCCCACGCTCACTTGGGTGCGTAACTTGCGTTACGTTTGTCCCACCTCTGCACATTTCCCGGCCCACCGGCGAGTTTGCAGAGGTTGGTCGACTTCTACAAACTCCTTGTAGAGGGTGGGAGATGGGATCAGTGCTGGGGGGAAGAGACTACGACTCGGGCGGCGCGGATCACGCGGTCGCCGATGCGATAGCCGGCCTCCACCACGGTGTCGACGGTCTCCTTTTCGGCCGACGCGTCCGGCTTGTGCAGGATCGCGTCGTGCTTGGTCGGGTCGAAGTCCTCGCCGGCCTCGCCGAACTTCTCGACGCCGAACTTCTCGAAGGCCTTGTCGATCTTCGCGGCGACGGCCTTGAAGGACTCGTCCATCTCGCTGTTGGCGCGGATGCGGTCAATATCGTCGAGGGCGGGCAGCAGCGCGGTCAACACGTCGATGATGCCGTGCTGGCGGAAGCGCTCCTGCTCCTTCTTCGCGCGATTGCGGTAGTTGATGAACTCCGCGCGCTCGCGCTGCAGGGCCTCGAGGTAGTCGGCGGCCTCCTTCTTGGCCTGACCCAGCGGGGTCAGGGTGTTGTCGGAGTCCTTGCCGTCCTTGTCGGCGGCGTCGTCCTTGTCGGCGGCACCGGCGGCCGCGGTATCGGCCTGACCGGAGGGCTCTCCTTCAGTCGCGGCAGTCGCCGCGCCAGCTCCCTCGTCAGAGGGAGCCGAGGTCTTGGCGGCGGCAGCGGCGTCGGCGGGGGTGTCGGCCGGGGCCGACGACGCGGCGGTGTCGCGCGCATCGTCGGGGTCCGGCAGATCCTTCAGATAGTCGTCCTTGTTGAATTCAGCCATCGGACGGGACCTTACTTGTTGTCCTTGTCGTCGTCATCCACGACTTCGGCGTCCACCACGTCGTCGTCACCGCCGTTGGAGGCGGAACCCGACGCGGCACCGGCCGCACCGGCACCAGCGCCCGCGGCGCCAGCGGCACCGGCCGCGCCTTCGGCGCCCTGCTGGGCGTAGAGGGCCTGACCGATCTTCTGGGCGGAGGTCATCAGCTCGCTCTGCGCGGTCTTGACCTTCTCGATGTCGTCGCCCTTCAGCGCCTCCTTGAGGGCGTTGACCTTCTCGGTGACCTCGTTGGCCACCTCGTCGGACAGCTTCTCCTTGTTGTCGTTGACGAGCTTCTCGGTGGAGTAGGCGAACGCCTCGGCCTGGTTGCGGGTCTCGGCCTCCTCCTTGCGCTTCTTGTCCTCGGCCTCGTGGGCCTCGGCCTCCTTGACCATGCGGTCGATCTCGTCCTTCGGCAGGCCGGAGCCGCCGGTGATGGTCATCGACTGCTCCTTGCCGGTGCCCTTGTCCTTGGCGGACACGTGCACGATGCCGTTGGCGTCGATGTCGAAGGTGACCTCGATCTGCGGGACGCCACGCGGGGCCGGCGCGATGCCGGTCAGCTCGAAGGTGCCCAGCGGCTTGTTGTCGCGGGCGAACTCACGCTCGCCCTGGTAGACCTGAATCAGCACGGACGGCTGGTTGTCCTCGGCCGTGGAGAAGACCTCGGAACGCTTGGTCGGGATGGCGGTGTTGCGGTCGATGAGCTTGGTCATGATGCCGCCCTTGGTCTCGATGCCCAGCGACAGCGGGGTCACGTCGATCAGCAGGACATCCTTCTTGTCGCCCTTGATGACACCGGACTGGATGGACGCGCCGACGGCGACGACCTCATCCGGGTTGACGGACTGGTTCGCTTCCTTGCCGCCGGTGAGCTCCTTGACGAGCTCCTTGACGGCCGGCATACGGGTGGAACCGCCGACGAGCACGACGTGGTCGATGTCGCTCACGGAGATGTTCGCGTCGCGCAGCACGTTGTTGAACGGCGTGCGGCAACGGCCGAGCAGGTCGGAGGTCATCTCCTCGAAGTGGGCGCGGGTCAGCGTCTCGTCGAGGTGGACCGGCGTGCCGTCGGGGGTCATGGCCAGGTACTGCATGGAGATGCTCGTCGAGGTCGAGGAGGACAGCTCCTTCTTGGCCTGCTCGGCGGCTTCCTTCAGACGCTGCAGCGCGATCTTGTCCTTGGACAGGTCGACGCCGTACTTGTTCTTGACCTCGGAGACCAGCCAGTCGATGATCTTCTGATCCCAATCGTCGCCGCCGAGGTGGTTGTCGCCGTTCGTGGCCTGCACCTGAATGGTGGAGAAGCCGTCGTCGTCCTTGCCGATCTCCAGCAGGGAGACATCGAAGGTGCCGCCGCCGAGGTCGAAGACCAGGATACGCTCGTCCTCCTTGCCCTTCTCAAGGCCGTAGGCGAGGGCCGCGGCCGTCGGCTCGTTGATGATGCGCAGGACGTTCAGGCCGGCGATCTTGCCGGCGTCCTTGGTGGCCTGACGCTGGGCGTCGTTGAAGTACGCCGGGCAGGTGATGACGGCGTCGGTGACCGGCTCGCCGAGGTACGCCTCGGCGTCCCTCTTGAGCTTCATCAGGATCTGCGCGGAGATCTCCTGCGGGGTCCACTTCTTGCCGTCGATCTCGACGGACCAGTCGGTGCCCATGTGACGCTTCACGGAGGAGATGGTGCGGTCGACGTTGGTCACGGCCTGACGCTTGGCGACCTCGCCGACGAGGATCTCGCCGGACTTGCTGAACGCCACCACGGACGGGGTGGTGCGCATGCCCTCGGCGTTGACGATGACGGTGGGCTCGCCGCCCTCGAGAGTCGCGATGCAGGAATTCGTGGTGCCCAGATCGATACCAACTGCACGTGCCATAATGTGTGCTCCTTTTGTCCTTGCGTGCGTCGCCGGGGCGGCGCACGCCATGTTCTTACGTTCTTCGCCCGAGTTCCGGATGATCGTTCCTCGGACCTTCCAAAACTTGAGCCTACACCACTCAACTTCCGACTCGCAAGCTTTATTCCCGAATTCACCACAAAAAGTTGAGCGATTCCCACTCAACTTTTAATGAGGACCGGGTCCCTCTCGGCGGCTGGCCGCCAAGAGGGGCTTGCAGCGATCCGCCGATGCCAACGTTCGCAGTATGATGGTGTACCGTTCTTTGACTCCGGCGATGATGAGAGGAGCGCCCGATGACCAAAGCCGATATCCACGACGTCGCCAAGGCGGCGGGCGTCTCCATCTCGACGGTCTCCCGCGCGTTCACACGCCCCGACCTCGTCTCCGAGAAGACGCGGCGCAAGGTCCTCGATATCGCCGATCGCCTCGACTTCAATATCTCCCGCTCGGCAACGGCACTCAAATCCGGGCGCACGAACCGCGTGGCCCTGCTCATGAACGAGGAGATCACCAGCTGGTTCAACACCGAGGTGTTCGCCGGTCTGGAGTCGGTGATGCACCCGGCGGGCTACGACATCTCCCTGTTCCAGCACATCGACACGGCCGAGAACCGGCGCGAGTTCTTCACGGACCTGCCGATCAGACGCAACGTGGACGCGGTGTTCGTCGCGTCGTTCGCGATCGACCCGCACGAGGTCGAGCAGCTCAGACGCACCCGCGTGCCGATCATCGGCATCAACATCCCCTCGACCGACGGCTTCGACGCCTCGGTCAGCATCGACGACGAAGGCGGCATGTACCGGGCCGCGCAACATCTCATCGGACTCGGCCATCGCCGCATCGTGTACCCGTGCTCCGAGGCGGTGGAGGACATGGCCGCCTCGATCGACGCACGCGGACGCGGGTTCATCCGCGCGTGCGAGGAGGCGTCCGCCCGCCGCGGGGACCTCGATTGGCGCGTGCTCACCGTGCCGCGCGGGCCCGAATTCGTCGATTCGGCGCTCTCCGCGCTGCTCGCGCTGGACGAGTTCCCTGACGCGATCTGCTGCCAGATGGACATGATGGCGATCCCGATGATCATCGGGCTGGAACGATACGGCCGCCGCACGCCGCAGGACTACTCGATCGTCGGCTTCGACGACAGCGTCTACGCGCGCGAGCTGGGACTGACCACGATGCGACAGGACCCGCGCGCGATGGGCCGGTCCGCGGCGAGCAAGGCGCTCAAGCTGATCAACGGCGAGGAGCTGAGCGAGGGCGAGGCGCACGAGACCGTCGAGGCGCAGCTGGTGCTGCGCGGCACCGACGCCCCCTACGCCCCCACGGCTACAGCGCGTTGAACGCGCACCCGGCCAGCAGCATCGCCGGATACAGGGCGTAGAACACCCACTTGGTCCACGGCTGCCGCCAGCCGGCCTCGCCGTTGCGCCAGTGCAGGAACATGACGCCGACCGCGGGCACGATAAGCATCATCGCGCCGAACAGACCGGTGGTGACCATCATTTGCATACGTATGCAAACTCTTCGTGTTTCATTTTTTTGATTACTATATTTTTGCTGATTTTCCAACGATAATCGGCGTTTCATGGCCGATTGACAATGTTTGCATGAATCACGTATCCTGACAGTCATCTCAGGAAACCGCGAGACACTGGTCACAGCGGCGGTCCGGTCGCGGCGCCCGGCCGCAACAGCTTGGTCAACGTACGGCCAACACATGGTTACCGCACGGTCACTGAGGAATCAACGAGGAGAACTTAGCCTTATGAGCGACATCACCAATCACCCCGAAACCCACGCCGGCCGGCCCGGCCACCCCGCATGGCTCGCGGACGCGTGCTTCTACGAGATCTACCCGCAGTCGTTCAACGACTCGAGCGGCGACGGCATCGGAGACATCCCCGGCATCACCGCGAAACTCGACTACATCAGGAACCTCGGCTGCAACGCGCTGTGGATCAACCCGTGCTACGACTCCCCGTTCAAGGACGCCGGCTACGACGTGCGCGACTATCGCAAGGTCGCGGAGCGCTACGGCACGAACGACGACCTCATCGCCCTGTTCGATGCCGCGCACGAACGCGGCATGCACGTCCTGCTCGACCTCGTGCCCGGACACACCAGCGAGGAGCACGCATGGTTCCGCGCGAGCGCGCGACCCGATCCGGCGGAGCGAGTCATCGCGGGCGACGACGGCGGAACCCCGCAGAAGGAGAACGTCTCCGAACGCTACATCTGGACCGACTGCTGGATCTCCGGCGGCGACGGCCTGCCGTTCATCGGCGGCGAGACCGAACGCGACGGCACGTACATCCTCAACTTCTTCAAATGCCAGCCGGCCCTGAACTACGGCTTCGCGCACCCGAAGCAGGGCTGGCAGAAGCCCGCGCTCGGCCCCGACGCGCTCGCCACCTGCGACGCGATGGTCGACGTGATGCGTTTCTGGCTCACGCGCGGGGCCGACGGATTCCGCGTCGACATGGCCGACAGCCTCGTCAAACATGACGACTGGGGCAAGCCCCTCACGATCCGCACCTGGCAGTACATGTTCTCGAAGATCCGCCCCGAATTCCCCGAAGCCGCGTTCGTCTCCGAATGGGGGCGCCCGAACGAGTCAATGCAGGCCGGGTTCGACATGGACTTCTACCTCGACTGGCGTTGGGACGGCAATCCGAACGGGTACAACATGCTGCTGCGCAACACCGATACGCCGCTCGTGCGCGAGGGCGACCACAGCTATTTCAACGCCGATTCGGGCGAATCGATCCGCGGTTTCCTCGAGCAGTACGAGCCGCAGCTGCGCGACTGCGAACGCGCGGGCGGTCGCTTCGACCTCATCACGTCGAACCACGACACCCTGCGCGTCGGCCAGCGCCTGACCGAGCGCGAGCTCAAGATCGCGTACGGCATGCTGCTGACGATGCCCGGATGCCCGTTCGTCTACTACGGCGACGAGATCGCGATGCGCTATCGCCCGCTGCCCACCAAGGAGGGCGGCTACGTGCGCACCGGCAGCCGCACGCCGATGCAGTGGGACGCGAGGATGGCGAACCTCGGGTTCTCCGAGGCGGGCGATCCAGCCAGCCTGTATCTGCCGGTCGAGAGCGGCCCGTCGGCGCCGGGCGCCGCACCGGTGACGGTCGCGGATCGCATGGCCGATACGGATTCGCTGTGGCGCTGGATGCAGACCGTGCTGCGGTTCCGCCACGCCACACCGGCCCTGGCCTCCGACGCCGGTTTCGAGGTGCTGTCTGGCGACGGGAGGCTCTTCGCCTACCGCCGCACAGCGAAAGACGCCCCCGACTGCGTCATCGTGGCGATGAACCCCGGTCGGGACACGTTGCGCCTGCATCTCGACGACACCGATCGCGCCCACACCATCAGCCTTGCCGTCGGCGAGCCGACGATCAAGGCGGACGAGCTGGTTCTGCCGCCCCAATCCCTCGCGATCCTGCGCTAACTGCGTTATGAGGGGTACTTCGGGACTCCTGCGGACATCTATCTCGCTTACAAGGGGTATCTACCCGAAGTACAAAGCCCCGAGAACGGCCAGTCCTCGTGGCCGTCAAGCCATTTTGGGCTCTTATACCCACACCAGATACCCCTCGTAAGCGAGATAGAGGTTTGCAAAGCAGGAAATGTACCCCTCATAACGCAGATACGTATGAACAAGCAGCCCTGAACACTCGACTCAGCCACACCCATCGTATTGCAAACGATGTCAATACGCGGTATGGTCGTATGCAACAGCAGCAATCCACACCCGGATGCCGTCGCGTCGCGCAGTAGCGGCACGACGGCCGACGCGCGACGCAGCGTGTCCGGGGCCGCACCCAAAGGAGCACGTCCAATGAGCGAACAGACGATCATCGATCCATCGACCCCGCCGGCCGACGACACGCAGACCACGGTCGATACCGCCAACCGCAAGGCATCGACAGGTAACCAGCGCACCGAAAGCGCCGAGCGGCTGGCCCGCCCGCTGATCCGGCTCGCGAAGGCGAGCGGGGTGGCCACCTCGTACATCGACCAGCTCGGCACCTACGTCGAGATCGACGATGACGTGCTCGTCAACGTGCTCGGCGCGCTTGGCGTCGATGCCACGTCGGACGAGGCGATCGCGCGGTCACAGGCGGCAATCGAGGAGGAAAACAGCAAACGTTTGCTCCCATCGTCGACCATCGTTGTCACGGTCGACGGGCCGGTCGGCGACTCAGGCGCCCCCACGCTCAGCCCCGCCACCATCCGACTGCATCGCACGGAAACCGACGGCACCGCCCCAAGCGCCCCCGACGAGGAGCCGACCGTCACCATCACCCTCGAGGACGGCACCGAACTCCACAGCGACCCTGCCGACATCCTGCCCGATTTCAACAGCGGCGACCGCATCCTGACACTGCCGGCCGACCTGCCGATCGGCTACCACACCCTGCACGTCGAGATGGCCAAGCAGACCGCCGACGCCACGCTCATCGTCGCCCCGAGGCGCATCGCCCTGCCCGAGGCGGTCAGGACCCGCCAGCGCTGGGGCTGGATGACGCAGATGTACTCGGTCCGCTCGCACGACTCGTGGGGCGTGGGCGATTACGGCGACCTCAAGCGCCTCGCCGCCGACGCCGCCGCGAAATCCGGCGCCGACTTCATGCTCATCAACCCGGTGCACGCGGGCGCGCCGATCCCGCCGCTCGAGCCGTCGCCGTACCTGCCGGAATCGCGCCGGTTCCTCAACGTCACGTACATCCGCCCGCAGGACGTGCCGGAGTACGCCGACCTCGCCCCCGTCGACCGCGAGCGCATCGACGCCCTGCACGCGCGGGTCACCGACCGCAACGACGACCCGAATCCGATGGACCTCAACGCCTCGTGGGCCGCGAAGCGCGAGGCGCTGCGTCTGATCTTCGACGCGCCGCGCACGCCGGAGCGCGATCGCGCGTTCGAGGAGTTCAAGCGTCACGCCGGCCCGGACCTCGATGCGTTCGCGACGTGGTGCGTCGCCTTCGAAGTGTGGGGCGCACCGTGGGAGCCGGATTCGTGGTTCGGCCGTACGAACCGCGAATCGCCCGAGGTCAGGGCCCTCGTCGAGGAGCATCGCGACCTGTTCGAGTTCAACCGCTGGCTGCAGTGGATCGCCGACGAGCAGCTCACCGCCGCGCAGTCGGCCGCGAAGGATGCGGGCATGGCGCTGGGGCTGATGCTCGACATGGCGGTCGGCGTGCACGCGCTCGGCGCGGACGTGTGGTGGAGCCCGGAGCGGTTCGCGGTCGGTTCGGTGACGGTCGGCTGCCCGCCGGACTTCTACAACCAGCAGGGTCAGGACTGGGGTCAGCCGCCGTTCAACCCGCGCTATCTCGAGCGCACCGGCTACCGCGTGTACCGCGAGATGGTCCAGTCGATCTTCGCGCACGCCGGCGCGGTGCGCATCGACCATGTGCTCGGCCTGTTCCGTCTGTGGTGGATTCCGCGCGGCAGGGGCGCGAAGGGCGGCGCGTACGTCATGTACGATCACGAGGCGATGCTGGCCGTGCTCGCGATCGAGGCGACGCGCGCGAACGGCATGGTCATCGGCGAGGATCTGGGCACGGTGCCTGATTACGTGCGTCGCATTCTGGCCGATCGCGGCGTGCTCGGCACCGATGTGGAGTGGTTCGCGCGCGTCGACGATTCGCCGAACGCGGGCGACCCGTACAAGCCTCCGACCGATTACCGTCGTCAGGCGCTGGCGTCGGTCACGACGCACGATCTGCCGCCGACCGCGGGCTATCTGGAGTTCGAGCATGTCGCGCTGCGCGAACGTCTGCATCTGCTGTCCGAACCGGTCGAGGTGTTCGCCGCCTCGGCGCGCGCGGAACGTCAGGCGATGCTGGATCGCCTGGTCGAGGACGGCCGGCTCAGCGCCGAGGCCGCCGCGGATGTGCCGGGGCACGAGCAGGAGATCGTCGAGGCGATGCACGCGATGCTGACCGCCACGCCCTCGGTGCTGCGTCAGGCGGCGCTGGTCGACGGCACCGGCCAGCACGCGACCGTCAACCAGCCGGGCACGTCGGACCAGTACCCGAACTGGCGCATCCCGCTGCAGGACGCCTCGGGGCGGGTGGTGCACACGGACGAGGTGTTCGCCGATCCGCGCGTGCTCTCGCTGGCCCGGGTGATGAACAACTAGCCCATCTCGGCTCCCCTTGTCAGGACGTTGCCGTGAAAACAAACAGCAATGCTGTTTGTAGGCAACGTGCGAGCCGACATGCGAGCCAGTCAGCTGCGCGCGCAGCGCGTCCGCAGTTGCGGGACGAGCTGGCCCGCGAAGCGGGTCTGAGGGGTAGTCATTCATCTAGAGAGGTACGCCTTCATCGCCCGCTCGAACACCGGCACGTGCAGCATCGTCGCCGTGCCGTACCCCATCACGACGAGCAGGAACAGCCCCTGCGGCAGATAGAACCAGCAGGCGACGAGCAGGGCGATCCACACCGCATCGATCGCGACCATCGCCAGCGTGTAGCCGAATCGGGTCACACCGAACACGTACGCGTTGGCGAGGGTCCGGCCGACCGGGTTCTCGAATCGCGACTGCAGCGCGAACGCCCATTCGAAGCCGATGACCCACAGCACGGTCAGACCGAACTTCGGCACGAGCAGCGGCGTGATCCGCAGCACGATCCACGAGTAGGCGACTCCGGCGCCGATGACGAGGAACGGCAGCCACAGGGCGGTCGCCTTGATAAGGTTCGCACGGAACGCGCGGAAATAGTTGCGGGTGACGCCGCCGCCCTCGCCGGCCAGCGATCGCCGCGCCGTGTCGAATCCCGCGGACAGCGCGGCGCCGACCGTGACCAGCGGCAGGCTGGTGACCAGCATCAGGATGTTGATCCAGATCGCGTCGACGAGGTCGCCAAGGCCCCGCATGAGTCCGGAATCGGGTGACAGGAATCGCATCGTCGAACCTCCGTCGATCACTCGCGCGTCCGCTTCGACGCGGACATCACATCTTATTGCATACGTTTTCAATGATATCGTTGTCATCACGAAAAGGGAAAGGAACAGCATGACCGCGAACAACGAACGCGACGACTGGTGGAAGCAGGCCGTCGTCTATCAGGTGTACCCGCGCAGCTTCAAGGACGTGAACGGCGACGGCCTTGGCGACATCGCCGGCGTCACCGAGAAGATGGACTACCTCAGGGATCTCGGCGTGGACGCGATCTGGCTGTCGCCGTTCTATCCGTCGGATCTCGCCGACGGCGGCTATGACGTGATCGACTACCGCAATGTCGATCCGCGACTCGGCACGATGGACGATTTCGACCGGATGGTCGCCGCCGCGCACGGGGCCGGGATCAAGGTGATCGTCGACATCGTGCCGAACCACACGGCCGACAAGCACGTCATGTTCCAGGAGGCGCTGGTCGCCGGCCGCGGATCGGCCGCGCGCGACCGCTACATCTTCCGCGAGGGCCGCGGGAAGCACGGCGAGCTGCCGCCGAACGACTGGCAGTCGCTGTTCGGCGGGCCGGCGTGGCAGCAGGTCGACGACGGCCAGTGGTACCTGCACATCTTCGCCAAGGAGCAGCCGGACCTCAACTGGAAAAACCCGGACGTGCACGAGGAGTTCAAAAAGACGCTGCGATTCTGGTCCGATCACGGCACCGACGGATTCCGCATCGACGTGGCGCACGGCCTGGCCAAGGACCTCGAGAGCACACCGCTCGAGGACATACCCGCCGACACCGTGCAGCAGGTGCTGTGCCACGACTTCACCAGCCCGCTGTGGGACCGCCGCGAGGTGCACGAGATCTACCGCGAGTGGCGCCAGGTGTTCGACGAGTACGATCCGCCGCGCTTCGCGGTCGGCGAGGCGTGGGTGGTGCCGGAGCACCAGCACCTGTACGCCGACACCGACGAGCTCGGTCAGGTGTTCAACTTCGAGTTCGCCGAGGCGAACTGGGATGTCGACGAGTTCCGTTCCGCGATCCGCCACGGCCTCGAGGCGGCCGCCGAAACCGGAGACTCGACCACCACATGGGTGATGAACAACCACGACGTGCCGCGCAGCCCGTCGCGCTACGGCCTGCCGCAGGTGAAGGGCCCCGTCTACCACCAGCTCGCGCACGACTGGCTGCTGCGCGACGGCACCTCGTACACCGAGGACCGTGAACTCGGCACCCGCCGCGCCCGCGCCGCCGCGCTGATGGAGCTCGCACTGCCCGGCGCCGTGTACATCTATCAGGGCGAGGAGCTGGGCCTGTTCGAGGTCGCGAACATCCCGTGGGATCGCCTCGAGGACCCGACGCCGTTCAACACGCGCCGCAACTTCACCGACAAGGGCCGCGACGGCTGCCGCGTGCCGCTGCCGTGGGTCGCGGACGATGCGTCTGCGGACGATCACGCGGTCGCCGGAACCGATGCCGCCGAAGGCCCGGACGCTGCGGACGCCACGGACGGCTCCCCCGCGATCGCCGCGGCCTCGTGGTCGCCCGACTTCGCGGCCGGCACCTCGTTCGGCTTCTCCCCCGCAGTGCGCCCCGACGGCGCCCCGGCCGCCGAGCCGCACCTGCCGCAACCGCTGTGGTTCAAGGATTTCGCGGCCGATGTCGAGGCCGCCGACGAGGGGTCGATGCTCAACCTCTACCGCCGCGCGCTGGCGCTGCGCGCGAAGCTCCTCACCGCGACCGGCGACACCTCGACGGTCGACTGGCTGGATGACGGGGACAACGGGAACGTCACCGACGGAGCACTCAGCTTCGGCGATGACGTCATCGCCTACGCGCGCCCGGCGACCGAAGGCCGCACGCTCACCTCGGTGACCAACTTCGGCGCCGAACCGGCGGCCCTGCCCGACGACAGCGCGGTGATCCTCTCCTCCGCGCCACTCACCGACGACGGCCGACTCCCGCAGGACACCACCGCCTGGCTCGTGCGCTGAGGCGCCGGGGCGGCGACTTTACAAGCACCGCTCCACCGTTTGGGCGACTGGCGGACATCGTCGTTGCCTGTTGTTGTCCGCCAGACGCCCAGACTCCTCAATCATTCAGCCGAAAGTGCCCCCGTAGCGAGCCAACTCGCTTACGAGGGGTACTTTTCCGCATTTGCATACCTCTATCTGCGTTATGAGGGGTACCAGCCCAGACTATGCATGCCGCAAAACGGCTCAACCGCAACGCCATCAAGCCGTTTTGGAGCACTGATACCTGACACAGGCACCCCTCATAAGCGAGATGGATCTCCGCGTCAGGCCTAAAGTACCCCGCATAACGGAGATAGCTGTCGAATCATGGGGATCCTGACAACGCCCGGCTTCCCCGGTAGCGCCGCTCTTCATCAACGTATGTCGCAATAAGCGTTTTGCACGAGTTCATCCGCCGTTAGCCGAAGGCATACATGGCCGACACAACAGGGCGGTAAACCATAGTCAACAGTGCAATACGGGTGAAAGGAGCCCATCATGCAGGAGATCAACAGCCACCATTCGAGCACCGATCGCGACGACGACCGCTTCTTCGACAACTACGCGTACATGGAGTACGGCATCGAGCGCTGACGCCGAACGGGCGTCCGTTCCCCGTCACACCGGTTGCGCCGATGTCTGGGAACGGACGATACAGAGCGTGTGAGTGTCCGAATCTCGGCGGTAGCCGAGGGATACTAACGGCATAAAGACGTAATGGGCCTCCTTTGGAGTCCGTCCTGCACCGGAACACCGACTGTTCCGATGAGTAACGGACCCCAAAGGAGGCCCATTGTGATTACCACGGTTCTTGCATATCCCGGGGTTCCCGATGGGACCCTGTCGGGAACCCCGGTGGAGTCCCGACGGGGTTCCGACGGCAGGTTCCGATGGAGTGTTGAGTACGAAAACCGTGGCGAAAAACCGTCTGCACACAGGCACCGTACGCTTGGCTGCGCTCAGCGTACGTTGCCCGGGATGATAATCGTGGCTACCCCGCGTTTTCGTACGCCTGCCTGTGGTCAGCATACGAAAACACGGGTGAACACGGATTTAGCCACGGGGAGCGTACGCTGACGCGCGGTCACAGTACGTTCTCTGGGGGCTGTCCGCCATTAACCTCGATCAACGTACGGCAGGCCGACGGAGGTTATGGCATCAGCCCTTCACCGCTCCCGCCATAACCCCCTTGACGATGTACTTTTGGCAGATGAGGTAGAAGATGATGATGGGGATGATCGCGAGGACCAGACAGGCCATCATGGCGCCCATGTCGACCGAGCCGTAGCCGCCCTTGAGGTACTGCACGGCGACCGAGATCGTCTTGTACTTGCCGAGGTCGAGGGTCAGGTACGGCAGGAGGTAGTCGTTCCAGATCCACATGGCCTCGAGGATCGCGACGGACACGATCGACGGCTTCATGATCGGCACGACGATCTGGAAGAAGATGCGCGGCACGGACGCGCCGTCGATCATCGCGGACTCCTCCAGCTCGACCGGGATGCCCTTGATCACACCGGTGAAGATGAACACCGCGAGGCCGGCGCCGAAGCCGAGGTACACGATGCACAGGCCCCACGGGGTGTTGAGCTTCAGCATGTCGGCGATCTTGGAGAGCGTGAACATGACCATCTGGAACGGCACGATCATGTTGAACAGGAACAGCGTGTACAGCAGCTTGGCGGCCCAGTTGTTGACGCGCACGATCCACCACGCGCACATCGACGTGCACACGAGGATCAGCAGCACCGATCCGACGGTGATGAGCAGCGTCCAGCCGAAGCTCGCGAAGAAGTCGGTGGTCTCCACGCCTCGCACGTAGTTCTCGAATCCGACGAACGCCTTGCCGGCGGGCAGGGAGAAGGCGTTCTTGGAGATGTACGCCTTCTGCTTGAACGAGTTGATGACCACCAGCACGATCGGGAAGACCCATGCCAGCGAGACGACGGTGAACAGGGCGGTCCAGAGCCCTCCGTGCTTGACCTTGTCGGCGTTCATCAGGCCGCCACCTCCTTGCTTGTCGTGAGCTTGTTCTGGATGAGCGCGATGACCGCCACCAGGATGAAGAACAGGACGGCCTTCGCCTGGCCGACGCCCTCCCAGCCCATGCGGCCGTAGAACGTGCGGGTGATGTTCATCGCGAGGCCTTCGGACATGTTGCTCGGGGCGCCGTTGGTCAGGGCGAGGTTCTGGTCGTAGAGCTTGAAGCCGTTGGTCACGGTCAGGAAGGAGCACACGGTGATCGAGGGCATCATCAGCGGGATGATGATCTTGAACATCGTCTGCGTGCCGCTCGCGCCGTCCACCTGCGCGGCTTCGAGCACGTCCGTGGGCAGGGCCTGCATGCCGGCGATGTAGATGATCATCATGTAGCCGATCTGCTGCCAACACACGAGGATGACCAGGCCCCAGAAGCCGTACGTGGCGGAGTAGGTCAGGGCGCGCGACCAGTGCGCGAGGATGCCGTTGAGCAGCAGCAGCCAGATGTAGCCCAGGATGATGCCGCCGATCAGGTTCGGCATGAAGAACACCGAGCGGAAGATCGTCGATCCCTTGATCGCCTTCGTGAGCATGTACGCGATGAAGAACGCGACCACGTTGATGACGATCGTGGTGACGATCGTGAACGCGGTGGAGAAGCCGAGCGCGTGCAGGAACTCCTTGTCGCCGAGCGCCTTGACGT
Organism: Bifidobacterium rousetti; assembly: GCF_008698235.1. GTDB lineage: Bacteria > Actinomycetota > Actinomycetes > Actinomycetales > Bifidobacteriaceae > Bifidobacterium > Bifidobacterium rousetti. Next base: position 134,869 of record NZ_PEBH01000006.1, read on the forward strand.
AGTTCTTGAGGCCGACGAACTCGCCGTCGGTCACGGTGGTGAACTCGCAGAAGCTCAGGTAGACGCCCATGATGAAGGGCACCACGAACCCGATGATGAACGCGGCGAACGTGGGCAGCGCGAATAGCGCCCACCACTTCCGTATCGCCTTGCCGGCCATGCTAACCATGATGGATAATCCTCCTCCTTGAGCGCCGCGCACCGCTGCGTGCCACGACTTCCGCCGACCCCGCGGCCGACGAACGAATCCGTTGTTGTAGTGACATCGTAACCGCACGGCGCCGCGATGTCAAACGTTGTCATTTACGGCGTTTCGCATTGCCTCGTCAATCACCCCGGCAATAGTCGTTCATCGCTATGTATTGGCTATTTTTTGCGATTTTCCCTATTCTGACCTGTTTTTGCAAACGTTTGTAATGCAATCGTCGTCATCGCGAGTCGATGGTCTGCGCCGTGTAAGCTGGACGATACGCGGTTTTCCTACGCGGGAAGTCTTTGCAGTAAGCGCAGCAAGCGCGCAGTAAACGTGCAGTAAGTGCGGCGACCGGGCGTCCGGCGCGATCGGGCGGTACGCCCCATCGGCCGGCGCGCCCCGGCCGGCGCGCGACGCCACACACATCCGAACGACAAGGTGGTTTCATGAGCAGCAGCATCCAGGACGTCGCCAAGGCGGCGGGCGTCTCCATTTCGACGGTGTCGCGGTCCTTCACGCGGCCCGATCTGGTCTCGGCGAAGACCCGCGAGCGCGTGCTGGCGATGTCCGGCCAGCTCAACTTCTCGCTCTCCCGTTCGGCCGCGGCGCTGAAGTCCGGGCGCGCGCTGCGCGTCGCCGTGCTGATGAGCGGCCACATCCGCCTGTGGTTCACCGCATCCGTGATCGAAGGGCTGAACGACGTCTTCCACGCGGAGGGCTATGACATCTCGATCTTCCAGATCTCCTCGATCGAGGAGCGCCGTGAGTTCTTCGAGATGCTGCCGGTGCGCCGCAACGCGGACGCGGTGATCGTCGTCTCGTTCGACATCGACGACGAGGAGACCAAGCAGCTGGCCAGCGTGGACGTGCCGATCATCGGCATCAACACGGCGGAGTCGTCGGCCCACGGGTTCGCGGCGGCGGTCAACATCGACGACGAGCAGGGTTCGACGCTGGCCGCGCGTCACCTGATGAACCTCGGGCATCGCGATATCGCGTACATCAGCACGGACCGCGACATCTCGCTGAGCTTCTCGGTGCGGGGCCGGTTCGACGTGTTCATGGACTGCTGCCGGCGCGAGGGCATCGAGCCGCAGGTCATCGTGTGCAAGGTCGACGCCGACGGACACTACCAGATCGGCGATGTGGTGACGCAGCTGATGAGCCTCAGCACGATGCCGACGGCGATCGCGTGTCAGGAGGACGGCATCGCCCTGCCGCTCATGTTCCAGCTCGAACGCAACGGGCTGTCCGTGCCGGGCAACGTGTCGCTGATCGGCTATGACGACAGCTTCTACACCGCGGACATCGGGCTGACGACGATCCGTCAGGACCCGGTCGAGATGGCCCGCGCGGCCGCCCGCATGACGATGGACCTCATCAACGGGCGCGAGGTGAGGGAGCCGCTGCGCAAGGTGCCGGCGCAGCTGGTGGTGCGATCGAGCACCGCGCGCCGGCGCTGAACCGGCGGTGCGGCGGCCCGGGCTGTCGTCTGGGGCCGCCGGCCGGCCCGCCGCCCGGCTCATCAGCCCGGACATGACGATGCCCCGGTGACGGGCCGAGGAGGAGAACGGCCGTCACCGGGGCATCAGGTTGGGAATCAGGGATCAGAGACGATCAGTGGGTCGCGGAGTACTCGGAGGCCCAGCCGTCGACGAACGCGGTCTTGACGGCGTTCCAGTCGCCGGTGCCCTGCGCGTACTCGAGCAGCGCCTGGCCGAGCTTGTTCTTCCACTCCTCGGACGGCATCATCGTGAAGTTCCAGCTGACCTGCGTCTTGTCGGACTTCTGGTCCTCGACGGCGGCCTCGGTCAGCGGGTTGTCGAACTTCACGTCATCGAAGGTCTTGAACGGGGTGGTGAAGCCCATGTCCTCGGAGAGGGCCTTCTTGCCGGTGTCGGAGGTGATGACCCACTTGAGGAAGTCCTCGGTGGCCTTCTTGTCGGCGTCGGACGCCTTGTCGTTGATGCACCAGTAGTTCTCGGAGCCGGTGGCGAGGCCCTGGTTCTCCTCGCCCTTGACGCCGATGTAGATCGGCATCATGCCGACGGACTCGGCCTTCATGCCGGCCTTCTCGAGGTCGGTCCACGCCCAGGTGCCGTTCTGGTAGAAGGCGGCCTCGCCGAGCGCGAACTCGGAGTTGGCGTCGTCGCCGGTTTTGGCGCTCAGCTGCGTGCGGTCGGTGGTGGAGTCGGTGATGTACAGGTCGAAGATCTTCTTGTAGTTCGGCAGGTACGTGCCCTTGATCGTGGCCGGCTGCTCGGTGACCTTGTCCTTCTGGAACTCGTAGTAGAGCGGCAGGTTGGCGAGGTGGGTCTTGAAGCGCCAGTCGGAGCTGGAGTCGAAGCCGGCGGAGGTGAACGCGCCCTTGATGCCGAGCTCGTCCTTGCGCGCCTGCATGTCGTCGGCGACGGCCTTGAGGGTGTCGAAGTTGTCGATCTCGTCGACGGACTTGGCCTTGGCGCCGTCGAGCGCGAAGTACTTGTTGAGGATGTCCTTGTTGTAGATGATGCCGTAGGTCTCCATCACGTACGGCACGCCGACGACCTTGTCGCCGTCCTTCAGGGCCACGTCCTGGTTGGTGAGCTCCTTGTACACGTCGGTGCCGGACAGGTCGGCGGTGTAGCGCTTCCAGTTCTGGTAGCCGACCGGACCGTTGACCTGGAACAGGGTCGGCGCCTCGGTCTTGGCGATCTCCGACTTCAGGGTCTGCTCGTAGGTGTTGGACGCGGCGGTCTGCACCTTGACCTCGGTGCCGGTCTCCTTGGTGTACTCCTTGGCGAGTGCGGTCCACTGGTCGGCCGCCTCCGGCTTGAAGTTGAGGTAGTAGACCTTGCCCTTGGCGTCGTCGCCCGACGTGCTGGAGCCGCACGCGGCGAGCGCTCCGATGGACATTGCTGCGATGGCGACCATGCTGATCGTCGACTTCAGTGTGCGATTCATCATCGAACCTTTCTCTTTCCTTGTTGCTCCTCGGACGGTGTGGCCGACCGGGGTTGGTGGCGTCGGCTTTGGCGCCTCGAAGTTTGTTCCGACGTGATTCATTATGACGCATGTTCGCCGTTTTTGCAAACGATGGCAGTATTCGGGGTGTTTCATCGCGTCAGAAATGACATATCGTCGTCATCTGTCTATAAAACCGCACTATTCCGGCGATTGTTTGAATTGTCAGCAATGCAAGCGTTCGCAACAATGAGAGCGCTCACATCGATTTTGGCATCAAAAACGATAGGCACGGCATGTTTTCGTGCGATTGCGCGACACGCCGTGCCTATCGTTTGCAATGCTTCTGACGCCCGCTAGCAGTTCCAGCGCTCGATGACGTTGTCGCCCTTGTAGCGGCTCAGGATCGAGTAGTGGGCCGTGTCGAGGCGCAGGAGCCTCGCGAAGTGCGGGTCGACGCCGAGCCACTGGGAGGTCAGAATGCGCAGGATGTGCGCGTGGGCGACGAACAGCACGTTGTGGCCGGCCTCGAGCAGCGGCGTCACCTCCTCGATCGCGCCGCGCGCGCGGGCCGCGGCCTCATCGACCGTCTCGCCGCGGCCGGCGTGCACCGGCACCGTCTCGCCGCTCGGCAGCGTCTCGTCCCAATCGCCCTGCAGCGATTCGGGCAGCGACTGCGGGCCGTCGCGCCACACATCCCACTGGAAGCCGCTCGCCTCGCACACCTGCTTGCGCGTGCGGCCCTCGGCCCCGCCATAATCCCACTCGGCGATGCCGTCCAGCACGCCGTGATCGGGGAATCCGGCCAGTTCGGCGGTCTGCTGCGCGCGGATCAGCGGACTCGAGAAGACGCATCCCGCGTCGAATCCGCCGGGGAACGCGGCGCGCAGTCTCTCGCCCGCGGCGCGCGCCTGTTCGCGCCCGACCTCGGTCAGGGGGATGTCCGTGCGGCCGGTGTGCTGGCCCGATTCACTCCACGCGGTCTGTCCATGACGCAGCAGCACCAGGAAACCGGCCCCGCCGCGGGCGTCGACGGCCACAGTGCCGTCAGTAGTGTGTTCGCTCATGACTCCCACTCTAGCCCGTGAACGCTCCCGGCTCCACCGCGATTCGCCGAGTCGCCGTAACATCCACCACCCACTTTGCGCCCCGTTAGCCAATACTCAGCTCCCCTTGTCAGGGGAGCTGGGCCCGCGCAGCGGGACTGAGGGGTAGTTCAAGGCAGCGGAACTTACTGGTATCACCTCACGCATGAGTGTGCGCAGTGCGGCAGGCGAGACACTAGACTGGACGCTATGAGCGAGACGCTGAACGATGAGACGCACGGCACCGGCACGGGGGACGCCGGCACCACCGGCAGACACGCCGCCGCCCACGCCGCCCGCACAGGCTCCGACTACTCCTCCACGGCCGACGAGGCCATCGAGGCATTGCACCGCATCGACGAGAAGGTGAACGACATGCGCGAACGTAGACTGAACGACCCCGATTCGCTGGGCGACAAATTCTTCAAGTGGGCGTTCCCGTCCGTCATCGGGCTCGTGGCGGGCAAGGCGTTCCAGATGCTCTGGGACCGGGGAACCAGCAAACGCAACCTCGCGCGCGGGCTCGCCGCCGACGCCCCGCAGGGCTTCGTCGCGAGTCTCGTCTTCGCCGCCGCCTCGGCCGCGTTCGGCGCGATCGTCTCACAGCTGTCCGACCGCGGCTCGAAAGCGTTCGTCGACCGTCGCCACCAGCGCAGGGCCCGCAAGTCCGGCAGGTGATTCCGCCCCGCTGAATCCCACTGCGATCCAGATTCCTCACCAGATTCCAGATTCCTCATATGACCACGACATTCAAGGTAGGCACCCGCACAAGCCGTCTGGCCATGCGCCAGACCGAACTCATCATCGGGATGCTGCTCGCACGCGTGCCCGGCGTCGAGTTCCAGGTGGTGCCGATCGTCACGCAGGGCGACCGCGACCGCACGTCCAGTCTGCACGTCATCGGCGGCAAGGGCGTGTTCGTCAAGGAGATCGAACGCGAACTGGAGGACGGGACCATCGACTTCGCCGCGCACAGTCTCAAGGACGTGCAACCCCAGCTGCCGGAGGGGCTGACGATCGGCTGCACGCCGGTGCGCGATTCGCCGTTCGATTGTCTGCTGAGCCTTGCGCCGGCGCGCGCGATCGGCGACCTTCCGGCCGGCGCGCGGGTGGGCACGAACAGCCAGCGGCGTCAGGCGCAGCTGCTGCATCTGCGCCCCGATCTCGAGATCGTGCCGATCCGAGGCAACATCGACACCCGCATCCGCAAGATCGCAACGGAGCATCTCGACGCGATCGTCCTCGCCGAGGCCGGGATCAACCGGCTCGAACCGGATACGACCGGACTCCACCGGCTCTCGCTGCGCGACGTGCTGCTGCCGGCCGCGGGGCAGGGCGCGATGGCGGTCGAGTGCCGCGCCGACGACACGAGGACGCTGGAGCTGCTCGCGCTTATCGACGATGCGCCGACGCGCGAGGCGGTGACGCTCGAACGCGGGTTCATGCGCGCGATCGGCGGCAACTGCACGCTGCCCATCGGCGCGTACGCGCGACGGACGCCACTGCATGACATGCCGGAGCATCCCCTAGCTTCGACGAGAGGCCGTGCCGCATCGGACGACGCATCGGACGCCATAGACGCTCCCCTGACCCTCGACGCGATGGTCGCCACGCCCGACGGATCGCATGTCTACCGCGCCACGGCCACGACCGCATCTGAGGAGCTCATCGCCTCCGTCATCCGCGACCTGCACGCCGCCGGATCCCCGCTATAAGCCCAGCCACCCGGCCTACCCACCGCCGTCCGTTCCTATAGGATCGGACGGCGAACGGACGACAACCGGACGACAACCGGACGACGATTGAACCCGTTATCGGATTTTGGAATATCGAAACTGAACGATTGCGATCGAAACTGCACCATGTGATGTCTCGCAGCGGGTACAGTCGTGGTATGGGCGCGTTGGGGGCGTATGACCGCGCCCATACCCGTCGATACATGAATCGCACCAGTCAGCACCGGGGTTTGCCAAAGGTGCAGATGATACCCGCAACAAGGCATCATGACAGGCATCATGACAGGCATCATGCGGTATTGCGGCGCGATCCGGTACGTGACGTGGTAAGGCATCAGAGGTAATCAGGGACAGAGGGGAAGCATGTCATTGCACAAGTCATCTCGTATACGGAACAGCCATGTCGTTCACGCGATACGGCATGCGGCGACCGGCGCGATCGCGGCGTTGCTGGTCACGGGACTCGCGGCGTGCGGCGGCACGACGACGAACGGAGCGGGCTCGAGCGCGGCCGCCGCCAACTCGTCGAAGGCCACCGGTCAGGCGGCCGCCATCACCGTCGGCACGACCGACAAGGTCGTCAGCCTCGATCCGGCAGGCATCTCCGAACTCGGGTCGATCCAGACCGCATACCAGATCTACGCGCCGCTGTTCGCGCAACGCAACGGCAAGGCCGATATCGTGCCGAACCTCGCGGCCGACAACGGCACATGGAACGAGGATGGCACGCAGTTCACCGTCAAACTCAAGCCGAGCCTCAAATTCACCAACGGGCACGCGCTGACCAGCAGCGACGTGAAGTTCAGCATCGACCGCATCAAGGAGATCAACTCCGAGAACGGACCGGTATCGGTGTTCGCGAACATCACCGGCGTGGACGCGCCCGACCCGGCCACCGTCGTCTTCACGACCTCGGTGAAGGACGACGTGACGCTGAAGCCGGTGCTCAGCATGACCGCCTCCGGCATCGTCGACGAACAGTCGTACCCGAAGGACAAGCTCGCCACCGACGACGAGGTCGTCAAGGACAACGGATTCAGCGGCGCCTATTCGCTCAAGGAGTACAAGAGCAACGACCACGCGCTGTTCACACGCAACGCCGACTACCAAGGCATCGAACCGGCGCACAACAAGCAGGTGACGACCCGCTACTACGCGGATTCGTCGAACCTCAAACTGGCCGTGCAACAGGGCGACGTGGACGTGGCGTACCGCTCGCTGACGCCCACGGACATCACCGATCTGAAGAAGGACGGCAAGCTCAAGGTCGTCACCGGCAACGGCGGCGGCGGACGCTATCTCGTGTTCAACCTGCACACCCAGCCGTTCGGGTCGAAGCAGGCGGACGCCGACGCGGACAAGGCGAAGGCGGTGCGTCAGGCCGTCGCGGATCTGGTCGACCGCTCGGCGCTCGCGACGAACGTGTATCAGGGCACGTACAAGCCGCTGTACTCATTCATCCCCGCGGGGCAGGCCGGATTCGTCGACACGCTCACCGGCGCGTACGGCGACGGGTCGGGCAAGCCGGACGTCGACAAGGCGCGCAAGACGTTGGACGACGCCGGCGTCACGACACCGGTCAAGCTCAACATCCAGTACAACACGGACCATTACGGCCCGTCGTCCGCCGACGAGTACGCGGCGATCAAGACGCAGCTGGAGGATGGCGGACTGTTCTCCGTGGACGTGCAGCAGACCGAGTGGGTGCAGTATTCGAAGCAGCGCGTCGTCACCGACTCGCAGGACGGCGCCTTCCCCGCCTATCAGATCGGCTGGGCGCCCGACTATCCGGATCCGTCCGACTATCTGACCCCGTATTTCGCGCCCGACGGATTCGTCAGCAACGGGTACGACAACCCCGAAGTGGCCGCGCTGCTCAAGGCGCAGGCCGGTCAGACCGACGAATCGCAGCGGCTCGGCACGATCAGGCAGGTGCAGCAGGTGGCGGCGAAGGATCTGCCGATCCTGCCGCTGCTGCAGAGCGTGTCACAGTCGGTGACCGGCGGCGACATCAGCGGCGTGGTGATGGACACCAACTTCGTGCTGCGGTATCCGCTGCTCGAGCGGAAGTGAGGCTCACCCCTCGACCGAGACCGACTCACCTGCGAGCAGGTCCGGCAGGACCCCGGCCAGACGCTGCTTGACGCGGCGCACGAGAGCCGGGTCGACGCCCTTGCTGGAGACGGTCACGATCAGCTTGCCCTGTTCGATGACCGCCACGTTGAAGAAGTCCGATTCCTGCGGGTCGGCGGTGTTGTTGACCAGCTGGCCGGGCTTCGCGTCCGCCACGACCCGGTGATTCACGGCCGGGTCGTCGGTGCAGGCGATGACCACGCGGGCGTCAGCCAGATCGCCGGTCTCGTAGTCCTTGGCCTCCCATGTGATTTCGCCGGCCTTCACGCGTTCGGCGAGCGGCTCGTCCAGTTCGGGGCTGACCACCGTGACCTTGGCGCCGGCGTTGAGCAGGTGCGTGACCTTGCGGGTCGCGACCCTGCCCCCGCCGACCACGACGGCCGGTTCGCCGGCGACGCGCAGGTCGACCGGATACGGGCTCGTGCCCGGCGCGGTGAGCGGCTCGTCCTCGTCGTTGGTTGCGTTCTCATCGTTCTCATTGATTGCGCTCGTCACTGTTCCCACACTCGTTTCCGTTGCATTGTTCCGTTGCATCCGATACATCCCCACAACGATTCCCCAGTGTAGTCGGGCAATGACGGGACAATCGCAACGGTCTCTCCCCCAGTCAGCGTCGCTGACAGCCCCCTCATCAGAGGGGGCCGAGGCCAACGGGGCGATCACGCATCGAGGAGGGATACGACGCCGCCGACGACGATCAGTGCGGGGGCGCCGAGTCCGGCCTCCTCGACCCGACGTTCGATGGTCGCAAGGTCGCCGCCCACGGCGCGCTGGTCCGCGCGCGTCGCCCACTGGATCACGGCGACCGGCGTCGTGTCCGGCTTGCCGTTGGCCCGGAGGTTCTCGACGATGCGGCCGAGCGACTCCATGCCCATCAGGAACACGAGCGTGCCCTCCATATGCGCGATGTTGTCCCAGTCAAGCTCGTGCCCCTCGCGCTTGCGATGCCCGGCGATCACATGGAAGCTCGACGCGTAGTCGCGATGCGTGACCGGGATGCCGACCGCCGCCGGACCGGCGATCGCGCTGGTGATGCCGGGCACGACCTCCACCTGGACGCCTTGCGCCTTGAGGTACTCACGCTCCTCGCCGCCACGGCCGAAGACGAACGGATCGCCCGATTTGAGCCGGACCACGCGCTTGCCCTCCTTGGCGAGGCGCGCGAGCAGATTGTTGATCTCACGCTGTTTGACCGGGTGATGATGCGCCGATTTGCCCACGTCGATGCGCTGCGCGTCGGGCCTCGCGAAGTCGAGCAGTTCGGGGTTGACGAGCCTGTCGTAGACGATCACGTCGGCCCGCTCGATGCGATCCTTGCCGCGCAGCGTCAGCAGGTCCACGCTACCCGGTCCCGCGCCCACCAACGACACCAGTCCGTCACTCATCGTCCATCGCCCTTCTCGTGTATCGCCCATATCGTCCGTATCGCCCGCCGTCATGAATCGCCGGCGAACGTCATATTCCGTCATCAATCGTCATATCCGGAAACGTATCATCATCATTGTGCACGACTCATTGGCATCGGGATCGATCCTGCTCACCATCGAACAACGACGGATCGATCGGGAACAGCGACATCGACTGGCGGCCGCCTCGGCCGCGCCGCCCATCTGCCTTCCGCTGCGGGAGCTGCGCGCCGTGGAACCGGACGATTCCGGACTGCGCGCGATCCGCGAGGCGGACATCATCGTGATCACCAGCGGCTTCGCGCTGAGCACCTACCTCTCCCACCCCGAATGGCGCGATCCTCCTAGTAGTTGCCCCCCTCTGATGGGACGTTGCCGTGAAACAAACAGCAGAGCTGTTTGTAGGCAACGTGCGAGCCGACAGGCGAGCCAGCCGATTGCGCGCGCATCCATAATTGCGGACGGGCTGTCGGCGGAGCTGACTGGGGGAGAGAAAAAGGACCGCCCCATGAAGCCCAGCAACAGTCCTGTACTTCGCTCCCCTACTCTGCTTCTGCTCAGTGCGCGTATGGCCGCAGTCGCGCAGGACTCCGGCATGAAGGCGACCATCCTCACTCCGCCGGAGGAGAACCAGCGCGGAGTCGCGGCGCTGCTCAAGGGGATGCGGTACCGGCGTGCGGTGCATCTGTGCGGCTCACTGTCCGTGGCGTCCGTGGCGTCCGCGGCGCACAGCGCACTGCCGGATGACGTCGAACGCGTGCAGATCTACGAGAACCACTGGGATGGTGAATGTGAATCGCGCGCATGCGACGCGATCGACGCGGCGATTGCGCATGACCCGAATCACACCTGGGACGCCAATGATCCCGACAACGTACAACTGGCAGACGCCGATCGCCGCATCAACCGGATCCTCGTGACGAGCCCTTCCGCGTATCGTCGGCTGCGGTCCGTCATGCGACGGATTCCGCAGTGCTTCGCGACGGCCCCCGTGTACTACACGCTCGGTCCGAGCACCACCACAGCGATCGAAGCCGACGGAGGAACGGCGGTGTCTCCCGGCTCGCGGGGCAATGTCCTTCACGCGGCCATCGAACGCCTGCTCGTGGACGGCGAATCCGCGGATCAGTGACTCAGAGCATGCCCCACGAGCGGGCGTATTCGACGTGGACGAGGAAATCGTCGGCGGTGAATCCGGCGTCGGCGAGCTCCTGATCGAGACGCTCGAAGGGTTCGCCGTCGCGTTCGGCGCGGATGCCATGCTGCGTGATCGACACCTTCCAGTCGTCGGTGTCGCTGACGCGGCGCAGCGTGGCGAGCACCGCCTGCGCACGGGCCAGTCGGGCAGAACGACGGCGCAGATCCTCGGCGGCGTCCTCCAAAGTGACGCCGGTGCGACGCAGGGTCCAGTTGGCGAACGGGATGTCGACGATCACATGCCATACGACGGGCAGATCGGAGTCGGAGGAGGCGCCGGTGGAACCGGTGGACGTATCGGGCGCGGCAACGTCACGCGTGCGCGGACGCGCGAGCAGATCGGCAAAGGACATGTTGTGCTCCTTACGGGAAGTATGGGAATTGCAGGAACAACGAACGGCACCGGGCTCGCCCGGAGGTTCCGGAGGGGTTCGGTGCCGTTCGTGGTGTCGGTTGGTTGAATGATGGCGATGTCAGGCCGCGACCGTCAGGCCGCGACGGAGATCGTGGACCAGAAGCCGGGCAGCAGCACCGCGGACAGGAAGAAGCCGAGGATGATGTTGACCACGGCGCCGATGCTGAAGGCGGCGATCGGCTTCCAGCCCAGCGAGGACAGCTGCTTGAACCGGGTCGTCAGACCGATGGAGAGGAACGTGAACGTGAACGCCCACGTACGCAGCTCCTTGACCGGCGCGATCAGGTCGCTGCTGATGCTCGCGGAGGATCCCGCGCCGGCCGTCGCGATGACGATGGTCAGGAAGATCGAGGCGACGAAGAAACCGATGACGAACTTCGGGAAGCGGTGCCAGATCTGCGAGACGTCGAGCTTCTGCTTGGGCAGCGCGTTCACGTCCTTGCCGGAGGCCTTGGCCTCGGCGACGCGGTCCTGACGATCCCAGTAGGTGATGGCGATGAACGCCAGGATCAGGCACCACACGCCGATGAAGATGTCGCGGCCGACGACCTTCATCAGGGTGAACGCCGCGATGCCCTGCTCGCCGAAGCTGGAGGCGGCGGTCACACCGGCCGCGTCGGCGAACTCGGAGGTGCCGATCCATGCGCCGGCCACGCCGTCGGACAGGCCGAACGCCTTGGACAGGCCCGTGAGCAGGAAGATGGAGATGATCGCCCAGACCACGACGATCGAAATCACCGCGGAGACGTGCTCCTTGCGGCTCTTGACCGCGGAGCCGACGGCGATGCCGGCGGAGACGCCGCAGATCGAGCCGCCCGCGCCCAGCGTCGCGGCGAAGCGCTTGTCAAGGCCGAACCCCTTGGACGCGACGAAGTAGATGACAAGGAACGTGGAGACAGCGATGAACGTGGCCTGCAGGAACGCGACCGGACCGGCCGACAGGATCGTGGTGAACGGCAGCGTGGCGCCGAGCAGGACGATGCCGACCTTGACGAACAGCTCGGTGCGCAACGCGCCGCCGAAGAAGCCTTCCGCGTTGACGATGTTGCCGATGACCAGACCGATGACCAACGCGACGAGCGGCGCCTCGAGGTTGTACGAGGAGGCGAACTTCGAGGTGCTGAACACGTTGATCGCGAAGCTCAGGATGAACAGCGCGAGGAAGCCGCCGAGGAAGGCGGAGACCTTGAGCTTGAGGAAGTAGGCGGCGATGCCGAAGACGACCGCGAACAGGGCGAACAGCAGCACGATGTTCGGCCATCGTTCGGCGAGGCCCGCCGCGTGTGTGGTGGCGCCGTTCTTGGTCACGTCGCCACCGCCGAACAGGAATGACCAGGAGTCCCAGCTCGGGATCTTCGCCGCGAACAGGTTGAGCGAGCTGCCCGCCGCCCACAGCACGAAGCCGAGCACGACGATGCCGAGGCCGATGAACACGGCCCACCAGTCCTCGCTGCCGAGGATCTTGTTGCCTTCGGCGGCGGCCGGGACGGCCTCCTTCACTGTGCTTTTCTGCGTTTGTTGCGTCGACGCGGCGGTCGACGGTACGGTTGATGTGGTCACGAGATTCTTCCCCTCTGCTTTATGCGATATGTGACGCTCACGGCGATTGCTCACGGTGATCGATGGTTGAAGCACGGCACCCGTCTGGTCAGCTGGGTTCGCCGACCGCCCCCGTATCGGTTTCGGATGTCCCCCGACATCCTGTGCGTGCATCCTTTGCGTGATGCCGCCCCGATGCGCTTGACTGCGCCGCGTTGGTTCGATTCTAAGCGGGCGATTCCTCCTCCCGCAAGCTCGCCATTACAGCAAAAACGGGCATGTCGCTATCGAGCGAATCAATAGCGGCATGCCCCGGCGGACGCATGGCTACAAGCCACCGTCACCGTACGCTGAGGCGGCCTAAACGTACGTCGCCAGTGGCCATACCAGCCGAATCACCCGCATTCGCACGCCGCCGGGCCGCAGGCGTACGAATATGGGTGATTCCATCGGCCAGACCCCATTCCCCGTACACCAAACCTCCACTCAGCGTACGTGAACGAGGGCTTGCCTCTTTTTATAACTTTTTATAAGTATTATATCTTTTATAAGTTGGATAAGTCCGATAACCGATACAGCGATGGGAGTGCACATGCCCAATCCGTTTAAGCCCACTGCAGGCATGACCCCGCCTGTGCTAGTCGGCAGGACTAACGACATCGAGGATTTCTCCTACGCACTGGACGATGGAGTGGGCGCGCCCGGCCGTCTCATGTATTTGACCGGCGCACGAGGAGTCGGCAAGACCGTGATGCTGAACGCTCTCGGCGATATCGCCAGGAAGCGCGATTGGCTCGTCATCGATGAGACCGCCGAAGCGGGATTCCTCGACCGCCTCATCGACGCGTTGCACGGGGATGACAGATCACATCTGAGTTCATTGACCATGCCCACCGCCTCGATATCCGTTCCAGGCGCCCCGATCTCGGCATCATTGAATCTGGGCGGAGCACAATTCACTCCTCCCGCTGAATGCTCGCTTGACTTTCGCAGGGCGATGTCGGAAAAGCTCGACAAGCTGGAGAAGAAGCATCACGGCATTCTCATCACCCTTGATGAGGTACAGGCGTCCAGCATCGCCGAAATCAGGTCGTTGGCCACCGCCGTGCAACATCTCATTCGCGAGCAGCGCGATGTCGCCTTCATCTTCGCCGGGCTGCCGTCAATGGTGGAGGATGTCATCAATGATGACGTGCTGACGTTCCTGCGTCGTGCGGAACGCAAGCATCTCGGAGACGTACCGCTTGAGGCGGTCCAACAGGCATTCACCAATACCATCGCATCCAACGGCAAGCATGTCGACGACGAAGTGGTGTCGATGCTCGCACGCGCGACCAATGGCTATCCGTTCATGATTCAGCTGGTTGGCTACTGGACCTGGCGAGCCTCGGAAACCGGGGCGACAGCCCGTGCCGGAGAAATAACCAGCGACGCCGCCGAACACGGGATCGCCCAGGCGAAGCTCAAACTCGGCGACATGGTGCATGGTCCGGCAATCGACAGGCTATCGGCCATGGCACGGGACTACCTGCTCGCCATGGCTCAGGATGACGGCCCCTCCACCACCAGCGCCATAGCCAAGCGTCTGGAGCGCGATCAGATCTACGCGAACGTCTACCGCACACAACTCATCAAGGAGGACATCATCTACCAGTCCTCCTACGGACACGTGGATTTCAAACTGCCCTACCTGCGAGACTATCTGCGCGAGCACGGCGCGTTCCACCAGATGCGCCGTACCATCGCCGGGCTGGAAGGCTGACGATGACCGGTGTGCGTGGCCTGACCACCGTCACCGTACGCTGAGGTGGCCTAAGCGTACGTCGCCAGTGGCCATACCGGCCGAATCACCCGCATTCGTACGCCGCCGCGCCGCAGGCGTACGAATATGGGTGATTCCATCGGCCAGACCCCGTTCCCCGTACACCACCCCCCACTCAGCGTACGCAAATGGGGACCTGCCCTGTTCTATCCGCGAGTCACTCGTGCAGTGGCTGCTTGCGGTCGGGGTAGAGCTGTTCGGCCAGGTGGTTGACGGCGCGCGGCACCTCGCCGAAGCCGGCGGAGATGAGCTTGACCTTGCCCGGGTAGGTGACCGCGTCGCCGACACCGTAGATGCCGGGGACCTCGGTCTCCAGATACTCGTTGACCTCCAGATCGCCGCGCTTGACCGGCAGACCCCATTCCTTGAGCAGGTGGTTGTCGGAGGTGAAGCCGTAGTTGACGAGCAACGCGTCCACGTCGAGATCGAGCGTCTCGTCGCTTTTGATCTTGGCGAGTTCGATGTGCAGGCCGTCGCCGTCGGGCACGCCGGTCACGGAGGTGAACTTGTACGGCGTGAGGATCGCGACGGTCGACTCCTTCAGTCGTGCGACGCTCGACTCGAGCGCGCGGAAGTTGTCGCGGCGATGGATGAGCACGACCTTGCCGGCGATGCGTTCCAGCTCGAGCGCCCAGTCGATAGCCGCGTCGCCGCCGCCCGCCACGGCGACGGTCTTGCCGGCGAAATCGGCCAGATGTCTGACGAAGTAGAACACCTTGCGTCCGTCGAGCTGTTCCCGGTCGTAGTCGATGGCGAGTGGACGCGGCGTGAACGCGCCGGAGCCGATCGCCACGATCACCGATCGCGTGTGGATCTCGCGGGCGGACGTGGTCAGCGTGAACGTACCGTCGGAGAGCTGCTCGAGGCCACGCACCTCCTCGTTCGTATGCACGGTGATGCGCTCGGGGAACGTATCGATCTGTCTCTTCAGGTTGGCGACGAGTTCGGCGCCGGTACCGGAGACGAATCCTGCGATGTCATGGATCGGCTTCTCCGGGTACAGGGCCGCGACCTGCCCGCCGAGTTCGGGCAGGCTGTCGACGAGCGTGACGTCGAGGTTGCGCATGGCCGAGTAGAACGCGGCGAACATGCCGACCGGTCCGCCGCCGATCACGATGACGTCCGTGATGGCGGGCCCGGCCGCCCCGACCTCGGCGTTCTCGGGCGTCGTCTCGACAGTGGTTGCTTCGCTCATGTGATTTCCCCCAAATGAATAATGAAACCGGCTCGGCCCCGATGACCGGCCGTCGGATCATATAGGCGTCAGTATACGAATCGACGCCGGCGACACGAAGCATGGCCGCAACCCGCAAAACGGCGGAATCGCAACGATTGATAACGGACGACAACTAGAACCATCAACGAGTCCCGGAGCCCCGTGTTTCACGTGAAACGCATGGAGAAACGGCGGAATCGCAACGATTTCAAGCCGTCTCAGGTCTCCGGAAACCCCGGAATCCCGTTTTGACACGGAAACTCCTCGTTTGTAGGCTCCCACTCAACAGGGGTTCATACGACATTGGGGGCAACGATGAGCTATATCGCCACATGGGCGGACCAGAAGCTCAACGGCAACGAGATCGCCAAGCTCAAGGAGGACGGCCTTGACGTGTTCAAGGACCTCCCCGAGCTGGTGAAGAAGCCGTTCTCGGAAATCGATCCGAGCTATTTCATGTACTTCAAGTACGCGGGACTGACGGTGCAGAAGCCGCAGACCGAGGGGTACTTCATGATGCGCATCAAGATCCCGGGCGGACGCGTCACGGTCAAGCAGGCCGATCACATCGCCTGGATCGGGGAGACGTACGGTCACGGCATCATCGACCTGACCACGCGTCAGGCGGTGCAATACCACTGGATCCCGTTCGCGGAGCTCGTCGATATTTTCGCCGGCATCACGAACGTGGGACTGACGACGGTGGGCGCCGAGGGCGACATCACCCGCAACATCGTCGACAACACGCTTTCCGGCATCGACCCGGACGAGCTGTTCGACACGCGTCAGACCGTGATGGACGTCTATCACCGCTTCCAGGGCAACTACGACTACTCAAACCTGCCGCGCAAGTTCAAGATCTCGATCAGCAGCAACGTGTACAACTCGGCCGACGCGCAGATCAACGACGTGGCGTTCGTCCCCGCCACCAAGCGCATCGGACGCCACACCGTCAAGGGGTTCAACGTGCTGGTCGGCGGCGGCCTCGGCATGAAGCCGTACCTCGCGCAGCAGCTCAACATCTTCGTCACCCCCGATCGCGTGGCCGACGTGGCCGAGGTGATCTGTCAGGTCTACCGCGACTACGGCTACCGCCGCAGCCGCTCCAAGGCCCGACTGAAGTTCCTCGTGGCCGACTGGGGCGCCGAGCAGTTCGAGGACAAGGTGCGCGAGTCCCTGCCCGACCTGCAGACCAAGGGCCGCAGCAGGATCAAGGGCTGGAACAGCGGCAACGCGCTCGGCGTGCATCGCCAGAAGCAGGACGGCTACTACTACGTAGGCGTCTCCGTGCCGTCCGGCCGCATCACCGCGGACGACTTCCGCGCGCTGACCGACGTGGCCCGCAACTATGGACGCGACGAGATCCGCTTCGACCACTGCCAGAACCTGATCATCCCGTGGATTCCGGAGGACAAGCTCGCCGAGGTCGAGGCGCTGCCGATCTTCGAGCGCTTCTCGATCCACCCGCATCTGCTGGCCGACTACGGCAACACCTGCACGGGCGCCGAATACTGCAATCTGGCGAACGCGCACACGAAGACCGTGTTCAAGCCGCTGATCGAGGACCTCGACAAGCGCTTCGCGTTCGACACCCCCATCGCCGTGACGATGACCGGCTGCGGCAGCAACTGCGCCCACCGTTCCATCGCCGACATCGGCATCGAGGGCGTGCACGCGCGCACCCCCGACCGTCAGCATGTGGAGGGCTACAAGCTCTCCGTAGGTGGCAGCCTCCTCGGTGAGGGCCACTTCAACGAGCCGCTCAAGGGAGTGTTCTCCAAGGAACAGCTCGCCGACGCGGTCGCGTCGATCCTGACCGACTATCAGGACAACCACGTGGGAACCGAAACGTTCTATGACTACTACAACCGTCAGGGAACCGATCATTTCCAGGAAACCCTCAACCAATTCATCGAAACCCTACCGGAGGTACTGAAGTGAGCACCAAGATCATCTACACCAGCGCGACTGGCAACACCAAGGAAGCCGTCGAGATCCTGCAGGAGGCGTTGGAGGATCTCTGCCAGGACGTCGAGGTCATCGACGCGGAGGACGGCGTGGAGGTCGACGAGTTCTTCGACGGCGCCGACAACTACGTCATCGCCAGCTGGTCCGACGGCGCGAACGGCGAGGTGCCCGGCGGCATCGTCGACTTCTACGATGATCTGGACGGCGCCGACCTGGCCGGCAAGAAGGTCGCGGTCATCGGCACCGGAGACACCAGCTACCCGCACTTCTGCGCGGCGGTCGACTTCTTCGAGAAGCTCGTCACCGACGACGGCGCGGAACTGGCCGCCCCGAGCGTCAAGATCGAGCTGGCCCCGGACGACGACGCGATCGCGCGCCTGAAGGATCTGGCGAAGACCCTCGCCGCCTGAGCAATCACAGCGCAATCACAGCGCAATCACACTGAACCACACCAAAGGAAGCACCGACACCATGACCACAGGCTATCTCTACGTGCTGCACGGCCGCCGCGGCAAGATCCCCGAGTCGAACCTCGAACTGCTCGCCGGGTTCATCGCTGACGAGGGCCAGCTCGGCCGCATCTCGTTCCTCGAGGGCGACGAGCAGACCCTGGAGGACGGTATCACCGACCTGCAGTCGCAGCCCGGAGTCGACCATCTGGTCATCGTGCCGGTGCTCCTGTATTCGGCCACGCACATGCGCTGGGACATCCCGGAGCGATCGGCCAAGGTGCTCGATCCGGCGATCAAGGTCACGGTGACCGAGCCGCTGGCCGAGACGGAAGCGGTCGAACGCCATCTGGAACGCACGCTCGGCGCAGCCGTGCAGGCGTTCCCGAACCGCCGCGTGCTGCTCATCGCACACGGCACACCGCACTTCCCTGAGCCGTTCGAGCAGTTGCAGGCGCTCGCCGCGCGCGTAGGGAAGGCGATCGGCGTCGAGATCGTGCCCACGAATCATGTGGGCCACCCGAAGATCGAGGAGACGCTGGTGGACGAGCACGGCCCGTTCATCGTCGAGCGCCTGTTCCTGACGGACGGGCGTCTCGCCGCCAAGATGAAGGCGCGCGTCCAGGCGATTGAATCAGGCGATGTCTTCCTGCCCACGCTGGAGGACGACCCGGTCATCATCAACGCAATCCGCGAACGGCTTGTCCAAAGAACACAAGCGGCGATAGAATTGCCTCACTAGGCAGCAATGGAGAAGTATTAGGGAAGTAGTCGAATATGTACGAAGACGTGGACTTCCTACAACAATCAAGTCAATATTATTTCATTGATTACATACCATACGATACCAATGATCCATCCTTCCTAGAGCTGGAAGAATATTTTGAGAATACATATATTGGCTTATTCGCGGAAAAGATTTCTCGCATACTGCTCAAAATAATGTACTACAAATCTTGCCAAGTCTATTTGACAAGGCCTGAAAATCCTACGGCAGATTACGAATACGATAAGGACATAAGATCTTATCCACCACAAAAAATGGATTCAGTCATCAAAAAAGTCATCATTGATGATTTCGCATCACTTCAAGTGATGCTCGATTCACCACGAGTACTCATCAGTGTCTGCGGCGGTTTCTCCGTAACGATTTACGGCCTCAAGAAAGAAATGGACCTATTTAAGGTATGCAATCAGTTGGCAATCCAAGAAGGCCTTTTCCTCAAATATGGCACTGACAGCAATACGAAATAGGCCTTCGTCCGCCCACAGGCAGTAAGCCGACACGCTTCCGCCCGCACTTCGGCGCGTTCAGCCCATCCGTACGATGCGCGCGCCGAGCGCCTCGACGATGTCGTGGTGGTGGGTGGAGATGAGGACCGTCTTGCCGGCCTCGACGTAGGCCTTGAGGACGCGGACGACCAGCGCGGTGTTCTCCGTGTCAAGCCCGTCGGTCGGCTCGTCGAGCACCATGAGATCGGGGTTCATCGACATCACGCAGGCGACGGCGACGCGCTTCTTCTCCCCGCCGGACAGGCGGTAGGGTGCGCGGTCGACGAATCGTTCCAAGTCGAACAGTCTGACGATGTCCGCGACGCGGCGCTCGACCTCCGCATCCGGCAGGCCCATCTGCATGGGGCCGAACGCGATCTCCTCCCCCACCGACGGGCAGAACAGCTGCGTGTCGGAGTTCTGGAACACGAAGCCGATGCGCTGATGCAGCGCCTTGGCGAACCGGCTGTTGCGGCGTTCGACCTCGGCGCGCGTGACAAGCGTGCCACCGAAGCGGTATTCGCCGGAGTCGGGGAATTCGAGCGCGTTGATGATGCGCATCACCGTGGTCTTGCCGATGCCGTTGGGCCCGAGCAGCGCGACGCATTCGCCGCGATTGACCGTCAGGTTGAAGTCGTCGAGGACGGCGTGACAGCCGGTTTCGGCGCCTGTGTCGGCGCCCATACCGACGGCCGCATCGCCCGCATCCGCATCACGATATGCGAAGCCGATGTGCGCCAACTCAACCAACGGATCCCCGTCAAACATCATTCCTCCAATTCGGCGTTCCGCGTTTACACTACTTCCACTCTTTCACTCCCCCAGTCAGCTTCGCTGACAGCCTCCTCGTCTGAGGGGGCCAAGGGAGCGTGCCCCCTGCTCGCCGTCGATCGTGACAACGCCCCTCATCTGAGGCCAAATACGCGTGCTCCAGTCCGGCCGACAGAGGAGTAAGGCATGCCTACCCGCAGTAGACGGCGAACGCGATCATCGCCGCGATGACGAGTACGTAGACCGCGTTGGGCACGGTGACGAGCCGGTCGCGGCGCACGCGGTATCGCCCGTCGAATCCACGACAGGTCATCGCCTCGGCCATCTGCCTCGCCTGCGTGTTGGCGCGCAGGAACAGCGCACCCATCACACGGCCAGCGGACATGAGCTTGTGCGAGTCACAGCCGACACTACGTAATCTCAGCGCGTCGAGCAGGGAGACCATCGACCGGCCGAGGATGTCGATGAACTGCACGGTCACGTCGCACACATAGATCACCGAATCGGGGCAACCGACGCCCTTGAGCCCGGCGATCAGACGATTCCACGGCACCGTGCGGGCGAGCGCGATCACCAGCGACACGGCGACGAACGCCTTGACGACGAGGCGCACGGGCGCGCTGTACTGGCCGATGAGCACGCTCGGCGCGGACAGGACGAAGCTCAACACGCACACCGCGAGCGTGGGTTTGACGATCGCGACGATCATGCGTGCGGGGCGCATCGCCAGCATGACGAGCACGACGGCGAGCATCACGTACGCGAACAGCATGTTGCGCGTCGCGTTAACGCACACGATCGCGGCCGGCACGCCGATGATGCGCAGCGACGGCGAGACCGCGCACAGCGCCCGGTCGACCGGGCTGTGCGTGACCGGCAGCGGGGCGCCGACCTGTTCCAGCATCCCGCCGAGATGCGCGAGGTTGTGTTCGATGAACGACGAGCGGTCATCGACCGGCTCGTACCGCTCCGACTTCCCCAGCCACGCAGGGAGCGCACCCATCTCACCGACGCCGGTCATCGCGCCCCGCATATTCTCCCGTCATCCGCCGTATCACGCCGTTTTCGCGGTCCGATGGTCACGCACCACGAGCGCGAGCAGACGGAAGACGATGACCATGACGGCGATGCCGATCACGGCGGACAGGATGTAGCCGGCAATGTCCGGCAGGCCGGCGAGCGAGTAGTCGGGCAACAGGGCGTTCCACGTGAAACCATGCGCGATGTACTGGGGCACGTAATCGAGCCCGGTCGCGGCCATGAAGTCCTCGGCGCCCCACTCGCCCCATGCGTCGCCGGTGGCGATCAGTCCCAGCGGGGAGAGCAACGCGACGACGCCGAGGGCGATCCACGCGGAACGTCGCAGACCGGAATGCGCGGCGGCCTCACCGGCCACCGACGCACCCGAACCGGACTCGCCAGCCGTCACACGTGCGTTGGCCTCGATGATCTCCGGCGCGGTGCGGCGCACGAACTCGACGACGACCACCGTCACCAGGCCTTCGACCACGCCTGCGACCGCGAGATGCGGGATGAGCATCGCGGGAACCGTCACGGCGAAGGAGAAGGGGAAGTAGAGCGCCTGACCGGCGGCGTCGCGGAACAGGAGCGGCTGCACGCCGAGTTCGAGTGCGACGCACAGCGCGGCGAGCGTGATGCCGATGTAGCCGGCGATGAACTCGGCCACGCGTTCCCTCCAGCCGTCGGGCAGAACCTTGCGCAGTCCGACGTACAGGCCGTAGGCGACGAACGGCAGGACGAACGCCATGTTGAAGCAGTTGGCGCCGAGCGTGATGAGCCCGCCGTCGCCGAACAGCAGTGCCTGCAGCAACAGGGCGACCGACACGGCGACCGTCGCGTACTGGGGTCCGAGCAGCAGGGCGATCAGCGCGCCGCCGACGCCATGCGCGGTGGTGCCGCCGGGGGTCGGCACGTTGAACATCATGATGAGGAACGAGAACGCGGCGCCCGCACCGAGGTACGCCATCTTCTCCGGGGTGCTGTTGCGGATCACGTAACGGAAGCACAGCACCCAGATCGGGATCATGATCACCCAGAACACCGCACCGGTGGACGGCGAGATGAAGTTGTCGGGAATGTGCATCGCCAACGTGACGGATTGCGGGTCGTATAACATGCCAGCCTCTCTCTTGTCCATATCGTGGACATCGCCGATGGGGGACGCCACCGCACGGCCGGGAAGGCATCCGGCCTTGCGTCGTTGGAAACGTAATATCACATGCGTGATGCGTCATGTAAACGACAACCCCACACAGGTTGCAAACATTGGCAACACGCCGATTACAAGCGTTTCACAGTCACGCCAAAATCGCGATTCACCGTACTTTTCCCGAAGGTTTTTCCGGGTTCCCCATCATGCGCTCGTTACATAACGACGCATCGAGGCCCCTAGACTGAGTGTCCGAACAGCGGACGCCCGGCATGACGATCACGGCAACGTGAGCCCACAGAGCATCTCGTCACACCGCGCGAACCGCACCACGGCACTCGCGATAAGGAGGGCGGATGATCGCCAAGGAGATCACCGGCAACATCATCAGCCAGCACTACGACGACGGCAAACTCGAGGTGCCGGTCGCCTTCGACTGGTTCGAGACGGACAAGAAGCGCATGATGAAGGTCGCCGAGGACGGCACCGAAATCGGCGTGATGGTCGGCCAGACCATCAAGGACGGCGACGTGCTCGCCGAAACCGCCGACAAACGTTACTTCGCGCGCATCCGCACCGCGCAGCTCATCGAGATCCCGGTCGACTCGATGAAGGAGATGGGCCGACTGTGCTTCGAGCTGGGCAACCGTCACCTGAGCCTCAAAGTGGAGGACGACCGCGTGCTCGTACCGTACGACCACCCGACGATGGAGTACACGAAGAAGATCGGCTACGAACCGCACATCATCGAAGGCGGATTCGACGGATTCCTCATCGTCAAGGCGCACGCGGGCACCGGTACGATCATCCCCGGCACCAACAAGACCACGGGCGACGTAGCCGAGGAGGAGCAGGAGGCCGAGGCGGACGCCACATTCGCCGGCGAATACGAGCTCAACGGCGTGCTGCATCGCCCGGACGGCTCGCACAGCCACGACGGCGGCCACACCTGGCACACGCACTGAGCCACGTCCGCACCTTCCATCCCGATCATCCCGATCACCCTGATCCGAGGCACTCCAGATGACCATGAAAAACGCCGACATCGCGGCGCTCAACGACGCGCAGGCGCGGCACCTCGCCATGCTGCAGGTGTGCGACAGCGTGTTCCCGGTGGGCGCGTTCGCGCTGTCCAACGGCATGGAGACGTTCGTGCAACGCGATTTCCTGCGTCGCGGCGCCGATTTCGAGCAGTACATGCGCGACTATCTGGCCGTCGCCCCGTACAAGGAGATCGGGCAGATGGTCCTCGCCGGCAAGTACGGCACCGACCGCCGACTGTCCGCCGCCGGTCTGGAACGCAAGATCGTCGCGCTGGACGAGCTCGCGTCGGCCCTGCAGTCGGCGCGCGAGATCCGCGAGGGCAGCGAGCGCATGTGCACCCGCCTGCTCAAGCTCGTCCGGCAGATGGACGACGCCCGCGAGACGCAGAACGCCCCGCGGGACGCCCAAGACGGCGAGATCATCGCCGTGCACGAGCATCGCACCGAACGCCACCGTCTGGAGGGAGCGACCGACGCGCTGTACGGGTCGCCGAAGCTCGACCTGTACGCGCGGCTCATCGCGTCCGGCCGATGCCGCGGCGTCCACGCGATCGCGATGGGCCTGTACGCGGCCGACCATGCGGCCGGCGTGCGCGAGGCCGCGGTCACCTACGGCTATTCGCTGCTGAGCGCCCTGACGATGTGCGCAGCGAAGGCGATCCCCCTGAGCCAGTACGTCGGCCAGGTCGCCCTGCACGACTCGTTCCCGCGCCTCATCCGCGCCGTGGACATCGCCCTGACCCTGAAGCCCGAAGACCTCGGCATCTCCGGCGCCTACATCGACATAGCCGCCATGCAACACGAAACCCTCTACTCCCGCCTCTACATGAGTTGACCCTTACCCCTACTCCCCTACGTAGGACATACATCCTACGCACCAATTCTGCGCAAACGAGGTGTGGGCCGCGATATGCGATGCACGACCGTAGGCTTGGCCGAACGGCCTTGAGTGTGTCGTGCATCGTATATCGCGGCCCATACCGGACACCAGCCAACCACCAAAGGAGAAACCAATGTCCTACGTACGCATCGGCATCGCCGGGCCCGTCGGTTCCGGCAAGACCGCCCTCATCGAGCGTCTCACCCGCAAGATGGCCGACGAATACAGCATCTGCGTCGTCACGAACGACATCTACACGAAGGAGGACGCCGAGTTCCTCATCGAGCACAGCCGTCTGGCCCCCGACCGCATCGTCGGCGTCGAGACCGGCGGATGCCCGCACACCGCGATCCGCGAGGACTGCTCGATGAACCTCGAGGCGTGCGAGGAGATGGCGCGCACGCATCCGGACGTGCAGATCATGTTCGTCGAGTCGGGCGGCGACAACCTGTCCGCCACGTTCAGCCCGGATCTGGCCGACGCGACGATCTATGTGATCGCGACGGACGAGGGCGACAAGATCCCGCGCAAGGGCGGCCCGGGCGTCACCCGCTCCGACCTGCTGGTGATCAACAAGGCCGATCTGGCGCCGCTGGTGCACGCCGATCTGGACGTGATGGCCCGCGATTCGGAGAAGATGCGCAACGGCCGTCCGTATATCTTCACCGACCTGATGGGCGGCGCTGGCGTCGACGACGTGATCGCGTGGATCAAGAAGAACGTCCTGTTCGAAGGCGTGTGATTCGGGAGTTCACTTATGGGCAGCAGCACTTTCCGTCTAGCCACCGCGTTCCGTCATGGTCGCACGAAGATCGACGACGTGTATTTCGAGGCGCCGTTCAAGCTGATGACGCCGTTCACGAACGGCCGTCACTCCGATTTCATCGTGATGCTCGCCTCCCCCGGCTTCCTGAAGGGCGATGAGGCGCATATCGAGATCGATTTCGGCCCCGGCACCGATTCGACGATCAGGACGCAGAGCTATGAGAAGGTGCTGGACACGGCCGACGGATCGGCGTCGCGCACGATCGAATTGACAGCGCGGGGTGACGCGAAGGCCGTGTTCCTGCCGTTCCCGGTGATCCCGTTCCGCGGGAGTACGTTCTCGAATCTGACGACCGCGCACGTCTCGCCCGAGTCGACGTTCGTGTACGCGGATGTGGTGACGTGCGGCCGTGTCGGCATGGACGAGCGGTGGGCGATGAAGCGGTTCACGAACCGCATGCGCGTGTATGTGGGCGATCGGCTGGCGTTCGCGGATCGCATGCTGCTTGAACCGGATGCGTTCGACTACACGGGCATCGGCATGTGGCGCGAGTTCACCCACTGCGGCGTACTGTACGCGCATCTGCCGGAAACGCACGGCGAGGACGGCACGGCAAGTGCCGGCGGCGCCGACGCCGAGGCAACGCGGATCGCGGCCGAGGACGCCCTGATCGACCGCATCCGCTCGCACGCGGACGCGGTCGGCCTCACCGGCGAGCTGGGCGTGAGCCGCGCGGTGAACGGCGTGTGCGTGCGTCTGCTCACCACGCGCGGCGACGACGCCTTCGGCTTCATCAGGGACGTCGCCGACATGGTGGTTGAGGGATGACGGTCGCTGGATAATACCTCGATGAGAGATATGTCACAATCATAGCGTTTTTCAGCTGACTTTCAGAGTTCCCCTATTTTCCCTCCAGATCGCGATAGGTATCGTGACACCGGCGGAACGCGTAACGGCTCACGCAGTACCCTGCGGCACGCGTTCCACAGAGCTTCGCCATGACGTATCCGGCATGCCCGGCAAGGCGTTTGTATCACATGCACGAAGGGGATCATCATGAAGGCAACCATCACGAAAACGGCCATCGCCGTGGTCGCGGGACTGGCCATCGCGGCCGATGCGTTCCTGCTGTTCGTCAAACCGCATCTGGCCCAGCAAGGGGCCTCCAGCGCGCTGACAGGCACGGCTTCGTCGGGGAACGGCTCGTCAGCCGGCTCCAACGGTTCGTCTGACTCCGGTGACTCGTCATCCTCCGCATCGTCCGGCGAACTCCAGGACGGCACGTACACATCCGTCGCGTCGCCGAACGCGTACGGTGAGATCCAGCTGCAGGTCACCGTCAAGGGCGGCAAAATCACCGACATCGCGACGGTCAAGATGCCGACTCACGGACGCTCGCAGTCGGTGAACGCGCAGGCGATCCCCGAGTTGACGGACCGGGCGATCAGCGCGCAAAGCGCCGAGATCCAGTTCGTTTCGGGCGCGACCGAGACCTCCACGGCGTTCGTCAACTCGCTGCAGGACGCCATCAACCAGTCGATCAACGCCGGCAAGTGATGACGAGATCTCTCCCGAGCCCGATCATCCGGGCGCGCGTCATCCACGCGATGACCATCCCGTTCACCATCCAGCTCGTCGACGGCCGCGAGGCCGCCACGGAACGACTCGACGCGCTGCTCGACAACGTCACCCCGCGCATCGCCGCATTCCTCGCCGACGTCGAGCCGACGTTCTCCCCGTTCCGCGACGACTCGCAGGTCGCGGCGGCGAGGCGCGGCGATTGGTCGGCACTGCTGCATCCCGGCCCACTCGACGGGCGACCAGGCACCACCGCGTTCGCCGAGATCTACGCCCTCGCACAGCAGGCCAAGGCCCTGACCGACGGGCATTTCGACCCGATGCACGCGGGCGTCTACGATCCGACCGGCATCGTCAAGGGATGGGCCGTGGAGGAGGCGCACCGCCGATTCCTGAAGCCGCTGCTCGACACGGAGGCTTGCGAGGCCGCGGCGATCGGCGGAGGCGGCGACATCCAGACCGGCGTGCGCGCCGACAGCGATTTCGTCTGGCGCATCGGCGTCGCCGACCCGTTCGACACGACCAACCCAGCCACCCTGCGCACGATCACCCTGCGCAATGGCGGCATCGCCACGTCGGGCACGTCCGCGCGCGGCGAGCACATCACGCGACGCACGCACGATCTCGCGCAAGCCACCGTCATCGACGATCGCCTCGCATTCGCGGACATGTGGGCGACGGCCGCGATCAGCGCCGGCGAGCGCGACTTCCGGGCGATGATCACCCGCAACGACGTCGCCCGTACGACGCTTTCCGCGGTGCTCGTGCGCGCGGACGGAACGGTCGCCGAGATCACGCCCGCAACCGACGCCAAAACCAAGAACATCAAGGACCGATCATGAAATTCCTCACCTCGCATATCGCCCTCGCATGGGCCACGGTGCTGTTCATCGTGCCGCTGCCGTTCCTCGCGACGCTGGCCGCGGGCTATCCGGCGCTGTACGCCGATACGCTGTTCGGCGCCCAGATCGGCGTCGTCGCGTACACGTGGATGCTGGCGGCCGTGTATCTCGCGTGCCGTCCGCGCTGGGTGGACCGCACGGTCGGCCTGCCACATATGTACATGATCCACGGCGTGCTGGCGATTCTGGCGATCGTCCTCGCGTTCGTGCACCAGTCGCTGCTGCCGGGTGCGGGCGCGCTGATCAGCCTGACCGGGCATACGGGGCTGTATCTGTTCATCGCGGTGGCGGTGTGGTCGCTGGTGTTCATGGCCGGGTGGCTGACGTCGCGCGTCGCATGGCTCGCCAAGGTCAAGCGCGCGCTGGAGCGGCTGTTCCGGCATGAGATGAGCGTGTGGCTGCACCGGCTCAATCTGGTGGCGATCGCGCTGATCGTCATCCATGTGCATGTGATCGACTACATCGCGTCGAACCGCCCGTTCCTGTTCCTCTTCGACGCGGCGACGATCGCGGTGTTCGCGTATTACGTATGGAGTTCGGTGAGCCGTCGCGCGTTCGCATTGCGCGGTCGCGTGGCGTCGGTGCGCCAGATCGCGCCGCGCGTGACCGAGCTGCGCATCGCGATCGATGATTCCGGACGTGCGGCAGCGTCCGGGACGCGTCCCTCGATCCGTTGGAATCCGGGCGATTTCGCGTTCATCGCGTTCCCCGGTGTACGCGGCATGCACGAGCTGCACCCGTTCTCGCTGACCAACTCGTATGCGGGCGATGGACGGGAAACATCCCGTCAGGCCCCGGTCATGTCGTTCGCGATTCGCGCGGACGGCGACTTCACCGCGAAGATCGCCTCGCTCAAGCCGGGCGAGCGCGTGCGCGTCGTGCCGCCGTACGGCCGTTACGCCGAGTTCATCAGGGAGCATGACGCGCAGTCGCCCGCGCAATCCCCCACCCCGCTGGTGCTGATCGCCGGCGGCATCGGCGTCACCCCGCTGATCGGCGTGCTCACCGCGTACGCGGGTGCGGCGGGAACCGGCGCGGACACGGCCCCGAACGCCTCCACCCCGCGCATCGTCGACTTCCTGTACACCGCGCGATCGGAGCGTGATTTCATCTACCGCGACGAGCTGGAGCGTTTCGGCGCCTCGTCGCCGAACACGCGCGTGCGGCTGTCGACCGGCCGCGCGGACGAGGCGTTGATCGCGCCGATGATCCGTCCGGGCGCGATCTACCTGATCGCCGGCCCGATGCCGATGATGGACGCGGTGCGCGAGATCCTCGCCAAGCACGGCGTCGCATCAACCGACATCTACTACGAGCCCTTCGCGATGTGAGACGCAGAGCAACTTTCAGAACAGGAAGTAGCGCTGGGTGAGCGGCAGCTCGTACGCGGGATCGGAGTGGACGAGCTCGCCGTCGACCGTCACCTGGAACGTCTCCGGGTTGACCTGGATGTCGGCGAGCGTGTCGTTGAACTTCAGGTCCTTCTTGCCGATCGTGCGGCATCCGCGCACCGGCAGCACCTGACGCGCCAGGCCGAGCTTGCCCTTGATGTCGTCGTCGACCGCGGCCTGCGAGACGAACGTCGCGCAGGAGCTCGACAGCGCACGGCCCAGCGCGCCGAACATGTCGCGGTAGTAGACCGGCTCCGGGGTCGGGATCGAGGCGTTCGCGTCGCCCATGCGCGAGTAGGCGATCGTGCCGCCCTTGATGACCATCTCCGGCTTCGCGCCGAACATCGACGGCTGCCAGAGCACGAGATCGGCCATCTTGCCGACCTCGATCGAGCCCACGTAGTCGGCGATGCCGTGCGTGATGGCCGGGTTGATCGTGAACTTCGACACGTAGCGCTTGACGCGGAAGTTATCGTTGCGGTTGTTGTCGTGCTCGTCCTCGGGCAGGGGACCGCGCTGCTTCTTCATCTTGTCGGCGGTCTGGATCGTGCGGGTGATGACCTCGCCGACACGGCCCATGGCCTGCGAGTCGGAGCTCATCATCGAGATGATGCCGAGATCGTGAAGCACGTCCTCCGCGCCGATCGTCTCGGGGCGGATGCGCGAGTCGGCGAAGGAGATGTCCTCCGGCACGTTGCGATCGAGGTGGTGGCAGACCATCATCATGTCGAGATGCTCGTCGATCGTGTTGCGCGTGTACGGCATCGTCGGGTTCGTGGAGCTCGGCAGCACGTTCGGGAAGCCGGCCGCGCGGATGATGTCCGGGGCGTGGCCGCCGCCGGCGCCCTCGGTGTGGTAGGTGTGGATCGCGCGGCCCTTGAACGCGGCGATCGTGTCCTCCACGCAGCCGCCCTCGTTGAGCGTGTCGGTGTGGATCGCGACCTGCACGTCCATGTCGTCGGCGACGCCGAGGCAGGTGTCGATGACGGCAGGCGTGGAACCCCAGTCCTCGTGGATCTTCAATCCCGCGGCGCCGGCGCGGATCTGCTCGCGCAGCGGCTCGGGGCTGGAGTCGTTGCCCTTGCCGAGGTAGGCGATGTTGACCGGCAGCGCCTCGGCCGCCTCGATCATGCGGGCCAGGTGGAACGCGCCCGGGTTGCAGGTGGTCGCGTTGGTGCCGTCGGCCGGGCCGGTGCCGCCGCCGACCATCGTGGTGACGCCGCCCGCGAGCGCGGTGCGGATCTGCTGCGGGGAGATGAAGTGGATGTGCGTGTCGAGGCCGCCCGCGGTGACGATCAGGCCCTCGCCGGCGATCGCCTCGGTGCCCGAGCCGACTTCGAGGCCGGGGGTGACGCCGCTCATCGTCTGTGGGTTGCCAGCCTTGCCGATCGCGCTGATCTTGCCGTTTTTCAGGCCGATGTCGGCCTTGTAGATGCCGGTCCAGTCGACGATCAGCGCGTTGGTGATGACGGTGTCGGGCGATTCGGCGTCGAGTTGGACGCTCGACTGGCCCATGCCGTCGCGGAACGATTTGCCGCCGCCGAATTTCAGTTCGTCGCCGTAATGCGTGTAGTCCTTCTCGACTTCGATGACGAGGCTGGTGTCGCCGAGGCGGACGCGGTCTCCGGTGGTCGGGCCGAACATGCCCGCGTAGTCCTTGCGTGTGATGGTCTTGCTCATGATGTGTGTCCCGTTCCTGCCGATCGATTGCCTATCGAATCACGTCTCAGATGCCGAGGAAGCCCTGGTCGTGGGCCTTCCTGAACGCGGCCTCGCGCACCTGCGGGTCGTCGAGCTGGCCTTCGACGAGCGCGCTGAAGCCGTGGATCTCGCGCGTGCCGCCGATGTCGATCAGGCGCACGCGATGGGCCTCGCCCGGCTCGAAGCGCACGGCGGTGCCGGCGGCGATGTCGAGTCGCTTGCCGTAGGCGGCCTTGCGGTCGAACTTCAGGTACTTGTTGACTTCGAAGAAGTGGAAGTGCGAGCCGATCTGGATCGGGCGGTCGGCGGTGTTGACGACGTCGAGTTCGATGGCGTCCTTGCCGTCGTTCAGGGTCAGGTCGTCGTCCGCGAGCAGGTATTCGCCGGGGACGAGCTTCTCGGTCGATTCGATCGGGTTGTGGATGGACACGAGCTTGGTGCCGTCGGGGAACGTGGCCTCGACCTCGACGACCTCGAGCATCTCGGCGACGCCGTCCATCACGTCCTCGGGCTTCAGCAGCGTGCGACCGTAGGACATGAGCTCGGCGACGGTCGCGCCCTCGCGAGCGCGTTCGACGCATTCGGAGGAGATCAGCGCGATCGCCTCGACGTAGTTGAGTTTCACCCCCCGCGACTTGCGGTCCTTGGCGAGCTGCCCCGCCAAATACAGCATGAGTTTGTCGGTCTCCCGTGGTGTCAGTCTCATCAAGGCCCCCATCGTCCGTATGGTCGTTGCGTGCGTCTCACGAATCGGGCACATTCTACGGCCGCCACAACAACGGCATGTTTCCGAATCTCACGGTAGCGCGACAATGAACACGAACGGGCGGTTCCTGCCTGCGTAGCTGAACGCCCCCGTCATGGCCGCGCCGGAATCAACCGACGGGTCAAACGCCAGTCCACGCGATTTCGACGCCGCTTCGTTCGCGTCATCCGCCCGCTCCCCGTCCGCTTGTCCACGGAGATGCCGCAGCATGGCCTGTTCCGCAGGCGTCAGGACGTTCGCGGGGCTGGGATTTCCCTCGTAATCGCACTGGCCGTCGCTGTGCGCGCGGATGCGCAAAATCCCCTTCCTCTCCCGGTCATCGATGACGGTCACCGTCCCGCCGTCGGGCAGCATCGCCGCGACGCGCCGGGCGACGACCTGACGCGACACCAGCACGCCGCCACGGGATCTGCGGTCGTCATATATCTCCGCGAGACTTTCAGCGGTGATGCCATCCGTGAAGAAACGCCGCAGATACGAGTCAGGCAGCAGCGCATGAGACGCGAACAGACCACAGGCATCCTCCTCGAATTGCCTGTCCGCGGACAACGTGCTGATGCCGATCAACCGGGACGCCAGATCGTACTCGGTCTGCTGCAGCAGATGGCCGATCTCATGCAGCAACGTGAAGTTGCTGTGCCCGGCGAACGTCTTTTTGTCCTTGTGGATGCGGATCAACGCCCGCTGTTCGCCAATGGGCGGTTTGAACAGACCCGACAGATGGGAGACGGTCTCCGCGATGCCCGCTCGATCCGCGATCCGGCTGTCGGCGGAGCCTCCTGTAGAGAACGCATCGGAGAAATCACTCACGAATTCGAATGCCGCCTCGTTGGACCAATGGTTGACCAATTGGTCCAACGAGGTCAGACAGTCGTCGACGAACGACGGATGCCTCCGGACGGCGGCTGCGAGCATGCCGTTCAGCTGCTGCGCCAACGCGGCCTTATAGCGTGGATCACGCTTGTCCATATCAGCTTCGCCTCGGTCCGTCCACTCTGCTCATTGTCCCGCACGCTTTCCGTGTTGTTCAGAGCGCTGTTCGGAGGACAGCTCAAGCGCCGCCTGACCGAGCGCCCCGTCCACGGCCGCGTCCCCATGCCCGGAGGTGCGGGCGGCCAGGACGAATGCGCGGCGTGCCAACTCGTAACGTGAATCGACCTGCGGATTCCGCTCCGAGATCGCATCGGCCACCGGACGCCAACGGGGATTTTCGGCACGAATCAGATAGCTCTTCTGAATCACGATCCGCTTGCGTGGAATTTCCGTGAAACCGGCCTGTGTCATGGCCGCATTCTGCTCCTCGGTCAGCGACAACGTACCCCGCATGACCGCGAGAACCTCCGGCACGGACAGCCCCAGCACCGCTCGCAGGCCATCGGCGTAAGCGGACAATGCGTCATTCGTGTCGTACTTATCCTCGTCGTCGTCCATCTTCGGCAGAGTCGCACACAGCGCATGCCACCGGGCGAACAGACGGATGCGATCGCGCAGACGATCGTACGCCGGCATCCAAGCCTCCTGCGGATCATGCCCGGCGGCCACTCCATATTCGGGATCCGGCTCGGCGTGAATCGCGGCCCTGACCTGTTCCGGCCGGTATTCGCACAACGGTCTGTCGAACAATCGCAGCGGGACGGCGATGGTCAGTCGGGGCCAGACGACGACGGGGAACATACCCACGCCTTCGGCGGCACCGCCAACGGCACCACCGGCCTCAGCACCACCACCTCCATCGATGACCATGGAGCCGACGGTCTGGTCGTCGGTATTGCAGCTGGCCACCATGACATGGATCATCCGCGGATCGTCGTCCGCGCTACGGGCCGTCTGATCGTCGTCCGACTCACTCTGGTCTTCCGTCCGGCCGCGATCCACAACGAATACGTATTCGGCATCATGCTCGTCGTCGACGAGCCACAGCTGGCCACGGGACGGCCCCTCGTCGAGCATTCTGGCGCGCTGTCCGTCAGTCATGATCACTCACCTCCTTCTTCAAGCTGCTGCGCGTCGATGAAGCCCCACGCACTCAGCGCATCAAACAACGCCCCTGACGTGTCGATCGCGACATCCTTCCGCGCGCTGCGGCCGGTGAGCACGTCCCTCAACTGATTCCGCGCATCCGGCGAGAGCGCTTCGAGTTCCTCCAGGGCATCCTCATACCGCTGTTGCTCGATGACCTGATCGGGGCTGAGCGTCGAACCGGAATCGGCGAATGAACGGTATTGCATCTTGTCGTTGACCGAATCATTCAGATCGACTCTGGTTTCAGCCGCCGTGGTGAACCGTCTGCGAACCAGCGCGGGACAGCATGCCACGGCGATATTCGTCAGCTCGTTCAGCGTCAGCCCGCCATCAGCCGTTTCCAGTACGTATTTCACCCAGGAATCCAGATGCCTGAGCGCCGAGCCGTGAGGCTTCCTGTCGAGTGCGATGGGAATGGGCCGCGGCGCGCCCTCCTTCCCGGAATCACCCTGACCGGTCTTGCTGTCAGCCCCCTTCACCCAATGGCTGTTTTCCAGCTTTCTACGATCGTTGTCCAGCGTTTCGGCGCTGGGCCACACGATGCCTGTGAACGATTTCGCCTTATCGCAGAGGAACTCCATCGATCGGGAGGAATGCATGGCATTGCCGGATCGCAGCGTCCATAGATTGCCATCCCCCGAATTGACGTTCGCGAACACCGTCTTATTGCCCGGACGCTTCAGCACACCCCTGAGACGTTCGCGGAATCTGCCGTAGTCCGTCTGCGCGAAGCAATCACCCAGATATTCCCGCATGGGCTTTTGCGCCCGTGTGGCGAATTGCGAATCCGAATGGGAGGAGAGATACACCTTGACGTAGTCGTTGTTGAACGCCACCGGGTATGCACGTTCCCGATCGCCCGGATCGTATTTGAAGCAGAACGAGTACGCCCACGGCATCGGTTCGGGCTCCTCGTCCGCGAGATCCTGATAATGCGCCAACGCCGGGGAAACCGCCTTGGACAACGCTCCCAATGTCTTTTCGCCGGGATGCCCCTCGCCTGCCGTGATTTCGATGCCGATATGGTATCGGATAGCGCCCCGGGCATCCGGGTTCCCGCTCCGATCAGGTTCCGGCAGCTCCACGAAGTTATCGATCCTCCATCTGGACCACATGTCCTTGCGGGCCGCGCGATCGCCAGCCTCATGACCAACGGCCTCGTGACCATGGGTCTCACGACAATGGGTCTCGTGCAGCCTTGCATCACCCTCCGGCGTCACCTCATGCTCTTCCGGTTCCACAGCGGGTTCCCTCCACTCACGCAGCGAATACGTTCCCAGCATACGTTGCGCATGGCACAGTCCTCGGGATGCGTCCGCGAAGCCCACCGAGCCGTCGATGACGGCGATTCCGTCGGCACCCATGGACGTCTCCTTTCACTCACCGGTGTACTTGCATTAATTAACCGGACAATGGCGCAACACCGCGGCACGACGCGGCCCGACACCCTTTGCACGCCTCCCCTTGCACGCCCCTTCGCGCGTTGTCCGGTTACTCCACATGTACGGGAAACGCGGCCGAACGAAACCGAAAACAACGAAACGACACCAGCACGGAGCCGGTGGCCAGAGGCCGACAACCATTATCACGAAAGGAAACCAACATATGTCCCAGATCACACAGACGCACAACAAGCAGCACGACGACCGTCTGGAGGCGGCGGTGTACGGCGAGGCCGTGGCCGACGCCCTCGGCGTGCCCTACGAGTTCCGCCAGCGCGATACCTTCACCTGCACCGACATGGTCGGCGGAGGCGCGCACCGCCAGCCGGCCGGCACGTTCTCCGACGATTCATCGATGATGCTCGCCACGCTGGATTCACTCAACCACCGCAACGGCCACGTCGACCCGTCGGACCTGCTTGCCCGGTTCCGCGCATGGCGCTACGACGGCGCATACACGGCCGACGGCACGGTGTTCGACGTCGGCGGCACCACGAACTTCGCCCTGTCGACAGGCCAGGGCGGAGACGGCGAGCGAGACAACGGCAACGGCAGCCTGATGCGCATCATCCCGCTGGCGTTCTTCGAGGTGTCCGATGACGAGATTCGCGCGGCCAGTGCGGTCACGCATGCCCATCACATCAGCACCGAGGCGTGCGTGGCATATGTCCACGCCGCCCGCGGACTGCTCGGCGGCCGCTCCCCTCGCGAGGTCGCGGCCGAGGCCGGCTACGACGGCATCTGGGACACGGATCGGGATGACATCCGGTCGGGCGGTTTCGTGCTGGATACGCTGCGAGCGGCCCTGTGGTGCCTGACCACGACCAGCTCCTATGCCGAATGTGCCCTCACGGCGGTGAATCTCGGCTCCGACACCGATACCACCGCGGCGGTCGCCGGCGCGCTGGCCGGCATCGTCTACGGATTCGCGGGGTCTTCGGACAGCGCATCGGACGGCGCATCGGGCGTCGCGACCGGCATCCCGGAAGCGTGGGTCAAGGCCCTGCGCGGCAAGACGGTCATCGATCGGATCCTGGCCGGAGAGTACGGGAATCTGAAGTAACAAACCGGGGACGCGGAGCGACTCGCCTCACGCCCGCAACCCATCCACCTCACGCCGCCGGCAGCAACGCGTGCAGCGCGGTCATCACCACCAGACTGATGACCGCGGTGACGGTCAGCGAGAAGCCGGCGAGCTTCGCGTTGCCGGTCAGCGAATCGGTGAACTTGGTCGAGAAGATCGTGACCGGGGCGAACGACCCCAGCACGATGATCTCGCGGATGCGCGCGTCGAACGGCAGCAGGAACCACGCGGCGAGCGCGATGATCGCGCCGAACACCATGCGCCACGCGATCACCTTCGCGAGCTCGACCTTGTCCTTGCGATTGTCGGGCACCTCCATCATGAGGCCGATCATCGCCATCGCGCAGAACGCGTTCGCGTTGGCGAACGGCGTGATCAGGGTGACGATCGGCTGCGGGATCGTGATGTGCAGGAACATGAACACGAGCATCAACATGTAGATGTCGAACGAGATCGACCCGAGGAAGTCGCGCGCGATGTTGCGCAGACGCAACCGCCACGGCAGGGCCTTGAAACCGTCGTCCATCTTGAGCAGCGTGCGCGTGATCGTCAACGAGCCGGCGGTGGCGACGGTCGCGTTGCCGATGTCGAGCATGATCACCGGCAGGCCCGCGGACGCGCCCATGAACGTCTGCACGACCGGCAGACAGAACGCGCCCAGGTTGAGGCCGGACGCGTTGAGCATCTGGAAGGCACGATAGTTGCGTTCGTCGCCGCGCGATCCAAAATAGACGACGAACAGCGGGATCAGGCAGGCGAAGAAGCCGAACAGCACGATCCACAGCATGCGCATGTCGTGCTTGTTCGTGGCGAACGACAGGATGATCGCGCACGGCAGGGTCAGGTTGAACACGAGCCCCTGCGCGACCTTATAATCGCGCTCGCCGAACACATGAAGATGCTTCAGCGCATACACGCCGACGATGACCAGCAGCAGTGAGCAGGCTTGGAAGAGCATGTTTCTTCTCTCGACTTGTGGGTTCGCGCGGAGAACGACGGAACGCGAGGCATCCGTATCCCGCGCAACGGGGAATACGCCACAGTATAGGAGTCCATCCGCAGCGTAATGGTCGTAGGTCCAATACGTACACGCTCCGCGCATGGCGGCAACACCCAGACGAACCCAGACCCACGTTGCAGTCCGATCGTCGAGCAGGACGACGGCTATGACCCCAACGCGGTGCTAGTCGACACCATCACCGCATCGGACGACAACAGCGCGGACGTCCCATACAACAACACGGCAACCAACTCGCCGATCGCGTACCTGCCCCAGCTCGGCGCGTTCGCGCTCGGCAAACTGGCAGGTCTCCCCGCGCAAACCACCTATTACCTCGCCGAAGCATTCATGCTGGCGGTCTACGCATGCTGCGCCGCCGTCGCGGTGGCGCTGCTGTTCGCGGCGACGATCCGGCATGTTTTACGGAGTCGCGAAGTGGTGTTCTGGTGGTGCACCTGTGCCATGATCATCGGTATCATAACGCTCACGTATCTGGCGTTGTGGCTGCAGTACACTCCGACTGATTCCATCATGGTCGAAGGTATGCAGCACCGGCACTTCCTGCCGATGACGGTGCTGGGAGGGCTATGCTTCGCCGAAAGCGCATCCGCGGTCTTCGGTTCACGCCCGTCATCGTCGGAGATCCTCCGCGATGTGGCGGCAAGGCATGCGCGATGAGCGTCAGATGCGCAAACCCAAGAGGAAAGAACGATAAGAACCGAGGACGGGTGATGCACGATCGCCTATCTGCGTTACAAGGGGTACATTAGCGCTTTTACGGACATCTATCTTGCTTACGAGGGGTACCGGAGTGAAGTATCACAAGGTTGAAACGGCTTAGCCCCATTGCGGTCAAGCCGTTTCGAGGCCCTCATACATGACTTGGGCACCCCTCGTAAGCGAGATAGACATCTGCAAGAGCGCAAATGTACCCCTTGCAACGCAGATACCCCAGCTCACCGCATCTCACCTCGCGCAGCCGAAGCGGTAGAGCGCCCACCCCTTGGCATAGTCGGCGCGATCCGAGTAGTCGCGCACCTTGACGAGCGTGCCGTCGGCCGTGTACCTGGCGATGAGGTCGTCGCGATGGAACGGGTCGTACTGCTGGCGGAACGTGAACATCTCGAGGCTCGGCGCCTGTCCGCCCATCACGAGGAAGTACTCCGGCTTGTCCTGTTCGATCGGACAGACCGTGTTCAGCACGGTCGTCTTGTCGCCTGAGTCGAACGCGCGCTCGACCGCGCCGAAGATCGCACCGTTCTTCTCGGCCATCGGGTTGTAGATCGGGTAGAGCATGTTCACGTCGAACACGGTCTTGCCGTACATCGACCCGTTGAGCGGATCGGAGATGACGGCCGCGCCGGGCTCGACCGTGCGCGCCACGTCGGCGAGGATGTCGTACTTCGTGCGCGTGAGCTGTTCATCAGGCTGACTGTCGTTGAGCACCATATTGGCGTGGACGTTCTCGGCGAGGACAGCACGGGTCGAGTTGCCCCAGCCGACGAGCCGGCCGTCGACCGCGCGCTCCACGCCTCCGAACTGCGCGCCGACGGCGAGCGCGGCGAGGACGGCGACCATGATCGCCGAGATGGTGCGGCGGGTGCTGGGCGCGCGCGGGGATGGGATCGCCGTCCCATGCAGCGCGCTTGCGGCGAAGATGAGCAGGACGACGATCGCGAGCGGGATCATCGTGAGGGGGCGGGTCTCCGCGCGATACCACACGGCAGCCACGATGTTGGGGAACCAGCCGGTGAGCGCGGTCGAGCACACGTAGAGCAACGCGAACAGGAACACGACCAGCAGAACAGAGACCGCGTCCTTGCGCAGGGAATGCTCAGGGTGGGCATTGATGCGATCAACGACTTGCCGACGCGGAATACCCCACACAGCGCACGTAGCGACCGCGATCGTCACCGCAATGGCCGCGACCACCATCACCGCCATCACAACGCCGGCCGGGCCGTCGATGTTGTCGGTGACGAACACGCGCAGGGCGTCGGGGACGGTGCGATTCGGCACGAACGTGTGGAACCAGTCGCCCGGATTGAGGTAGCGATCGGACTTGTAGTGCGTGACCATGTACGCGAACAAGACGATCGCGCCGACCACGCAGGCGGCGAGCGCGGCGAGGATGAATCGCCACGGCAGTCGCAGCAGCAGGAACGGACCGATGAACAGCAGCCAGGTGAACGTCATGCGCGGGTGCGCGAACACGGTGATGCCGCCGGTCAACACGGTGAGGACACCCCAGCGAAGGATGACCTTGCCGGCGGCCTCCCGCCAGTCATGCCCCGCGGCGAGCCCTATGACGATCGCGTCGAACCATCGCAACGTGCAGTACAGCCAGAACGGCAGCAGCGAGAAGGCGAGGCCGTAGGCGACGAGCGGGCCGGAGGCGAGCATCTGGAACGGGTGACTGGCCGACGCGACCGACAGCAGCGGTACGATCAGGGCCATCGCACAGGGGAACAGGCGGGACGGCGCCAGCGGGGAATCCGCACTCGCCCCGGATGAATCGGACGAATCGGATGTCTCGGACGGAGCAGACGGCGTACCCCGCGACCCGGCGCCGGCACGGGCGTCGCGCAGGCCGCGGCACGTCCAGTACGAGGCGAGCAGCTGCATGCCGGCCGGCCAGACGAGTCCCGCGCCGGCGATCCACACGACGTTGAACGCGGTGTAGATGTTCATCTGCGCACCGAACAGCCGCGCGATCGAGATCAGTCCGGCGGCGAGCAGGTGAAACAGCGGCGGATAGTACGCGTCGTTCGGCCACAGGTGCGTGGCCGCGCCGATCCCCTGGTCCAGGATGCGTCGGATGAAGTAGTAGTGGGCGGGCGCGTCGATCTGGTGGAGCGGGTAGTTCCACGCCTCATAGCCCTTCGGGAACCACGCGACGACCACGGCGAACGCGAACAGCACGCCGATCGCCATGCACGCGGGCAGGGCGACGAGCGGGGCGAGGCGGCGGATACGGGCGGGGATAGACGTACCAGAGGCGGTGTTCATCAACTTGATCGACTTGATCGACATGTGACGGGCGGCTCCGATCCGGCCGGATCAGTCGTCGAGATCGAGCGTGTCCGGCAGCGGGGCCGGCATCGGACGCCACGACCGGTCGTGCAGGAGCTTGCGCGAATCCCACCAGCCCTTCGCGAGCTGGACGACGCCGGTCCTGAGGTGCTCGCGGTCGACCATGACGAGTCGGATGAGCTCCTTCGCGGCGGTCGCGGCGGTGCCGAGCGCGAAGAGGAACGGGCGATAATCGCCGTAGACCATGAAGTAGCGGGCCATGTACCCGCGGTTGCGCATGATGTGGTAGCGGTTCATGTCGGACGTGGAGTTGAGCTGACGCACGCCGGCGATGTCCCAGTTGCCGATCTCGCGCGTGCGGCGCAGGACCACGTCGGGGATGACGATCGGCGCGGTGACCTTGCTCGCGCGGTAGCCGTAGATCGTGTCGTCCCAGTAGATGAAGAAGCGCGGGTCGGGCAGGCCGATCGCCTTGACGACGCGACGGTTGAACAGGCCTCCCTCGAAGCACAGCGTGTTCATCGTGCGGTATCCGGCGCGACCGAACGCGGCCGGGGCGATCGGATTCGGGATGCCGAGGCCGATGCGGAAGTCGTACTGCCAGTAGAACGGGCCGCCGTCGTAGTCGAAGCGGGAGCCCTGGATGACCTCGTGGCGACGGGTCCAGGGGGCGAGCTTGGCGATGCCGTCAGGCAGGACGGCGACGTCGTCGTCCATCACCCAGAACCATTCGGCGCCCAGCTGATACGCCTTTTTGACGCCCGCGGAGAAGCCGCCCGCGCCGCCGAGGTTCTCGGTCTGCGGCGCGTAGACGACGCGCGACTGGTTGCCGGATCGGTCGGCGACGGTCCTGCCCCACTGCGCGTTCGCCTTGGCCTCGAGATCGGCGACCATGGACTTCGTCTCGTCGGACTGCTCGTTGTCCACGACGATGACGCGCCACGGGGCCTGCTCGAGCGCGAGGATCGACTCGAACAGGGTGGCGAGCAGGTTCTGGCGCTTGTACGTGGTGATGACCATCGCGAGGTGGTCGATGGTGTGGTCGATGGTGTTGGGCGTCTTCTTCACATCAGTCATGTGCCTTATTCTCTCACTACGCCCCGCCACTGTGCCTTGTCACTACGCTCTGTCACCGCACCCCGCCACCATGCCTTCACAAGCTCGTCGATCAATCCGATCAGTCAGCAATGAATCCGAAAGCCGAAAACCGTTGCGGCACAACGCGCCACGCCGTACGGTGGCAGTTTTTTCAGAAGCTGGTATTGTATGACGAGTTGTGTTCGAAGCCTGCTTGTTCAGGGGCCGAGATACGCACATGGAGGATTCGCCTAGTGGTCTATGGCGCACGCTTGGAAAGCGTGTTGGTGTAACAGCCTCACGAGTTCGAATCTCGTATCCTCCGCCATCGCCCTTTTCCCGCCCAAAGGAAAAGGGCTTTTTCATTGCCAAAACGGCGGAATTCCACAAAATCATTAAGTTAGGGGCCCAGAATTACACATATGTACATACAGCACGGGCACGGAAGCCGTTGGCTGTTCCAGCCCAGTTTGGAACCGGTGTTGCCAGAAACCGGCTACGTCGCACCCAACGGAATCACGTACAAGGGATTGGACGATAGAGGGTATCCGGTAATCGATGTCCCCGAAAGCATGGTCGTCGATCCGAAACGCGACCAGGACGGCACACCCGTGCTCCCGCAGTCCTGGAAGGACTGACCAGTGGACGACCGTCCGACGCTACAGCCCGTGTCGCACACTGCTACATGCCCGTATAGCGCACCCACCGGCCACGGCCGACGACTTTCAGCCTCCCACTCTTAACAAGCTTGGACAACTGGTAGTACGCCTGATTGGCGTCGATATGCAGCAGCTCCATGACATCCGCTCGTGTGACGCCGTTCTGCTCCGCAACCAATTTCATGATGAGTTCCGGCCACCGCACACGGTCGATATCCGTCTGACGCACGTATTCGATGGTCTTGCCCGTGCGCCTGTACACCTTGGAACCCAAGGTGTAGGCACGGCGGGAGCCATTACCGGAACCCTCAATCATTCCCGACTCCGCAAGCTGACCAAGCATGGCACGCAGACGCTGCTCGCCCATATCGAGCTCCTTGCGCATGGTTTCGAAGGTGCAACGCCGCTCGTTCTTGAGCATGTTCAGAATCAGCAAACCATTGACCGGCATCGTCTTGCCCGTGCGCTCCTGTTCCTCGGCCAACATTCGCACGAATTCGACGTCGGGCGCACTACGTTGCAGATACACGGATACGTTCCGCTCATTCGATGCCGTGTAATCAGGCAACGGACGGCCATAGTGCAGCGATCCCTCGTAGATGCGGTCGATACCACGTCCCGTGCGCTCGGCCAGTCCGGTACGCTTAAGCGCATCCATCAGACAAGGATTACGTCCATGAGGCTCAGCGGTAAGTAGGTTGTGGATGTTGATGCCTTCCACGAATCCACCGGGATTGGCGATAGTCAGTCCGGCATCGTCCAATTGCACGCGCACACGCCCGAGCAGGGTATAGTCACGATGCCCGAACGCATTCACCAACGCCTCGCGGAACGCTCTATGGTCGAACTCCGGCACCATCGTAGAGAACAGGCCGACGGATATCTCGACGCTCGGGTTCCAAGGGGAGAACATATCGTTGATCTGCTCGATGGTTCTCAGCAGCGGCCCGCCATAGTCCTGATTGACCTTGATGTCCGTACCGGACATGACCTGGAAGGAAGCCCGATGGGTCGGCACGAAACGTTTCAACGATTCCTCCTTGCCCAACAACAGCAATCCGGTCAAAGTCGGCATCGCCTTGCCGTCGACGGTCACCGTCAACTGCAGGGATTTCTCCAACTCCTCGTCGGTGAGCTCCAGCAGATTGCGGTCACTGGACTGGTAGGTACCGATGATTCGGCGCAAACGTTCACGCTCGAGAGGATCGAAATCGTCACGGGTCGCGTCCGGCACCGGTTGCGCCGAGAAATCCAAACGACCTAAATCGGACAAGCGTGTGGCGATCTCATACGGATACATCGGCACGCTTTCCGGAGTACCGTCCACCTTCATGCGGCGACGCAGCACCTTGCCCGATTTGGTGGAGACCACACTACGTGATTTCGGCACATCGATCTGCATCACCGGCACTTCCGGAGTCCCGACGATTTGAGTACGTGCGGAGACCGGCGGAACTG
This sequence comes from Bifidobacterium rousetti, assembly GCF_008698235.1. Lineage (GTDB taxonomy): Bacteria > Actinomycetota > Actinomycetes > Actinomycetales > Bifidobacteriaceae > Bifidobacterium > Bifidobacterium rousetti. Next base: position 177,986 of record NZ_PEBH01000006.1, read on the forward strand.
TGCGATTGGCAATCATCGCCGCCAATCCGCCGCATTGTTATTCGTACACTGAACTCTACACTGAATTAAGTGTAGAATAACTGAATTCAGTGTATTCAGTGCAGAATTCAGCGAAAAGCAATGTTGCGACGACACAGCCGACATGACGAACGTGCATGCGTCCCGACCCGGACGATGCCGTCACGGCCCGTCTCGGCCATCTGCGCGGGACTCAGCACGACAAAAGCCGATTCCGACCCTGAGTCCCGCGAATCCGGGGGACTCAACGCAGCCACCTCAACTTCTCGCACTGAATCCCCCACGAAGCAGGCGAACACCGGGCCTACAATGAAACCCATGACGCTTCGCATCGCTCCGATTGAACCGCAGTGGTTTAAGCAGAAAGCACAAGTCCAATCACGCACATGGCATGAGTTGAATCAAGGCCATATCCCGCAGGAAATCGTGGACGCGATCACCCCTGATTTCGCACTGAGACTGACGCGCAACGCTGCGAACAGCAGCAATCAAGCGACGTTGGTGGCGTTGGACAGCAATCAGGTAATCGGATTTGCGGAACTGCTGCGCACTCCACGACCGCCGATCAACCGGCCCGACGCAGCGGAACTGGCCTCGCTCTATGTACTGACCGCCCATCACCGCAAAGGCGTCGGACGGATGCTGGTCGAAGCCGGCAAACACGCGATCGGCAACGATCGGATTGCCTTATGGGTGATGGCATTCAATGCGAACGCGCAAGGATTCTACCGACATATCGGATTCCACGAAACCGGCCACACGCAAACCGAAGACATGGGACCGGAACTGGAAATGATCAACTACGCAGGCGACGAACCCAATCAGCAGTAAAGACCCTGATAGTATGTCCCATACACAGGTCCGCAGCAATGTGAGACTTCCAAGAGCCGGGGAGTCCCCCGGCATTTTTGTTTTCCGGATTTTATCGCCCGAATAGGGGTGCGGGAACTGACGCAGTGGCGAACGCACGGCGGCGATTACAGGAGATACCCACCGGTAAGCCAATAGGCTGTCGCGTCGGCGGTCAGCAGGATGGCGACAACGATCAGCACGCCATGCAGCACGCGGTTGAACATCGTCAGGTTCCGCGCCTTCCACTCGTCCAGTCTGGCGACGAGCGCGTCAAGACGATTGCATTGGATGGCGATATACACGACCATCGACAGGCATTGACTGACCACGAACCATAGGGTCAGCAGCAGCGCGGCCGTGACGACGCTACGCGATTCCCCGCCGATGAGCATCACCGCGTAGAACGTGGGGTCGGTAAACGAGGTAATCGCGAACACGAAGCCCACGGCTATATGTCCCAACGCACTGCCGCGGACGGTCTCACGCGGTTGTTTCTTCTCGAGGCCGGGACCAGCGAAGACCCGTTTCGCCACCCATACCAAGATGATGATAGATACGGCGAATTCCGCGATCGCCCAGAACCGACTGCCGTCATCAGGCAGGATGCTTTGCAGGAAACCGGCCGCCGCGGCCCCCATCGACGCCGCGAGCACCGTGCCGACAAGAATCGTGGAGACCGCGAAAGACAGGAAGAACAATGCGACGCGAGACTTCCTCTCCCCTCGCAGCCTCATCGACATCATGTATACCGCGGTGAGGGGGTCGATGCCGAGCACTCCCAACCCAATCGTATTCAACATCCGGTGAGTCAACGCGCAGCCTCCAGCTCGTCGATCTTGCGGCGGAAGGAATCAAGATAGCGGTTCACCAGTCGCAGTATCGCATGCTGGTCCTCGACCGGCATCTCGTCGAACACCTCGCTTTCGGCGCGTTCGACCGGCAGCACCCGCTCGCGCATCACGCGTTTCCCCTGCGCGGTCAGATGCATGCGCATCTCCCGACCTTCGCCTTGGCGTAGTTCAATCAGTCCATCCTGGATCATCCTTCTGACGGACGAGTTCACCGTCTGCTTGTTCAGGCACGCATACCGACACACGGCGGTCTGGGTACACCCCTCCCCCAAGACCAGCATCGCCTGCAGGATGCCGTATGCGCTGTCGGACAGCCCGCGCGCGACGGCTATTTCATGGTAAAGCCCATCGATCTGCCGGTTCAGCCGATCGAACTCCCGCAAGGTTTCGTTCTGCCTGAATTCCATGATCACGCCTTCCGCCCACATTTCGAGTATGAAATCATACTCGTAGAATAGTATGATTTCATACTCACGTCAACGTTCCCACCAAAACCAGCACCAGCACAGGAGCCCCGTCCCGGCGCGACCAAGAAGACAGCCCGTCCAACCGTCATCGCAAACCACGCCACCTTCCGGCAATCCGTGCCGCACACAGGCCCACAGCAATGCGAGACTTCCAAGAACCGAGGAATCTCGGCTTTTTCATTACCGAAACGGCAGAATTTCAAGGGTTCCAAGCCCGCCCCGCCGATTCGCGCACTCTCCTATGGTCCGTCTCATCCGTCTGCGAGGGACTGCGCGAGACTCAGCACGACAAAAGCCGATTCCGGCCCTGAATCCCACGAATCCGGGGGACTCAGCGCGATTCCCCGCGATTCTCACGCTGCGTCCCACGACCACACCCGTCCACACCAACATCGGACCGAAGACGACCAGCCAGCGCCGCCGCGAAACGGCGGAATTCCAATGATTTCCAATCCATGACCAACGGGCGGCCGCAGGGCCAGCGGCCAAGCCGCGGGACTCAACGGCGAAATCACCCGCAACCACGCCGAGTCCCGCAAATCCGGGGGGCTCAACGCAAACACCCCGGTTTTCCGCGCTGAGTCCCCCGAAACAGGCGAACATCGCACCACACACACGATGCCCACACGCAGGCCAGCCCGAGCCTGAGCCGCATCGCTACCCCCGCCCCGTTTGTCCGGTTAATACAGGTGTCAGCGAACGAGAGAGGACAACGATTATGGACATCAACGATTTCGGCGGATACCAGTACGCGGTGCAGCGGATGAGCGACCTGCGTTACGTGGCGGGCTATAGGGCCGTGGTGGTCTCCCCCGGCGACGGAGAAACAGCGTGGACCTATGATCCCGCCCGTGCTCTTACCATGGAATCCCTGAATGCGGAGGAGAACGACTACACGCCTCTGAGCACGGCATTCGCCGGCACCGGCGTGCTGCGCGAGGAATTTGTGCAGGCCACCAGCAAGTTGGATGACGACATCGAGGACGAGTACGACGAGTGGAACTGGCAGGACGAGGACGCGTGGGAGATCGGCAAGCGTGTTCTCAAGCCCGGCTACCGACTCATCCGCATCCCCATGCTGTTCGATTACTTCCTTGAGGAAGACGAGAACGGAGTGCCGTGGACCGATGACAATCCCGACCCGTTCTGGGATGAGGACGGCACGCACCAGAACCTCACAGCCATCCGCAACAAGGTGTTCGGGGAGGGCGGAGCCATCGCCGATGAAGGTGAGGACGTACCGGCCGACGCCCCCTGGTCCGCCTGCTCCGACGAGGAACTCACCGCACGCCTGTACAACATGGGAGGCTTCGAGCTGGAGGACCTGTATCAGGCTTCCCATGTGATCGATCCGAAGAGCCCGCTCACCCGCAAGTACCTGCCCGAATTCGCGATCAGCAGGAACGTGGAGGAGGAGATGAAGGTCGTCGCCGACTGGGGCGTCACCGACGAGGCCGTCCAACGCCAGACCGCCGAATGGCTTATGGGACAGGGCCGCTGACCCATTCGTGGTCACGGACCATCCACCGGACCATCAGCCGGACCATCCGCCGGGCAACAGGACGAGCAACCGGGCAGTCGGATGGCTCAGGGCGACCCCGCGAGCCGTCCGATTGTCCGGTCCGACTATCCGGTCCGATTGTCCGGTTGATAGATGCAAGAAACGAGAACAAGAAGCAACGAAGAAAGGAAAGGGACGCTTATGAAGAACGACGTCAACGATATTCACGACCTCACCGAGGAGGAGATCCAGATCCAGCCCACCTCCGACAACACCGACGACACAGACGACACAGAGTGCATAGACTGGGCCTCATATGTGCAGTTTGAAGCGGATTTCCAGAGCTATCTGACTCAGGGCAGCCGCGCCTACTGCGGTACGATCCAGATGAGCCAGTCCACCACCGCACAGGAGTTGCAGGAAGCCATTGATGAATGGGACTTCAAGACCATGAAGCTCACCGTGCTGCGCTTCCGCAACTATGGTGATCCCACTTGGATTCCCGAAACCAGGACGATCCTCAATGGGGTCCCCCTGATGCGTGAATCCACTCCGGAAGGCATCATGTACCACATCCCCGAGCAGGGCTACTGGATTCCCGCCCGGGCCAAGGATATTGCCAGATTCTCCGACAACACCTTCATGCTGTATGCCGGGTTCAAGACCGAAGGCGGCAAGCCGGTGCCTGAGCTGCGCTCCGACGACGATTTCATCATCCACGGTGGATTCAACTACGACGAAGCCGTGAAGAACCATGCATTCACCACTGACGATGCGGATGCATCCGACGTGTTCGGCATCTGGGACGAGGTCACCGGCTGGGTGCTGCCTGTGACCGACAATTCCGTCATCGTATGGCGAGCGTTCGGAGAAGGCAGGTCCAATTACCTCAATGTCTACGACGGGACCAAATGGCTGATTGATCACTTGGTGTACTCGAGGTACTACGACAATGATCCCAATGACGAGCCGCAGATCCTGGCCGACATCGCCAAAGATGAGGCCGAGCTCAAGCGCTTCGTCGATCTTGGCATCGATCCGCGAACCGTGTGGAATCAGGAAAGCTAGCAGTGATGCCGGAAGCATCAGGAAACAGCAAGACAAGGTAAGCAACAAGAGCAAGGAGAACCACCATTATGACCATGACGACGATCAACACCGAACAGGCGCAGCCGGACCTCGAGATGGACGGCGGCGGCTTCGACGACCTCTATGACGATGGGGGCGGCGAGGAGCATGACTGCGAATGGGACGAGGGGATCTGTGACGAGGTAGCCTCCTATTACATCATCTCGTTCTGCGATGACCCGAACTGCCATGCCAATCACAAGCGGTACTACTGCATGCGCCACTACGCCCTGCAGCTGTCCCGGCAGCTCGGCCATCTGGAACACTGCCCTGCCTACGACGAGACCAACACCCCGGAGGAGCGCAGGCTGCTCACCCTCAAGCACATCGCCGGCTGGGGGCACCTGACCGGCATCCGGTAGCGATCAGACACCACAAGAACGATCAATCATCACAGGAATGGGACCGGACGAGCACAAATGTGTCGTACGGTCCCATGAATCACAAGCCGTCGAAGCCGACGGCATTACCAGCGCACGGAGATGCGCTCGCCGATGTGCGCGTCGGCGGGCGCCTTGGACAGCTCGTCGACGATGGCGATGGCGTAGTCGGCGTAGCTGATCGCGCTTTCGCCGTCCGCGTTCGTGGTGAACTCCTCGCCGGCGAGCGCGTACTCGCCGGTGCGCGGGCCGTCGGCGCGGAAGTCGGCGGCCGGCGAGACGTACGTCCACTTCACGTCGGAGCGCTTGCGCAGTTCGGCGAGCGATTCGCCCATCGCGGTGGCGAGCGGCTTGAACTCGGGCGGGAATCCCTCGGATTGGCTCAGCTGCAGCGTGTGCGCGGCGTCGAGGTACAGGCTGCCGGCGCCGCCGACCACGATCAGGCGGGTGTCGGTTCCGGAGAGGATGTCGGCCAGGTGCTGGAGCGACGTGGAATGCTGGTGCAGCATGTCCGGCGCCCATGTGCCGAACGCGTCGACGACCGCGTCGAAGCCGGCCAGATCGGCCGCGGTCAGGTCGAACAAATCCTTGGACAGGACGTGCTGGGCGGCGGTCCTGTTCTCGCTGCGGACGATGGCGGTCACGTCGAATCCGCGATCGATGGCCTCCTTGACGATGGCGCTTCCGGACTTGCCGTTGGCGGCGATGACTGCGATGTGCTTGGCCATGTTGTACTCCTTGTGTTCGCTGTCCGATCCGGATTGATTCGTTCGATCCGGCTGGTCATTGACGTTTCTCGACGCGACGGCCTTCCGCCGCGTTCGTCATCGGTAACCGCCATTCGCGGGTATCCGTTGCGCCGTCAGACCGTTGTATCGCGTTGACATGCTTCACGATATTGAAGTACAGTCCAAAAAGGAAGAAGACACTATAAAGTGCTATAGTTACCTAAAAGGAACTATTGCGCGATTCCAACGATTCAGGAAGGTCCGATCATGGTCGATGTCAACACGCTCCCGGCGTGTCCCGTGGAGACGACGCTCACGCTGATCTCCGATAAGTGGAAAATCCTGATTGTCCGCGATCTTCTGGATGGCACCAAGCGCTTCAGCGAGCTGCGCCGATCGATCGGACACATCTCGCAGAAAGTGCTCACCTCGAACCTGCGTCAGATGGAGGCCGATGGCCTGGTGCATCGCGAGGTCTACGCGGAGGTGCCGCCGCGCGTCGAATACTCGTTGACCGACACCGGCCGCAGCCTCAAAACTGTCATCGACGCCCTATGGAACTGGGGTGAGGACTACAAAACCAGGCTCGCGGCCTGACGGCCGCTCCCCTTGCGGCCTTGGCATCCGCAGCATCCGCAGCATCCGCTTTGCTTGGTGTGGTCTTTCATCGTCTTTTCCTGCGAAACTCTTGTGCCGCGCGGCCGAGACCGATAGCATCGCGACTCATGACCGATACCAACGCCCTTCCGCTGCCCCAATCCGATCGCGATCCCGCGCACTTGCAGGGCCACTGGCTGCTGGCCCGCATCGGCAAGCGCGTGCTGCGCCCCGGCGGCAGGAAACTCACCGAACGTATGCTCGCCCACGCCGAACTCGCCGGCAAGGACGTCGTCGAGTTCGCGCCGGGGCTCGGCCTGACCACTAGGGCGATTCTGGCTCAGGGGCCGAAGAGCTATCGCGGCGTGGACCGCGATCCGCAGGTCGTGGACATCATTACCCGGCTGACAGCGGGACAGGCAGGACTGTCCGGACAGCACGCCATCCCCGCGAGCTGCGTCCTGCGCGACGCCGCCGACACCGGACTCGACACGGGCAGCGCCGACGTGGTGATCGGCGAGGCCATGCTCACGATGCAGAGCGATCGCGGCAAGCGGGCGATCCTCGACGAGGCGTTCCGACTGCTGCGCGCCGGAGGCACCTACTCGATCCACGAGCTCGGACTGCAGCCGGATGATCTGGACGACTCCGTCAAGGACGAGATCCGCAAGGCACTGGCCCGCAGCATCAAGGTGAACGCGCGTCCGCTCACCGAGGCCGAATGGCGTGAACTGCTCGAATCCGCGGGATTCGAGGTCCTGTGGAGCGGCAGGGAGCCGATGGCCCTGCTGGATATGAGGCGCAATCTCGCCGACGAGGGAATCGGCGGCGTGCTGCGCATCATGCGCAATGTGCTGGGGAACAAGGACATCCGCGCCCGCGTGCTCGATATGAAATCCACGTTCGACAGGTATCGCGACGAGCTCACCGGCATCGCCTTCGTGGTACGCAAGCCCGAGGCGTGACATAGGATCACATCAGAATCACACTGTACAAAGGAGCACATCATGGCTGATGACATCAAGCAGCAAGAGGAAACCGGGCAGAACGCCTGCAAGCGAGGCGACGGCCAGCACTGCAAGTGCAGGCGCGACGCCGAGGGCCACGCCATCGCCGTCGACCCGCATCTGGGCCATGTCGCCGATCTCGCCTCGTTGATCGACATCCAGGAGGAGGCCACCGTCTCACGAACGGTGCTGAGGGAGGACGGACTGCGCGCCGTGCTCTTCGCCTTCGACAAGGATCAGGCGCTGAGCGAGCACACCGCGGCCATGCCCGTGACGATTCAGGTGCTCGAAGGCCGACTGCGCATCGGCGGCGGCGAGCGCGAGGTCGAACTCACCCCCGGAGGCATCGTCTACCTGAGCGCACGTCTGCCGCACACCGTCTACGCGCTCGAACCCAGCAAGATGCTGCTGCAGATGTTCGACAACCGCGGCTGAACACTGGCTAACCCCGGGTCCCACCTCGACCACAACCCGGCCTAATCCCCCAAGGAACGTACATAATCCCGATGAACGTACGCTGACTCCCGCCCAGCGTACGTACGTCGAGAGGATGCCCATCGGATCACCCGTTTTCGTACGCTCACTACGAGTAGGCGTACGAAAACGGGTGATCTTCCTGTTATGCCCACAGTCAACGTACGCCCATCGCCATTCAGCGTACGTTGATCGTGGTCCCTCCCCGTATAACCTCCGAAACCGTACGCCGCGCCATGCACCTCATGCCCGGCGACGCCGCTGCCCATGACTCCGAGTACGGTATGTGTGGTCTTTTCGATCAGTCCCCCACTTACCGTACGAAGGAATCCCGCCCAACCATGACATCGCATCTCGCCGAAGCCGGACGCACGCTGATCCCCCGCAAGGACGACCGTTACGGTCTGCTCTCCCCCGCGCTGGTGATCCTGACGTTCGTCGCCGGACTGGTGGATGCGCTGAGTTACCTCGCATTGGGGCATGTGTTCGTGGCGAACGTGACCGGCAACATCGTGTTTCTGGGATTCTCGATCGCCCACGCGCAGGGGTTCGTCTGGTGGACGTCGGCGCTGACGTTGGCCGCGTTCATGGTCGGCGCGCTGATCGGCGGGCGCATCATCCACTATTTCGGCCACCATCGCGCACGGCATCTGCTGGTCTCCACCGGCGTCCAGGCGCTGTTCGTGATCGCCGCGTTGGTCGGGATCTATTTGCTCAATCAGTTCGCGCCGGAGCCGGCGATGGGCGGGACGGCCGTCGGGAACACCTCGTCGATGCCAGCGGCCGCCCAAGGCACCCAATCCGGCCCGAGCCTCAACTTCCCCACCGCGAATCACATCGATCTGCACATCATCCTGCTGATCGTGCTGCTCGCCCCAGCGATGGGCATCCAGAACTCGACGGCCCGCAAGCTGTCGGTTCCGGATCTGCCCACCACGGTTCTGACGATGACGCTGACCGGCGTCGTCGCGGACACCTCCGCCCACGGCCACGAGCAGTCGAAGCTGGGCCGTCGCGCGGTGGTGATGGTCGCGCTGGCGCTCGGCGCGCTGACCGGCGCGCTGCTGCAGACGCGCGGTCACGAGGATGTGATCCTGATGGTGATGATCGGCTGCCTCGTGACGGTCATCGCGATGATGCTGCCGCACGTCCGCTCGACCGCGCCGTGGGTCGTCGGCAAACAACGCTGACCGGCGCCCGACACCGCCCGCGCCCCACGCGCGGGGCTCACACGCGCATGGCCTCCTTCGCCGCCTCGACCTGGTCGGCGCCGCCCTCGCCGCTGGCGATGAACCGCCCCGACGCGAGCACGTAGTAGCGGTCCGCGCGCTCGACCGCGAACTGCACCTTCTGCTCGACCAGGACCACGCCGATACCTTTCTGCTCGGCCATCGTACGGATCGCCTTCTGGATCTCCGCGACGATGTTCGGCTGGATGCCCTCGGTCGGCTCGTCGAGGATCATGAGCTTCGGCCGGGTGATCAACGCGCGTGCGATCGACAGCTGCTGTCGCTGGCCGCCGGAGAGCAGTCCGGCGCGGCGTGAGGCGAACTCCTTGAGAATCGGGAACATCTCCACGGCCTCGTCGTAACGCGCCTTCGCCTCGGCGCCGTACCGGTCGGCGACCACATGCAGGTTCTCGTCGACGGTCATCGTGCCGAACGACTGCTGCCCCTGCGGCACGAACGCCATGCCGCGTCGGATGCGCTGGTTCGGCGCGACCTTGGTGATGTCGTCGCCGTCGAACGTGATCGACCCGGACGTGACCGGCAAGAGGCCCAGCAGCGCCTTGAGCAGCGTGGTCTTGCCCGCGCCGTTGTTGCCGACGATGCTGACCCACTGGCCCGCCGCCACGTCGAAGCTGATGTCGTTGACGACCGTCACCTTGCCGTATCCGGTGTTGAGGTCCTTCACTTCCAGCATTGCCATCACCGATCGCCTCCGCCCAGGTAGATGTTCACGACTTCCTCGTTGTTCTGGATCTCCTCGACCGAGCCTTCGGCGAGGATCTCACCCTGATTGAGCACGGTGACGGAGTCGGCGAACTGGCGCATGAACTCCATGTCGTGCTCGACGATGATGACCGTGCGATTCCTGCTGCATCGTTTGAGCAGCTCGCCGGTCTGCACGCGCTCGGCGGGCGTCATGCCGGCGACCGGTTCGTCGAGCAGGAGCAGGTGCGCGTCCTGCACGAGCAGCATGCCGATTTCCAGCCACTGCTTCTTGCCGTGCGGCAGGATGCCGGCGGGCGTGTTCATGTCGCCGGTCAGGTTGCACACGTCGAGCATGTACTCGATGTTCTGCGAGACGCCGCTGACCGTGCGGAACAGGTCGCGGCCCTTCTTGCGGAAGCCTTCGGCGAGCTGCAGGTTCTCCAGCACGGACAGCTCCTCGACGACCGACGCCGTCTGGAACGTGCGTCCGACACCGAGTTTGACGATGTCGTTCGGCTTCCTGCCCAGCAGTTCCTCGCCGCGGAACTTCGCGGAGCCGCTGGCCGGCACAAGGCCGGTGATCGCGTCGATGATCGTGGTCTTGCCGGCGCCGTTCGGGCCGATGAGGAATCGCAGGTCGCCGTGTTCGACGGTCAGGTCGAGGTTCTTCACCGCGACGAATCCGTCGAATTCGACGTGGAGACCCTTGACCTCCAGATAGTCGTTCCACTGGCCGCCGCGATCGTCGAGCACCGCAAGCTGGTCGTGCAGCCGGGTGCGTTCCTCGACGATCTCGGCCTTCATCGCCGCGGCCTCGTCGCGCATGCGCTTGGCCTCGTCGCGCATCTGCACCATTTCGGCGCGCAGCTGCTCCAGATCCTCCTTCGAGGCGGGGGTGGACGGCGCCACCGGGGTAGTCGTAGGGTTCGAGCTCATGTTCCTCTCCTCACTCATGCGTTACTCATGCGTTCACCGTCGCGGGCGTTGCGGATGTGACGGGCGTCGCCGATTCACCGGACGCACCGGTAGCCCCGGCCGCGCCGACCGCCCCGGCGCCGCCGAGTCCCAGCTTGTCCTTGATCCACGGCCACACGCCCTTGAACTGTCCCAGGCCCATCGGCACGAACGCGATGACCAGGATGAAGATCAGGCCCTCGAGGTACGTCCACGCGGACGGGTACGCCTCGGAGAGCTGCGTCTCGGCGAAGCGGATGATCAGCGTGCCGACCAGCGGGCCGAGCAACGTGGTGCGTCCGCCAATGACCACGCCGGCGAGCATCAGGATGGACGGCGTCACACCGATGTCGGACGGCGAGATGATGCCGACGACCGGCACGAACATCGCGCCGCCGACGCCGGCGAACATGGCGGCCATCGAGAACGCGAACACCTTGATCGACGCGGGGTTGTAGCCGAGGAACTTCATGCGGTTCTCCTGATCGCGCACGCCGATGATCAGATTGCCCATGAACGAGCGGCGGATCCAGTAGACGATGAGCACCATGGCCAGCGTCAGGAACGCGCAGATGTAGTAGATCATACGCTTGTTGGCCGGGTCGGTCAGATCGTAGCCGAAGAAGCCCTTGAAGTCGTTGAGGCCGTTGGTGCCGCCGGTCGTCTTGGACTGGCCGATGAGCAGCACCGAGAACGCGGCGACCAGCGCCTGCGACAGGATCGCGAAGTACGCGCCCCTGACGCCGCGGCCGAACACCGCAAGGCCGAGGATCGCGGCGATCGCGCCCGGAACCGCGGCCACGCCGATCACGGCGATCACCGGGTTGCGGAACAGCTCCCAGAAACCGGGCACCTGCGTGATGCCGTACTGGGCCATGAAGTCGGGCACCTGGCCGGGGCCGATGTCCTCGAGTTTCATGTGGATAGCCATCACGTACGCGCCGAGGCCGAAGAACAGTCCCTGGCCGAGCGTCAGCATGCCGCCCTGGCCCCACGCCAGTCCGATGCCGATGGCGACCATCGCGTAGCACAGGTACTTCGACAGGAGTCCGAGGCTGTACACGCTCATCATCGCGGGCGCGAGGAAGATCAGCGCAATGGCGACGACCACGCCGATCCATGGCTTGTATTTGATGTAGAAATCACCGAAACCAGTAGCGTTCATTGTTTGTTCCCTCTCTTCACGCTCACGCGATTCACGCGAGGTTCCTCGAACGGATGGAGACCAGTCCCTGCGGGCGGAACTGCAGGAAGATCACGACGATCAGGAAGATGGCCATCTGACCGATCGACGCGGAGGTCGGCAGCTCGATCGCGGACTGGCACAGGCCCAGCACGAAGGAGGCGATGACCGCGCCCTTGAGCTGGCCGACGCCGCCGGCGACGACCACGAGGAACGCCTGCACGATGAACGTGGTGCCGAAGTTGAAGCTGATCGAGTTAAGCAGGCTCAACGCCACGCCCGCGATGCCGGCGATGCCGGAGCCGAGGAAGAACGTCACATGGTCGACCTTCTTCGTGGAGATGCCGGACACCTCGGCGAGATCGCGGTTCTCGGAGGTCGCGCGGATCTGGCGGCCGAGCGGCGTGAGCTTCAGCACCGCGTACAGCGCGGCCACGCACACGATCGACAGGATGAAGATGAACAGTCGTCCGGCGGAGAAGCTGTAGCCGAACACCGTGACCGGGTTGGTCAGCGCGTCGGGCGCGGAGGCGTAGACCGGAGTCGCACCGAAGATGTCACGCGCCAGCTGCTGGAGGACCAGCGATACGCCGAACGTGACCAACAGGGTGTCGAGCGGGCGATTGCGCATGCGTTCGAGCAACAGCACGTCGAGCAGGAGGCCCAACAGGCCGGCCACGACGAAGCCGACGACGAGCGCGACGCCCAGCGAGACGGCCTTGTTGCCGATGACCGTGCTCATCACGTACGCGGTGTACGCGCCGGCCATCATGAACTCGCCGTGGGCGTTGTTGATGACGCCCATCTGGCCGAAGGTCAGCGACAGGCCAAGCGCGGCGAGCAGCAGGATCGATCCGTTGGACAGACCCGCCACGATCTGAGGAAATAGCATATCCATTGTTTCGTGTCCTTCTCTCTCGTCAGTTGCTCGAGCCGGAGTCTTCGACGCTCGCGCTCAGGCTCTTCGCCCAGTCGTAGGTCTTCAGGTACGGGTCCGGCTGGATCGGGCCGTCGGACTTCCACACGGTGTGGATGAGCTTGTCGGAGCCGATCTTGCCGATGTACGAGGTCTTGTAGATGTGGTGGTTCTCGCCGTCGACCTTGACCTCGCCCTCGGGCGCGTCAAACGTGACGCCGTCGGCCGCGGCCTTGACCTTGTCCACGTCGAACGACTTGGCCTTCTCGACCATGCCCTTCCACAGGTAGACGGAGGTGTACGAGGACTCCATCGGGTCGGAGGTCGGGCGGTTCTGCCCGTACTTGGCCTTGAAGTTCTTCACGAACGTCTTGTTCTGCGCGTTGTCGAGCGTCTGGTAGTAGTTCCAGGCGGTCAGCTGGTCCTTGACGTTGTCGACGCCGATCGCGGAGACCTCCTCCTCAGCGATGGACATCGAGATGACCGGCACGGTGTCGGCCTTGAGGCCGGACGCCTTGTACTCCTTGAAGAACGCGACGTTGGAGTCGCCGTTCAGGGTGTTGACGACCGCGTCGGCGCCGGAGAACTTGAGCTTGTTGACGATGGTGGTGAAGTCGGTCGAGCCCATCGGGGTGTACTCCTCGCCGACGACCTGCATGCCGTTGCCCTCCGCGTACGCCTTGACGACGCGGTTCGCGGTCTGCGGGAACACGTAGTCGGAGCCGACGAGGAACAGCTTCTTGTATCCCTGCTCCTTCAGGTAGTCGAGGGCGGGCACGATCTGCTGGTTCGGGGCGGCGCCGGAGTAGAAGATGTTCGGACTCGCCTCCATGCCCTCGTACTGCAGCGGGTAGAACAGCAGCGCGTTGTCGGCCTCGAACACCGGCAGCATGGCCTTGCGCGAGGAGGAGGTCCAGCCGCCGAACACCGCGGCCACGCACTCCTTCTCGATCAGGGTCTTCGCCTTCTCGGCGAACACGGCCGGCTCGGACTTGCCGTCCTGCTGGACGACCTCGATCTTCTTGCCGAGCACGCCGCCCTTCGCGTTGATCTCGTCGACCGCCATGTGCAGCGAGTCGGAGACGGTCTGTTCGGAGATCGCCATCGTGCCGGACAGCGAGTTGACGAATCCGACCTTGATGGTGCTGCCCGACGTGTCGACGCACGACGCGGCGTCCGACGAACCGCTGTTGCCGGCCGCTTCGGCGGCCTCCTTCTCGGCGACGGTCCGACCCCAGCCGCAGCCGGCGGTGGACAGCACGGCCGCGAGGACGCACGCGGCGGCCCCGAGCCTGGCACCTATCTTCCTGGCACGTGATGTAGTCATACGGTCCCTCTCTTTGCGTACGACGTGTACGACGTGATTGACGTTCACGTTCGATTGACAACGTGTTGTCGTGTCATGCGATGCCGCGTGGGACCGCGACCGATGGGCGCCGCCCCGCGCACCACCTTGAACGCTTGTGGGGTTCAGCATCGCACCCCACGCTTTCCCCGCCGTTGCCCTGATGTTTCCTCCACGTCTCATTGATGTCCAACAAGTAAACGACGTCATCCCAACTCACACTTGGCCCCCTCTGGCGGACCGTTGCTGTGAAGCAAACAGCGGAGCTGTTTGCAGGCAACGTGCGAACCGACAGGCGAGCCAACAAAAACCGCGCGCGGCGCGTCCCAACTTCCCTGGCTCCCCTTGTCAGGGGAGCTGGCCCGCGAAGCGGGACTGAGGGGTAGTTGCCGCGGCAACCAGACGCATGCCGCCCACAGCGGAATCACCCTTCCTCACTCTGCGCAAGACTGCGATAATGGCCGTATGACTACACATGCTGATGATGTTGCCGCCGTCAACGAGACGGTCGCCACGCTGCTCAACCGTCGTTCCATTCGCAAGTTCAAGGCCGATCCGATCGACGACGACACCCGCGCCGTATTGGAGACCGTCGCCCAGCACGCCGCCTCCAGCCAGTACCTCAACGACTGGTCCGCGATCCGCATCACCGATCCGGACATCAAGGCGAAGTTCGCCGAGATCGGACACCAGCCGTACATCGCGGAGGCGCCGCTGCTGTACCTGTTCATCCTCGACGAGCAGCGCAACGCGCGCATCGCCGGACGTAAGGGCGTCGATACGGACTCCCCCGACTGGGGTCTCGCGTCGAGCTACCGTTTCACGCAGGCGCAGAACGACGCCGTTCTGGCCCTGCACGCGATGGAGACCGCCGCGTACTCGCTCGGCCTCGGCTGCGTGATCCTCGGCTCATTACTCAACGACATTCCGGAACTGATCAAGCTGTGCCACCTGCCGAAGTACACGTACCCGGTATTGGGCCTCGCGATCGGCAAGCCCGATCAGGAGCCGGCGTTGAAGCCCCGCATGCCGCGCACGATGCAGTTCTTCGAGAACCAGTACCCGACGGCTGGCGAGTCGGCCTCATTGGACGGCCTCGAGGAATTCGACGAGACCGTGCACCAGTACTACGACCTGCGCAACACCGATCGCCCGGTCGACGCCTTCAGCGACCAGATCGCCAAGGTCAGCACCCAGGACGTGAATGACAAGTCGTTGTTGGACAAGGCCGCGGCCCAAGGCTTCCATCTGGAGAAGTAGCCTGAAGTAACCTTCTGACATACACGACATACAACTGTCAGGAGTACGTTCGACCGGATATTCCCGAGTAACTTCCGGCCAAACGTACTCCTACCGACCGTAAACGTACGTTCCTCCGGAAGATCCATGGAAACACCCGATGGAACGTACACCTACGACTAGTAAGCGTACGTTCTTCCGGAAGATCCATGGAAACACCCGGAGGAACGTACACCTACGACGGATAGGTGTCGACGGCGGACGAGCCAGCTGACGAACTAACGGACGACGACGCCGTACTACAGTGGAGCCCATGTTCACCTTCGAACAGTTGACGCGCTGCAACCGGACCGAGCTTATGATATGCCGCTTCGTCTCCACGCATGTGGAATCGGTGGCGTATATGTCGGTGCGCGAGCTGGCCGCCGCCACGTACGTATCCCCATCCACCATCATGCGCTGGTGCGTGAAAATGGGGTTCGAGGGATTCGATTCATTCAAGGCCACGGTACGGGAAATGGCGTCGGCACCGGTCATCACCCCGGTTCCCCAAGCCGATCTGGGTGAATTGTCATTGTTCTTCTCACGCGCCGACTCCCCTGCATTCGAGGCCATGCTCGGCGAAGCGACCTCACTGTTGGAGCATGCCGATCCGATCATGTTCGTCGGCGAGGGCTCATCCGGCACGATCGCCGATTACGGGGCACGCCTGTTCGCCAATCTGGGATTGTTCGCCATCGGACTGACAGATGCGTTCTATCCGACCGCCACGTTCGCCAGACGATCCATGGCGGTCATCGCCGTGTCGGAAAGCGGCGAGACGCCGAAACTTCTGGAGCTGATGGAAGGGCTCGCCGCCCGTGGCGCGACGCTGCTCGCGTTGACGAACGCCTCCGACAGCACACTCGCTGCGATGTGCGACTGGTCGTTCGCCGCCGGATTGTCGTCCGAACGAGTCAACGGCGGCTACAACGCGACCAGTCAGTTGCCCGCCGTATTCGTCATCGAGTCGTTGGCGCGGCGTCTCGTCAGGCTAAGGGATGATCGGAGCCGTTGATCGGACGCAATACGCAGCAGGGATTGCCGACGGCGACCACGTTCGCGGGGATGTCATGCGTGACGACCGATCCCGCGCCGATCACCGTGCCGTCGCCGATGGATACTCCCGGAAGCACGATGACGCCGCCGCCCAGCCAACAGCCGCGGCCGATATGGATCGGCTTGGCGTACGTGTTCCAGCGGTAATGCGAGTCACCCGGCTTCCATCCTTCGACGAGACGGTCCGCGAGCTCCACCGGATGCGTGGCCGTGTACAGTTGCACGTTCGACGCGATCAACGTGTCCGATCCGATGTCGATCGTGTTGCAGTCCACGAACGTGCAGTTCATGTTGACCGACACGTTGCTGCCGATACGGATGTTCCGCCCGTAGTCGCAGATGAACGGCAATCCGACCGACACGTTCTCCCCGATCTGACCGAACAACGATTCGAGTATCTCGCGTTTGCGCACCTTCGCGTCGTAGGGCAGTCGATTGTACTCGCCCAATAGTCGCCTGGCAGTGTTCTTGTAGTTGAGGAATATGGCGTCGTGGCAGTCGTAGATCTCCCCGGCCATGCACTTGTCGAGCTCGTTCATGTCTGTCTCCCCCGCTCACTCACTCATGCACGTCGAGACGGCGGTCGTGCCAGTAGTATTCGCGATCGTGCTCGCCGATCGGCCGCACGACTTTGCACGGCACGCCCACGGCGACGACGTTCGCGGGGATGTCGTGCGTGACGACCGATCCCGCGCCAATCACGCTGTTTTCACCGATGGTGACGCCGGGCAGGATACTCACGTTGGATCCGACCCATACGTTGCGGCCGATATGCACGGGCAGCGCATACGTGTAGTGATGTTCGCGCATGATCGGCAGGATCGGGTGGCCGGCGGTGGCGATGGTGACCGATGGGCCGAACATCGCATAGTCGCCGATCCAAATCTCGGCATCATCGATCATGCTCATGAACGCGTTGATGTAGATCCCCTTGCCGAGGTGGACACGGCGACATCCGTTGTTCGCGTGCAATGGGACCTCGATGTGCACGCCCTCCCCGACCTCGGCGCACATGCCCTTGAGCAGTTCAGAACGACGATCCTGCTCTGTGGGCTTGGTCTGGTTGTACTCCCACAGCTTGTTCTGCCATTCGAGTTGTCCGTCCATGATGGCCGGATCGTCGTAGTGATAGGGAAGTCCCATGTCCTTACGAGCTACATTATCCATGTCATCCGTGCCCATATCCTTCACCACCCATACTCGTGTATCTGTCGTGTATCTGTCCCATCAACACAAGACACCATTTATGGTATCGATATCACCGTGAGGGGATAACCAAACAAACCGGGATAGGCACGTTCCGTACCGTACACGGAACACAGGGGTTACTGTGGTTCCCAACCCGTAGAAACACAACCCCGTTAATAGGGGAACCATCCGGTAGTGGGGAACCGTCAGTAGGGAACCATCGGCGTACGTTTCCCCGGATGTTTTCAGTGGCCTTCCGGTGAAACGTACTCCTACCGACCGTAAACGTACGTTCCTCCGGGTGTTTTCAACCCGTTTCCGGCCAACCATACTCCTACCAACCGTAGGAGTACGGTTGTCCGGAAGCCTCCCGGGAATACCCGGAGGAACGTACTCCTACCGACCGTAAGCGTACGTTTCCCCGGAAGTTCCCCGGGAGTGTCCGGCCGAACGTGCTCCCGGCCGTTATTACCGGGGTCGGATCCTCCCAGGTCCGGAAAACAACGGATCCCCGGGGACTGTGTTGTCCTGCCGGGGATTCGGTTACGTGTGTAGCGGCGACGTGCTACTCTCCCACATCCTCTCGGGTGCAGTACCATCGCCGTGCAAGGCCTTAGCTTCCGGGTTCGGAATGGGACCGGGCGTCTCACCTTGGCTATGGTCGCCGCAAATCTTCAATTAAACATCCCACCAACGGGTGGGGGATGGGACCGTGGCGGTCCGGGGACCGGACGGCGGACGCGAGATGTTGACGTTCCGTGACCCGTTCCATGCCGTTCAGTGTCGCATGGGCGGTTCGCGCAGTGTGCGGATGCTCCCCCGAAAAGAGGGGGTTGTGTGATTGCCTTTTCCCCGTTAGTACCGGTCGGCTCCACCCCTCGCGGGGCTTCCAC
>NZ_PEBH01000007.1 GCF_008698235.1 Bifidobacterium rousetti
GCCTGCAGCGGACTGGCAATCATTGACTATAAAGAAGTAGTACAAACACACTCTTGAGTTCTCAAACCACCACACACATTCGATCCACAGAAACTTCATCAGGAGTTTTCCGCAACCGAACGGCAGCAAGTGATAACCATAGCCACTCATCCGCGTTTTGGCAAACACGAGGGCATAACAAAACCGGAAACCGTTGCAATCACACGGTTCCCTCGGCGTGTCGCAAACAGCCTGTCATCGCTGTTCTGGTTTCAGGATACACCCGGGAACGCGATGCGCGGGTGACCCGAAAGTGACGAACAGTCGAACAAGTAGAATGGCGGGCATGACCGATGCCTCCATCCCGCATACCCATGCCCTGACCGCAACGCCGGACACGTCCCCGTCACCGGACGTCGCGCCGGCCCCGACCGCAGCCAAAGCAACGGCAACTGCGACGACGGGCGGCATCGCCCGTATCGGCGCCGCGGCGCGTTGGGCGCTGGCGGTGGCGGCGTGCCTGTGGCTGGCGTGGTGCACGGCGGTCGGCCCGCTGTATTGGGCCGATTCGTCGATCGCGAACTTCGGATGGGTGAACGCGGGCTACGGCATCGCCGCGTTCGTCGTCTACCTGCTCATCATCGCGGGCCTGGTGCGCAAGGCGCGCCACCAGCCATTGTTCGGCTGGACGACCGATCCTGACGGCACGCCGACGCCGCGACGGCTGATGCCGCGGACATGGCGGCGAAGGCGGATCGACACGACCGCCGACACCGGTGACGGGCGTCGCCCCGCCCGCATCCCCGGCATCGTCCGCGGCGCATGGCGGCGGACGCACGCCGCCGCGCGACACGCGCGCACGTTCCTCGCGCGCTGGATCGTGCGCGTCACGGACAGACGCTGGAAGCTCACGGCGATCCTGCTCGTCGGCTGGCTGTGGGCGCCGACGACGCTGTTCGCCGCGTTCGGCGCGGACCTGCGCAGCCAGGCGCGCGAGTTCAGCTGGGCGTGGAACCAGTGGACCGGCCTGAAGCAGCCGTACATCGGCTTCTTCTCGTTCGCTCCGATGGACATCTACCCGACGGCGCACTACATGTGGCCGGCGGACCCGACGTACCTGACCGACCAGCACAACATCGTGCTGACGCTGATCTACGGCGCCACGCTCGCGGCGTCGCGCTATCTGACCGGTTCCAACGACTGGGGCACGATCACGCTCGCGGCGACGCAGTTCCTGTTCGCGACGTGCGTGACGGCCGCGACGATGCACCGGTTCCTGAACCTGCCGTGGCTGGCCCGCGCGGATCGCGCCGATCCCGCGCATCCTGAACGCGGCGGGGAACGGCTCGTACCCCGCCGGTTCGACTGTCCGGAACGCGGCATGCGCGCGGCGCTGCCGGCTCAGGCCGCGCACGCGCCGGTCCGCGTGGCGGTGCTGCTGTTCTTCCTCATCTGCCCGCTGACCGTGTTCTCGACGATCTCGCTGACCAAGTCGCCGCTGTTCGCATTCGCGTTCCTGTGGGCGTTCGGCATCTGGTACGAGCTGTACGCGACGTCGGGCGACCGTCTGGCCGCGGCGCACGGGCGCGCGATCGGACTGGACGAGACGTTACGGAAGAAGGGCAGGGTTCTCAAACTCCCCCGCGGCACGTTCGCGGCGTTCGCCGCGGCGAACGCGGTGATGCTGATCTCGGCGAAATACGCGTGGTACGTGCTGCTCTTCGAGTTCGTGCTGGCACTGCTCGCCGACCGACGACGCTGGGCGACGTACGTAGTCGCATTGCTGCTGCCGACGATCCTCATCCACGGCGGCATCACGATGGCGATCAACTCGGGGGCGATCATCGGGGGCGACCCGATCGAGAGCCGCGGCGTGCAGCTGCAGATGATCGCGCGCGTGGCGCAGCGCGACCCCGATTCGATCCCCGAATCGGCCCGGAAGCAGCTCGCCCCGGTGTTCAACCTCGATCAGATGGCCGACGCGTACTTCCCGCAGGACGCGGACCCGGTCAAATCGTCCGGCATCCAGTCGAAAAAGGTCAGCTACCGGTGGCGCTCGGTCAAGCCGTCGGACATGGACGGGTTCAACAAGGCGTGGCTCGAGATCGTCCAGGCGAACCCGGTCGTCGCGATCGACGCGCTGATGGCGAAATGCTACGGGTACTTCGACATCGCGGACCAGCCGTACGTGTCGATGAGCTACTACGTGGACAGCGACTACGTGCAGGTCAATTCGACGTGGATCAAGTACTACCACCACCAGTGGCGCGCGCAGGTGGCGAACTTCGCCGACTCGTGGGGCGCGATCCCGGTGCTCGGCTGGGTCACGCACGGCAACTTCTACGTGATCATGACGCTGCTCATCGGCGCGGCCGAGGTGATCCTGCGGCGTTGGCGGGCGCTCGCCTGGCATCTGCCGCTGCTGTTGCTCATGGGTGTGATGATCACCGCCCCGGCGAACAACTTCGAGCGCCACATGCTGCCCGTCGCGTTCTGCTTCGGTTTCCTCCTGCTCACGTTCTGGCGCGATTCGCGGGGGTTCCGACCCCAATCGGCCGGCGCGACCGCCGGATCGGTGAGGCAATCCCGATAGGGCCTCCTCACTCCCGTCCCGCTCCCGTCGCTGTCATCCCGCGGATGACGGGATGACGCGCGCATCGCGGCGCCCCGCCATAGTCTGGAATCAGGCGCACGAGAGCGAGGGAGGTCGCGATGCACAGGACGAGGAAGCCGCGCGGCGGGGACGCGCGCGGGGGCGTGACCGTATCGGTGTTCGTGCTGCTGGCGGCGATGCTGCTGTCGGTGGGATTGGGCGCCGGATTCCTGTTGACCCGTTCGCGCATCCCGCAATCATTGGAATCCTCCGAACCAGCCGGCAGCATGAAGGTCGCCGCGTCGCGGTTCGACGACGCGCGCTCCGTGCAATTGACGGTGACGCTCGGCACCTCCTCGACCATCATGTCGCCGGTGGCGGGCACGGTGACGGCGTCGCGTTGCGCGACGAACGCCGTCGTCGCCTCGGGAGGCGCGCCGATCAGCGTGGACGCGATTCCGGTGCTCGCGTTGCACACCGGCACGCCGCCGTACCGCACGCTGACCAGCGGCACGAAGGGGCCCGACGCGCGGGCGTTGAACGATGCGCTGCGCTCGCTCGGCTATGCGGCGCCGGACTCCGACTGGTTCACATGGAACTCCATCACCGCATACAACAAGTTGGCCGACAGCGTGGGTGCCCGACGCATCACCAAGGAGGGCGGTTGGGCGATCGACCCGTCGTTCTTCATCTGGCTGCCGTCCGCGAGCGCGACGGTCGCCGAATGCCGGGTTTCGGTCGGACGGCAGATCACGCAGGGGGCGGAACTGCTGGTCACGAGCGCGGCGCCGGTGAAGGCGGCGTTGCCTGCGGGGGCGGCTACGGGTGATCTCGTCGCGGGCGATCGTGTGCTGACGATCGGATCGACGACGGTGCCGATCCCGGCCGGAACCGCGGAGCTGACCGATCCTGGTGTGCTGGCGGCGATCACGGGCAGCACCGAGTATCGTCTGGCGAGTCTGGGAGGCGGATCGGGGCAGATGGGCGCTGGCGGCGGAACCGGAGCCAGCGGCTCGGGATCGGGCGTGTCGGGCGGCGAGGGCGGCACCGTGCAGGTGTCGTATACGTGGCGGCTGGCGCAGCCGATCGAGGCGGTCACCGTGCCGCCGTCGTCGCTGTATCGGGCGTCGGGAGGCAAGGCGTGCGTGACCGTGTCGGGCAAGCCGACGTCGGTGACGATCATCGCCTCGCAGCTCGGCAAAACGATGGTCGCGCCGGACGGGGTGGATTCGTTCTCCTCGGTGGATGTCTCCCCCGCATCCGACGCGGCGTGCCGGGGGTGATCCGCGATGACGGGGATCGCCGATCAGGGCACCATGCAGGGCAAGCGCGTCGAACTGACCGACGTGGGGCACACGTTCGATCCGTCGGGCGAGGACATGCTGTTCCGCCATCTGACGGTGACACTGCTGCCGAAGCATGTGTACGCGCTCACCGGTCCGTCCGGATCGGGCAAGTCGACGCTGCTGTCGATCATCGCCGGGTGGGTGACGCCGACGAACGGCACGGTGGAGCGCATCGGCTGCTCGCGTGTGAACTGGGTGCTGCAGAACCCGCACGGTGTGGCGCGCCGCTCGGCCGTCGACCATGTGGCGCTGCCGTTCATCGCGCGCGGCGAGGGCCGTGCGGAGGCGAGCGCGCATGCGATGGAGCTGCTGGACGCGTTCGGGCTGACGGCGTTGGCGGGCAAGCGGTTCCGGGACCTGTCGGGCGGCGAGGCGCAGCGGCTCATGCTGGCCCGAGGAGTGGCGAGCGGCGCCGATCTCATGCTGGTCGACGAGCCGACGGCGCAGCTCGATCTCAATACGGCGGCGACGGTCAACGAGCGTCTGCACGCGCTGTCGTTGGGCGGGGCGATCGTCGTGGTCGCCACGCACGATCCGCGCACCCGTGATGCGTGCACGGATCTGATCGATCTGGGCGATTTCCAGTCGGATGACCGGGCGACCGATCGATCGGACAACCATGGGGAGGTGGACGGGTGATGACCGGGACGAACAGCCATCCGCGCCCCGACCGCATGCGGTTGCGCGGCGTGCTCGACGAGGCCGCGCGCAACCTCGCCTCCGGCACATCGCACGCGTGCGCGATGGCCGTGAAGCTCGCCTGTCTCATGATGCTGTGCGTCACGGCCGATCTCGCGTCGATCACCGCGATCCAGCGTCAGGCCGACTCGTTCGTCGCCTCGGGCGGGTCCACGTACTCGATCACCTACACCGGGCATATCGACGGCGCGGCGTGCGATCGCCTCGTCTCGCTCGACGGCGTCATCGCGGCCGGGGCGGTACGCGGCACGGCAGGCAAGCTCACGTTCGCGGCGCTGCCGTCCACGGGCGTGCCGACGTACGAGGTGACGACCGGCGCGACCGGCGTGTTCGCGAACAGCACCACCGCCGCGCGTGACGCGGTGCGACCGGACGCCGCACTCTCCGGCGTGTGGTTGTCGCAGGAGGCGGCGAAACCGCTCGGCGTCCGCGCCGGTGGCCGCGTCACGTTGCGCGACGATCGCACGGTCGACGTCGCCGGTGTCTACGACTGGCCGGACGACGGACGGCAGAGCGGCTACTCGTACGCGGCGATCACGCCCGTCCCCGCATCCGACGACGAACCGTTCGACCAATGCTGGGTCAAGGCGTGGCCGGTGCCCGAGAACCTCGAATCGCTGCTGCGCGTCACCACGATGGGCGACGAATCGGCCACACAGGAACGGCCGACCGTCGCGCAGCTCAACACGACGCAGGGACGCACGTTCGACGCGATCGCGGCGTACCGTGGGCGGCTCACGGCATGGGCGCCGCTGGTGGCGGGGGTCGTCGCGCTGCTGGTCGGATGGATCGCGGTGCATCTGCGGCGGCTGGAACTCGCGTCGGCGCTGCACTGCGGGGTGCCGAAACCCGCGATGGTCGCCGGCGTGCTGGTGGAGACCGGGGTCTGGGCACTGATCGCGATCGCGATGTGCACGCCGGCGCTGGCGTGGATGTGGCTGGCGAACACCGATGCGGACGCGATGGTGCTCACCGACACGCTGCTGCGCGTGCCCGCGGCGGCGTATGTCGGGGTGTTCGTCGGCGCGTTGGCGCGTGCGGCGACAATTCGGGAGCGGCAGCTGTTCCGGTACTTCAAGAACCGGTGATGAACCGGTGATGGGCGGAAGTCACTACACTACAGAGGTATGGCTGACTTTCTCGATGTGCTGACCTCGCATGTCTCCGAATCCGTTTCCGGAAGCGCCTCCGACGACGCCGGTGCGGTCGGTGGGTCCGGCGACGCACGGACGCTGCTGACACGGGTCGCGTTCGAATCGCTGACCGACGGCCTGTCCGACGATCGTGTGGCGTCGATGCTGCGCGTACTGGGCTGGGACGGCGATTTCGCCTGTTTCGCGATCGCGGGACGACCCGCCGTGAACGCGGCCGCGACGATGCAGGCGGTCGACAAGGCGGTCATCGACTTGGGTGGATCATCGCCCGTGTGCGGCGTGCGTGATGGGGTTGTGGCGGCGGTGATCCGCATCGAGGCCGCGGTCAGACCGGAGGTCGTGTGCACGGCGGTGTCCCCGGCGTTCGGCGGCGACGTTGTCGACGACGATGCGGACAGTCCGGATGACGCCGCAAACGGAAATGTGACTGCGACGAGTGAGCAGACCGACGGCGCGCGGTCGCCACTCTGTCTGGGACCTGTGCGTCACGGCGTTGCGGGCGCTGTCGCGACGCTGGGCGCGGCATTGACTACGTTGCAGGCGGCACCGGCATTGGCGGCCGGCTCACCGATCGACGGCACCGGCGTCACCGGGGCACGCACGACGCGTCCCGTACGGGGCGTCGCGCTGTTGCGCGCGGAGGACGCGCTGCCGGAACGCGCGCTGCTCGGCGACCCGGACGCACGTCGCGAACTGGTCGACGTGGTGTACGGATCGCTCGCCGGCACCAATCCGGACGACCCGACGATGCTCACCGTCTCGACGTTCCTCTCCTCCGGAGGCTCCCTCGAAACCACGGCGCGCGCGCTCAACGTGCATCCCAACACGGTGCGCTACCGTCTCAAGCGCGCGGCTGACTCCACCGGCTGGGACGCCACCGACCCGCGCGAGGCCTACGTCCTCACCACCGCCATCGCGCTGGGGCGTATGCACGCGGCGTGATATACGAGAAAACCTGACGCTGAGGGGTGCTCAGCGTCAGGTTTTCTCGTATATCCGCTATCCGTTGCGGGCAACGGCTACATCACTGATCGAAATCAGGCGATGGAGGCCGGGTCGACCGGGATGCCGGGGCCCATCGTGGAGGTGATGGTGGCCTTGGTGACGTAACGGCCCTTGACGGTGGACGGCTTGAGACGCTTGACCTCTTCGGCCACGGCGTGGAAGTTCTCGTCCAGAGCCTTCTCCTCGAAGGAGGCCTTGCCGATCAGGAAGGAGAGGTTGCCGTGCTTGTCGACACGGAACTCGATCTTACCGCCCTTGATGTCCTTGACGGCCTTGGCGACGTCCATGGTGACGGTGCCGGTCTTCGGGTTCGGCATGAGGCCACGCGGACCGAGCACACGGCCGAGACGGCCGACCTTGCCCATCATGTCCGGGGTGGCGACGACGGAGTCGAAGTCGAGGAAGCCATCCTGCACCTTGGCGATCAGGTCGTCGTCACCGACGATGTCGGCGCCGGCTTCCTGGGCGGCGGTGGCCTGCGGGCCACGGGCGAACACCAGGACCTTGACGGTCTTACCGGTGCCGTTCGGCAGGCTGACGGTGCCGCGGACCAGCTGGTCGGCCTTGCGCGGATCCACGTTCAGGCGCAGCACGGCTTCGACGGTCTCGTCGAAGTTGCGGGTCGGCATGCTCTTGAGCAGCGCGATGGCCTGATCGGGGGTGTACAGGTTGTTGCGATCGACCTTCTCAGCCGCTTCGCGGTACTTCTTGGAATGCTTAGCCATCTGTCCTTCTCCTTATCAGTCGGTCACCGTGATGCCCATGGAACGGGCGGTACCTTCGATGATCTTCATGCCAGCTTCGATATCACGAGCGGACAGGTCAG
Organism: Bifidobacterium rousetti; assembly: GCF_008698235.1. GTDB lineage: Bacteria > Actinomycetota > Actinomycetes > Actinomycetales > Bifidobacteriaceae > Bifidobacterium > Bifidobacterium rousetti. The sequence continues at coordinate 7,603 of NZ_PEBH01000007.1, forward strand.
CCATCTTCGTCTCGGCGATTTCGCGGACCTGAGCCTTGGTGACGGAGCCGACCTTGTGGGTCAGCGGGTTCTCGGTGCCCTTCTCGATGCCGGCGGCCTTCTTCAGGAGAGCCGCTGCCGGCGGGGTCTTGAGGACGAAGGTGAAGGAACGGTCTTCGTACACGGTGATCTCAACCGGGATCACCTGGCCCATCTTGTCCTGCGTCTGGGCGTTGTACGCCTTGCAGAAGTCCATGATGTTGACGCCGTGCGAACCGAGCGCAGGACCCAGCGGCGGGGCCGGGTTGGCCTTGCCAGCCTGAATCTGCAGCTTGATCAGCGCGGAGACTTTCTTCTTGGGAGCCATGTTATGGTTCTTCTTTCTATAACGCGGTGCTATCGGTCGCCGCACCCGACCCCCGACTTATGCGTCGCGAACTGTTCTGAACTGTTTCAAACCGTTCGAACACGGACGCCGTCAAAGGCCCTGCGCGGTCTCCTCCCGCAACTTATATTGCTGTGCTGTGCTAGCGGGTCTCCCCTCCAGACACGAACTTTCTAATTCTGCCACCGAAGCCCGACGACCGACACGCCGACAAACGAAAAGATCCCGCACGCCATGTGCGGGATCTTACAAGATGTCAGTCGAGCTTCTCGACCTGATCGAAGCCAAGCTCCACCGGCGTATCGCGGCCGAAGATGGACACGAGCACGGTGAGCTTCTGCGTGGTCGGCTCGACGTCGGAGACGACGGCGGCCATCGTGGCGAAGGGGCCGTCGGTGACGGTGACCTGATCGCCCACGGCGTAGGAGACCTCGACGGTGCGCTTCTTGGCGGCGGCGGGCTTGTCTCCGGCCTTCTTGAGCGCCTCGGAGGCGATCATCGGGGCCATCATCGCGACGACCTCCTTGCGGGAGAGCGGCGCCGGGTCCTTGGTGGGGCCGACGAAGCCGGTGACGCCTTCGGTCTCGCGCACGATGCGGCGGGCGTTCTCGTCGGGCCACATGCGGATGAGCACGTAACCGGGCACACGCACGCGGGTGATGACCTTCTTGCCCTTCTCGGTGTGCTTCTCGACCTCCTCCATCGGCACTTCGATCTGGAAGATCTTGTCTTCGAGGCCGAAGGACTGGATGCGGGATTCGACGTTGGTCTTCACACGCTTCTCGTAGCCGGAGTAGGTGTGCAGCACGTACCACTTGCCCTCGAGGGTGCGCAGGGACGCGGAGAACGCGTCGATGGCGGCCTGACCGGCATCGGTGGCCTCGGCCTGCTCGGACTCGTTGGTTTCGGTCTCCTCGTCGTCGTCAAGCGAAACAGCGGGCTCGGAGGAGGAATCGACGGAGGCGACGGGCACGTCCGCAGCAGACGGGGCCTCGGTATCGACGGAGGAATCGCCCTCGGCGGAGTCCGCAACCGAAGCGGTCTCCTCGGCAGCAGGGGCGGCCGGAACGTCAGCCGGCTCGTTCTCCGGCAGGTCGGGCATCGCGTCGATGCTATCGAAATTCACTTCATCGCTCATGCGTTTTCACCTTCGGGTGTACTAGGGGTCGTTACTGGAGGATCAGCCGAACACCCACAGCGTGGCCTTGCCCAGGCCGAAGTCCATGCCGGTGACCAAGGCCATCAGCAGCAGCACGAAGATGAACACGGCAAGGGACCAGAAGAACAGTTCCTTGGCGGTAGGGGTAACAACCTTGCGAAGCTCGTCGATGATCTGCTTGATGAACAGACCGATGCGCATGAAGACATTCGGCTTAATGGCCTTTTCGCTCTTGCTAGCCTTCGCCATATCCATCCTTCGCTTGGGGTATTCGTCAGAAACTTGGCAGGGAAGGCGGGACTCGAACCCACAACCTACGGTTTTGGAGACCGTTGCGCTACCAATTGCGCCACTTCCCTAGGTGAACTTCACCTCGGTTTCACGTTCTCGAAGAACGCTTCGCCACGGCGAAAACCGCCAAGTCGGTATATTAGCGAATGACTTCCGATTACACAAATCGCGTGTCGCACGGCGTGGCGCGACACGCGATTCATACCGAAATTGGCTTGATACCAACGTTTTGGGCGGTTCAGACGATCTGGAGACGAATCACGCCTCAACGTACGCCTTCATGCGCTTCATGCCTTCGGCGAGCTGGTCGTCGGCCAGCGCGTAGGAGAACCGCAGGTATCCGGGGGCGCCGAACGCCTCGCCGGGGACGGCGGCGACGTGCGCCTCGTCAAGCAGCGCGGCGGCGAAGTCGGCCGACGTCGCGGACACGGTGCCGTTGGGGCCGAGCGGTTTGCCGAGCAGCTCGCGGATGTCGGCGAACGCGTAGAACGCGCCGGTCGGGGTCGGGCAGTGCACACCCTCGATGTCGTTCAGCGCGGCGACGATCGCCCTGCGTCGCACGTCGAACGCCTCGCGCATGCGGTACACCTCGTCGAGCGGGCCGGAGACGGCCGCGATGGCGGCGCGCTGGGACACGTTGGCGACGTTCGAGGTCATGTGGCCCTGCAGCTTGGCGGCGGCCTTGGCGACCGACTCGGGGGCGATCAGCCAGCCGACGCGCCAGCCCGGCATCGCATAGGTCTTGGCGACGCCGTTGAGGATGATGAGCTGGTCGCGCACCTCGGGCACCGCGGCGCCGATGTACGTGGTGTGCGCGTCGTCGTAGTTGAGATGCTCGTAGATCTCGTCGGTGATGACCCACACATGGTGCTCGATCGCCCACTTCGCGATGCCCTCGATCGTCTCGGCGCTCCACACGGCGCCGGTCGGGTTGTTCGGGGAGGTGACGATGATCGCCTTCGTGCGCTCGGTGCGGGCGGCCTCGATCGCGGCGAGATCGGGCTCGAAGTCGCGCTCGGCGCCGGCGAACACCTCGACCGGCGTGCCACCGGCGAGCTTGACGGCCTCCGGGTAGCTGGTCCAGTACGGGGTGGGGATGATGACCTCGTCGCCTTCGTCGAGCAGGATCTGGAACGTCGAGTAGACGGCCTGCTTGCCGCCGTTGGTGACGACGACCTGCTCCGGGGTGACCTCGAAGCCGGAGTCGCGCAGGGTCTTGTCGGCGATCGCGCGGCGCAGCTCGGGCAGGCCCGGGGTCGGCGTGTACTTGTAGTTCCTCGGGTCGCGGCAGGCGGCAGCGGCGGCGTCGACGACGTAGTCCGGGGTCGGGAAGTTGGGTTCGCCGGCGCCGAAGCCGATGACGTCGAGTCCGGCGGCCCTCATGGCCTTCGCCTTGGAATCGACGGCAAGCGTGGCGCTCGGGGTCACATGGTTGATACGGTCGGAAAGAGTCTGCCATTGAGCCATAGTCATGGCTTCAAGGATAATCCGGGCGCGCGAGAAGCGCCAGAGCGGCCGCTAGACCAGCCGCTAGACCAGGACGAGGTTGTCGCGGTGGACGAGGGGGTGGGTGTATTCGGGGCCGAGGATGCGCTTCAACTGGGCGGTGTTGCGCCCGAGCATCCGCTCGATCTCCTCGGAGTCGTAGCCGGCCAGACCGCGCGCCAGATGAGCGCCGTCGTCTGAGTCGATCCACACCGGGTCGCCGGCGGAGAAGGCGCCGCGCACCTCGAGCGCGCCGGCGGCGAGCAGGGACGCCCTGCCTCCCCGCACGGCCTTGGCCGCGCCGGAGTCGACGATGATCGTACCGCGCGGTTCGGCCGCGAAGCCGATCCACAGCCGTCGCGTGGAGCCGCGGTGCTTGACCGGGGCGAACGCGGTGCCCACCGGATCGCCCATCAGCGCGGGACCGGCGTTGCCGGCACAGGTGAGGACCGTGGGGATGCCGGAGACGGCCGCCACGCGCGCCGCCTCCAGCTTCGTGACCATGCCGCCGGTGCCGACCTTCGAGCCGGTGCCGCCGACCTTGACCTCGCCGAGCGCGTCCACGACGTTCGGCACGTATCCGATGCGTCGCGCGCCCGGCTGCGACGGCGGGGCGGTGTACAGGCCGTCCACGTCGGTCAGCAGCACGAGCGCGTCGGCCCGCACGAGGTTGGCGACGAGCGCGGAGAGCCGGTCGTTGTCGCCGAATCGGATCTCGTTGGAGGCGAGGGAGTCGTTCTCGTTGACGATCGGGACGACGCCCAGATCGAGCAGACGGTCGAGCGTGCGCTGCACGTTGCGGTACTGGGTGGCGCGGATCGTGTCCTCCGCGGTGATGAGGATCTGCCCCACATGCACGCCGAACCGGCCGAACGCCGCCTCGTACTGCGCCATCAGCAGGCCCTGGCCGACGGCCGCGGCGGCCTGCTGCGTGGCCACGTCCGTCGGACGCTCGTCGAAGCCGAGCGGGCCGAAGCCCGCCGCGATGGCGCCCGAGGAGACGAGCACGACGCGCGCGCCCTGCCGGTGAGCCTCGGACAGCGCGGCGACCAGCGCGTTGAGGCGCGTGGCGTCGAGGTGGCCGTTCGGGCTGGTCAGCGAACTGGAACCCACCTTGACGACGACGGTCTCGGCCTCGGCGATACGCCGACGGATCTCGGCCTGCGATGGTGTGGACATGTTCCCTCCTTGTGGTCGGGAGACTTCTTGTGGTCGGGAGTCTACTCCCGACCTTCGCCGGAGTCGCCGGTGGCGGCCCCGTCGGACCCCTCGCCGCGGCCGAAGAGGCTGTTCTCGTCGTGGCGGTCGTCGTCGATGGACGGGTCGGCCCAGTGGCCGGCCTTGCGTTCGGCCATCATCGCCTCGCGGACGGCCGCCTTCGCGTCCATCATCGCGTAGTATTCGCGACGGCGTTCGGCGTTGGTGCGTCGACGCGCGCCCGGCGCGTCGGCCTCGAGACGCAGGTCGGTGCCGCGGGCGCCGATCGGCGTGCCGTCGAGCAGCTCGCCGCCGGCCATGATCGTCGGATCCCAGTCGAACTCGACCGCGCGGTCGCCCCGGCCGATGCGGATCTCGTCGCCCGGCTTGGCGCCCTTACGGCGTAGCTCGTCCTCGACGCCCAGCTTGGCCAGACGGTCGGCCAGATAGCCGACGGCCTCGTCGTTGTCGAAGTTGGTCTGTTGCACCCAGCGTTCGGGCTTGCGTCCGATGATCTCGAACCAGACGTCGCCGTTGCCGTTCTCCCTGCGCTCGATCGTGAAGTCGAGCGAGGTGCCCGCCTCGTCGGCGACGCGGCGGCGACGGCCCTTCTGCTCGAGCGGCTTGATGACGACGCGGGCCTCCTCCTCGGCGGCCTCGCGACGGGCGACCTCCTCGCGCATCTGGCCGACCAGATCGGCCAGCGCGAAGTTGAGCTCCTTCAGGCCCTCGTGGGAGGCGGTGGAGATGATGAACACGCGCATGCCGCGCTTCTCGAACTCCGGCTTGACGAACTCGGCGAGCTCCTTGGCCTCCGGCACATCGACCTTGTTGAGGATGATGATGCGCGGGCGCTCCGGGATCGGGATCGCGCCGAGCGGCAGGTCGAGCGAACCCGCGTATTCGGCGAGCTCGTGCTCGAGCGCCTCGTAGTCGCTCATCGGGTCGCGGCCCGGCTCGATCGTCGCGCAATCGATGACGTGCGCGATGATCTCGGTGCGCTCGATGTGGCGCAGGAACTCGAGGCCCAGGCCCTTGCCCTGGCTGGCGCCCGGGATCAGGCCCGGCACGTCGGCGATCGTGTAGCGGCGGTCGCCGGCCATGACGACGCCGAGGTTCGGCACGAGCGTCGTGAACGGGTAATCGGCGATCTTCGGCTTGGCGGCGCTCATCGCGGCGATCAGGCTCGACTTGCCGGCGGACGGGAAGCCCACCAGCGCGACGTCGGCGATCGACTTCAACTCGAGGATCACGTCGCGCTCCTCGCCGAGCTCGCCGAGCAGGGCGAAGCCGGGGGCGCGACGGGTGCGGTTCGCCAGCGCGATGTTGCCGAGACCGCCGGCGCCGCCCGCGGCCGCCACGAAGCGGTCGCCCTCGTGACGCAGATCGGCCAGCTCCTCGCCGGGACGCTTGGCCTGGCCCTGCGGGCCCTTCGCGGCGAAGACGATGGTGCCGCACGGCACGGGAAGGATCAGGTCCTCGCCCTTGGAGCCGTCCTTGTTGTCGCCCAGACCCATCGTGCCGCTGGCGGCCGTGCGATGGGGCATGAATCGGTAGTCCAGCAGGCTGGTGGCGTTCCGGTCGGCCACGAAGACGACGGAGCCGCCGTCACCGCCGTTGCCGCCGTTCGGGCCGGCGAGCGGCTTGTACTTCTCGCGGCGGATGCCGGCGGATCCGTTGCCGCCGTCGCCGCCCTTGACGTGGACGGTCACACGATCCACAAAATCACTCATGTTGTCCCTTATCTGTGTAACAAAAAAGCCGCGTCCTTTGGGGCGCGGCTTTTCGCTATCGCTACTCTCAGGCGACGACGTCGACGACCTTGCGGTCACGACGGGTGCCGAACTTCACGGAGCCATCAGCGAGGGCGAACAGGGTGTGATCCTTGCCCATGCCGACGTTGTGGCCCGGGTGGAAGTTGGTGCCACGCTGGCGGACGATGATGTTGCCGGCGACGACGGCCTCGCCGCCGAACTTCTTCACGCCGAGGTATTGAGGCTGCGAATCGCGACCGTTGCGCGAGCTGGACGCGCCCTTCTTATGTGCCATGATCGGTTCCTTTCAGTCAGTCTAAGCTTTGACGGAAAAATCAGGCGATCGCCGTGACCTTGACGGCGGTCAGCTTCTGACGGTGGCCCTTGCGACGGGCGACACCGGTCTTGTTCTTGAACTTCTGGATGTTGATCTTCGGGCCCTTGGCCTCGTCGTTCACGACCTCGGCCTTGACGGAGACCTTGGCGAGATCAGCGGCGGACAGGGTGACGTTGGCGCCGTCGACCACGAGCGCGACCGGGAGTTCCACGGTATCGCCCTGCTTGGCGTCGAGACGGTTGACGAGGATGACGTCGCCGACCTCGACCTTTTCCTGATGGCCACCGGCCTTCACAATCGCGTACATATTCGTTCCTTTTATACTTGGGAAAGCTTATTGCCTGACGCTCTCGGATACGCCGAGCTCGCGGTCAGACACCAGCCATCTAACTTACACTCACACGCGGACTAACGCAACCGCGTTTCGTCCGCGTGTCACTCACGCCGGTTCGGCGCATGCCGTGGTATACGCGCGGACTCCACCGAGTCCGCGCACGGCATGCACACCGGGCGATTCCCGATTCAGCCGTCGATCTCCGCGTTGTTTGCGGCGACCGCGGCAGCGGCGATCTGCGCGAGCTTCGCCTTGACGTCCGGACGGGAGCCGGCCGGCTCCGGCGCGGGGGTGGTGCCGCGTCCGTGCTTGTTCGTGCGCACGAACGGGTCGCCGCCGCGCAATGCGTACGGGTCATCGTACTCGGCGTTGACGATCGGCTTGTCGTGCAGGATGAAGCCGCGGCCCTTGCAGGTCGGGCACTCCTCGGAGAACGCCTCGACCAGGCCCTGGCCGATGCGCTTGCGCGTCATCTGCACGAGGCCGAGCGAGGTGACCTCCGCCACCTGGTGCTTGGTGCGGTCGCGGGCCAGGCACTCGACAAGTCGGCGCAGCACGAGGTCGCGGTTGGCGGGCATCACCATGTCGACGTAGTCGATCATGATCATGCCGCCGATGTCGCGCAGACGCAGCTGACGCGCGATCTCCTCGCTCGCCTCGAGGTTGCACCGGGTAACCGTCTCCTCGAGCGACTTGCCGCGGCCGATGAAACGGCCGGTGTTCACGTCGATCGTGGTCATGGCCTCGGTGCGGTCGATGACGATCGAGCCGCCGGAGGGCAGATAGACCTGACGCTCCATGCCCTTGCGCAGCTGGGAGTCGATCTGCCACTTGTCGAACACGTCCTTGCCTTCGTGCTCGGCCGGATCCCACTTGACGAGCTTGTCCTTGAGGTCCGGTGCCATCGTCTCGAGGTACTCCTCGATGCGCTCGTAGACCTTGTCTCCCTCGACGATCAGCTTGCCGAAGTCGTCGTTGAAGATGTCGCGCACCACGCGGATCGCCACGTCCGGCTCGCCCTGCAGGAGCTTCGGGCGCTTGCCGTGCCAGAACTCCTCGCGCTTGGCGTTGATGCGGTTCCACTGGCGCACGAGGCTCTCGAGGTCCTTGACGATCGCGTCCTCGCTGGCGCCCTCGGCCGCGGTGCGGATGATCACGCCCATGTCCTTCGGCGCGATCTTCGCGACGATGTTCTTCAGACGCGCGCGCTTGCGCTCCGGCAGCTTGCGGCTCACGCCGGTCATGCCGCCGGACGGCACGAGCACGAGGAATCGGCCGGCCAGGGTGACCTGCGAGGTGAGTCGGGCGCCCTTGTGGCCAATCGGGTCCTTGGTGACCTGCACGAGGACCGGGTCGCCGGACTTGAACGCGAGCTCGATGCGGCGCGGCTGGCCCTCGAGACGGGCGGCGTCCCAGTTGACCTCGCCGGCGTACAGCACGCCGTTGCGGGCCTGACCGATGTCGACGAAGGCGGCCTCCATGCTCGGCAGCACGTTCTGCACGCGGCCGAGGTACACGTTGCCGACCGTCTGCACCTCCTGGATGTCGGAGACGTAGTGCTCGACCAGCACGTTGTCCTCGACCACGGAGATCTGGGTGTGCTTCTCCTTCTCACGCACCACCATCAGACGCTCGACGTTCTCGCGGCGCGCGAGGAAGTCCTGCTCCATGAGCTGCGACTGGCGGGAGCGCTCGCGACGGTTGTCGCGGCGGCGCTGCTTCTTGGCCTCGAGTCGGGTCGAACCCTCCACGTCGGTGATCTCATCGATGTACTGCTGCTTGCGGGAGCGGCGGGAGATGATCTGCTCGTCGTCCTGCGACTTGCCGCGGCGGCGGCGACGGCGCGTGCGGGTGACGGTCTCTTCCTCGACCGGCTCGTCGTCACGGTCGTCACGGTCCGCGCGCTCGTCACGATCGTCGCGCTCGACGGCGGCGTCGGAACGTCCGCGGGAACGGCGACGGCGACGGGTACGGGTGCGCGGCTCCTCCTCGGCCGACTCGTCGTCGCGGCCGCGTCCCTCGGGTTCCTCGTCCATGATCGGGCGGTAGGAGATGTCGTCCAGCTCGAGGTCCTCCTCGATCTGCTCGACCTCGGCGGCGGCGCGACGCTCCTGCGCATTCAGGCGGCGGTTGCGGCCGCGGCGGGAACGGGAGCCGTCCTCCTGCTGGTCCTCTTCGGAGGGGGAGCCGGCGGTGCGATCTTCCTGGGCCGTTGCGTCGGAATCGGACTTGACAGGCGCCTTGGCGCGCGAGGTCCGGGACTCCTGATCGGTCCGGTCGGCACGGTTGCGGGAACGCGTGCGGCGGGAACGACGGGTGTCGCCCGTGTTCTCGGCGTCGACGCGCGCGTCGGCGTCGTCATCGGAGGAGTCCTGCGCGTCACCGTCGGCGTGGATGTCGATCACGTCGATGTCGTCGTCATCGCCGCGCAGGGAACGGCCGGCGGGGATGACCGGCTCCTGGAACAGCAGCGAGGTCATCGGACGGGATCGGCGGCCCGCGCGCGGGGAACGGTCGAAACGCTCGTCGATGTCGTCGGCGTCGTCGTCACGGTCGCGACGGTCATGGAACGGCAGGTCGTCGAGCAGCTCCTCGGCACGCTCGATGTCGTCATGATCGTCACGGTCGTCGCGCGCGGGGGCCCGACGGCGGGAACGACGGGCGGAACGGTCGTCGGCGTCGAAATCGTCGTCGATGTCACGGCGGGAGCGACGGCGACGGCGTACCGGACGATCGTCGTCGGCATCGTCGAAATCGTCGTCGAACGCGGACGCGACGCGGCGGCGCGAGCGGCGCGGGGACTCGTCGTCGCGATCGCCGGCGGGACCGCTGGCGGAGGCGCCGTCACGGGAATCGTCATTGGTCTGGCGACGATGGCGGCGGGCCGCGGAGTCGTCGTCATCGGAACCGGCCGCGGAATCGGAGTCGGCAACGGCGGACAGCTTCGGCTCCTCGAATATCGGCGCGGAATGGTCCTCGACCTTCAGTTCGAGCGACACTCCGGCGGCACCGGCGCCGCGCACGACGCGACGGCCGCCACGGCGACGACGGGTCGGAGCGGCGGGCGCCGGGGCGGCGTCAGACGGGTCCGCTCCGGCCGCGGAAGGCGCGGCGTCGGCGATGCCGGACTGATCCGCATTACCGGTGTTCTCAGTGTTATCGACGTTATCGGCGTTGGATACGGTGGGATTCTGGGCGTCGACGTCGTCGACCCCATTGTTGTTCACAGCGGGCACGATGCTCCTCGTTCCGGCGTGCTGCATCACACCGGACCTATATATAAGGCCCCTACGGCTCTCACACCACGCTCTCACCGTGGCCGCGCATCGATTGCGCCCGCAGAAGCAATTCCAGTCAAAGTCTGTGCGGCTCGGACGGCGGACACCGGCGCTCGTGCGGGCCCCTGGGCCCAGCTGCGAGGGGATCGACGCCATCTGGCACGTCGGCGGTTTGCAGAACCGCCATGTTCAAGTATGCCACAACTTTTCCCCGGCATCGCCACGGGCAACGTACGCCGGGTCCGAGGATCGCCAGTTCCCGGGCCGATCGGCGTACGGGGAACGGGGCCATCACATGACTTACCACGGACCTCGTACGCTGAGGACGCGCCAGCGTACGGGGAACGGGGCTAGCGCACGAGTCTCACCCGTATTCGTACGCCTGCGTCGCGGCAACGTACGAATACGGGTGAGATCGGCCCCCAAGTCACGGGGAGCGTACGCTACGGCGATGTCAGCGTACGTTCCTTGTGGCATCGTGCCGTATGACCACGGGATGCGTACGGCGTGTCAGCCGTGACATCCCCGGCGCCCGCCACCGGCACTCAGTCGGCGACACCGGTTCAGTCGCGGGACGAGAGCCACTCCCCCAGGATGTCGGCGAGGAGGGTCAGGTCGGAGGCGGGCAGCTGCTCGTCGTGCTTGTGGGCGAGCAGCGGGTCGCCGGCGCCGAGGTTGACGGCCGGGATGCCGAGCTGCGCGAACCGGGCGACGTCGGTCCAGCCGAGCTTGGCGAGCGGCTCACGGCCGGTGCGCTCACGGACGAGACGCGCGAGGGAGACGGCCATCGGCGCGTCCATGCCGGGGCGGGCGGAGGGCGATTCGTCCTTCATCTCGATGCCGTACCCCTCGAAGACGCCGCCGGTGGCGGTGTGCTCGCCGTTGCCGAGTTCGGCGCCCGCGTCGGCGCCCATCATCAGGGCCTTGGCCTCGGCGAGTGACTTGTCGGGTGCGAACCGGTAGTTGACGTGCACGCGGCACTCGTCGGGGATGACGTTCGTGCCCTTGCCGCCGGAGATCAGCGTGGCGTTGAGGCCCTCACGGTAGGTCAGGCCGTCCACCTCGACGTCGGCCGGCTCGTAGGCGTTGAGCCGGCCCAGGATGTCGGCAGCCTTGTGGATCGCGTTGACGCCCATCCACGCGCGCGCCGAGTGGGCGGCGACGCCGTGCGTGATCACGTCGAAGCGGATCGTGCCGTTGCAGCCGCCCTCGATGCCGCAGTTGGTCGGCTCGCCGATGATCGCGAAATCACCTTGGATCCAGTCGGGGTGGGTCTCGACGACCTTCCTCAAGCCGTTCTTCTCGGCGGCGACCTCCTCGTGGTCATAGAAGACATAGGTGAGGTCGGCGTTGGGCGTGCCGTCCGGGGTCGAGCCGTCGAGCGTGGCGGCGAGGTAGAGCATCACCGCGTCGGACGCCTTCATGTCGGTCGTGCCGCGCCCCCACAGGATGCGCTCGCCCGGATGCGCCTGGGCGACATCCGCGCGGATGAGCGGATCGCCGGGTTCCAGCCATCGCGGCGGGAAGTTGTCGATGACCGGGACGACGTCGATGTGCCCGGCGAGGATCACGCGCGTGGGTCGGCCGAAGTCGGTGGAGGCGACGACGGTGTCGCCGTGGCGTCGGACGGTCAGGTGGGGCTGCTTATTCAGGAACCGTTCGATCTCGTCGGCGAGCGCGGTCTCGTAGTCGCTCACCGAATAGGCGTTCATGATCTGGGCGAGGATCGTCGCGAGGGCCTCGTCGCGGGGGGCGTCGGAGTCGAGGGTGATGGGGGTGGCGGTGTCGCGCGCGAGGGCGGCCTTCGGGTCGGCGGCCTGACCGGCGGCCTTATCGGCGGTCTTATCGGTCGTGGTGTTCGTGTCGTTCGTCATAGCCGCGATTCTAGCGGGGACGCGCCGGCGCCGGGGTCGGGTGCCCATTCGTCGGGCCGACGACCGGGCGGGAGGCATCGCACGGGAATCGCACGGGATCGGACGGGAATCGCACGGACGCGAGCGGGAGCGTCCGGCTCGCGGAAGGCGTCCACGGATGCGTTCGAGGACCGGTCAGTGAGATACCACGGACGAATGCATGGCGATGTGCGAGTATGGGAAGCCGAAAGGGAGGAACATGCCAGGTCTATTGAGCGCGATGCAGGGATTCTGCGTCATCGGCATCGTCATCTTCGTGGGGTATATCGCGGCGCGTATGCGCATCGGCGGGCCGAGCGCGCAGATGGTGCTGAACCGGTTCTCGTTCTTCGTGTCGAGTCCGTGCCTGATGTTCGCGATCCTCTCCAAGGAGCCGATCTTCGACATCTTCCACCCGTCGATCATCGTCGCGTTCCTGTCCGCGATGCTCGTCGGCGTGGTGTTCCTCGTGCTCAACCGCATGTTCTTCCACATGAACGCGGCCGACGCGACGATCGGCGCGCTCAACTCGCTGTATCTGAACTCGAACAACATCGGTCTGCCGATCGCCACGTACATCCTCGGCAACGGCGCGCTGGTCGCCCCGATCCTGGTGATGCAACAGGCGCTGTTCACGCCGATCGGCCTGACCTCGCTGGACGTGTTCACCAAGGGCAAGGTGTCCGTCAAGGAGATCGCGAAGCAGCCGCTGCATCAGCCGCTGCTCATCGGCTCGCTGCTGGGCATCGCGCTGTCGGCGGTGAACGCGAAGACCGGATGGTTCATCCCGAACTACCTGTACGACCCGATCAACATGATCGGCGAGTCGGCCGTCCCGATGATCCTCATGGCGTTCGGCATGTCGCTGCACGGCACGAAGCCGCTGCAGCAGAAGGGCGATCGTCCGGCGATCTTCACGGTCGCGATCCTCAAGAACATCGTGATGCCGGTCATCGCGTTCCTGCTCGCCTACTTCATGATGGGATTCCGCGGCCCGGAGCTGTACGCGTGCGTGGTGCTCGCGGCGCTCCCGACCGGTCAGAACGTGTACAACTACGCGGCCCGCTACAACGTAGGATTGACGTTCGCGCGCGACGGCATCCTCATCTCGACGATGACGAGCCCAGTGTTCATCGCGATCATCGCGTTCCTGCTGAGCTGAAGTGAGCTGAGGTGAGGTGAGACGAGGTGGACTGGGCTGAGGTGAGCTGAGGCGAGCTGAGGCGAGCTGAGGCGAGGTCACCCTGAGCTGAGACGAGCTGAGACGAGGTGAACTGAGCTGAGGTCGCCCTGAGCCTTCGAAACGAGGATTCGGCGCAACAATTTCCCGAAATCATCCCCGACTTCCTGAATTTGTTGCGCTGACTGCGAGTAAGCGCAACAAATTCCCGAGATCAAGGGGGACTTCCCGAATTTGTTGCGCTTACCGCGGCTCAGCGCAACAAATTCGGGAAATGGCCGTTTTCCTCGGGAAATTGTTGCGCTGGCGACCGCGTTGACGGCTACCGGCGGCTTCATCTCGGATACCGGCGGCTTCATCTCGGATACCGGAGGTCATGAAATACCGGAAGCCATGAGATACCGGCGGCCATGAGATGACAGCGGCACGAAATGACCACGGCACGAAATGACCACGGCCGTGAGATGACAACGGCCATGAGATGACAGCGAACATAGCGGACATCGACCGCCGGCGGCTGCGCGGCTCAGCTGTTGAGGATCTCCTGGATCGCGGCGTACTGGGCGTCGGTGAGCTGGACGGCGGGCTCGCGGATCAGCGTGGAAATCGGCAGCCCCTTGGCCTTGACGGCGCCCTTGATCGCGGAGACGAACAGGTCGGACTGGTCGTAGAGCGCCATCAGGTGGCTGATGCGCTGCGCCGAACGGATCGCGGTGGCGTAGTCGCCCGCCTCGTACGCGGCGTGCAGGTTGGCGAAGGTCTCCGGCTCGACGTTGGTCATGCCGCAGATCACGCCGTCGCCGCCGGAGACGCGGTTGACGAGGTAGTACTCGTCGAATCCGGAGAACACGGCGAAACGCGGGTTGACGGCCTTGACCGCGCGGATCACCTTGCGCGTGTGGCTGATCGTGTCGACCGTATCCTTGATGCCGACGATGTTCGGGTGTTCGGCGGCGAGCGAGGCGACGAGCTCCGGAGTCAGGTCGGAGCCGGTGCGCGGCGGGAAGTTGTAGAGGATCACCGGGATGCCGACGGCCCCGGCGACCGCGCCGAAGTACGCCTTCGCGCCGCCCGCGGTGGGGCCGAAGTAGTACGGCGAGACGACGACGAGCGCGTCGACGCCGCTCTTCTCCGCGGCGCGCGAGAAGTCGAGCACCTTGTCGATGTTCGTGTCGCCCACGCCGGCGAACACCTTGATGCGTCCGGCGACGTGGCGGACGACGAAGTCGACGACCTCCTTCTTCACGTCGAGCGGGAAGGCGTAGAACTCGCCGATGCTGCCGAAGATGAGCACGCCGTCAATGCCCGCCTCGATGAGGTGGTCGAGGTGACGTCCCCAGTTCTCATAGTCGATGGAGCCGTCGTCCTTGGTGATGGTGATGGACGGGCAGATGATGCCCGAGAACACTGCGTTGCTTGCCATGTGATTCCTTTCTGTGTACATACAGTAATGGACTACCCCTCAGACCCGCTCTACGGGCCGTCTCCTCTGACAAGAGGCTCCAGAGGCAACCCCGACATGCGCCGAGGGGCGGCGGAACGCCGGTTCCAACCGCCCCTCGACACCGAATGCGTATAGACGTATAGGTAGTGAGTATAAATCGATCACGCCTTGATGCCGTAGGCGCGGCGGGCGTTGTTCGCGAAGAAGTCCTCGTCCTCGCCGAACGTGTCCAGCATGAGCTGGAAGTGCTCGGCGAAGGTCGAGTTGAGCTCCACGACCGGCCAGTTGGAGCTGTACAGCACCTTCTTCGGGCCGAACGTGTCGCGCACGTACTTGACGATGTCCGGGTCGACCGGGTTGTCGCCGGAGACCTTGATGTAGGAGTTCGGCAGTTCGGCCAGGGAGGCGAGCGCGGCCTTCGTGTCGTCGTCGAGTCCCGGCGCGTTGCCGAGGTGGTCGACGATCAGCGTGAGCTGCGGCACCTGGGCGAACGCCTTGGCCATGTCGGGCAGTTCGGCGCCGCGGTTGCACAGCTCGAACGGCAGTCCCTTGCCGGCCATCGCCTCAAGCCCTTCGATGAACGAGGGTTCGAGGCAGCGGCCGCGCGGCTCGGAGTCGACATGCAACGGCTCGCGGATGCCGTCGGCGTTGATCGGCACGCGCATCCACGGGCTGACGCGCCCCTGCAGCATGCGCTTCAATATCTTCGGCGAGGGGTTCTCGGCCAGCAGCCGGTCCTCGAGCTCGTGGTCGGCCGCGTCGACCTCCACGTACACGCCGCCGAGGAAGTCGACGCCGAACTTCGCGTATTCGGCCTCGAGGTCCTCGACCGTGTACCGGTGCTGGAGGGTGGGCAGTCCGGCGAGCCACGGCAGGTCCTGCGCAGCCGGGTCCCAGATGTGGAAGTGCGAATCGATTACCGCAAGTGTCATCTCACGCCTCCTTCAGGCCGATCTTGGAGCCCCAGAACGCGTACCATGCGACGTACAGGAAGCCGGGCACGGTGACGAGCATCGCGATCTCGATGCCGGCGGCGTCCTGGATCACGCCGAGCAGCAGCGGGATGAGCGCGGCGCCGACGATGCTCATGACGAGCGCCGAGGAACCGGTCTTCGCGGCGGAGCCCTTGATGCCCTTGAGCGTCAGGGAGAAGATCGTCGGGTAGCCGATCGAGATGAACAGGTAGGCGACGAGGAACGCGATGACCGACGCCTTGCCGAGTCCGAGGAACACGACGAACATGAGCACGGCGGAGATCGTCATGTACGTGCCGAGGATCTTGGCCGGATCGAACTTGGCCATGAGCGGCGTGGTCACGAATCGTCCGATCGTGAACAGCAGGGACAGCACGGAGAGCATCGTCGCGGCCATGCCGGCGGTGATGCCGGCGCCCCAGTGCTTGAGCGCGTAGGCGGAGAAGACCGCCATGCCGGCGACCTGCAGGCCGATGAAGATGAACTCGGCGAGCACGCCCAGCGCGAAGTACGGGCGCTTGAGCAGGCCGAAGAACGACGAGTCGCCGGAGCCGGAGGCGCCGCCGGACGCGGCCTCCTCCTCGTCGCCCGGGGGCGTGGGCAGCTTGAACAGCGCGAACACGGCGAGCACGACGACCAGCACGATGCCGATCACGATGTAGACCATGCGCGTGTCGCCGAGGAACTGCGTCTTCGCCGCCTCGAAGCCGGATTCGCCGGGGGCGATCGTGGTGCCGAAGATCTGGCCGAGGATCAGCGGGCCGACGATGTTGCCGACGCCATTGAAGCTCTGCGCCATGTTGAGTCGGAACGACTCGCCCTTCTCGTCGCCGAGCTTGGTGATGTACGGGTTGCAGTTGGTCTCCAGCGAGGCCGCGCCAAGCGCGATGACGAACATCGCGAACAGGAACAGGCCGTAGCTGGCCATGTTGGTGGCCGGGATGACCACGAACGCGCCGAGCGCGAACAGGAACAGGCCGGAGATCACGCCGCCCTTGTAGCCGAATTTCCTCGCGATGAGGCCGGCGGGGATGGCCATCACGAAGTAGGCGCCGTAGTAGGCGACCTGCAGGAGCGCGGCCTCGGTGCTGCTCAACTCCATGTAGTTGGCGAACGGCGAGTTGAGCGCGTTCACCAGGTTCATCGTCAGTCCCCAGATGAAGAAGAGGGACGTGACCAGCACGATGGCGATCGTCGCCTTCGAGCCGGTGGTGTTCTTGGATGTCATCGTTGACCCCTTATGTACATGTATGTCCTGTGATTCATGATTCCGCCCGATCCGTCGAATCCGGGCGACCCGGCGGATCGGCGTTTCCGAAGTTCCGCCACTCAGCTCAGGGCGCGGTCGAGGTGGACGTAGCCGCCGTCGACGAACACCCACTGGCCGGTGGTGTGGCTGGAGCGGTCGGACAGGAGGAACGCGGCCTCGTTGCCGATCTCCTCGGGGGTGGTCATGCGGTGCTCCAGCGGGATCTTGTCGGTGATGAGCGACAGGCGCGCCTGCTGCGCCGCCTCGTCGCCGAAGGTCTTGATCCAGTTGGCGTACAGCGGGGTCCAGCATTCGGAGACGACGATCGCGTTGACGCGCACGCGGTCGGCGACCAGAGCGGCGGCCCACTCGCGGGTGAGGCCGAGGATCGCGCCCTTGGCGGCGGCGTAGGCGCTGGTCTTGCCCTGACCGGTCAGCGCGGTCTTCGAGGTGATGTTCACGATCGAGCCGTGGCTCTCCTTGAGGTACGCGACGGCGGCGTGGACCAGCTCGTAGTAGTGGGTCAGGTTGCCGTGGATCGACTTCTCGAACTCCTCCCAGCTGGTGGTCTCAAGGTCCTTGTTGTCGTTCTTGCCCGCGTTGTTGACGATGCCGTCGATGTGGCCGTACTTCTTGTAGGTCTCCTCGACGATCGGGGCGATCTTGTCGGTCTCGTTGAGGTCGAGCAGGTGGATGTCGTACGTCGTCGTGTACTGTTCGATGTCCTTCTTGAACTCCTCGAGCGCGTCGTCCGAGCGGTTGATGACCACCGGGATGGCGCCCTCCTGCGCCAGCTGCAGGGTGATGCCCTTGCCGATGCCCTTGAAGCCGCCGGTGATGATGATGACCTTGCCTTCGAGATGCAGATCCATGGGAACTCCTTCGTCCATCCTTATTCTGCGTTTCATGGGGATTCATGAACGCCCGTCCGGGGCTGCGGCGCCCCGGACGGAGTTGTTGGTTGTTTGGCTGTGACTGTGTGATTGGTCTGTTCGGTTATGTTCAGTTATGGATATTCAGTTATCGATATTCAGTTATGGAGCATCGGTGTGCGGCACGGTCCGCGAGCGAGTCGCGAACGGCCCGCGGACGACTCACGGGCGGTACAGGTACTTCTCCGCAGTCTCGAGCGTCATCTCGGTGCCGTTGCCCGGCGCGAGCGGCGCGACGTAGTTGCCGTTCCTGATCTCGGTCGGGTGAACGAAATGTTCGTGCTGATTGTCGACATATTCGATCATGCGACCGTCCATCGTGCCGGAGACGGAAACGTAGTCGAACATCGCGAAGTGGCACACGGCCTCGCACAGGCCCACGCCGCCCGCGTGCGGGCAGACGGGCTTGTTGAACTTCTTCGCCATCAGGTATTCGAGGACGATCTCCTGCGGACCGGCGACGCGGGTGGCGTCGATCTGCATGATGCCGAACGCGTTGGCCTGCAGGTACTGCTTGTAGAGGATGCGGCTCTGCATCTGCTCGCCGGTGGCGACCGGGATCGGGTTGATCGCGCGGGCGATCGTCGCATGGCCGATCACGTCGTCCGGGCTGGTCGGCTCCTCGACCCACGCGAGGTCGAACTCGTGGAACCTGTTGATCCATTCGATGGCGGTGGGCACGTCCCACACCTGGTTCGCGTCGACGGCGAGGCGCACGTCCGGGCCGATCGCCTCGCGCGCCTTGGCGAGGCGACGCAGATCGTCGTCGATGTTGTGGCCGACCTTGAGCTTGATCTGCTTGAACCCCTTGACTTCGGTCTCCTCCTTGGCGAGCGCGACCATCTTCTCGTCGGAGTAGCCGAGCCATCCGGCGGCGGTCGAGTAGCCGGGGTAGCCGACCTCCTTCAGGTGGGCGATGCGCTCGGCCTTGCCCTTCTGACCCTCCCGAAGGATCTCGATGGCCTCTCTGGGGGTCAGGGCGTCGGTCAGGTAGCGGAAGTCGAGCGTGGAGACGAGCTCCTCGGGTTCCATTTCGGACAGCAGCAGCCACAGCGGCTTGCCGGCGCGCTTGGACTTGATGTCCCACAGCGCGGAGAGCACGGCGCCGATGGCCATGTGCTCGACGCCCTTCTCGGGGCCGAGCCAGCGCAGCTGGGAGTCGTGGACGAACAGGTCCCACGCGATGCGCATGTTGTCGAGCAGCTCCTCCACGTTGCGGCCGATCAGCACCTGCGACATCGATTCGATGGCCTTGCACACCACGTCGTTGCCACGTCCGATGGTGAAAACGAAGCCGACGCCCTTGATGCCGTCGTCGGCGGAGGTGGAGATCTCGACGTACGCGGAGGAATAGTCCGGGTCCGGGTTCATCGCGTCCGAGCCGGACAGGGTGGTCGATGTGGGGAACCGGAAATCGTAGGTCTTGACTTGGGTGATCGTGCTCATGACTGTTGTGGCTCCTTTGCCTTGCGTGATGCAGTGGTTCTCAGCATAGTCGCCGACCAAGAAAAATGCAACGCATATCACGAAATTTTTCCTCCGATTTTTATCGATTTGGGGGAAACGGCGAAAAACCGCGAACCGTTGCGCCATAATGAGGAAGAGGAGAAAACCTGCCGAGCCCGAGGATGACGGCATCGCATCATGGGCGCGGCGTCGACGATCGAACACGACTACCGTATGCGGACCTACCGCATACGATGAACGATATGAACAAGGAGGGAATCATGGACAACGACGCCCGGAACGACTCCCCCGCACACAGCACCGGCGAGCACGACTCGCAAAGGCTCAAGGTCGGCGATCTGGCGCGCCTCGCCGGCGTGTCCGCATCGACTGTATCCAAGGTGATCAACGGCCGAGCCGGAGTCTCCGACGAGACCCGGCGCCGGGTCGAGCGGCTGCTGAGCGAGCACGGCTATTCGAGGCCGCTGGTGAGCACGAAGCTCTCCCCGACCATCGAGCTGGTCGTCGAGTACATCGAGCACAACGGCACGATGGAGCTCATCAAGCACGCCTCGTACTGGGCGCAGCAGGCGGGCCTCGCGATCACCGTGACGCAGACGAATCACGGCGAGGCCACCGAGGAATGTTTCCGAGGGATCATCGACCGCAATCCGCAGGGTGTGATCATGCAGCAGATGGGCGGGCTCACCACCCACGCGAAATCGTTGCTCCGGTCACGGGATATTCCGGTCGTCGTCATCGATCCGATCGATGCGATCGACATGGACGTGATGAGCGTGACCATCGACAACTGGACCGCCGGTTATCAGGCCGGACGGCATCTGATCGCGCTCGGACACCGCCGCATCGCCGTGATCCGGGGGCCGAGCGGCGCGCAGAGCGGCCTTGCGCGCTACAGCGGGTTTCAGGCGGCGCTCGCGCAGTCGGGCGTCGAGCTGCCGGACGGATACGTCAGGCAGGGCGACTACTTCCCCGCCGAGACCAGCTACCGGTCGGCGTGCGAGCTGATGGAGCTGGGCGACGCCGGCGCCCCGGACGGCGCCCTGCCCCGCCCCACCGCGATCTTCTGCTGCAACGACCTGTCCGCGGTGAGCGCCTACCGCGCCGCACGCGAGCACGGACTGTACCTGCCCGACGACCTGTCGGTGATGGGCTTCGACGACATCTTCCCCGCCGAATACCTGACGCCGTCGCTGACCAGCGTCCACCAGCCGTTCAGCGAGATCGCCCAGCGCGCGGTCAGGATGATCGTCGACGTGCGTGAGGGACACGAGACCGACCCGCATGTGATCCTGCCGACCCGCGTGGTGCAGCGCGAAAGCACGGTGCCGCCCCGCGGGCGCTGAACATCATTCGCCGAGGTAGGCGGCGGCCAGGGACTTCAGGCGCGCCTCGAAGCGCGGCCAGTCGGTCTTCATCGCGGTCAGGAGCTTGAGATCGGAGACGCAGCCGATGGGCATCCACGCGATCTCCTTGCTCTCGTCGTCGTTCGCGTGCGGCAGGACGGACCGGCCCGGCCGCTCGAACGCGAAGACCGTGGTGTAGGCCCACGGACCGTGGTCCTCGCGGTAGGAGCCGACCACCTCGATGTCCTCGGGGGTGATGTTCGCCTCCTCGTAGCTTTCGCGCAGCGCCCCCTCGATCGGCGACTCGCCGTCGGCGGTGGCGCCGCCCGGGATGCCCCACGTACCGCCCTCGGCCGACCACGACGCGCGATGCTGCATGACGACATGCGTCACCTCGCCGGTGCGCGGGTCGCGCCGGGCCAGCAGGATGCCGGACGCGCCGTTCGTGCCCCAGTGCTTGCGGCCGCACGCGCAGTCGATCCAGCCGTCGCCCGGCTGATGCACGTTCTCCTTCGGCGGCAGCTCCTTGCCGTCGGCGCCCAGCACGCCCGGCTCGCTCTCGCCGCGCACCACGTTCCACAGATCGGTCCATTCGACGCCGAGCTCGCCCGTCAGGCGGCGCAGCAGCGGCAGGCTGATGCCGATGACGCCGTGCGGATCACCCTCGATCGACTCGATGAACGCGCCGCCGAAGCCCTCGAGCGTGAACGATCCCGCCACCTCGAGCGGCTCGCCGGTGGCGATATACCGTTCGATGTCCTTGTCGGAGAACTCGGCGAAATGGACGATCGCCCGGCTCGCGCCGCGCGCCACGCGCCCGGAGGCGAAGTCGACGACGCAGTGGCCGGTCCACAGCTCGCCGGTCGCCCCGCTCATGCGGCGTAGGCGTTCGCGCGCCACGTCGGCGCTGTGCGGCTTGCCGTAGCATTCACCGTCCATGAGGAACATCGAATCGCAGCCGATGATGAGCGGGCCGACCTCGGCGCGCGTCAGGCCCGGCTGCAACGCGACGACGTTGGAGATCGGCTCGGTGACGGTCGGGATGTCGACGCCGGAGAAGTCGCGCGTCGTGGCGATCGTGTCCTTCGAATAGTCGATCGACTCCGGGGCGACGGACGCGGCGGCGGACGATCCGGCGGAAGCGGACGATCCGGCGGCCCCGCGCGCCTCATCCTCGGCGATGACCTCCTCGGCGCGCAGCGGGTAGGCGATGACGCGCTCGCCGGTCGCGGCGGCGGCCGTCGCGGCGACCTCGCGGTAGGCGCGGTAGACGGCGTCGGCCTTCGCGCCGGCGAGGACCGTCACACGCTGCCCGACACTCAGATCATCGACCGTGACGCCATGCTCACGCGCGAAGTCCTCGAGCGCGGCCGGCTCGTCGACGTGCGAGACGCGGATCGTCGGGCACACGCCGGCCGAGTACAGCACGTCGCGACGCGGGCGGGATTTGGAGGCCAGAATCACGGGAACGGACATACACCCTCCTGACGTAGGTTCACCGCACTACCAGCGGTTCATTCAGCGGTTCTACCAGCATTGTATGGATTGGCGCGGGCATTGCGTCCCGTACGACCCGGCCGTCGACCAAGCCACCAACCAAGCCACCGCACCAGCCACTCCCGACACGCCCGGGCGGGATTCGCCGCAACGATGCGCCGCCCGCACACGTATATACCTGTGAACGCAACGACAAGGAATCCCGGAGGCGATGATGGGCTGGTTCACGGCGCGCAAGGACGACGCGACCGACCGCGCCGCGATCGACCGCCGTCTGATTCGCGCGATCGTACGGCACGGCTCGCGCACCGCGGCCGACCAGCTGGTCCGCGCGTATTTCGACGACGTGCTCGCCTTCGTCTGGCGTATGACCGGCGACCGCGAGCGCGCGTTCGATCTGACTCAGGAGGCGATGATCGCCGCGTTGCGCTCGCTTGCCGGATACGACCCCGACAAGGCGTCGCTGCGCACATGGCTGTATGCCATCGCCTCGCACAAGGTGATCGACGCACGCCGCGCGAATCGAATCGTCATCGCACCGATGCCGTTGGACGAGACGGTTGGCGGCGATGATCCGATCCACGCCCGCGACCCGGCCGACATCCAGACCGACGTCGACCTGCTCGCCCGCATCGACGCCTTTGTGGGCCGGTTCGATGCCGGCACGCAGGAGATCTTCCATCTGCACACGGCCGCGGACCTCACGTTCCCGCAGATCGCGCAGGCCCGCGGCGAACGCACCGAGGCCGTGAAGGCCCGGTACTACCGACTGATCCAAGCGATTCGAAAGGAGTTCGGCGATGAACGCACGAACTGATCGCACTACTGATCGCAAGGCGGACGGCCTATCCGCCGACGACGGCCCCGACGCCATGGAATCGCGAATCCTGCGGGCGATGGCCACGCGGGCGAATGCGCCGCGCCCCGGAGGCATCGTCGACTCGTCGACTCGGCGCGAGCGGGCGATCGCCGCCGTGGTCGAAGCGGGCGTGCCGAAACGTGTCACCTTATGGTCGACGCTGGCTAAAGCGCGCGGTTCGCTGCGGTTGCGCGACCTGTTCTTCGGCGCATGGGATTGCGTGGCCGTCGCCCTCGTGATGACCGCGACCGTCTGGATGATTCCGCTGCTGCAACTGCTGACGGACGCCCAGCATGTGCTCGCCCATCCCGGCACCGTCTACGCGATGGCGTTCCTGACCGCGCCGTTCCTGTACGGGGCCACGCATCTGCTCGTGCGGTTCAAGGAACATGAAAGCCGCACCGACGAGCTGCTGCGCACGATGCGCTGGTCGTTCACCCGGCTGTGCGCGCTGCGCATGCTGGTGACGGGCGCGGCCGCGGCCACGCTCATCGTGGGCTACGCCGCGATCGTCGGCGCGGTGTACACGCAGCTGGGTCCCGCGGAAGGCGGTGTCGGCGGGATTATCGTTCCGGCCGCGCGACTGTCGCTTGTCACGCTACTCGGCGTGGCCTTCAGCGCACTGTTCGTGTTCGGCATCGTCCAGCTCGCGGCGGATGCGCACGTCCGCTGGCCCGGATCGATGCTCGTGATACCGCCCCTGTGGGTGGCGTTGTGCGTGATACTGCTGGTCTGGAACGACTCCCTGGCGCCGCTGCTGTCCAACCTGCCGCCGATGGTCGCGCTGGTCACCGCCGTGGCGACGGGCGCGGCGTATTTCACCGCGATGGCACGGTTCGCGCGATCGGAACCGGTCAGAACGCAAATCGCGTAACAACGCAAGGCACATATCCTCGGCGTGCCTCTTCTTCCTTGGCCCATACCCGCCCCTTCATCCCGTTACCCCACCGATTCACCGCTCCCGAAAGGACCCCGCAATGCTCACCGTTGACAACGTATCCAAGAAACTGTCCGGCAAAACCATCCTGCACGACATCAACCTCGAGTTCGACCATGGCGTCTACGGCCTGCTGGCGCCGAACGGCGCGGGCAAGACCACGCTGATGAAGCTCCTGACTACGTTGTTGTTCCCCGATTCCGGCTCGATCCGACTAGACGGCGAGGACATCGTGGCGCTCGGCGAGCGCTATCGCGGCCAGGTTGGGTATCTGCCGCAGGACTTCGGCTATTACCCCGGTTACACGCCCCGCCGGTTCCTGCGCTACATCGCCGCGTTGCAGGGCATGCCCCGGCGCGGATCGGACGAGCGCATCGACGCGATGCTCGCCATGGTGGGTCTCTCCGATGACGCCGACAAGCGGATGCGCACGTTCTCGGGCGGCATGATCCAGCGCGTCGGCATCGCGCAGGCGCTCGTGCACGACCCGCGCATCCTGATCCTCGACGAGCCGACCGCCGGACTCGATCCGAAGGAGCGCGTGCGATTCCGCAACATCATCCACTCGCTCGCCGCCGATCGCATCGTGATCCTCTCCACCCACATCGTCTCCGATCTGGAGACGATCGCAGGCCATATCGTCATGCTGCGCGACGGCACGGTGTACGCGGACGCCTCCCCCGCCGACCTCTGCGCGTCGCTGGCGGGCAGGATCTACGAAGTGCCGGCCGGCACGCCGCTCGCCGACGACCAGCGTCTGCTGTCCGAGGTGCAGTATGGCGGCGTGACGCGGCTGCGCATCTACTCGGAGCGTCCCGTCGCCGGTGCCGCCGACACGGCCTCCCCCACGGCGGCAGGCCCCGCAGTCGGCCCCGTGACAGGCCCGATCATGGTCGCGCCGAATCTCGAGGACGCGTTCCTCGTCATCTACGGAGGCTGACATGGCCGCATCCCCTCACCCGCTGAGATTCACCGGCGGCGAGCTCGCCAAGATCGCACGGCTGCCACTCGTCTGGGCGATCATCGTCCTGTGCGCGCTGGTGAATCTGCTGATGGCCGCGACGGCGCCGGCGAACACCGTCGCCCGATACAACTATGCGAGCGCCGTCGCCGTGACCATCGGCGGGACGGTCGGCCCCGACTTCGACCGGGAGCTCACGCACGCCACCGCCGTCAATGCGAGGATTCCCGAGGAATCCACGATGACCGCGGACGAGCTGCACCGACAGCTGACCGCGGTCACGCGCGGCGCCACGAACACGCTCGCCGCCTACGACACGGCGTCCACGCGCGACGCGATGCTCGCGCAGGTCGCCGGCGATCCTGTGGCCATGTGGCTGATGCGCCACAAGTACGACGCCTACGCCGCGCGCGTGGCCCATCTGGCGGCCACCGGCGCGGCATTGGATCTGGCGGCCGGCTCGGCCACCGATCCGACGCTGCTCCATTGGTCAAGCATGACCGGATACCTGTTCTTCGAGACGTGCGCGTTGGCCGTGCTGCTCATGGCGTTGGCGCTCGGCTACGAACGCACGGCGGGCACCGAGCAGCTCATGACGGCCACGCGCATCGGACGGCGACTGGTCGCGCCGAAGATCGCGGCGGGCCTGATCGCCTCGACAATCGCGTACCTGACACTCGTGGCGGCGATCGTCGCGCCGTATCTCATGGTGTTCGACGTGCGCGGCGTATGGGGCGCGAGCGTGGCGAGCCAGTTCAACACGGTGTTCGGGCAACGACCGTTCGTCACCTGGTGGGATCTGACCATCGGACAGTACCTGTTCGTACGGCTGGCGCTGGGTCTGGCAATCACACTGTGCTTCGCGCTGTTCACGGCGACGCTCGGGCTACTGGTGCGCAACACGTTCGTGGTGGCGGGATGCGTGGGTGTCACCGTGCTGCTGGTCATCGGCGCGGTGGGCGCCGCGCATGCGACAGGGTCGCCGTGGATCGCGTGGATCGGCGGGTTCAACCCGGTGGGCGTGCTGCTGCTGCGCGAACAGTGGTTCACCGAACTCGGCTTGGATGCGCCCACCGCCTTCTGGGAGACCGGCGTGACCGCCTGCTCGCTCGTATATCTCACGGCCGCATTGGCTGCGGCCCGACGGGCGTTCGACCACAGGGATCTGGTCTCCTGAACCGCCATCATCACCTGCAAGACCACACTCACAACACTCGCAACACTCGCAAAAGGAGTCATCATGACATTGTTCGCCGCGGAAATGCGCAAAATCTGGCGCCCGCTTCCCATACTGATCCTTCTCGCCATGGGCGCGCTGTGGACGTTCGTCGGCATCATGCCCGCCTATCAGGCCTTTACGGAAACCGAACGCAGCGTGGGCTTCACGGCTCTCGATCTGACCAGCGAGCGCCGGCTTATCAACCGCTACGGCCCGCTCACCGACCAGACCACCATCGAGAGGATGAAGGCCGACATCCCGCGTCTGGAGCGGCAGGCCACACACGACATCCAAGCGCACCCGGCCGAGGCGAAGACGCTCGGCATCACCGATTTCACAGGATACGAACGATGGTATGACTCAATCGCCGATGGGACGTTCTACCCCACAGACACACCCAATACGCCCGTCGCCGGCAGGACCTCGACCGGGGCGCGCACGGCCGAAAGCGCGGCCATCGACGCCGCCAGACGGGCGAAGGACCCGACCGCGCACATGACCGAGGAGCAGCAACGCGCGATGAACGAGGCGGACCGCGTCATCACCCAGGATTCCGAGGCGTTGCAGGATCTGTACGGCATCTCCCTCATCATCGGGAGCTTCCCCATCACGCAGGCCGACGCGCAGCGCAATCTGACGAACTCGGTGGAGATGCTGCGTTCCACCGCCGACACCGACAAACCGGTCACGCCGTTGCAGCGGCAGTCCGCGCACGACTATCAGGCGGAGACGGCGAACGGCTGGGGTGGCGAGACCGCCGGCGGATGCGCCGCCATGGACGCCACCGGCGAAGGCTGCAATCCGGAGGACGCCACGCTCGGCTCGCAGTCGTACCGTGTGCCCGGCACCATGCCGGGCGCCGTGACCGGGCGGCTGGCCCGTTACGCCGCGGATCCCGGCCGGTCCAGCTACATCCAGTACTCCATCGTGGAGGACACATGGGCGTACGCCTTCACGGTCGCGGCCTTCGCGGTGATCGCCTCCGCCGCGCTCACCGTACCGGTGATGGTGCGTGACCGGGGCCGCCGCATGACCCAGCTGCAGTGGGCGTCACGTTCCGGACGGGCCGGACAGCGTGTGCGCGTGGCGGCCGTGGCGGTCAGTTCGCTGATCATCGGCGTGGGTTCACTGGCCGCGTTCGGCGTGCCATTGGCGGTGATGCTGCGTGACTTCCTGACCGTACCGGTGCTGAACCTCAACTCGAACGCGTCTATCGCCGGCATCTCGTTCGAGATGCCCTTCGGCGTGCCGATCGTGCCGTGGGCGTACTGGACGTTCGGGCAATATCTGGCGATCATCGGCGCGACGATCGTGGCGCTGACCGTGGCCGTGACGATGCTGGGCGCATGGCTGTGCCGTTCCACGCGCTCGATCATCCGCATGCTGCTGGTGATGGTGCCGTTGCTGGCGCTGGTGTTGCTGCCGGCACGGATCATCTACTTCCCGAACATGTTCCTGATGGGCAATTGGCTGACGAACCGTCTCACCGTGCCCGGTCTCGAGGCATGGCTGCCGCTCGCCGCGCTGCTGTTGGCCGCGTTGGCGTGGGCCGTCTCGCTGCGACGACTGCGCCAACGCGAACTGCTGCGGTGAACGGCGGCCTGGCTACCGCCCATTCACTATCGCCGCTACCGACGCTATCGCCGTTCGATCTCGACGCCGGTGGTGTTGATCGGCAGGTGCAAGGCCCTCCAATGCCCGGAGGCGAGCTGGGATGCGGCGACCTCGTCGATCGCGGCGCGGGCGTCGCCGTAGTGCAGCACAAGCACGCACGGGCCGGCGCCGGAGACGGCGGCCGCGTAGCCCTTGGAGCGGAACAGCTCGATCAGCTCGGTCGACGGCGGCATCAGGCTCCCGCGATACGGCTGGTGGAGACGGTCCTGCGTGGCGGTGAACAGCA
Source organism: Bifidobacterium rousetti (assembly GCF_008698235.1). Classification (GTDB taxonomy): domain Bacteria; phylum Actinomycetota; class Actinomycetes; order Actinomycetales; family Bifidobacteriaceae; genus Bifidobacterium; species Bifidobacterium rousetti. The sequence goes on from NZ_PEBH01000007.1 coordinate 35,659, forward strand.
GCGCGTTGGCCTGCGCGGCGGCCGTGGCGAACGCGGCCGGGCTGACGGCGGTGCTTACGCCCGCAGCGCCGGTTCCCGCCGCGCCGACACCCGCACCCAGCGACTCGGCACCGCCCTGCGCCGCGGCCTGCGCGAGCACGACCGGGTTCATCGCCGCGGGCAGAAGCCCGACGCGCGAGACGTTGTAGACGGCGTCCTTGTGCAGGATCTCCTTGGGCAGCGCCTGACGCGCCTTCTCGGTGGACAGCTCGTAGTCGGGCACGAACACGGCCGCGGTGATCGCCGGGTCGACCGGGTAGTTGATCGTGTGGAAGCCGCCGTGCAGCGGCTCGCCGCCGGGGATGGCGACCGAGCCGACGCCCTCGGCGGTCGTGAAGTCCCACGAGACGGTCAAGCCGCCGAACACGGCCGGCGCGACGTTGTCCGGGTGACCTTCGATGACCGCGGCCATGTCGAAGATGGCCGCGCGGTTGAGCTCACCTGGCTGCGCGAACGCGGCCGCCGCCGCGATGCCGGCGACGATCGCCTCGGCGGACGAGCCCATGCCGCGCGCCTGCGGGATGTTGTTCGTCGCCTCGAGCGTGAAGCCGAGACGGCCGAGGCCGAGCGTGGCGCACGCGCGGCGGAACGTGGAGACGACCAGATGCGTCTCGTCGCGCGGGAGCGTGTCCTCGCCCTCGCCGTGGATGATCACACGCGCGACGCCATCGGACGGATCGTCGTTGAGCGTGAAGGTGAGCTCGTCGTGGTAGTCGAGCGCGAGGCCGACCGTGTCGAAGCCGGAGCCGAGGTTCGCGCTCGTCGCGGGCACGCGGACATGGACGCTGGTGCAGATGGGGTTCATGGTCAGTCAGCCGATCCGGAAAGATCAGTCCAGCACGCGCAGGATGGACGGCTGACCGGTGACGAAGTCGAGGGCCTGCACGGCCTTGACCGTCTCGCGCAGCGTGACCTCGTCGGTCAGGTGCGTGACGAGGCGCAGCTGCTGGACCTCGCCGTCATAGCCCGGGGCCTTGAGCGAGGGCTTCAGGTCCTGGTTGACGCCGTTGATCGACACGCCGTTCTTCGCGAACTCGGCGGCGATCGCCGCGAGCACGCCCGGCTTGTCGTGGATGAGGAATCGCACGGCGAACGCGGCCTTGGAGGCGTTGATCGGCGCCTTCTTCAGGTCCTTGTACAGCGGGATGGACGGGCCGGTGCAGCCCGCGGCGATGTGGCGGGCGACCGTCACGACGTCGCCGACGACGGCGGAGGCGGTCGGCGCGCCACCGGCGCCGCGGCCGTAGAACATGAGGTCGTCGGCGGCCTCGGCCTTGACGAAGATCGCGTTGAAGGAGCCGTGCACGCTGGCCAGCGGGTGGCTCTCGGAGATGAGCGCCGGGTAGACGCGCGCGGAGACGCCGGCCTCGCCGTTCTCGACGACGGCGAGCAGCTTGATGACCTTGTGCTCGGCGGTGGCGGCGGCGATGTCGTCGGCGGTGATCGCGGTGATGCCCTCGACCGACACGTCGTCGATGGTGACGGGCGTGTGGAAGCCGAGCGTGGCCATGATCGCGGCCTTGTTCGCCGCGTCGTAGCCCTCGATGTCGCCGGTCGGGTCGGCCTCGGCGTAGCCCTTGGCCTGCGCGTCCTTCAGTACGTCGTCGAACTGGAGGCCCTTGACGGTCATCTCGTCGAGGATGTAGTTGGTGGTGCCGTTGACGATGCCGAGCATGCTCGTCACCTTGTCGCCGACGAGGGATTCGCGAAGCGGGCGCAGGAACGGGATCGCGCCGCCCACGGCCGCTTCGAAGTAGATGTCGACGCCCTTGGCCTCGGCCGCCGCGTAGATCTCCGGGCCGTACTTGGCCAGCAGGGCCTTGTTCGCGGTGACGACGGAGGCGCCGGACTCGATCGCGGCGAGCACGAACGTGCGAGCCACGGTGGTGCCGCCGATCAGCTCGATGACGATGTCGGAGCTCGTGGCCACGCCCATCGTGTCGGTGGTGACGATCGACTGGTCGATCCACGGGAACTTCTCGGTCTCCTTCGGATCGAGGCATGCCACGCCCGTCAGCTCGATCGGACGGCCGATGCGCGCGGCGAGCTCGTCCTTCTGCTCGACGATGAGACGGGCGGTCTGGGAGCCCACGGTGCCGGCGCCCAGCAGGCCGACGCGGATGGGGGTTGCGTTGTCGAAAGCCACGGTGAAATCCTCCTGAAATGTCCTGAAGTCTGGAAAACGATCCCGCGTCCATCCTACGGAACCTTTCCGACACGCCGATTGACAATATCCTTAACGAATATAGCCGCAACTCTCGTCTCCCCGGACCCAAGACGCGCGTAGTGGTCCACGGTTCTAGGCATCCACGTTTCCGACGCATTAACGCATAGTGTCTTAACGAAATGGTTGCCGCGTATGTTGTCGGTAGCGTACGATGGTCATTGAAGCGATGCTGCACACACTCGAGATGCGGCGGTCGGGCCAACGACGGAACGCACGCCGCGAGCAATGACGCAGAAGAAGTACCACATCGCTCGCGAAACCCTCAAGAGGGAGGTTAAGGAAAAATGAAGGCATATGTTCAGCGGCTTGGCCGCGCGCTTATGCTGCCCGTGGCGTGCCTGCCGGCGGCGGCGCTCTTCCTGGGCATCGGATACTGGATCGACCCGAGCGGCTGGGGTGGCGGCAACGTCATCGCCGCCTACCTGTGCAAGACCGGTTCGGCGATCCTCGACAACCTCGGCCTGCTCTTCGCGGTCGGCGTGGCCATCGGCATGGCCCGCGAGCGCGACGGCGCATCGGCGCTCTCCGGCCTCGTCGGCTTCATGACCATCACGACGATCATGGGCTCGGCCTCGATGTTCCTCGGCTTCGACCCCGAGACCGTCGACACCGCGCACCCGGCCTTCGCCGCGGGCGCCATCGGCAACAAGAACGTGTTCTTCGGCATCATGGTCGGCTGCGTGGCCGGAGCCCTGTACAACAAGTTCCACAAGACCAAGCTGCCCGACTTCCTGGCGTTCTTCTCCGGCCGCCGCTGCGTGCCGATCCTGACCGCCGCCGTGATGTCGATCGTCTCGCTGATCCTGCTGTTCGTCTGGCCGCTCATCTACAACGGCCTGGTCGCCTTCGGCGAGTCCATCATGGGTCTGGGCGCCCTCGGCGCGGGCATCTACGCGTTCTTCAACCGACTGCTCATCCCGACCGGCCTGCACCACGCGCTCAACAACGTGTTCTGGTTCAACCTCGCCGGCATCAACGACATCGGCAAGTTCTGGGGCTCCGGAGACGCGGCCAACGGCGCCGTCATCGCCAGCGGCTGGGGCTTCCACCCGTTCGGCACCTACGTGACCGGCATCTACCAGGCCGGCTTCTTCCCGATCATGATGTTCGGCCTGCCGGCGGGCGCGTTCGCGATCTACCGCAACGCCAAGCCGCAGAACAAGAAGGCCGTCGGCTCCCTGATGCTCGCGGGTGGTCTCGCCGCGTTCCTCACCGGTGTGACCGAGCCGCTCGAGTTCTCCTTCATGTTCGCCGCGTTCCCGCTGTACGTCGTGCACGCGTTCCTGACCGCCCTGTCGGTGTTCCTGGCCGCGTCCTTCCAGTGGATCGCCGGATTCAACTTCTCCGCGGGCTTCATCGACTGGTTCCTGTCGCTGCGCGTGCCGGCCGCCAACATGCCATACATGCTCATCGTGCAGGGTCTCGTGTTCGCGGTCATCTACTACTTCGTGTTCGACTTCATGATCAAGAAGTTCGACCTGAAGACCCCGGGCCGCGGTGACGACGACGAGTCCGTCTCCTCCGCCGCGTTCGAGGACGCGCCGGGCGCCGGCGGTGCCGGTGCCGGTGCCGGCGCGAAGGCCGACAAGGACGCCGTGCTCGCCGCGAAGCTCTACGAGCTGCTCGGAGGCAAGGCCAACGTGGTCGACATCGAGAACTGCACCACCCGCCTGCGCATGGGCGTCAACGACACCTCCAAGGTGGACGTGGACGCGATCCGCAAGCTGGTCCCGGGCGTCAAGGTGCTCGACGCGAAGAACATCCAAGTCATCGTCGGCACGCAGGTGCAGGCCGTGTGCGACGCGATGACCGACATCCACAACAGGGCGTGACGCCGCCGCGGGGTTTGGCCCCGCCGATCGTCACGTCTCCCCGATTCCACTGATCGACGATTCCACTGATCGACCGCCCGCCCGTCGACGCACCGTCGCGAGGCGGGCGGTCGTCTGTCGTATCGCCCGCATGCGCGCCGCGCGGCGACGCCGTGCCACGGCCCGGTGCCACGGCCCACGGCCCGGCACCACGTCCCGCCGTCACGCCACGTCCCGACGTCACGGCGACCCGTATCCGCCGCCACCGCATATCCGCATATATAGTTGTCACCAATGGTCGCCGGACCCCAGCGGCCGACGAGACCAGTCACCCAATCAAGGAGGATCACCATGGGATTGTTCTCTGGACTGTTCCACAAGGACGAAGCCGAATCCAAGCCCGCCGAGCCGAAGACGCTCGCCATCGTCGCGCCGGTCGACGGCGCGTACAAGACGATCGAGGAGGTGCCTGACGACACGTTCGCCGCGAAGATCCTCGGCGACGGCTTCGCCGTGGCGCCCACGTCGGGCACGGTCGTCGCGCCGGTCTCCGGCACGGTGACGACCGTCGCCAACGCGAAGCACGCGGTCGGCATCACCACGCCGGGCGGCGTCGAGGTGCTCGTGCACATCGGCGTCGACACGGTCCAGCTCAACGGCGCGCCGTTCGACATGCTCGTCGCCGCCGGCCAGACCATCACCGCCGGCAAGCCGATCGAGCGCGTGGACCTCCAGGCCGTCAAGGACGCCGGCAAGCCCACCGACGTGATCGTCGTGTTCACCAACCCGGCCGCGATCGCCTCGCTCGACCTCGACGCCCCCGAAATCGTCACCGCCGGCCAGCCCGTCGGCTCGATGACGGTGAAGTAGGGGCGCACGGGCCGGGAACGAGCCACAACCGCCTCCCCATAACGGGTGCCTCTCGCGTGGACGCATACAGGCGAGAGGTCCCCGCCATAATGCGACGGATGCCTCTCGCTGGGGAGCTATCAGCAAGAGGTACTCGTCATGACGTAGCGGATATCTCTCATTGAGGCATCATCAGCGAGAGATACCCCGTCCTGATATGACGAATCCGTCTCGCCGGGCAGCCTCCCAGCGAGACGGATTCGTCATATCAGGCCATCAGTGTCGCCCGCGCGTGAGATTCAGCGGCGTGAACATCCGCTCGGATCCTGCGATGTGGCGGAATCCGTAGTGCTCGTAGAATCGCGTGGCGTTTTCGGTGGCGGGATCGACGACCAACGCCCTCGCGCCGATGATGTCCGCCGCGCCCATCGCACGAAGCACGGCGTCGCGCAGCAGCTGTCCGCCGACGTGCATGGTCTGGAACCGCATGTCGACCCCGAGCATGCCGAGCAGGATGACCGGTACGGGATCGGGACTGTTGCGTCGGATCCACCCCGGTGTCGACTCGTGATCCACGCTGAACGCGCTCAGCGTGTAAAAGCCGGCCAGCGGTCCATGACCGGTGTCAGGTCCATGCTCTGGTGCCGACACCGCAAAGGTGCCGTACGCGACGGCCGTCCCCTGTTTTCGTGCCGTGCGCAGGTGCTTATGGAGCCAGTCGTCGACGACCGGGACGCCGCATTGGAATCCGTCGACATCGTCTTCCGGCGTCAGTCTGCGGGGCTTGGTGAAGCCTGTCATTTCCAGATGGGCTCCTCCTGCAGCAGTCGGACCAGTTGATCGGGCATCGGATCATCCAGCGCGGCGACGAAATCGTTCCATGATTCATCGCTCAGGCGGAGCACATGCGCCTCCCGGATGTCGCGGTCCGCCGCGTCCATCAGATTCGACAGCGCCCACTGCGAGGCGCTCATCCCCTGCAGTTCGGCTGCCTGATCGATGCGCGACCGCTGTTCCTGACTCAGGCGCATCTCGAAGCGGCTGTTCTTGTTCGCCGATTGCGTTGGCGTTGTTGTCTCCATATCGTCAACTGTACGGCAAATGTCCGTACTTTTCAATGGGTAGGGGATGCGGATTCACCGTATTGTGACGGGTATCTCTCACTTACACATCCTTTAGCGAGAGATACCCCGTCCTGATATGACGAATCCGTCTCGCCGGGCAGCCTCCCCGCGAGACGGATTCGTCATATCAGGCCTCGGATGGCCCGCGAACGTCAATCGCCCGCGGTCCACGGGCCGCGGCTCACGCGCCGCGACAGGCGTCACTCGCTCACGTCGAGGGCGAGGAGGTCATCGACGCTCTGGCGGCGCAGCATGAGGTGCGGGCCATCCTCGCTCACGGCCACGACCGCGGGGATCAGGGCCTGATTGTAGTTGCTGGCCATCGTGCGGCCGTATGCGCCGGTGACGGGCACGGCGAGGATGTCGCCGCGATGCGTGTCGGCGGGCAGCCGCACCTCGTGCACGACGATGTCGCCGGACTCGCAGTGCATGCCGACCACGCGGGCGAGCATCGTCTCATCCGATCCGCGGCGGTTCGCGAGCCGGGCGGTGTAGTCGGCGCCGTACAGGGCCGGGCGGATGTTGTCGCTCATGCCGCCGTCGACGGAGACATACACGCGCTCCGAGATCGGATTGCCGGCCTTGTCGGTCGGCTGCTTGCCGTCGTGCGCGCTCAGCGTGACGGGCTTGACCGTGCCCACGCGATACAGCGTGACTCCGGCGGGCGCGACGATCCATCGGCCCGGCTCGAAGCTGATCGCGGGAGCGGGCATGCCGAGCGCACGGTTGACGGCCGTGACCGCGTCCGCGAGACGCTTCAGCTCGACGCGCACGTCCATCGAGTCCTCGCCGTCGGTGTACGCGACGGAGTAGCCGCCGCCCAGATCGACCTCGGGCAGCGTGTAGGCGTCGGTCGCATAGAAGGTCTTGCGCAGGAGCATCATGCGCTTGGCGGCCTGGATGAACGCGTCGGCGTCGTGGATGTTCGAGCCGATGTGCGAGTGGATGCCGACCAGCTCGAGCGTGTCGTCATGGGCGAGGATGTCCTTCAACACCGCGAGCGCGGGGCCGTCGGCCACCGTGCTCATCGCGGCGGCGAGCGCCCGGTCCTTCTCGGAGACCTCCTCGTGGCTCAGGTCGTACGGGTATTTGACGTCGTAGCGCAGCTGGCGTTCGTGGGCCGCTGCGGACGCGGCATCGCCCTTCTCGGCGAGTCGCGCGTTGGTCGCGGCGGGGGTCACGTCGTTCAAATCGTCGAGCACGTCGAGGACGGACGTATCCGCATCGGCGGGCAGGAACGGCACGCCGAACTTCTGGTCCTCGTGCGCGGTGGAGATGTACTCGTGGCCGCCGGCGTGGATGCCGGAGGTGACGCGCAGCATCACCTTGGCACGCTTGCCGAGTCGCTTGGCGATCGCGGCGATGCGTTCCGGCTCGTCGGGCGAGTCGATGACGATCTTCGCGAAGCCCTGTTCGACGGCGAGCTCGATCTCCTCGTCGGACTTGTTGTTGCCGTGCAGCACGAGGCGACGGCCGGGGGCGCCGGCGGCGAGGGCGATGCGCATCTCCCCCATCGAGCAGGTGTCGACGAGCATGCCGGCGGAGGTGACGATGCGCACGATCTCCTTGGAGAGGAACGCCTTGCCGGCGAAGCTCACATGCGTGGTGGAGTTGCTGAACGCGTCGGCGGCGGCCTTGACGAAGTACTTCGCGCGGTTGTCGACCTCGTCGGTGTCGATCAGGTAGAGCGGCGAGCCGAACTCGTCGATCAGCGATTCGGCGGTGCGCCCGTGGAACAGGGCGGCGCCGGTCACGGGGTCGACGCTCGAGGCGGCCGGCCAGATGGGGGTGATGGGCATGATGCGATTCTCCTTATATCCTCACATCTTTTCCGGCGCGGTGACGCCGAGCAGGTCGAGACCGGAGGCGATGACCAGACGCACGGCGTCGTTGAGCTTCAGGCGCGCGGCGGCGCGGGCCGGCTCCGGGGCCTTGGCGATGCGCAGGGTCTCGCGCTCGTCCTCGCTGCCACGCGACTCGAGGTCGGTGAGCTCCATCGGCACGACGCGCTCGACGTTGTACCACTTGTGGTACGCGGCGGCGAGGTCCTCGAGGTAGCGGGCCACGCGGTGCGGGGCGCGCTTGTCGCCGGCCTCCTTGACGACGGCCGGCCACTGGGCGATCGCGGCGAGCACCTCGCCGTCGGCCTCGGTGTCGAGCAGCGCGAGGTCGGCGCCCTCGTAGGTCACGCCCGCGGCCTCGGCGTTGCGGTCCACGTTGCAGGAGCGCGCGTGCGCGTACTGCACGTAGTACACCGGGTTGTCGTTGGAATGGGAGGCGAGCAGGTTCAGGTCGATGTCGACCGGCGAGTTGTAGTCGGTGCGCGCGAGCGAGTAGCGGGACGCGTCCACGCCGATCGCGTCGACGAGGTCGTCGATGGTGACGACGTTGCCGGCGCGCTTGGACATGCGCACGGCCTTGCCGTCCTTCATCACGTTGACGAGCTGGCCGATGAGGATCTGCATGTTCTCGCCCGGCTTGTCGCCGAACGCCTCGCACATCGCCATCATGCGGCCGATGTAGCCGTGATGGTCGGCGCCGAGCATGTAGATCGCGACGTCGGCCGGATCGGTGTCGCGATGACGCTTGTTCCAGTAGTACGCGATGTCGGCGGCGAAGTACGCGAACTCGCCGTTCGACTTGATGATCACGCGGTCCTTGTCGTCGCCGTGGTTCGTGGACGCGAACCAGGTGGCGCCGTCCTTCTCGTAGATGTCGCCGCGATCGCGCAGCACGGCGATCGCCTTGTCGACCTCGCCGTCCTGGTAGAGGCTGTTCTCGTGGAACCACACGTCGAAGTGAACGCGGAAGTCCTTCATCGACTTGCGGATCTCGTCGAACATCATCGGCACGGCGCGCTTGCGGAATTCCTCGCGCAGCTCGGAATCGGACTCGCCGATCGGCTCGCCGTCGGTGTTGAGTCCCTGATCCTCGTGGCTCAGGGCGGTCAGGTCGACGCCGTCGGCCTTGGCCTCGGCCTCGACGCGGCGGGCGATCTCGTCGATGTACGCGCCCTTGTAGCCGTCGAACGGGGTCTCGGTCTGGTAGCCCTTATCGCCGAGGTCGTTGTCGTGCGCCCAGGCGGAGACGAGGGACTTGGCGAAGCGGTTGATCTGCTCGCCGTGGTCGTTGAAGTAGTATTCGCGTACGACCTTGGCGCCGTTGGCCTCGAGCACGCGGGCCATCGCGTCGCCGGTGGCGGCCCAGCGGGTGCCGCCGATGTGGATCGGACCGGTCGGGTTGGCGGAGACGAACTCGAGGTTCAGGGTCTCGCCGCCCAAGTGCGCGTTGCGACCGAACGCGGAGACGGCCGCGCCGACCGTGGAATCGGTCTTCGGGGCTTCGAGGACCTGGTCCACGACGGCCGCGGCGGAGGCGGAGTCGAGGGTGATGTTGATGAAGCCGGGGCCGGCGACCTCGACCTTGGAGATGCCGTCGGCGGCGGTGAGCTCGGCGGCGAACAGTTCGGCGAAGTCGCGCGGCTTCATGCCGGCCTTCTTGGCGAGCTGCATCGCGGCGTTCGACGCCCAGTCGCCGTGGGCGCGGTCCTTCGGACGCATCACGGCGAATTTGGCGACCGGGGGGATGAGATCTTCGGTGAGGTCGCCGGCCTTTCCGGCGGCGACAAGCTCGTGGGCAATACGCGAAATGAGTTCGCTCAACGCTTCAGGATTCATTCTTACCATGGTACCGGGCGCGCTGACAGGGGTTTCGAGCCACCCATTACCGCCCGCCTCAGCCCACCTGAGCCCACCATCACCTACCTCAACCCGTCATCGCCCACCTCAGCCCGTCATCGCCCACCTCAGCCCGTCATCACCCACCTCAACCCGTCATCACCCACCTCAGCCCATCATCACCCGCATCAGCCCATCATCACCCACCTCAGTCCACCATCACCTACCTCAACCCGTCATCGCCCACCTGAGTCCACCTCAGCGCAACAAATTCCCGAAATCACCCCCAACTTCCCGAGATTGTTGCACTGACCGCGAGTGAGCGCAACAATTTCCCGAAATCACCCTTGATTCCGCGAAATTGTTGCACTGATTCCGGCTCAGCGCAACAAATTCGGGAAATCAGGGATCATCTCGGGAAATTGTTGCGCCGAAGAATGGGGAATTATCGACTCGGCAGTGCCGATGTTCCGTGTCAAAGTCCAGTACCGAAGTTCAGAGCCGCAGTTCAGAACCGAAGTTACCGAAGTTCAGTACCGAAGTTACCGAAGTTCCGTGCCGAAGTTCAGTGCCGAGATTCCGCTGACGCCGCTGTCACCGCTGACGCCGATGACGTTCCAACAGGTGATAGCCGAGATAGCACAGGGCGACGAACGGGATCATGTAGTACAGCGTCGTGCGCTGGGTGTCGTCGAGGGCGACGAGGACCAACGCGCCGATGCACATCGCGATCGCCAGCCACGGCAGGACCGGGAATCCGGGGGCCCGATAGCCGAGCTCGTCAGGCGTATGCCCGGCATCACGCCATTCGCGGCGGAAGCGGATGTGGCACACGCACACCGAGAACCACACGACCAGAGTCGCCAATCCCGAGACCGCGACGAGCACGAGGTAGACGGTCGATGCGGCGACGACCGACGAGAGCAGTGCGAGCAGCGATCCGGCCATCGAGAACAATACGGCCCACACGGGCACGCCGTGGAAGTTGGTCTTCGCGAACCGGGCCGGGATCAGCCGCTCCTTGGCGAGCGACCACACCATGCGCGAGCACACGTACAGGCCGGAGTTCGCGGCCGAAAGCACGGCGGTCAGCACCACGAAGTTCATCACGTCGCCGGCGAACGGCATGCCGATCGACTGGAAGACAAGCACGAACGGGCTGGTGTCGACGCCCGACTCGTGCCACGGGATCAGGGCGGCCATCACGCCGATCGAACCGATGAAGAAGATCGCGAGACGCAATACGGTCGTGTGCACGGCCTTCGGGATCGCCTTGGACGGGTCGCGGGTCTCGCCGGCCGCGACGCCGACGACCTCGGTGCCGGAGAACGCGAACACGACGGTCAGCAGGGTGGAGAAGACCGGCGCGAAGCCGTTCGGGAACCAGCCGTCGGCCACGAAGTTGCCGAACAAGGGGGCCGAATCGTAGCCAGCGATCGGAATCGCCCCGAAGATCGCCAACAGGCCGATCACGATGAACGCGACGATCGCGAACACCTTGATCGACGCGAACCAGAACTCCGCTTCGCCGTAGAGTCGCACGGACAGGATGTTCAATACGAAGACGACCGCGATGAACACGGCCGACCACACCCAGGTGGGCGACCCCGGGAACCAGCGTTGCATCAGAAGCCCCGCGGCGGTGAACTCGCTGGCGAGCGCGACCGCCCAGTTGAGCCAGTAGAGGACCGCGATCACGAACGCGGTGCCGGGGCCGATGAACCGCTTCGCGTACATGTGGAAGCTGCCGGCGTACGGCATCGCGACGGACAGCTCGCCCAATGAGACCATCACGCAGTACACGAGCAGCGAGCCGACCGCGTAGGCGAGGATCGCGCCGAGGGGGCCGGCCTGATGGATCGTGTAGCCGGAGGAGACGAACAGTCCGGTGCCGATCACGCCACCCAACGAGATCATCGTCAGGTGACGCGACTCCATGCGGCGTTCGAGACCGGTGCGGGCGACGTCGCCCCCGTTTGCGTCCTTGCCTGTGCCGGCGTCGGTCATGGTGCTCCTTCCGTACGTCATCCGTGCGATGACGTACGTCATGATAGCAACGGGGCGACGCCGGCTCGAATCAGTTCGGGAGATTCACAGGACAGGATTCACAGGACAGGATTCACAGGACGGCGATCGCGTCGATCTCGACAAGCGCGCCCTTGGGGATGTCGTTGCCGCCGAACGCGACGCGGGCCGGCTTGACGGAGCCAATGAAGACCTCGGCGTAGCGGGCGTCGACCTCCTTGAAGTCCTCGACGTTCTTCAGGTAGATCGTCGCGCGGCACACGTGCTCGATGCCGGTGCCGGCGGTGTCGAGGATGTGCTTGATGTTCTTCAGGGCCTGCGCGGCCTGCTCGCCGGCGGTGTCGCCCGCCAGTTCGCCGGTGGCCGGATCGATGCCCAGCTGGCCGGACACGAACACGAAGCCGTTGGCCTTGACCGCCTGGCTGTACGCGCCCAATGCGGCCGGCGCCTCGGAGGTCGCGACCGCTTCCATCTTCTCGCTCATATGCGCTCCTTATTCCATGTGTGGGATATATCGGTCGTCGGATATATCGGCCATCGGATATATCGGTCCTGACGGCCTAGACCGTCACTTCCGCCATGCCGAGAACCGGGACCTGACTATGGCGTACGTTTCCCGAGGCTAACCATGGTCGGACCACACGAACCGTACGTTACCCGACACAGTAGCGTACGTTCGTTGCGGTGTATGGGCCGATGACCACGTTTTGCGTACCCTGAACGTTGACCGGACATCATACCTGTCGTCTCCATTACCGTGTGGCGTACGTTCCCGGTGGCCATTCAGCCGACAACCTCCGGGAACGTACGGTGAAACGACGTCAGAGTACGTTCCATCGGCCTATCCGACTGATCTTCCGGGGAAACGTACTGTGAGCAGAGGTCAGAGTACGTTTCCCCGGATCGGCGGATGAATAACCCCGGGGAACGTACGCTGAGCCACAATCAACGTACGTTCCACGGGGCCAAGGTTCCCGACCTGTGGGAGACGGGAACGAGGGGAGGTCGGACCGAGGATGGGTGAGTCAGACCGGGAAGGTCAGACATAGGTGGCGCAGACCAGAGTTAGTCAGACCACGGTAGTCAAGCCTAGGTAGTTAAACCTCAGTAGTCAGACCGAGGCCGGATGTCAGTTACCTGATGTGAACCCGCGGAGACGTTTGAGACCCTCGTCACTGACGCGGATCATGTGGCGGTCCACGGTCCTGACCACTTTGCGGGCGTTACCGCCGAGGATGCCGTCGGCGCCGAGGCTCAATGTCGTGTTGCCCTTACGGTAGTCGTCGCTCACGCCGGCGAACACCGGGATGTTGTCCCGGCGGGCGCGGGCAAGGACCGCGAGATTGATGCGGTCGCCGCGCATGACGACGAAGCTCGCGTCCTTGGGCCAGTCGACCGGGGTCCCCGGCACCGGGCTCACGCACTTGCCGACCGACCAGTCGGGGTGGCGCTTGTGAATCAGCGAGATCGCACGGTCGGACGTGGACATGAGCATCGTGCGGTCGGCGAACCTTGCGTCCTCGATGCGGGACATCACCGCGTCGGTGAGGGCCGGCGCGTGACGGTCGTCGGTCTTCAGATGCAGCAGCAGACCGGTGTGGTCGTTGACGTGCTGCGCGGTTTCGATGGCCTGCACGAGGGTCGGGATGTGGAAGTCCTCATCGTGCTGTCGCATCGTCATGCGCTGCAGCTCGTCCGTGGTCAGGTCGCTGACCGGCACGTCGACGTGGTCGGCGGACAGTCGCCCGGTCTTGCGGTCATGGAAGACGACCGGGACTTTGTCGGCGTCGAGTCGCACGTCGATCTCGGAATAGTCGGCGCCGCGTGCGCCCGCGTTGGCGATCGCGTGCAGCGAGTTCTCGGGGGCGGAGTCGTCGCCGCGATGCACGATCGCGAGCGGACGGACCGTCCAGTCGGAGGAGGACGGGGTGGCGCCGGCGCGTTCGGCGACCGATCCGCCGGACCGGGACGCCGTGCCACCGGACGTGCCGGACGTACCAGCGGCACCGGTTGTGCCGGTTGTGCCGGTCGTGCCGGAGTCCACTCCCAAGATCGTATGGGCCGGCGCGACGATACCGGTGTCGCGTTCGCGCCGACGCAGGTTCGCCACCATCGCGACGCCGGTGATCAGCGAGAACGAGATCAACAGCACAACGAGCTGGATGAGCCAGTGGCGGCGGACCTGCGCACGGCTCCACACCTCGGTAGTTGCTCCGGTCGGCGTATCGACTGGCACCTCAGCCGACACGGTCGCGGCGGCAACCGTCGTGAGCGTATCCGCGGCCATGCCCGGCACACCCACGCCCGCCGAGGCCGACACGTCCACAGCCACATCCGACACACCCGCGGCCAGCTTCGCCTCCGTCATGCTCTCGCCGGTGATTCGCGGTTCACGGTTTTCGTTCGTCATCACACACCTCCTGACGCTTCCGCCGAAACGTCGTCGGCCGGTTCCGGCGCGTCCGACGATCCGGACTGTGGCTGAGCATCGCCCCGACCCCCATCGATCAGAGAGTGACCGGTCGCGGCGACTGATGGGAATCCGCTGGGATACGTTTCCGGCGGTTCACCATCCGTTCAGCTCATCGCAGCTCATTATGGGGCGTGACTCTGGTATCCGTCACGGTTTTCAAGGCATGTTCATGGGTTAATCAGGGTATTTTCAGGGTCCCCGCCAACCGTCCCCGAGCGGGCGGTAGGGGACGCGCGACGGAGAAAAATCACCCTTGGGGGCGCCGGCGGAGGCACGCATGATCGACCGGAATCAGGTGCGGCAATCGAGGAAAAAGCGATCAGCCGGCGTAGTAGCCCTCCGACTCGGCGCTCGCGCCATCGCCGTCGTACCCGGCGTCACCGTAACCGGCGTCGTACGAGCCGTCGCCCATGTACTCGCGCGCGCTCACACGGTTCACGTTGCGCGACTCGTCGACCGCGCGCTGGATGACGCGTCGCACGTCGAACCCGCGGACGACATTCTTCAGGACCAATTGGCCGCCGGACGACTGGTCGCGCGTCTCCAGCGTGATCGTCGACAGGCCGAACAGACGTTGCAACAGCGTGCGCGTGAGCGTCAGGTCGACGACGCGGAACAGCTTCGTCACGTCGTAGGTCTCGCGCAGAATGCCGGACTTGACCGCGATCTCGTCATTGGTCAACGTGTAGGTGGTGAAGGTGAAGGGCGTGCGGCACCAGTTGCGCTTGCGCTGCGACCAGATGATGTCGCCATCGGCCATGCTGTTGGACATCGGAGGTTCCTTTCGTTGAGGACCGATACGGTTCCTATCGTATCGGCCGACGAGGCCGAAGGGAACAGACGTGGCCGGCGAAAGGTGGGCACGAGACGCCCGAGAATGACGAAACCCCGGACGAATCCGGGGTTTCCGTGGCTCCTGCGGCTGGGCTTGAACCAGCGACCGTCCGATTAACAGTCGGATGCTCTGCCAACTGAGCTACGCAGGAATGCGCTTGTGCTCATGAACCGTGAACGGCTCTTGCGCACAAGTCATGTAGTGTACACACACTTCAGCGGAATGCAAATCGGGCCATCGCGTCACCGTGTCGCGCCGATAGACGGTGCCGACGGTCATGACCGGCGTGCGAGCGCCAACAGGCCTGACCCCCGTTTGCGTACGCCGAGTCCGATTCAGCGTACGTCCTCCGTGGCCATCCGATCATTGCCCCATGATTTCGTACGCCGACACGAGCTCAGCATACGAAATCACGGGGCATCGGGCGTCAACCCGCCGGGGACGGACACTGACACGGGGTCAGCGTACGTTCCCTGTGGGAAACCGGCACCAGCCCACGGTGTTCGTACACGGGCTGCATATAAAAAATGGATTGACGAACAGACCGTCAAGTCGACTCGATGAGGGGGCACTTGCGTTAGCAATGTCCCCGATTTGTCCCCGATGTACAGACAAGGCGGAACACAAGGGATTACACCCCTTGGAATTCCGCCATTTTCGTGGGCCCAAAGGGGATCGAACCCTCGACCTTCTGTTCCGGAGACAGACGCTCTATCCACTGAGCTACGGACCCATGCACCACACACGGAACACGCTACGAGTGCAACGCAACTCCCCTACTGTACACCACCTCCGCGCCCGGCGCACCTCACTTCGGACCTTTCTGCGTTATAAGGGGTACATTTCGCCCATCGCGGACATCTATCTCGCTTACGAGGGGTACCTGGTGCAAGTACAAACGCTTCGAAACGGCTTGCTTGTCACGAAGCTTAGCCGTTTTCATGTCCTATTACTCCGGCCAAGTACCCCTCATAAGCGAGATAGATGTCCGTGAACCATGAAAAGTACCCCTTGTAATGCAGAAAGCTCACAGAAAACTCGGCGAAGCCCTTCAAAACCGCCTTCAAAACCGCCCGTTCACCCCGTTTTCCGAGCGGCTGCCGCTACACTTGAGGTATGTCCGAGCCTGTGAACGATTTCGAGTACGAGCGTCGGTTCTTCTGCCGCGAGATGCCCGCCGAATACGATGACGGCGACACCCCCACGCTGATCCTGCAAAGCTATTACGTGCACGCCGACAACTACGCGTTGCGTGTCCGACTCAAATCGCACGACATCCGCGTCGCGATGACGCCCGATCTCGACCCGATGGACGTGCTCGAACACTACCGCGACCGGTTCTCCTCCGCGTACGTGACGGTCAAGGGACCGTCCGTGGGCGGCACACGCTATGAGATGGAGCACGCGATCGACACGCGCATCGCGACCGAGCTGGTGCAGCGCGGCGGCGCGCTCATCATCAAAAATCGTTATTCGGTGTGGATCGCTGAGGACGGCTGGAGCGTCGACGTGTTCGGCGGGGCGAACGCGCCGCTGGTCGTGGCCGAGGCGGAACGCGCCACCCCGGTCACGAACCTGACGATCCCGCGGTTCTGCATCACCGAGATCACCGACCAGCCGCGGTTCAACAACGACGGGCTGGCCGGACGTCCGTTCAGCGAGTGGCGGGACGACTTCGAACGGGAGCTCGCCGCGAACGGGCCGCACTTCCAGCCGTATTTCGGCACGAACCGGCGGATGGAGTAGGGATATAACTCCCCCCTATCCCCCCCAGCCAGCTTCGCTGACAGCCCCTCGTCAGGGGGCCACCGTCCCAGCGGAGATGATGACCCACAGCTGGCTGACAGCCAACTGGTCAGAGGAGAGCCCGAGAAGCTTTAGTACATGAGGGTCGCAAGGCGGCGGCGGGCGGCCTTGAGCCGTGCGTCGGACGCGTCGGGGATCGCGAAGTACTCGAGCAGACGCTTGCGCACCGGCTCGATGTCGGCCTTGTGTCCGGCGGCGACGAAGTCGAGCAGACGGTCGAAGGCGTCCTGGATCTGGCCGCCGATCATATCCACGTCGGCCACCGCGAGCTGCGCCTCGACGTCGTCGGGCGACGCGGCGGCCGCGGCGCGCACCTCGCGCACGTCAGCGTTCGCGGAACGGGCCAGCAGCAGCGCCTTGGAACGCTCACGCGCGGCGACCTTGTCGTTCGGATCGGACTCGAGCACCTGCGCGTAGGCCGCCGCGGCGCCCGCATAGTCGCCGGCCTGAGCCAGCTGGTACGCCTCCTGATGCTCCGGCGGCACGACGTTCGCGCCGGCGCCCGCCACACCCGCGCCATCGGCACCGGTTCCCGCGCCGTCGGCCCCGTCCGCGTTCGGGTCTCCCGAATACGGCGCCGTGCCGGTCACGCCGGACTGCTGCGCCATCGCGACGATCTTCGGCAGCACCTGATCCTTGATCTGGGCGAGCTCGTCGTCCGTGGCGATGCCCTGCAGCAACGGCATCGGACGGCCCGCGACCAGCGCGAACAGCGCCGGGGCACCCTGCACCTGCAGCGCCTGCGCGATCGAGGGGTAGGAGGCGATGTCGATACGCGACATCTGCACCTGCCCCTTCATCGCGTTGACCGCGTCGGCGAGCGCACGCGCCATCGGGAAGAGGCGGTCGTCGGTCGGGATCCACAGGAACAGCAGGATCGGGAACGTGGCGGAGGTCTGCACCATCGCCTGGAACGTGTTCTCGGTGGTGTCGATGACGTAGCCGCCGGCCGCGGGCGCACCGCCGGCCTGCCCCGGCTCCGCCTTCACCTGATGCGCCAGAGCCTCCAGATCGACGGCCCCCGCAAGCGAAACCCCGGGATTGAACTTCGGCTGATCAGCCATACCACGCCTCCACTGCTTCGAAACAACTCGATAATGCCGTCACTCATCTTAGTGACAGCGCGGAAGGACCCACGCCAATATCGCCGATCATGAAACGTTCATACGTTGTTTGCTTTGTCTGTAAATATCTGTCTGTGGGGCGTGGGGTGGAATCCGCGTTGCTCGACACACTCAAGGCCGTTCGGCCAAGCTCACGGTCGATCAACGCGGATTCCACCCCACGCCAAGTTCCGTACGAAACGCACGTTTACGAACCAAACGAGGAAGGGACCGTGATTCACGTTGCCGGACCGTAGGCTTGGCCGAACGGCCTTGAGTGTGTCCGGCAACGTGAATCACGGCCCCTTCCGGCCGATCACCCGATCACGAAACGCGCGGGCTACAGCGCCTCGACCTTGACGGCGTAGCGCTCGGCGCCGACGGCGGTGATCTTGGAGGCGTCCCCGGTGCCGCCTGCGGGCGGCACATACAGCGCGATGACGTTCACGTAGGTGACCTTCATCGTGCTGGTGGCCTTGCCGTCACCGAACAGCGCCTTCTCGTTGTTGTTGGCGGGAAGGGATTCGCGTCCTTCGCCGGCCTGTCGCGTCCACACCGAGTCGATGCGCGCGACGACGAGGTCGCCGCCGTCGGTGGAGCGCATGACCTTGAGCTGGTCCTTGGGCACGGTGAACGTCTGCTCCTGTGTGCCCTTGTTCGCCTCCATGCCCTGCTGGACGGTCTGGTCGAGGGTACGCAGCTCCTGGCGCAGCAGGTCGTCCTTGAACTTGGCGTTGTATTCGCTTTCCGAGTCCTTGTTGAGCAGGTCGGCGTACATCTCGACCGCCCTGGCCGGGGTGGCGACGAGCTTGGCGTCGTTCGCCGTGCCCATTTCGGTGCCGAGCTTGGGCACTTCGAACTTCGGCAGTTCGGCGCCCTGGAACAGTCGGGCGAGGCCCCACAGCTTGTAGTTCTGGCGCGGGGAGTCCTGCGTGAGGACAAGCAGTCGTTTGGACTGCTGGTCCTCGGTGGTGGTGGTGATCGTGAAGACGGTGCGCGGCCAGCCGTCGTCGGTCGGGATGACGGTCTGGGTCATGTCGTGCGGGATCGTGGCGAGCTTGTCGAGCGTGCCGGTGGCCTTGGCGACGGCGATCTGGCTGGAGCGGATCTCGAGTTCCGGCCCGGTGAGCCTGGCGGAGAGGCCGTCGGTGCTTTTCGCCTGATCGGAGGCGTCGAGCACGTCGAGGATGCTGGCGCGGATGCGCGCTTCCTGCTTGACGGTCAGGTCCGGCGCGTGCGTGGACGACGACGCGGCCGCGGGCTTCGGCACCTGACCCTCGCAGGCTGCGAGCGAGACGGTCATGCCGGCGGCGAGCGCGAGGGCGATCCCCCTCCTCGCGAGCTTCGCGAGTTTCGAGCGTTTCGTGGACTTCGTCATGTTCGTGATCATGGTCGTGTTCGTCATCAGCGGCCCTCCTGACCGTCGTCACCGCTCCCGCTCGCGTCGTCGTTCGGCGTCTCGCCGACCTCGCGCGCGAGTCGGGCGAAGTACGCCTGCAGCTCGTCCTGCGAGATGACGGAGGTGGCGCTGTCGTCGACCGGCGCCGGCTGCGGCGTTTCGGCCGCGGCGGCCGACGCCGTCGACGAGGCCGGCGCACCCGGCTCCGTCGGCGCGGAGACGCCCGCGTCCGCCGCACCGCCGGCGTGCTCCTTCGCGGCGTCGGCGACGAGGTTGCGCGACGACGGATCGACGACGACCGGGATCGACGACGACGTGTCCGTGCCGGCCGCGTGACGGCGGCGCGGACGCCCGCTCTTGGGCGTGAAGCTCGGTTTGATCGCGTTGAGGCTTCCTGTGAACGCCTCGGCGATGGTGACCTCCTCCTCGTTCGGCTTGACCGGCGCGCTTTCGACCATGCGCTTGCGGCGCTTGTGCGGCGGCATCGCGAAGACGGAGGCGGTCAGGATCGCGAGGACGGCGAGCAGACCACCGAGGAAGTACATCGGGGTCGCGTAGTCGGGCAGCGTCTGGCGCGTCCAGGTGAACTTGACGTCGGCATTGCCGGAGTCGGCGCCGAGGTCGATGAGCGCGACGTCGGTGATGGCCGAAGCGGTCGCCTTGATCGTGGCGGAACCGTCGCCGCATTGGACGGAGCGCCACATGTCGGAGTCGGCGAACGCGACGTCGTTCTCGCCGCTTTCGGCGCTGCCGCCGGCGCTCGTCGGCTGCGTGGACAGGGTGGTCCAGTCGGACAGTCCGGTCAGTCGCGTGTAGGGGTGACCGGCCAGCCAGCCGGTCGCGTCCTTGGATGCGGCGATCGCGATGCAGACGGTGCCGGAGCCGCCGTCGGCCTCGACCTTGACCTGATCGTCGACCAGTCCGAGCACGTCGGGATCGGTGACGATGTAGCGCGAGCCCGTCACCTTCGCGTCGGCGGTGATCGTGCGGCTCGGTTGCCAGATGGTGGCGTTGAGCAGTCCCAGCGCGACCGCCGCGACGGCGAGCAGGCCGAAGATCGGCGTGACCACGCCACGCATGATGACCGTGTGGCGCCTCGCCTTGCGTGCGGCGTCCTCCGCGCTTTCGGGTTCCTTCTTGCGTTTGGTAAGTCTCATAATATGGCCATTCTACAAGCCCGTACCGAGGATGGGGAGGGCGGGGGCGCAAAATCAGGGTTTGCGGCTAGGGTGATAGCCATGCGTAAAGCCACGATTCATACCATGTTCCGTTCCGCTCTGGCAGTCGTCTGCTCGCTGGCCATGTGCGCGACGCTGGCCGCCTGCGGTGGCTCGAACTCCTCCGATTCCTCCAAGAATTCCTCCTCGTCGTCGAACTCGTCGAAGTCCGATTCCTCCGATTCGTCGTCCTCGACGAAGATGAACCAGATCGCGGGCATCACCGCGACCGGCGATCTCGGCAAGAAGCCGACGATCAAGTTCAGGACGCCGATGACCGTCCAGAACAACACGTACGCCGTCCTGCAGGAGGGCGACGGCGCGACGGTCGAGAAGGGCGACCGCGTGTGCGCACAGGGCATCGCGATCAACGTGAAGGACGGCTCGGAGCTGATGAGCTCGTGGGAGAAGAACACCCCCGAATGCTCGATCCTGCTGTCCGACGACAATCTCGCGCAGATCCCGCCGTACACGAAGATCGTGGGCCTGAAGCTCAACTCGACGATCGCGTTCGGCATCAACGACTCGAACAGCTCGGGCACGTCGTACATCCTCGCGTACACGCTGGTCTCCAAGTCGAAGGATCTGACGAAGGCCGAGGGCACGCCGGTCGCGGACGTGCCGGCGAACCTGCCGAAGGTGACGCGCGCGAAGGACGGCAAGCCGTCGATCGACATGAACGGCCAGGGCGCGGTGAGCCAGATGGTCACGCAGACGCTCATCAAGGGCAACGGCAAGGAGCTGACCGACTCCAGCCACGCGGTGGTCAAGTACACCGGATGGCTCACGGACGGCACGCAGTTCGACTCCTCGTGGGACAAGAACACGACGTTCGACGCGGACCTGTCCGAGTCCGGCCAGATCATCACCGGCTGGAAGGAGGGCCTCAAGGGCCAGACGGTCGGCTCGCAGGTGCTGCTCATCATCCCGCCGGACAAGGGCTACGGCGACAAGGCCTCCGGCTCGATTCCCGCGAACTCGACGCTCGTCTTCGTCGTCGACATCCTCGCCTCGTACTGATCCGGAGCCTTATGCGAATCCTTGTTGCCGATTGCTCCGCGATCTACTCCGGGCGACTCAACGCCTCCCTGCCGCCCGCCAAACGCGTCCTGCTCATCAAGGCGGACAACAGCCTGCTGATCTTCTCCGAACTGGGTTCGTACAAGCCACTCAACTGGATGGCGGCCCCCTGCACGATCAAGGAGATCGAACCGGACGAAGCCCGGGATGAAGCCCGGAACGAAGCCCAAAGTGAAGCTCAGGACGGCGACAGCCCGATCGAGAAGATCCTGCGCGTCAGCGCCACGAAAAGCTCCGACGTGCTCGAGGTGACGCTCCACCACGTCTACTCCGACCAGGCTTTCGATCTGGGGCAGGACCCGGGTCTCGTCAAGGACGGCGTCGAGGACCATCTCCAGCACTATCTCGCCGCGCAGATCGAACGCATCGGCGAGGGCGCCAAGCTCGTGCGCCGTGAATACCCGACCGCCATCGGCCCGGTCGACATCATGGCGATCAACGCGGACGGCGAGCATGTCGCGATCGAGATCAAGCGCCACGGCGGCATCGACGGCGTTGAGCAGCTCACCCGCTACTGCGAGCTGCTCAACCGCGACCCACTGCTCGCCCCGGTCCACGGCATCTTCGCCGCGCAGACCATCACCCCGCAGGCGCGCGTCCTGGCCGAGGACCGCGGCTTCCGCTGCCTCATCCTCGACTACGAGGACATGAAGGGCACCGAGGACGACTCGTTGCGGCTGTTCTAGCTTTTGGGCTTCTCTCCCCCAGTCAGCCTGCGGCTGCCAGCCCGTCCCGCAATTATGGACGCGCTACGCGCGCAACTTGCCGGCTCGCCTGTCGGCTCGCACGTTGCCTACAAACAGCTCTGCTGTTTGCTTCACGGCAACGTCCCGTCAGAGGGGGCCAACGACAGCCAATGACAAAGCGCCTCGGCGCGTTCCTCCCCGCTAAACGGGAAACGGAACGCGCCGAGGCGCTTGTCATATATGCTCGCGTTGCGATGCGATGCGATGCGATCGTCAGCCAATCAGCCGGCCAGCCAGTCAGCCGGCCGATCGCAACCGGGTCACTGCTCCTCGGTGGTGGAGTACTGCACGTCGCGGCCGCGCTCGACGGCCACGGTGAGCTTGTTCGAGTCGAAGGAGATGAATCCGTCGGTCACCTCGAACATGTGGCGATCCTCGTCGGGTTCAACCACGGTGACCGTGCCCTGCTTGATGATCGTGAGCACCGGCTCATGATCCGGCAGGATGCCCATGCCGCCCTCGGCGGCCGGGATGGTCACGCTCCTCGCCTCGCCGTGCCACACGGGGTGGTCGGCCGCGACGATGTTGACCTGCATCGTGGTCTTGTCCGATCCAGCCATCACGCACCCAGTTCCTTCTGCATGTCGTGCCACTTCTTCTCGAGGTCGTCGATGCCGCCGATGCCGGAGAACGCCTGCTCCGGGACGTCGTCGTACACGCCGTCGCAGATGCGGGTGAAGGCCTCGATGGTCTCGTCGGCCGGCACGTAGGAACCCGGACGACCGGTGAACTTCTCGGCCACGTAGAAGTTCTGGCCGAGGAACTGCTCGATGCGGCGGGCGCGGTTGACGGTGGTCTTGTCCTCCTCGGACAGCTCGTCGATACCGATCAGGGCGATGATGTCCTGCAGCTCCTTGTTACGCTGCAGAATCGCCTTGACGCGGTTGGCGCACTCGTAGTGGGCCTGACCGACGTAGCGCGGGTCGAGGATTCGAGACGTGGAGCTCAGCGGGTCCACGGCCGGGTAGATGCCCTTGGACGCGATGTCACGGGAAAGCTCGGTCGTCGCGTCGAGGTGGGCGAAGGTCGTGGCCGGGGCCGGGTCGGTGTAATCGTCGGCCGGCACGTAGATGGCCTGCAGCGAGGTGATGGAGTGGCCACGCGTCGAGGTGATGCGCTCCTGCAGGGCGCCCATCTCATCGGCCAGGTTCGGCTGGTAGCCCACGGCGGAAGGCATACGGCCCAGCAGCGTGGACACCTCGGAACCGGCCTGCGTGAAGCGGAAGATGTTGTCGATGAACAGCAGCACGTCCTGGTTCTGCACGTCGCGGAAGTACTCGGCCATCGTCAGGGCGGTCAGCGGGACGCGCAGACGGGTGCCCGGCTGCTCATCCATCTGGCCGAAGACCAGGGCGGTCTTCTCGAGAACGCCGGCCTCGTCCATCTCGCCGATCAGATCGTTGCCCTCACGGGTGCGCTCGCCGACGCCGGCGAACACGGAGACGCCGCCGTGGTTCTGCGCCACGCGCTGGATCATCTCCTGGATGAGGACCGTCTTGCCGACGCCGGCGCCGCCGAACAGACCGATCTTGCCGCCCTGCACGTACGGGGTCAGCAGGTCGATGACCTTGATGCCCGTCTCGAACATCTGGGTCTTGGACTCCAGCTGGTCGAACGCCGGCGGGTTGCGGTGGATCGGCCAGCGCTCGGTCACGGTGACCTGCTCGTCAGCCTTCTTGTTGAGGATGTTGCCGGAGACGTCGAAGACGTGGCCCAAGGTCACGTTGCCGACCGGCACGGAGATTGAAGCGCCGGTGTCGTACACGGCGGCACCGCGCACGAGGCCGTCGGTCGGCTTCAGGGCGACGCAGCGGACGGTCGAGTCGCCGAGGTGCTGCTCCACCTCGAGAGTGATCTCGGTCGCCTTGGCCTCGCCCTCCTCCTTGGCGCCCGTGTTCACGATGGTCACGTGCAGGGCGTTGTAGATGTCAGGCATGTGGCCAGCCGGGAATTCAACGTCGATGACCGAACCCTGGACTCGGGTGACGCGTCCGTGGATCGGTTCGCCGTTGGTCTCGGAAGGCGCAGTGGTCTGCTTTACAGCCATAGTGCGTTCCTACTCTTCCTTTGTATTCAGAGCATCGGCGCTGCCGATGATCTCGGTAAGTTCCTGGGTGATCGAGGCCTGACGCGACGCGTTGAGCTTGCGGGTCAGGGAGTCGATCAGATTGCGTGCGTTGTCGGTCGCCGTGTGCATGGCGTTCTGACGGCTGGCGGTCTCCGAAGCGGCCGCGGTCAGCAGGCACTCGTGGATGCGAGACTGGATGTACTTCGGCAGAATCGCGTCGAGCACCTTCTCGAGGCTGGGCTCGAAGACGTACAGCGGGGCCATCTTGTCCTTGTTCGGCTCCTCGCCGACCTCGGGCGCGGTCGCGGGGGATTCCACGATCTCGACCGGCAGCATGCGCAGCACGCGAACCTTCTGGACCACCATGTTGATGAACTCGGTGTAGACGATATAGAGTTCCGAGACCCCGCCCTGGTCCGCCGGCTTCATGTAGGCGTCCAGCAGCGTCTTGGAGATCGTCTCGGCGATTTCCACGCCGGGCTGGTCGGTGTCGCCCTCCCACGTGGCCACGACGTCACGGTTGCGGTACTTGTAGTACGTCGAACCGCGACGCCCGTACACGAACAGCTCCGGCTTTTTGCCGTCACCCTCGAGCCGGGCCAGCAGGGACTCGGTCTCGCGGATGATCGAAGAGGTGTACGGGCCGGCCATGCCACGATCCGAGGTGAGGGCGAGAACAGCCACGCGCGGGTTCTTCTCGTCCTTCACCGCGATCGGATGCGTGATATGGGTATGCGCCACCAACGCTTGCACGGCATCGAAAATCGCATCGGTGTACGGCTTCGCGTTCAGGGCCACGTCACGGGCCTTGGCGATATGCGAAGACGCGATCATCTCCTGGGCGTTGAAGATCTTCTCCAACGACTCCGTGGAGTGGATGCGTGATTTCAATGCGAGTTGCGAGCCCATGGCTTATTTCTCTCCCGCCACGATCTTTTCCTGATCGACCGGGGTGGCCTCGGCCGCGCTCGGCTTCTTCTCCACCAGCGGCTTGCCCGCGGAGGTGACGAAGGTGGCGCGGAACTCGTCGACGGCCTTGGCAAGAGCCTTTTCGGTGTCGGCGGTGAAGTCCTCGGTGTCACGGATGGTCTTCAGGATATCGGTGTTGTGGTCGAGGTAGTCGAGCAGACCCTGCTCGAACGGGAGCACGTCCGCGAGCTCGAGGTCATCGAGCTTGCCGTGGGTGCCGGTCCAGACGGACACGACCTCCTGCTCCATCGAGTACGGGTGGAACTGCGGCTGCTTCAACAGCTCGGTCAGATGGGCGCCACGGGTCAGCTGGGCCTTGGACGCGGCGTCCAGATCGGACGCGAACATCGCGAAGGACTCGAGCGAACGGTACTGCGCCAGGGAGATCTTCAGCGTGCCGGAGACCTTCTTCAGGGCCTTGGTCTGCGCCGCGCCACCGACTCGGGAGACGGAGATGCCGACGTCCACGGCGGGACGCTGGTTGGCGTTGAACAGATCGGACTGGAGGAAGATCTGGCCGTCGGTGATGGAGATCACGTTGGTCGGGATGTAGGCGGACACATCGTTCGCCTTCGTCTCGACGATCGGCAGACCCGTCATCGAGCCGCCGCCGAGGTCGTCGGAGACCTTTGCGCAGCGTTCGAGCAGGCGGGAGTGCAGGTAGAAGACATCACCCGGGTAGGCCTCGCGCCCCGGCGGGCGACGGAGCAGCAGCGAGATCGAGCGGTACGCCTCGGCCTGCTTCGACAGGTCGTCGAAGACGATGAGGACGTGCTTGCCGTTGTACATCCAGTGCTGGCCGATGGCCGAGCCGGTGTACGGGGCGATGTACTTGAAGCCGGCGGAATCGGAGGCCGGGGAGGCCACGATGGTCGTGTACTCCATGGCGCCCGCGTCCTCGAGGCTCTGCTTCACCGAGGCGATGGTGGAGCCCTTCTGGCCGACCGCGACGTAGATGCAACGCACCTGCTTCTTCGGGTCGCCGGATTCCCAGTTGGCCTTCTGGTTGATGATCGTATCGATCGCGATGGCGGTCTTGCCCGTCTGGCGGTCGCCGATGATGAGCTGACGCTGGCCGCGGCCGATCGGCGTCATCGCGTCGATGGCCTTGAGGCCGGTGGACAGCGGCTCGTCGACCGGGTGACGGTGCATCACGTCCGGGGCCTGGGCCTCGAGGATGCGGCGTCCCTCGCTCTTGATCTCGCCGAGGCCGTCGATCGGCTTGCCCAGCGGGTCGACGACACGGCCGAGATAGCCGTCGCCGACCGGCACGGAGAGCACTTCGCCCGTGCGGCGCACTTCCTGGCCTTCCTCGATTCCAGCGAAATCGCCGAGGATAACCACGCCGATCTCACGGGCGTCAAGGTTGAACGCCAGGCCGAGCGTGCCGTCTTCGAACGTCAGCAGCTCATTGGCCATGCAACCAGGCAATCCCGTCACGTGCGCAATGCCGTCACCGGCCGTGGCGACATATCCCACTTCCTGGGTGGGGTTGTCGCTCGGCTTGTAGGATGACACGAAGTCGTCCAGGGCCTTGCGAATCGAGGCGGGATCGATGGTCAGTTCTGCCATGATCACTCCTTCATTACTTATCTATTATTCGGGTCAAGTCTTGAAAAAACTTGGGGTGCGCGGTCTGTGGCGACCGCGGTGTCAGGCTTCCGCCCTGACGGTGCGACGCAGGTTCTCGAGCTGCGCGACCACGGTGTTGTCCGTGACCTCGTCGCCGATCTGGATGCGCATGCCGCCCAGCACG
Source organism: Bifidobacterium rousetti (assembly GCF_008698235.1). Classification (GTDB taxonomy): domain Bacteria; phylum Actinomycetota; class Actinomycetes; order Actinomycetales; family Bifidobacteriaceae; genus Bifidobacterium; species Bifidobacterium rousetti. Next base: position 62,863 of record NZ_PEBH01000007.1, read on the forward strand.
GACGGGTCGACCACCGAGTTGATGTGGACCGCGCGTCCGGCCTTGGCGGAGTACACCTTGGTCAGTCGGGCGATCTGCTCGCTCGTCAGCGGGGTGGCGGTGGTCACGGTGACCATCGACTCGCCCATGTGACGGGAGAACTTGTTGATCAGCCACTGGATGGTCTCCAGATAGCGGCGGCGGCGCAGGTTGCAGGTGGCGTGCTCGGCGAGCCTCGCCGTGACCTTGTTGAGGTGCTTGCCGTCGAACAGCTCGTGGAACAGCTTCACACGGGCCTCGCTCGGCGCCTGGTCGTCGTACAGCTTGGCGCGCACGACCGGCAGTCCCAACAGGGCCGAATGCAGCTCGGCCAGCTCGACGGAGACCTTGAGGGTGGCGTCCGTGGCGTCCGCGTAGTACATCATCGCGTCGACGCCGAAGTCCTCGACGGCGTTGGCGATGTCCTTGGCGCGGCTCCACCGGCGGGCGACCAGATCGGTCATGATCTCCATCGTCAGCGGGTGGGCCTTGCCGCCGACCAGCGTCTCAAGCACGGCGACCTTGTCGGCCACCGGGCGCGACGGGTCGGTGAGCGCGCGTTCAAGCTGGATGTTGTGGTCGAGGACGTTGGTCAGCGAGAACAGTTCGTTCCCGATGCGCCAGTTCTCCTCGCCCGCGTCACGCAGCTTGGGTGCCAGCGAGTCACGCGAGACGCGGTCCGCGATGCGCGATGCCTCTCCTCGCATTGGTCACCTCCCTTTCCTTGGCGTCATTGACGACGTTATTGACGAAGTCACTTCTTGTCGCTGTCCAGATCGTCGATCATCTGGTCGATCATCGACGACTGCACGTCGGCGCTCTCGAGCTTGGAGCCGAGGATCTTGCCGGCGAGGGCCGCGGCGAGCGTGCCGACTTCGCCCTTGAGGCTGACCATCGCCTGACGGTGCTGCGACTCGATGGAGCGCTGCGCGTTGGCGGTGATCTGCGCCGCGTCGGATTCGGCGCGGGAGCGGGCGTCGGCGATGATGTGCGAGGCCTCGGCGCGGGCGTCGTCGCGGATCTTGGCCGCCTCGACGCGAGCGGTGCTCAGCTGCGCCTCATACTTGGCCTTGGCCTCGTCGGCGTCCTTCCTGGCCTGCTCGGCCTTGGCGATGTTGCCTTCGATCCTGGCCGCACGTTCGTCGAAGATCGCGTTGAACTTCGGCATGAAGAACTTGTAGAAGAACACCGCAACGATGACGAGGATGATCAGAGACCATACGATGTCGTAGACCTGCGGAATGAACAGCTGGATTCCGTCTGCCGCGAGTGCCATCAAGCCCTCCTTTCAGTGATGGACATATCGGTTGTCGTCTGTGGTGCTGATCGCTTACTTGATGATCAGGGCGGCGACGAAGCCGATGAGGGCCAGCACCTCGACCAGAGCCAGGCCGATGAACATGATGGTCTGGATCTTGCCGGACATCTCAGGCTGACGGGCGGTGGACTCCATGGCCTTGCCGAAGAGGATGCCGAGGCCGATGCCAGGGCCCAGGGTGCCGAGGCCGTAACCGATGACGGACAGGCTGCCGGAGACCTCTGCGAGGGTGATGATATCCATTTCTGTATCCTTTCTAACGTTCGGTAGACGTTATAAATCTTGGGTTCTCCTCCGGGCGGGGCGTCTGCGGTCGATGCCGCCGCGACGCACGCGCGGCCCGGTGGAACCGGCCGGTCGGCTCATCTCATCGCCGATCGACCGGCCGGGTGGCCGTCAGTCGGCCTCCGGGTAGCTCAGGTTGATGTACACGGTGGAAAGAATGGCGAACACGTAGGCCTGCAGGAAGGCGACGAACGCCTCGAAGCAGGTCATGGCCGCGCCGCCGAGGAACCACACGGCACCGACCGGGATGCCCTGCATCTTGTTGACCGCGTCGACCATCCAGTACTGCGCGAACGCGAGGCAGGTCGCGACCATCAGGTGGCCGGAGACCATGTTGGCGAACAGACGGATCGTCAGGGACGCCGGGCGGATGATGAGCAGCTCGAGGATGTTGATCGGGGCGAGCAGGATGTAGACCGGCCACGGCACGCCCGGCGTGAACAGCTCGTGGCGCAGGTAGTGGCCGAGGCCCTGCTCGCGGATGGCCGCGATCCAGTACTGGATCAGCGTCCAGACGGCGAACACCAGAGGCATCACGACCGTGGCGGTGGCCGCCATGTTCATGCCCGGGATGATGCCGCACAGGTTGAATACGAAGATCGTGAAGAACAACGTCGCGATCATCGGGACGTACCGCTTGCCGCGGACCTCGCCCATCACGTCGTAGACGATCTTGTCGCGCACGAACTCGATGCCGTACTCGACGACGCCCTGCCAGCGTCCCGGGATCAGCTTGGCGCGGCTTGCGGTCAGGCCAAGCACCGCGAGGAGCACGACGGTGGCGACGATACGGATGAGGATGATGCGGTTGATCGCGAACGGCGTCCCCTGGAACAGGATCTCCGGGGGGAGAAAGTCGTTGACGCTCGGCAGTTCGGGCTCCGCTGCCGCCAGCAGTACGCTCGAAGCGAACTCTCCTACCATTCCACGCCTCCTGCTTCTTGAAATCAGCTGTCAGTCTATACCCGGGCGAGTGGGGAATGTGTCCAAGACGTTACCGTGCGCGAGGCCGGTTCGCGGCCGTCACGCAGGCGTCCGGACGAGGGACGGCGCGGCCGTCTTTTCCCTGCTTCCGTACGGGTCAGGCGTCGTCCGCCGTGGTATGCGTCCAGCCGAACGCGACATCACGGCATTCGGCTCCGAATGACTGATGATGATTATTTGCCTGTGTTCGGACAATTGCAAGCTGTTGCCGAGGTTTGCATGAAGTTGGCGTGATCATCGTTGAAAACCCGCGGATTTCCGCCTGTTTCCCGGGCGTTTCGCGGTGATTTGTCTATCTGGTGTCTGTCTGTGACACGCGATTTTTGGAGGTCGATGGCCGTTTACGGAGGCCCGGAGCCCGTCGCCGTGCCGGAATGCCTGTATCGGAGATGGGCTTTTCCGTACACAACCGACAGTTTCTGTTACTTTTTGTACCGAACTCGCGGTCCACAATGCGGACGTCATATGGTCCACTCTGCGGCGTGAGGAGGTCCGGAGGGCGGACGCGCGGGCCGGGCCGGACCGGTTCGGGTCGTCCCGGGGCTCCGCGCGTCAGCGTCGGAGCGCCAGCGCGCCGCCCGCCATCACACAGCCCGCCATCCCAGCCCGTCATCCGCGGGCGGAATCGGCTCCCCCGCGGATCACGCCGTACCCGTCGTGCGCGAACGGCGCGAAGCCGTCCCCGCGCGGGCCGCCGGGCTCGTGGCGGATCGATCGGTCGGTGCCGAGCCGCTTCTCGGCCCGAAGCTCCGGCACCTCGGTCAGGTCGTACGGCGTGGTCTGGTACACCCAGTTGAGCCAGTTGCGCCACAGCAGGTTGGCGTGCGCGCGCCACGCGAACAGCGGCTCGAGGCTCGGGTCGTCATGCGGGAAGTAGTTGGTCGGGAACGGGACGTTGTCGAGCCCCTTGGCCATGTCACGCTCGTACTCCTCCTTGAGCGTGGTCTTGCCGTACTCCCAGTGGCCGAGCGCGAACACCTCGGAGAAGTCTCGCGTGGCGATGAGTCCCGGACCGGACTGCGGGCCCCAGGTGAGGATCTGCAGCTCGGGGTTCGCCCGCACGTCGTCCTCGTTCACGCCCGCGAGCCGCGAGTGCGGCTGCAGGTCGATCTCGTCGAAGCCGTTGGTCAGGAAGCAGTACTCGTCCTGCAGGTACTGCGGGAAGACGCCGAAAATCTTCTGCGCGTAATCGACCTTGCGCACGCCGTAGCGGTAGTTGAGGGCGCCCATCGCGCCCCAGCACAGGTACATCGTCGAGAAGACGTGGGTCGACGCCCAGTCGAGGATCGCCTTGAACTCGTCCCAGTAGTCGACCTGCTCGAACGGCATGTGCTCGACCGGCGCGCCGGTGACGACGAAACCGTCGTAGTAGTTGCCGCGGAAGGCGTCGAGGTTCTCGTAGAACTTGAGCAGGTGGTCGGCCGAGACGTGCGTCGACTCGTGCGTCGAGGTCTTCATGAAGTCGACCTCGACCTGCAGCGGCGACTTCGAGATGAGACGCAGCAGCTGGGTCTCCGTCTCGATCTTCTTGGGCATGAGGTTCAGGATCACCAGTCTGAGCGGGCGGACGCGCTGACGCTCCGCCTCGGGCTTCTCGAGCGCGAAGATGCGCTCCGAGTCGAGGATGGCTCTGGCCGGAAGGCCGCTGGGAATCTTGATAGGCATGTCTTCATTATGGTAGCCGTGCGGATATGCGGCGCGGACTGCGCCATACTTTCTTCCTATGACCGATTATCGCGACGTTGCGTTCGGCGGCCGATACGGCGCGACACGCCGAGGTTGACATATACGGATTAGCCCGTATCTTAGATAGAGCTGTCGCAAAGACAAGCCGTCGCGGGGTGGAGCAGCTCGGTAGCTCGCTGGGCTCATAACCCAGAGGTCCATGGTTCAAATCCATGCCCCGCTACCAATGACAAATGGTCGGAAAGCCAATCGGTTTTCCGACCATTTTGTATTTTCCCGACGATTTCCCGACGATTTCCGGGTCAGGAACCGGGGGTGGGCATCACGCCTTGTGGCATCACGACTTGTGGCATCACGACTTGTGGCATCACGACTTGTGGCGGCGGATGACGGCGAGCATGAAGGCGCCAACGGCGAGCGCGGAGACGACGACCAGCACCACGGCACCGATGTTGACGCCGGTCTTGGCCAGCGGATTGTTGCCGTTGGTGTATTTCTTGTTGGTCGCGTTGAGGTTGTTGAGCAGGTCCTGCGCCTGCTTCTTCTGATCGTCGGTAGGCTCGTTGACAGGCTTGGTGCCGGTGGGATCGCCGCCGTCACCGCCGCCGGTACCGTCATTCTCGCCCTCGCCGTCCGGCGCGGGATCGGGGTTCGGGGCGGGCGCGGGGCCGGGATCCGGCTGCTCGTTCTGTTTGTCGGCGGCCTTGGTGACGGGGTGGGCGTGGGCGAGGTCGTCGAACCGGGTCGCGAACGCCTTGGCTCGCGCATCGCCCTCGAACTTCCACATGAACACGTACCAGCCGGCCTTCTCGGCCTTGATCCGCACCACCTTGCCATCCGCGTCCTTGGCCCCGTTGCCGACGACGATGTGGCCGTTGACCGCCTCGTACTCCCATGTATCGATCAACTCGTTGTTCTTGTCCGCGTTCGGCGGCAGCTCGCCGGTCGGGCGGTTGAGGTTGTCGAACAGCTTGTCGGGAGTGAGTCCGCCGAACTGCGGGCCGCCCGACCACCACCACAGACTCACCTGTATGCGCGCGTTGTCGCCGTCGACCTTGCCATGGTCGTCCGGGAAGCCGCTCACGTCGACCACATCGGCGATGACCGAGTCGACGCCGACCGGCTCGTGCCGTGTGAACGACGAGGTCACCTTGGGCTCGCTCTGGGTGGGTTCGGTCGGCTCGGGATCGGGCTTGTCAGGATCGGGTTGCTCCGGATCAGGCTTGTCGGGATCAGGCTGCTCCGGATCCTTGTTGGAACCGTCCTTGTCAGGGTCCGGCAGCGCGCCGTCGGGGTCGCCCCCGTCACCCTCATCCGCGACTCCGACGTCATCCCCCGCTTCCGCCCGACTCCGGATCACGGCGTCGTCCGATCGCGACATCGCCCCGCCGGACGAGGAGCCGGGAACGCCGGCCGTGCCGGCGGCGTACGACGCGGGCGCCAGCGCGGCCGTCATCGACAGCGTCGCCGCGATGGATGCGACCACGGCGAGCGCACGCCGCCATCGGGGAATCCCACGGCCGAAGCCGGTCGGCGAACCTCGACGGGTGTCCCGGGCCATCTCGCCATCCCCCGTGCTCACGGCCGAATCCTCAGCGATACCGTTCATCATGATGTGTCCTTTCCTTGACGGACGGCCGATCGCGGCCGTTCACGTCGAACCTGTGCGGAGTCGACGCGCCGGTGCGCCGCCACTCCCCCGCGCGACGTCCCTCGCCGACCGCGGTCCGCCCGGCTTCTTCGCCGGACGCCGGGACCCACACTGGCACGCCGACGCGCCGATCGTCCCGCAATGCGGACGATGTGGACGAAGCCCCTCATGATCCACGGCGAGAAGGCGTTTGTCCCGCCGAAGTTATCCACATGACAACGATGTGCACGCTCACAATACGGGTTATCCACAGGGCCGCGCCATCATCCACCGACGCATCCACCGCACCGCGGCCATGCCCCCGACCGGCCTTCGGATGCATGCGGCCGCATCATCCCTGTGATTTCGTCGGTTTGCCCCCTACAATGGGGCGTATGGCATCATCCATGCGTGATGCGTACTGAGGTAAGGAGAGGACGCCATGTCACAGCTGTCCGAGAATGAAAACGATACCACCGCGCCGGCGCTAGCCGAGGAAGCCTCCGCCGGCGTCTCCGCGCAGAACGCGGAGAAGAAGACCGCCAGGGCCTCGAAGACCGCGAAGGGCGACAAGCCGAAGACCACGCGCGCCCGCAAGCCCCGCACGACCCGCGCCAAGGCCGCAGCCAAGACGCCGGCGAAGGTCACCGAGCCCGGCGAGGTCCCCGCCCCGTCGCTGCCGATCGAGGAGCCCGGCCAGTTCGGTCGCGTCAACGTCATGGATGTCACCCCGAACGAGGAGCGCGGCATCTACCCGGCGCGCGTCGAGCTCGGCGAGCCGTTCGAGGTCACCGCGCAGGTGTTCATCGAAGGCCGTACCAAGGTCGGCGCCACCGCGGTCGTCCGCAACGCCCGCGGCAAGGAGACGCAGCGCCTGCCGATGACGTGCGTCAACCCCGGTCTCGACCGCTGGGCCGTGACCCTGACCTGCGGCGAGCGCTCCGACGCCAAGCCGTGGGAGCCGGCCTTCGGCGCCGTCAAGCGTCAGCTGGGCCTGTGGTCCGTCACCGTCGAGGGCTGGGAGGACACGTACGCCTCCTGGCTGCACGACGCGGCGATCAAGGTCGAGGTCAACGACGACGTGGAGAACGCGCTCGCCTCCGGCGCCCAGCTGCTCACGCGCTGGGCCGACACCGCCGACGCGCACCTGCCGCAGCACGAGCGTCGCCTGCTGCGCGACGCCGCCAAGGTGATGGAGGACAAGACCCTGACGCCCAAGGAGCGTCTGGCGGCCGCCACCTCCGACACCGTCACCGAGCTGCACCGCACCAACCCGCTGCGCGACGGCCTGTCCGCGAGCGCCCCGCAGGCCTTCAAGGTCGAGCGCCCGAAGTCCAGCTTCGCCGCGTGGTACCAGTTCTTCCCGCGCTCCGAGGGCGCGTACATCGATCAGGAGACGCACAAGATCGTGCAGGGCACGCTGAAGACGTCCGTCTCCGGACTCGAGCGCGCGAAGGCCGAAGGCTTCGACATCGTCTACCTGCCGCCGATCTTCCCGATCGGCACCACCAACCGCAAGGGCAAGAACAACGCGCTGGTCGCCGGCCCGGACGATCCCGGTTCGGTGTTCGGCATCGGCTCGGCCGAGGGCGGCCACGACACCGTCGACCCGAAGCTCGGTACGATGGACGACTTCAAGGCCCTCACCGCCAAGGCGCATGAGCTCGGTCTCGAGGTCGCGCTCGACTTCGCGCTGCAGTGCTCGCCCGACCACCCGTGGGTCAAGGAGCACCCGACCTGGTTCCGCACCAAGCCGGACGGCTCGATCGCGTTCGCCGAGAACCCGCCGAAGAAGTACCAGGACATCTACCCGATCGACTTCAACGCCGACATGCCCGGCATCGAGAAGGAGGTCGAGCGTATCCTCAACCTGTGGATCGAAGCGGGCGTGACGGTCTTCCGCATCGACAACCCGCACACCAAGCCGGTGCGTTTCTGGCAGGACGTCATCGCCGCCGTGACCAAGCGTCACCCGGAGGTGATCTTCCTCGCCGAGGCGTTTACCCGCCCGGGCATGATGCGTGCGCTGAGCTACGTGGGCTTCACGCAGTCGCACTGCTACTTCCCGTGGCGCAACACCAAGGAGGAGCTGGCCGAGTACCTCGCCGAGACGAACGGCGACGACGGCTACTACCAGCACAACACGTTCTGGCCGACCACTCCGGACATCCTCACCGCCTATGTGCGCGACAACGGCATCGCCGGCCACGCGGTGCGCGCGGTGCTGGCCGCGATGGGCTCGCCGTCGTGGGGCATCTACAACGGCTACGAGCTGATCGAGAACAAGCAGCGCCCCGGCTTCGAGGAGCAGATCGACAACGAGAAGTACGAGGTCAAGATCCGCGACTGGTCGCTGGCCAAGAAGTTCGGCATCGCCAAGCTCCTGACCTCGCTCAACGAGATCCGTCGCGATCATGTGGACGCGTTCAGCTACCACAACCTCACGGTGCTCGAGACCACCGACCCGAACATCCTCGCCTTCGCGCGCCACACGCCCGCCGAGCTCACCGCCTCGGGCAAGCCGGAGACGCTGATCGTCGTCGTGAACCTCGACTGCCATAACGCGCACCAGTCCGGCGTGCACCTCGATCTGCCGTCGCTCGGCATCGACCCGGACAAGGGCGCGCACGTGCGCGACGAGCTGACCGGACGCGAGTTCGACTGGAGCTGGGACAACTTCGTCTCGCTGGCGCCGTGGGCCGATGTGGCGCATGTGCTGACGGTCGAGTACTGATTCCTGCTCGGTAGCGGTATTGTGTGTTAGGAACGTTTCCATCGAAACATCGATATATCGATAAAGGAGAAACCGATTATGGCTGAAACCTTCAACGTCGTGGTTGAGATCCCGCGCGGCTCGAAGAACAAGTACGAGGTCGACCAGGAGACCGGTCGCGTCTTCCTCGACCGCGAGCTGTTCACCGCCATGGGCTACCCGGACGACTACGGCTACATCGAGGGCACTCTCGGCGAGGACGGCGATCCGCTCGACGCCCTTGTGATGGTCAAGAACTCCGTGTTCCCCGGCTGCGTCATCGAGTGCCGCGCCGTGGCCCTGTACCACATGGAGGACGAGGAGGGCGGCGACGACAAGGTGCTGTGCGTGCCGGCCGACGTCCGCTACGACGACATCCAGGACGTCAAGGACGTCAACGAGTTCCACCTCAAGGAGATCAAGCACTTCTTCGAGCAGTACAAGGCCCTCGAGCCCGGCAAGGAAGTCAAGCCCGGTGACTACTGGACCGGCGCGGACGTCGCCGAAAAGGAGATCAAGGAGGCCCGCGAGCGCCTCGCGAACGCGGCCAAGTGATCGACTGATCACAATTCCAAGCTGATCCCAAGCCGAGGAGGGTGTCCGGAAGACTCCGGGCGCCCTCCTCTTGTCATACTTGTCATATTCGGCTGTCTCAGCGCAACAATCTCCGGAAATCAGCCTTGAATTCCTGAATTTGTTGCGCTGAGTCGGCGTCAGTGCAACAAATTCCCGAGATCAACCATCGTTTCGAGAGATTGTTGTGCTGCCCCGGTCTCAGCGCAACAATCTCCGGAGATGGCCCTTTGTTTCGGGAAATTGTTGCGCTGAGTCCCATACGTACGCGGGTGACAGGGGTGACAGGGTGACAGGGTGACAGGGTGACAGGGTGACGGTACTTGGGTGACGGTACACTGGTCATCTGTAATTTCACCTAGGCGTAGGCGGCGTGTGGGAACGCTGGTCGAGGCCCATCCCGTGGAATTCGCCGTGATCCGGCCACAGTCGATACGTGGTCGACCGGCATCGGGATGAACCCATTTGACGCACACCATGATTTCGATGATTGTTCAATCGTTGCTTATTTCCGTTTCCGTCGCCATGGACGCGTTCGCCATATCCATCGGCAAGGGCCTGACCGTGAAGAAGGCCCGATTCGTCGACGCGCTGAAGTGCGGACTGTGGTTCGGAGGCTTCCAGGCGCTGTTCCCGCTACTCGGCTTCTTCGCCGCCGCCGCGTTCGCATCCTATGTGACCGCTGTGGATCATTGGATCATCTTCGGCCTGCTGGCGTTCATCGGCGGCAACATGATCCGCGAGGCCTTCGAGGAGGACGAGGAGAACTCCAAGGAGACGCCGGAGTTCGACTGGCGTCACATGCTGCCGCTTGCCGTGGCGTGCAGCATCGACGCGTTCGCCGTGGGTGTGAGCCTCGGACTCATGAAGCTCAATCTGGCGTTCGCGGTCACGTCGATGGGTGTGGTGACCGCCCTGTTCTCGATCGCGGGCATCTACATCGGCCGAATCTTCGGCTCCCGCTGGCAGAAGCCGGCGCAGATCGCCGGCGGCATCGTGCTGATCCTCATCGGCATCAAGGTGCTGCTCGAACACCTCGGCCTGATCACGTTCTGACGCGCACGAGGCGCGTCCGATACTACGGTAACGGACGTTTTTGCGTTAGACCAGCTGGAGGAAGAGGGCGGCGGCGAAGACGACGAGGCCGTAGAACATGACCGGCAGGAGGGCGACGCCGACCCATGGAGAGCGGGTCTTCGGATCGGGGTCAAGCTCATCGAGCCACCATACGGAGGCGACGGCGAGCACCACGGCGAACAGCGCCATCACGACGACGACGCCGATGAACACGCCCGCGCCGACATCGTTCGGCGTCACCGAACCCGCACCGGCAACGGCAGACACGCCGCTACCAGCACCGGCACCGGCAGCACCTCCCGACAGCGCGGCGCGTCCCGCCACGGCGACGTACGGCAGGTAGAACCAGCCGGCCAGCGAGATCGACGCGGCGCCGCCGGTCACGCAGTGGGACAGCGCGCGGATCAGGTGGGAGCGGTTCTCGCGCGCCATCTGCCGGGCGAACGAGACGATCGTCAGCAGTACGAGCAGGCCGGCCACGACGGCGGCCCACTTCGCCATCGGGTAGGTGCGCAGCTTCATCGGATCGCCGGCGTCCGCGTCGGAGATGCCGTAGATCGACATCAACGGCGAGGCGACCGCGATCACGGACAGGAGGCCCACAATCACACCGATCGCGCGGTCGACCAGCGTGGCGCGGAACGGCCAGTTCGCATGGAAGCAGCACAGCACGAACAACATCGCGGCGATGAGCGCGGGAGCCACTCCCGACGGCAACACGGCGACACCCTTCGCGGCCGCGTCAGCTCCGGACACGGACAGGCCGGCCCACACGCCGCCGAAGACCGCGAACAGGAGATACGCGCCGGCCTGCACGCCGAGCATCACCCCGCGCCTGGCCGACCATGCCGTCTTGCTGTCATCGCTCATGCTTCACTCCCCACATTCCCGACGTGCGTTCCTGACGTGCCGCCCGGACGTTCCCGCATGGCGGACGCGACGGACGCGGATGCGCACATGGGCGGGAAGGCGGGCGGACCTAGTTGGACTCCCGACAATCCTACCCACAGCATGGGATGGGCCGGGGACGATGGCGGATGGTCCACCGGACGGATCACCCGTCCGCCGTCCGTTTCGCCTCCCCGCGCGGAAAACGCACAGCGAAAACGTGCGAATGACCATGAGTTGTCATGAATATGAACATTTTGTGTCCGAGATATGCGCGTACAATGAGCACAGCAATCGCAACGGTTTCATGAGAGAAAAGGGGGTTCGATATGACTGACCTGACGTTGATGACGTTCGCCAGCAACCCCGCTTCCGTGCTGCCTTCGCTCGCACTGTTGTCCCATCGCGTGCGCGTACTGCCGATGGACGCCGCCAGTCTGGTGAAGATGCCCGAGAACACGATCCTGTTCCTCGACGCGCGTGACGACCTCGCCACGGCCAAGACCCTGTGCAACCTCATCCACGCGTCCGGCCTGTCCACGCCGATCGTGCTGATCCTGACCGAGGGCGGCTTCACCGTCGTCAACTCGCAGTGGGGCATCGCCGACGTCGTGGTCTCCACCGCGTCGCCAGCCGAGGTGGAGGGGCGTCTGCGGCTGGTGTCCGAACGCGGCAACGCCCCAGCCGCCGCGGCCTCCGCGGGTGCCGGCGACAAGGGCGTGACCACCGAGGACGGCCAGATCCGCTCCGGCGACCTCATCGTGGACACGAACGGCTACACAGCCTCGTTGCACGGCCGTCCGATCGACTTGGCGTACAAGGAGTTCGAGCTGCTCAAGTACCTGGTCCAGCATCCGGGCCGCGTGTTCACTAGGGCTCAGCTGCTGCAGGAGGTGTGGGGCTACGACTACTACGGCGGCACCCGCACCGTGGACGTGCACATCCGTCGTCTGCGCGCCAAGCTCGGCGGCGAATACGAGCACCTCATCGGCACCGTGCGCAACGTCGGCTACCGCTTCGACCCGCCGGACGACGAGTCGGAGGAGTCCGCGGCCAAGAACGCGGCGAAGCGCGCACCGCTCGACGACTGAGACGTCCACCAATCGAACCTTGATATTCCACATAGTGAGACATTGGGTCATCACTGTCCACATTTCGGACGTCATATCAGACGAAATCTCACATTTCCCAATCACCTCATCACAGCCGGCGACACCGGCACCGACCAACCAACGAAAGCGCACGCGATGGCACGCGAATCGAAACAGGCACGGATCGCACGCATGCACGCGGAGTACGCGATCCTGTGCGAGCGATACCCCGCGCCGAAGTGCGCGCTCGACTTCACGAACCCGCTCCAGCTGCTCATCGCGACGGTGCTGAGCGCACAGACCACCGACAAGCGCGTCAACACGGTCACACCGGAGCTGTTCGCGCGATACCCCGAGGCAGCCGACCTCGCCGCCGCGAATCCGGAGGACGTGGAGTCGATCATCCGCCCCTTGGGCTTCTACCGTTCCAAATCGAAGCATCTGCTGGGACTGGCCGCCACGCTCGACGAGCGATTCGGCGGCGAGGTGCCCCGCACGATGGACGAGCTCGTCACGTTGCCCGGCGTCGGACGCAAGACCGCGAACGTCGTGCTTGGCAACGCGTTCGGCGTGCCCGGATTCCCGGTCGACACGCACGTCATGCGCGTGACCGGGCGCCTGCGCTGGCGTTCCGACTGGCGGATCGCGAAATCCGACCCCGTCACGGTCGAACGCGAGATCTGCGCCTGCTTCCCGCCCGAGGACTGGACCGACCTGAGTCACCGGCTCATCTTCCACGGACGAGACGTGTGCCACGCGCGCAAACCCGACTGCGTCGACTGCCCGCTGGCCGACACCTGCCCGTCGTTCGCCGTGGCGTGACGGGCGATCGCGCCGGCCACCTAGACTGGGCTCCATGATCGGGAGCAGCAGAGGACGGAATCGTGACGCCGAGGTCGGGACGTATCGTCCGGACGGCATGAACGACGCACGCGACGCGGATTCCGGGGCGTCCGGCGCGTCCGAGGCCACCCCCGCCCCCGGACGCCGTCACCGCCGCGCACGCCGCTCCCCCTCGCCGCTGTCGCAGTGGCTCACCTTCCTCTGCGTGGCGGCCGCCCTGTTCCTGCTGATCTGGGGCGGATGGTCGGTGCTGGGCCGTCGCGTCCCGCTGCCGTACACGTCGGGCACAGTGCGATCCGACTCCGCCGTGACCGTGGGACTCACACCGTCGAATCCGACGGCCGTCCCCGTGTCAGCCACGACAGCGACGACGGACGCATCCTCCGCACCGACCACGCTCGACATCCGCACCGCCGACTCCACCGAACTCGACCGCGCGCTGATCGGCAACGTCTATCAGACGCTGCTCGGGCGCGATGAGAACAACAAGCTCACGGCCGGCGTCGCGTCGTCATGGAAGACGTCCGCGGACGGGTTGACGCTCACGCTCACGCTGCGCGACGGCCTCACCTTCTCCAACGGCGACAAGCTCGACTCGTCCGACGTCGTATGGTCGCTGCAGCAGGCCATCGAAGGCAAGTGGCCCGGCGCCGAACACGCGTTCGCGGCGCTGAAGTCGGTGGCCAATCCCGATGCACGCACCGTCGCCATCACCCTGGAGCGTCCAGACGCGACGCTGCCGTACACGCTTTCCGGCCGACTCGGCATCGTCTACGACGCCGACGCGACGGTCGACTACGCGACGACGGCGCTCGGATCGGGACCGTTCATCGTCGCGAACTTCGCGGCGGCGAGCAGTGCCGGAACGGGAAGGAACGGCGGGGAGTCCGGCGCGTCCGGGAAGACGGCCTCGCAGATCGGACAGATCACCCTGAAGGCGCGCACGGACCGCGGACGGAACGGCAACGCCACCAACGACGGCAACGGCAACGCCACCGACACCGCCAAGACCGGCACGGTGACGCTCAATTACTACGCCGACGACGCGGCGCTCGCCGAGGCCGCGAAGCGAGGCGACGTGGATCTGGCGGTGCCGGCCGAGGCGGCGACCGCGAAGTCGATCGCCGACGCGTCGAACGGCGCGCTCGCCGCGCACGAGGGCGCGAGCACGCGCAAGGTCGCGCTGCTGTACAACAACGACACCGAGTCGATCCTGTCCATTCCGCGCGTGCGGCAGGCGCTGCGCATGATCGTCGACAAACAGGCGGTCGCGAACGGGCGCGCGGACGTCGCGCACGTACTCGGCGGGCCGATCGGGCCACTGGAGGCGGGCTACGAGGATCTGACCTCGATCCTGCCGCACGATGTGACGGGCGCGAAGTCGATGCTCACGTACTTCGGCTCGCGCTACATGGGCACGTTCACGCTGCTCGCGCCGACGCGATACGAGTCGCTCGCGCGCGGAGTCGCGGACCAGATGACCGCCGCCGGACTCAAGGTCGACGTGCAGGTTCCGGGCGACGCGCAGCTGGCGGAACGGGTCGCCTCGCGGCAGTTCACGCTGATGGTCGGCGAACTGGACGGCGAGGCGGGGACTGCGGCGTTCGCCGATCCGACGTCGGTCACGCACTACACGAACGCGACGGCGCAACAGCAGTATCAGGCGGCGGCCGGCGCGACCTCCGACGACGCCCACGCCGCCGGGCTCAAGGCCTACGCGCGCACGGTGAGCGAGGACGCGGCGAGCGACTGGCTGTACGCGAAAAAGACCGCGGTCGCGGCGTCGACGAAGCTCTCCGGATACCCGGTCGCGATGAGCGACGACCGACTGCCGCTGGCGACGCTGGCGCGCAGGTAGGGCCGGCTCCCCCTGACCACCCCTGACGAGGAAGCCGGAGCCCCGCATCCCAATGTTGTCACCGATTCTGCATAGACTCGCGTGTATGACTGAAGCCAAATCCATCACCGCCAACCTGACCCCGCTGCCGGACCGCGTGGGCGTCGACGGTCTCGAAGACAAGTGGCGTGCCGTCTGGGACGAGCAGGGCACGTACAAGTTCAACAACACGCGCGACCGCAAGGCCGTGTACTCCATCGACACCCCGCCGCCCACCGTCTCCGGCCACCTGCACGTCGGCCACGTGTTCTCCTACACGCACACCGACGTCATCGCGCGATTCAAGCGCATGCAGGGCTTCGACGTCTTCTACCCGATGGGCTGGGACGACAACGGCCTGCCGACCGAGCGCCGCGTGCAGAACTACTACGGCGTGCGCGTCGACACCTCCCTGAAGTACGATCCCGACTTCAAGCCGCCGTTCGAAGGCACCGACGGCAAGAAGATCGACGCGAAGGACCAGGTGCCCTGCTCGCGTCAGAACTTCATCGAACTGTGCGAGAAGCTCACCGGCGAGGACGAGAAGCTGTTCGAGGCGCTGTGGCGCAAGCTGGGCCTGTCGATCGACTGGTCGCAGACCTATCACACCATCGGCGAGCACCCGCGTCGCGTGGCCCAGAAGGCGTTCCTGCGCAATCTCGCGCGCGGCGAGGCCTACCAGAAGGACGCGCCGGGCCTGTGGGACGTGACCTTCCAGACCGCCGTGGCCCAGGCCGAGCTGGAATCGCGCGAATACCCGGGCTTCTACCACAAGGTCGCCTTCCGCTTCGAGGACGGCACCCCGATCTACATCGAGACCACCCGCCCGGAGCTGCTGGCCGCCTGCGGCGCGCTGATCGCGCACCCGGACGACGATCGCTACAAGCAGTATTTCGGCCAGTACGTCTACTCCCCGCTGTTCAAGGTGAAGGTGCCGATCCTCGCGCACCCGGCCGCCGAGATGGACAAGGGCGCCGGTATCGCGATGTGCTGCACCTTCGGCGACGTGACCGACGTCGAATGGTGGCGCGACCTCAACCTGCCGACCCGTCCGATCATCCAGCGCAACGGCCGCATCATCGCTAGCGTGCCGGACTGGATCACCGACGAGGGCGGCAAGAAGATCTTCGAGGAGACCGAGGGCAAGACCACGTTCTCCGCACGCAAGATCATCGTCGACCACCTGCGCGAATCCGGCGACCTGGACGGCGAGCCGACCCCGACCAAGCGTATGACGAACTTCTACGAGAAGGGTGACAAGCCGCTCGAGATCGTCACCTCCCGCCAGTGGTACCTGAAGAACGGCGGCACGGACACAGCGCTCAACGCCCAGCTCATCGAGCGCGGCCGCGAGCTCGAGTTCCACCCCGACTTCATGCGCGTGCGCTACGAGAACTGGGTCCACGGCCTCAACGGCGACTGGCTGATCTCCCGCCAGCGCTTCTTCGGCGTCCCGTTCCCGCTGTGGTACCCGGTCAAGGAGGATGGTTCCGCGGATTACGACCACCCGATCACCCCGTCCGAGGATCGCCTGCCGATCGACCCGACGACCGACGTGCCGGAGGGCTTCGACGAGTCGCAGCGCGACGTGCCCGGCGGATTCACGGCCGAGAAGGACATCATGGACACGTGGGCGACCTCCTCGCTCACCCCGCAGATCGTGACCCGCTGGGAGGAACCCGGCGAGGAGAACCAGGCCCTGTTCAAGGCCACGTTCCCGATGGACCTGCGCCCGCAGGGACAGGACATCATCCGCACCTGGCTGTTCAGCTCCGTGGATCGCGCGCATCTCGAGAACAAGTGCCTGCCGTGGAAGCACACCACGCTCTCCGGCTGGATCCTTGACCCGGATCACAAGAAGATGTCGAAGTCCAAGGGCAACGTCGTCGTACCGAACAAGCCGATCGAGCAGTTCGGCGCCGACGCAGTGCGCTACTGGGCCGCCGCCGCCCGCCTCGGCCTCGACGCCACGTACGACGAGGGCCAGATGAAGATCGGCCGTCGACTCGCAATCAAGCTGCTCAACGCGACGAAGTTCGCGCTGGCGATCGGCCGCGAGGACGAGAACCATCACGTCTCCTCGTCTGCGGACGTGGTGTGGAACCCGGCCGACGTGACCGAGCCGCTCGACCGCGCCGCGATGGCGAAGATGGCGCTGGTCGTGCGCGAGGCGACCGCCGCGCTCAACGCCTACGAGCACTCCAAGGCGCTTGAGGCGATCGAGAACTACTTCTGGCAGTTCTGCGACGACTACATCGAGCTGGTCAAGAACCGTGCCTACGGCACCGCCGACGCGACCGGCCATGTGCCGAGCGAGGCCGCGGTTCGTTCCGCGCGCACCGCGCTGGGCCTCGGCCTCGACGCGTTCACCCGCCTGCTCGCCCCGTACCTGCCGTACGCCACCGAGGAGGTGTGGAGCTGGATGCACACCGGTTCGGTGCACCGCGCCGCTTGGCCGACCCCGGACGTGTACGAGGCCGCCGCATTCAAGGTCGCCCCGGAGTTGCTCACCCACGCCGGTGAGGCGCTGGCCGCGCTGCGTGGTATCAAGTCCAAGGCCAAGGTCTCGATGAAGACCCCGATCCTGTCCGTCACGCTGGGCGTGGCCGACGATGTGCGCGAGTCGCTCTCCGGCGCGCTCAACGACATCGCCGAGGCCGGTCGCGTGGTCGGCAAGATCAACTTCGCCGCCCTTGCCGCAGCCACCAAGGCCGTGAAGACCACGGCCGAAGCCGCGGTGGACGCCGCCGCAGCCGCCAAGGCCGAGACCGAGGCCGCCGCCGAGGTCATCGTCGAGGAAAGCGAGCTCGGCGAGCCGCCGGCCAAGAAGCCGCGCAACTAACGTTCGGTTTTGGCTCCCCTTGTCAGGACGGTGCCGTGAAGCAAACAGCGGAGCTGTTTGCAGGCCGTGCGCCGACAGGCGAGCAAGTACAACGCACGCGTAGCGCGTCCGTAATTGCAGCGAGTTGGCCCGCGAAGCGGCTCTAAGGGGTAGTGTCGGACAGTCGGCTCGTGAATGGCCTCCGAATCCGTTAATACGTACGGATTTGGAGGCCATTTCGCGTCTTGCGGCGATGTCACCGCGCGGCGGGTTTCCTCACCGCGCGGTGACGCCTCCCCACACGCGGTGTCACCTCCCATCACGCGGTGTCACCTCCCATCGCGCGGTGAAATCCCCATGAAGCGGTCTCTCCCCCATGACGCGGTGTCGCAAAATGGCGGAATTCCGCCAAACTCCAAAATCCCCTCACCGCGCCATGGGAACTTCACTACTCCATGGGAAGTACACCGCGCGATGGGTACCACTAGATTCCCGGTTCGACGATGAGGAAACGGGTGGTGGCGTCCGACGGGATGGCATTCTCACCGGAGGCGGAGTCGGTGCCGGCGGTGGACCCCGACGAAGCGGTACCGGCGCCGGAGGACGGCAGAAGCTTGCCGGCACCCTGATTGATGGCGGCGGCGATGAGCGCGCCGGCGTCGGCGAGCGCGGTGGTGTCGTTGATGAGACCGTCGGTGTCGATGGTCAGCGCCGGGCCGGGATTCATGCCTGCCATGCCGAAGTAAGGCGACGGACGGTTCGCCGGAATCGCGGAGGCGCCGGATGATGCTGCGGCCGAGTTTGTCGAGGAAGCGGCCGAATCGTCGTGCACGGCATCAGTCTGCTTGCCGGTGCCGTCCGGACCACCGGTACTGCTCGAACCGTCGGTACCGCTCGAACCACCGTCGGCACTCGAACCACCAGCCGTACTCGAACCACCGTCGGCACTTGAGCCACTGGCATCGCCCGAGCCACCGGCGTCCCCGGATTCGCCGCCTGTCGAACAGCTCCCCTTGCCCGCGCCGGGGATGCCGCCGGCGAATTTCATCACATCGCTCGCATCGGTTTTGGCGGCGGTCTCGTCGATCACGGTAGTCGTCACGTCACCGGAGGACGCCTTGGCGGCCTTACGCTCGGCGGCGGCCAGCTCGCGCAGCCGCCTGGTCTCGGCGCGGGCCGCAAGTGACTCGTCCGATCCCATAGGATCGGACAAACCGCCCCGGAACTCCCGCCTAGTACCGTCCGATCCCGCAGTATCGGACGCCACACCGGACGCCGCACCGGACACACCCGCGCCCACGCCGTTGAGTTCGTCGGCGAAACGCAGCACGATCTGGCGGTAGGCGGCGGCCGCACCGGTGCGCTCACGGGCGGAGGCGAGCACGGACAGAGCGGTGTTCACCTTGGCGGTATCGCCCGCATGCGCGCCACCGGACGCGAAGTCCTTGTCGGTGTCGGCGATCGCCCGATCGAGGTAGGCGGCAGCGCCGGACGACGTGCCGCCGGTGTAATCGCTCAAATGCTTGGTGTACGCGTCGGTGTAGGCCATCGAATACGGGATCATCGCCTGCGAGAGCTGCGACTGGCCGGCGGCATACTCCTTCGCGCCCTCGGTCTCCTCCTCGCCGGCGCGACGTTTGAGCGTGTCGGCGAGGCCGTCGACCCTCTGCGCGCGGGCCATGCGGATCACCTGGTCGATCGCATCGGCCGCGCCCGTGTGCTGGTGCGCGGAGGCGAGCGCGTCGGTGGCGTTGGCCTCGCCGAGCACGGCCTTGGCGAGTGGGGTGTCGCCGCTCAGCTCGCCGGCAGTGCCCATCAGGGCCGTCAGCTGCGTGGATGAACCGATCGAACCGGACAGGTGATTCGTGTACGAGCCTACGTAGGCGGCCATGTAGGCGTGGAACGCCTTGTCGTAATCGGCCTGTTTGCTGGCGATTTCGCTCGACGCGAGGGAGCGTTCGAGGTCACGCAGCTTAGTGAGCTGGTCGATGAGTCGCTGGTATCTGCCGGAACCGGTGTCGCCTGCGACGGTGGACTTGGACTTCCCCGAGGCATCGGACTGTCCCGGCTGGCTGAACGTCGCCGAGCCGTCGCCCATCGCCTGCGCCTCGGCGGCGAGCGCGGACGTGACGGATGCGTCGGACGCGGAGACGACGGCGATCTGTCCCATCGTGAACTTCTTCGCGTTCATGTAGCAGTCGACCTGCTCCCCCGCGCGCACGACGGCGGCGACGAGCGTGTTCGAGCCTTGCGTGCCGACGATCGAGGTGTCAGTGCTGACGGTCAGGTCGTCGGCCACGCGCGTCGGCACGGTGAAGACGATGAGGAATCGCCGGGAGTCATCGGACGCATCGCCGGAGACCGCGTCGGTCAGCCCGTCGAGCAGCTTCTCATGGACCTGCACATGCACGCCGACGACGCCGGTCGCGCCGGAGATCGTCGCGCGGTCGACGTTCGGCCCGTCGAGGGAATAGGTGACGTCCACGTCGATCGGAATGTCGCGTTTGCCGGCTTCGACCTGCGTGACGGCGATCGGCTGGCCGGAGCCCGATGCCGGACCATCCGACTGGTCGGAACCGCCGGACGCATCGGATGCGACAAGAAAGAGATCACCGGGCTCACCGTCGTCATCGGTCACGGTGAAGACGCTGGCGCCGTCGATCGAGGGGATCACGGCACGTTGGGCGGCGGCATCGATGCCGATCGCCCCACCCAACGCCAGCGATGATACGACGGCGAGCGCACAGGCCGTGGCGCACGTGCCACGCAGTCGGACGCGAACCGTCGCAACAGGCGTCGATCGTCTCATAATCCCCCACCATCCACCGCACGGTTACAGCCATCACGACCGTACCGGGCCAATCAGCAATTCAGCACGTCAATATACTCGTCCCGCCGCAGTTCACCCATGGACGGAACTGGAACATCTGTCCAAAGCCGCCAACGGAGCCGATAACGACGCGACCGATCAGGCGAAGACGTCGAGGACACCCGGATCGCCGCCCGCGTCGGCGATGCGCTGGTGACGCTTCTTCGCCTCGGTGACGACGAACTCGCGGTACATCTCGGCGATGTCCGGGTCGAGTCCGGCGCCGACGGCGATGCGGTGCAGTCGCTCGATCTGGTAGTCCTCGCGCTTGTAGTCCGCGGGGGCGAAACCGGCGCGGGCCTTGAGCACGCCCACCTGAGACGTGTACTTGAATCGTTCGGCGAGCAGGGAGACGATGGCCGTGTCCACGTTGTCGATGGACTGGCGCAACGCCTTGATCTTCGCCACAGTCAGGGCGGTTTCGGGGTCGTTGGCGGCCTGCTCGGAGTCGATGACCGTCGCATGCTCGCCGGGATTGCGGCTGACGCTGGCGCTCAGCCAGTCGCCGCTCTCGTTGCCGTTGCCGCCGGCGGTGCCGCTGACCGCTCCGGCGTTCGTCGTGGTGTCGCTCGTTTCACTCATAATCCCAACCTTACCCCAACGGCACGGACGCGGCCCGTTCACACCGCTGAACGCGAATATCGACAGAAATCGCGTCGAGTGGCACTTGGGGCCCGTAGCCGTAACTCCGATGCCGCCCTCACCGCGGACCGATGGTGAGGGCGTCGTCGTGGGTGCGGCCGGTGTGGATCGCGTCGTTGATCGCGGCGATTTCGGCCGGATCGCAGTCGATCGCGCGGCCGTCGAGCTCGTTGACGGGGATGGCCCAGCCGCCGTGCGTCATGTACAGACGATCGGCCTCGCGCAGTTCGGCGATCGGCAGCTTGCGGTATTCAATCTTGCGCCCCTCCTGCATCGCCCACGCGAACAGCTCGCGCTGCGACGTGCCGTTCAGGATGCCGATCGACGGGTCCGGCGTGACGAACGTATCGCCGTAACGGGCGACGATCGACGAATTCGGACATTCGAGCGTGAACCCGTCCTCGGTGAACAGCACCGCATCGCCCACACCACGACGCGCGCACTCGCGATGCACGGCGCAGTTGAACGCGTAGCTCAGGGTCTTCGCGCCGTTGAGCAGCCACGGCGCGCGGGCGGTGATGTCGGACGGGTAGCCACGCGTCATCGAGGCCACCGTGATCGGGGTGACATCGTGCAGCGCGCCCTTCGCGTCAAGGAAGATGAACACCGTGGGCGTGCCGTCGGAGGCTCGACCCACGCCGGTCTCCGGATCAAGCCCGCGCGAGACGATGATGCGCAGCAGCGGACCGGGTTCGGGATCGTCATATGCGGCGATGACCAGATCCACGGCCCGAGTGAACGCGGCGATGTTCGGTGCGGGCATGTCCATCAGCGCGGCGGAGTGCGCGAGACGGCGCAGATGGTTCTCCAACGAGATCGGGCGGCCCTTCCACACCGTGGTCGCCTCGAAGATGCCATCGCCGCGCAGCACGCTCAGGTCGAACGCGTTGATGTTGAACCCCTCCGGGTCGGCCAGTGTGATGAGGCCACTATCGGGCACGGCCGCGATGTCGACGACATCGCCGTCGCCGAACAGTACCTTGCCATTGCCCATGCCCAGCACGATGGAAGCCATGCGATCGTCCTCCCCTGATGCCGTCCGGCCACGAAGCCCGACGGCCGTTTTCTTGTTCATTTCGGGCATTGAACATACCCCCGTCATGTTTCACGAATGAATCGGATGGCGATGATCGTCCGATCGCCGATAGCGGTGTCCGGCCTCTTATAGGAAACGCCCGCCCGTAGATGACGGGCGGGCGCGTGAGGCGATGGGCGCGACTCTACCAGCGGCTCAGGCTCAGACTCAGTTGCCGTTGACGGGGCTGCCGTTGGCCTGCTGGACGAGCGCGGTGAGGAAGTCGCGGTTGGTGGCGGTCTTCTTCAGGCGCGGGACCAGCGTCTGGTAGGCCTGCTCGGGCTCCATGCCGCCGAGCAGTCGACGCAGACGGTAGATGATCGGCAGCTCCTGCGGGTTGGTGATGAGCTCCTCGCGTCGGGTGCCGGAGGCGTTCACGTCGATGGCCGGGAACAGGCGCTTGTCGGCGAGCTCGCGCGACAGGCGCAGCTCCATGTTGCCGGTGCCCTTGAACTCCTCGAAGATCACTTCGTCCATCTTCGATCCGGTCTCCACCAGAGCGGACGAGATGATGGTCAGCGAGCCGCCGTTCTCGATGTTGCGGGCCGCGCCGAAGAACTTCTTCGGCGGGTACAGGGCCTGTGCGTCGACACCGCCGGACAGGATGCGGCCGGAGGCGGGCGCCGCGATGTTGTAGGCGCGGGCGAGTCGGGTCATCGAGTCGAGCAGCACGACCACGTCCTGACCGAGCTCGACCAGTCGCTTCGCGCGCTCGATCGCGAGCTCGGCGACGGTGGTGTGGTCGGAGGCGGGGCGGTCGAAGGTCGAGGAGATGACCTCGCCCTGGACCGTGCGCTCCATGTCCGTGACCTCCTCGGGGCGCTCGTCCACGAGCACGACCATCAGGTGGACTTCCGGGTTGTTCGTGGTGATCGAGTTCGCGATGTTCTGCAGCGTGATCGTCTTGCCGGCCTTCGGCGGGGAGACGATCAGGCCACGCTGACCCTTGCCGATCGGGGAGACGATGTCCATGATGCGGCCGGTGAGCTTGTTCGGCGTGGTCTCCTGCTTGAGGCGCTCCTGAGGGTACAGCGGGGTGAGCTTGCTGAACTGCGGGCGGTTGGCCGCCTCCTCGACGCTCATCCCGTTGATCGAATCGATCGACTGCAGCGGCACGAACTTCTGACGCTGGTTGCGGCGGTCGCCCTCGCGCGGCGCGCGGATGGCGCCGTGCACCGCATCGCCCTTGCGCAGACCGTACTTCTTGACCTGGCCCATCGACACGTACACGTCGTTCGGGCCGGGCAGGTAGCCGGAGGTGCGCACGAAGGCGTAGGAGTCGAGCACGTCGACGATGCCAGCCACCGGCACGAGGTCGTTCTGCTCCTCATTGCCGGCGTTGCCGCGACGATCGGCACGCTCATTGCGATCCGCGCGGTCGTTGCGGTCGGCGCCGCGCTCGGCGCGGGTGCCGCGTTCCGGCCGGTCGTTGCGATCCGCGCGATCGCCGCGCTCATCGGACCAGTCGCGGCGGTCGTCGCGCTCCTCGAAGTCGCGACCGCGGTCACGGCCGCGCATGCGACGGCCGCGGCGGTCGGCGTGATCGTCACGCTCGGCGTTGCGTCCGTTGTGTCCATTGCGATCGCCGCCGCGTGCGCGACGGGGCTCCTCCTCGTCCTCCACGCGCGGCGTGACGTTGTTCTGCGTGGGCAGCGTGGCGAGGATGTCGTCGAGATCGCGCACGACCTCGTCGTTCTGCTCGCTCTCCTCGGTGGGGCGGCGGCGACGGCGCACGTTCGCGACGATGATCTCGTCGCCGTTCTCGTCGATGATGTGACGACGGCCGCGTTCCTTGCGTTCGGTGCGATCCTCACGGTCGGCGGAGGAATCGCCCTCGCCCAGATCCAGCGAATCAAGCAGGCTGGCCGCATCGATCTGACCGCGATCGCCGGATCGGGCGGCGTCGGACCTGCGCGCACGCGTGCGTGCGGCGCGTTCACGGCCGCGATCGGCGTCATCCTCGCGACGCTCATGCACCGCGTCGGATTCGATGGAATCGGACGACGCGGCGGCCGGCGTGATCGGCGTGAAGGATTCGAGGACGGAGTCGACGCGCTCCTGCGCGGGCTCCTGCGCCGGGGCGACCGCGGCTTCGGCAGCGGCCTGCGGGATCTCGGAGGAGACGGGCTGCGCCGGAACGGCCGGGGCCGGCTCGGAGGACGGGGCCGCGGCTTCGGCGACCGCTGCCGCGAGATCGTTCTGCTTGGCGGCCTTCGCCTTCGTGGACTTCGCCGTCTTCGGCGCGCGCACGGTGACGCCCGCGGGCGCCTCACCGCCGGAACGGGCGGCCTGCAACGTGGCAAGCAGCTCCGGCTTGCGCATGGTGGACGTGCCGCGCAGTCCCATCTGCTTGGCGAGCTCCTTGAGCTCCGGCAGCTTCATATCCTCAAGATTCTGGCTATTGGCCACGATTCATACCTTTCCACAGCACCATACCGACGCATACGCGACACACCGGCACCAGCCTGAAGAGTGATTACGGCTTCCCGCCGTCTGTGAACGTCCGCCGCAATCCAATGCTCGCGAACTGCACTTACCATACAACGTCTCCCAGACCAACGCAAACCGGCTTTTCCACTTGCGCGTGTACGAAGGCACGCATGTACGCGCCTCCCGGAAACATGCACAGCCCTATGTTTCCACCGTTCCATTGCCCACCAAACCGCCAGTCCGGGCGACGGATCCTATCGGATCGGGCGTCCGAAGGCCCGATTCGGGACTTGTAGCGTCCGATCCTATAGGATCGGGCGAAAACATGTCCCCGGACACACCCCGTGACGTCCGATCCTATCGGATCGGACGGCTGGTGAACCGACGGGCGGGCCAGACCGCGTCCAGCTCGCCTCATCACAACGCAAAAAGGCTCCCTCGAGGACCGAGGGAGCCTTGGTATCGCGACTATTTCACTTCGTCACAAGTGGATGGACGCGTGCGGAGACGGCCGTCCGAAGGCGAAGGCGTACGAAGGTACGTCGAGTCTGAGGAAAGGCCGTATACGCTCCGTCCATTCACTTCTGCTCGTGGTAGGACTTGTCGGTGTTGACAGACCACACGTTCTTCTTGGACGTCTTGCCGGACTTGATGTTGCCGACGGCCTCGATGGCGGTGGCCATCGAGTGGTCCATGTTGTTGTAGCGGTGCTGGCCGTTGCGGCCGACGCAGTACAGGTTGCCGAAGCCGTCGAGGTACTCGATGAGCTCGTCCATGTGCTCGTAGGTGTCGAAGTAGGCGGGGTACGCCTTCTTGACGCGCTCGCGGTGCGAATCGAGCACGTCTGCGGGGCCGCTGATGACGCGCATGCGGGTGAGCTCGGAAATCGCGAACTTGGTGGCCTCCTCGTCGGACATGTTCCAGAACGAGTCGCCCTCCTCGCAGAAGTACTCGAGGCCGATCCACACGGTGTTGTCGACGTCCTTGACCAGATACGGGCTCCAGTTGTTGAAGATCTGGAGGCGGCCGACCTTGTATCCCGGGTCCTGCACGTAGATCCAGCAGTCCGGCACGATCGGCGGGTTGCCGAGGGTGGGGATGTCGGTCGTGTTCTTGAGTCGCAGGTGCTTGACCAGCAGACCGACGGTCACGAAGTCGCGGTACGGCAGGCCTTCGGCGACCTGGACCATGTCCGCGGGGGCGTGCTCGCCCTGCACGGCCTGCTCACCGGCATCGATCGCGTCGACGAGGTCCTTGACCGGCATCGAGGAGATGAACTGGTCGGCCTTGAGCTCGTTGCGATTGCCCTCGGAGTCGACGGTCACGACGGAGGCGATGCGGCCGCCATCCTGACGCACCTCGACGACCTTCGCGTCGGTGACGACCTTGACGCCCGCGGCCTCGCAGTTCTGCTCGACGGTCTCCCACAGCTGGCCGGGGCCGTACTTCGGATACCAGAACTCCTCGATCAGCGAGGTCTCGACCTCGGCGTTGGAGCGCTTCTTCGGCAGGAGCTTCTGGAACGCGTTCTTGAGCACGCCCAGAATCGACAGGCCCTTGACGCGCTGCGCGCCCCAGTCGGCGGAGATCTGCGAGGGGTGACGACCCCACAGCTTCTCGGTGTAGCCCTCGAAGAACATCGAGTACAGCTTGCGGCCGAAACGGTTGATGTAGAAGTTCTCGAGGTTGGTCTCGGGCAGCTTGTGGAACATCGACTTCAGGTAGGAGAAGCCGGCGACCATCGTGAGCCTGAAGCCCATCGCCTTGAGCGTGTTGGGGCTTAGGGAGATCGGGTAGTCGAAGAAGTGGCGGTTCCAGTAGATGCGGGAGACACGGTGGCGCTTGAGCATCACCTTGTCCTCGACCTCCGGATCGGGACCGCCCGGCTCCATGTCGTGCTCGCGGCCGAGCTTCCTGTCGTCGTAGGAGGGCGCGCCCTGCAGCGGCAGGACCTCCTTCCACCAGTCCATGATGCGGTCGTCCTTCGAGAAGAAGCGGTGCCCGCCGATGTCCATGCGGTTGCCGTTGTGGCGAACGGTACGCGAGATACCGCCGAACGCGCGGGTCTCCTCGAGAACCGTCACATCGTACTTGTCGGCGCCGCCGTCCTTGATGAGCTCCCATGCGGCGGTCAGTCCGGCGGGACCTCCGCCGATGATGACCACGGATTGTTTGTCGGTCACGTTCATCTCCTTATAACAAAATCACGCATATCCTACCGGAGCGCACGGAACCGCACGCCGACCGCGTGCGTTTTCTCACATAACGTCCGTCAGCCCGCTCAGTGGATGTCGTCGGGGATGTCGATGTCGGTCTTCTGGACCTCCTCGACATTGACGTCCTTGAACGTGACGATGCGCACGTTCTTGACGAAACGGCTCGGACGATACACGTCCCACACCCATGCGTCGGTGAGCTGGACGTCGAAGTACACGTCCTGACCGGCGGAACGCACGTTGAAATCCACCTTGTTCGCCAGATAGAAGCGGCGCTCGGTCTCCACCACGTAGGTGAACAGCTTGATGACGTCGCGGTATTCCTTGTACAGCGACAGCTCGGCGTCGGTTTCGTAATTATCGAGATCCTCGGCGCTCATACCCTTCCTTAATCCATCCTTGACTTGACGCATGACGCGCGCCGGCCCGCCCGATGCGGGCGCGACATGCACGCCATGCGGTACATCATGCACTATCACGTATTCGTTCGCTACCTGTCGCTTTCGCGCTTGCGACCACGTCCAAGGGTACGCCACCAGGCGTCCTTCGACGTTTTGCGCTCGCTCTGGCCGTACGGCCAGTTGCTTTCCTCGTCCGACGTGTCGCGCGATGCATGCGACTCGCCCGTCTCCGGCTCGACGATCCTCGGCGGCAGTCCCAGCCGTTCGCGCGCCTCCTGGGGCGTCAGATGATGCAGTTCGTCACGCGCGGCAGTGCGTGCGGACGCCGATGCGGCGACACGCGCGTCCGACGTCCTATCGGCGCCGACGCCCTCACCGTCGCGCGTGCGCTGGCGGATGGCGATCGAATGCTCGCGCGCGCTCAACGCCTCCTGCACGCCGGGATTGTCCTCGATCAGGTGCATGCCGAACGCCTCGAGGGACCGGATCGGATCGTACTCGTCGACCAGCGTGTCCATGACGATGAGGTCCTGGTACTTGCGGGTGACCGGGTCCCACAGCGCGTCTCGCGACGTACCGGACGGCACGAAGCCGAGCGACTGGTAGACCGAGACGGAACGCGTGTTTTGCTCCGGCACACTCACCCAGATGCGGTGCATGCCGAGGCCCGCCGGCTCGGGTGCGAAACCGTACGTCATGACGCGCGGCATCGCGTCACGCGAGTAGCCGCGGCCGCGGTAGTCGCGACCGAGGATGATCTGGATGCGGGCGGAACGGGACCAGCCGTCGATGTCGATCAGGAAGATCATGCCGATCACGTTGCCGGTGGACGATGCGTCGGTCTTGTGATCCATGTCGTGGTCCGCGTCGGTCAGCACCGCCCACGCGATGGTGCGGCGCGCCTCCGGATCCCCCACACCGGACTCGCTCGTGGCCTGACCCTGCGTCCACGCGACGGAACGGGCCACCCACGCGTGCACGACGGCGCGTTCCGCGTTCTCGTCCTTGCCTGTGATCTTGGTGGCGTGATAATAGGCGTCAAGCTGATCCAGCTTGGGCAGGTCCTCCATGGTGGCGGGGCGCAGATGCACCATCTCGCCGCGAATGGGCGGGATCACGATGCGTGCGGGCAGTTCGCGACGTTCGATATCCGACGCCGCAGCCATGTTCGCTTCCGTGTACTCAGTCATTTCCCTGTTGTCCCTCGCAAAACCAAACGTCGCCGGACCTCCTTGACCCGGCCACCGATTGCCGACCAATCATTGCCGAAGTTATCTTACTCGGCTGTGTGAACGCTGGGAGAACACTGAGGTTACATGTAACCGAATTTCCACACGGAACGCAGGAATCCCGCCATCCCCCTTGAAATGGGGGAACGACGGGATTCCGATTATCGATTGGATGGAAGCCGCTCAGTCCTGCAATTATGGACTTGCCTACGGCAAGGACTCAACCTGCCTTCACGGACGCTGCCGCATCCGTTCAGGCTGAAACCAGTCGGAAGCCCACCGGGCTTCCTTGGTGGTTTCAGCCCTTGATCTTGCCCATGACGATCTTGGTGACGGCCTTGGCGTCGGCCTGACCGCGCGTGGACTTCATCACGGCGCCGATGATCACGCCCATCGGCTTCATGTTGCCGCTCTTGAGCTTCTCGACGACGTCCGGGTTGGCCTCGAACGCGGCGTCGACCGCGGCCTCGATCGCACCGGAGTCCTCGACGATCTTGTAGCCGTGCTTCTTGACGACCTCGTCCGGGGTGCCCTCACCGGCGAGCACGCCGGCGACGGTCTGCTTGGCGAGCTTGTCATTGAGCTTGCCGTCGGCGATGAGCTTCTCGACCTCGGCCACGTCGGCCGGGGTGACGGGCAGCTCCTCGAGCGAGACGCCCTTGGCGTTGGCCTCGCGGGACAGCTCGCCGAGCCACCACTTGCGGGCGCCGGCCGCCGAGGCGCCGGCCTTGACGGTGTCCTCGATCAGGTCGAGGGCATCGGCGTTGAGGATGTCGCGCAGCTGCAGGTCGGTGAGGTTCCACTCGGCCTTGAGGCGGTTGCGGCGCTCACGCGGCATCTCCGGCATCTGGGCCTTCATCTCGTCGATGTGCTCCTTGGTGATGTGGAGCATGACGAGATCCGGGTCCGGGAAGTAGCGGTAGTCGTCCGCATCGGACTTGAGACGGCCGCCGGCGGTGGTCTGCGTGGCCTCGTCCCAGTGACGGGTCTCCTGCAGGATCTCCTTGCCCTCGTCGAGGCGCGCGGCCTGGCGGCGGATCTCGTACTGGATCGTCTTCTCGATGCCACGGAACGAGTTCACGTTCTTGGTCTCGGAACGCGTGCCGTACGGGGCGTCGGCCGACGGGCGCAGCGAGACGTTGACGTCGGCGCGCATGTTGCCCTGCTCCATGCGGGCGTGGGAGATGCCCAGCGCGCGCACGATGTCGCGGATCGCGCGCATGTAGGCGCCCGCGATCTCCGGGGCGCGGTCGCCCGCACCCTCGATCGGCTTGGTGACGATCTCGATCAGCGGCACGCCGGCGCGGTTGTAGTCGACCAACGAGTGGTCGGCGCCCTCGATGCGGCCGTCGGCGCCGCCGACGTGGGTGTTCTTGCCGGCGTCGTCCTCGATGTGGGCGCGCTCGATCGGCACGCGGAAGACGGTGCCGTCCTCCAGCTCGACGTCGAGGTAGCCGTTGCCGTTGGTCGGCTTGTCGTACTGGGAGATCTGGTAGTCACGAGGCATGTCCGGGTAGAAGTAGTTCTTGCGCGCGAACTGGCTCCACTCGTTGATCTCGCAGTGCAGGGCGAGGCCCAGCTTGATCGCGTAGTCGACCGCCGTCTTGTTGACCACCGGCAGGGAGCCCGGCAGGCCGAGGCTCACCGGGGTCAGCTGCGTGTTCGGTTCGCCGCCGAAGTGGACTTCGGCCGGGCAGAACAGCTTGGTCTTCGTGGACAGCTCGACGTGCGTCTCGAGGCCGAACACCACATCGTACTTCTTGGTGGCATCGGCGTACTTCATCAGTTTTTCAGCCATGATGTATTTCTTTCGATCCTTCCGATGCTTGGCTCACTTGGCGAGGCCGTCGAGCCACGGGGCCTTCAGGTCCTTCCAGACCGGTCCGTTCCAGTCCTCCTCGAGGGCGGCCTCGAGCGCGGCGGCGGGCTTGTACATGACCTCGTCGCGCTGCTGCGGGGCGATGAACTGGAAGCCGACCGGCAGGCCGTCGTCGGACAGGCCGGCGGGGATCGACATGGCCGGCACGCCGGCGAGGTTCGCCGGGATCGTCGCGATGTCGTTCATGTACATGGCCAGCGGGTCGTCCATCTTCTCGCCGAACTTGAACGCGGTGGACGGGCTGGTCGGGGAGACCAGGACGTCGGCCTGCTCGAAGGCCTTCTTGAAGTCGTCGATGATGAGCGTGCGGACCTTCTGCGCGGAGCCGTACCAGGCGTCGTAGTAGCCGGCGGACAGGGCGTAGGTGCCGAGGATGATGCGGCGCTTGACCTCGTCGCCGAAGCCGGCCTCACGGGTGTAGGCCATCATGTTGGCGGCGGTCTGCGGCACGTCGGCCGGCGGCATCACGCGCAGGCCGTAGCGCATGCCGTCGTAGCGGGCCAGGTTGGAGCTGACCTCGGACGGCATGATGATGTAGTAGGCGCCCAGCGCGTACTCGAAGTGCGGGCAGGAGACCTCGACGACCTCGGCACCCATGTCCTCGAGCTTCCTGACGGCCTCGTTGAAGCGGGCCTCGACGCCGGGCTGGAAGCCCTCGCCGCCGAGCTCCTTGACCAGACCGACCTTCAGGCCTTTCAAGTCGCGCTTGGCGCCTTCGCGCGCGGCGGCGGCCATCGGACGCGGGCCCTCCGGGATGGAGGTGGAGTCGCGACGATCATTGCCGCCGATGATCTCCTGCAGCAGGGCGGAGTCGAGCACGGTGCGGGAGACCGGGCCGATCTGGTCGAGCGAGGAGGCCATGGCGATCGCGCCGAAGCGGGAGACGCCGCCGTAGGTCGGCTTGACGCCGACGGTGCCGGTCAGGGCGCCCGGCTGGCGGATCGAGCCGCCGGTGTCGGTGCCGAGGGCCAGCGGGGCCTCGAACGCGGCGACCGCGGAGGCCGAACCACCACCGGAGCCGCCGGGGACGCGCTCGGTATCCCACGGGTTGTGGGTGGTCTGGTAGGCGGAGTGCTCGGTGGAGGAGCCCTGCGCGAACTCGTCGAGGTTGGTCTTGCCGAGGATCGGCATGCCGGCCGCCTTGAGCTTCTCGATGACGGTGGCGTCGTACGGGGGGACCCAGCCTTCGAGGATCTTGGAGGCGGCGGTGGTCTCGATGCCCTTGGTGACGATCATGTCCTTGATCGCGATCGGGACGCCGGCCAGCTCGGGCAGATTCGCCTTCTCTTCCGGCATCTTGGCGTCGAAGGCGTCGGCCTGCTCGCGGGCGACGTCGGCGGAGACCTTGAGGAACGCCTTGATGCTCGGCTCGGCGGCCTCGATCACCTCGAGGTGCGCGTCGACCAGCTCGCGGCTGGAGACCTCGCCCTTCCTGACGGCCGCGGCCATCTCGGCGGCGGACAGCTTGACCAGTTCGTTGGTTGCTTGCGTCATCTTCGCTCTCACTCCTCGCTTCCCAGGATTCGCGGCGCGACGAACATGCCGGCCTCGGTCTTCGGGCCACCGGCGAGCGCCTCGGCCTGCGTGAGCGGGGTGACCGGCTCGTCGGGACGCAGGTAGGCCTCGAGCGGCACCGGGTTGGCGGTCGGCGGCACGTCGTCGGAGGCGACCTCCTGGACCTTGTTGATGGAGTCGGCGATGACGTTCAGCTCGCCCTGCAGGCGGGTGATCTCCTCATCGGTGAGCGCGATTCGGGCCAGATCGCCCAAATGCACGATTTCTTCGCGTGTGAATGTAGGCATGCGCCTAACTATACGAGCGGTTTGTGACACGCGCGGGACATGTCCGTCCCCTTCCGCCACCATCGTGTCTCCATCGCAGCGTCCGACTGCACCTGCGCTCAGTCCTTCCGTCCCTGTCCATCTGTCCCCGACCCTTCCCTGCGAGAGCCATCATGGCCGACATAACGGAAATCTCTCGCTGGACAGCCCCTTGGCGAGAGGTCCCGGATCAATAATGACGGCTATCTCTCGCTGGCAGCCCTTCAGCGAGAGTCCCACGACCACTACCGACGAAAACCTCTCGCTGCCCCTCCTCCCAGCGAGAGTCCGCCGCTTGACAGTGGCGGGAACCTCTCGCTGACCAGTCCCCCAGCGAGAGATAACCGTCACACGGCAACGAAACAGTCCCGCTGACCGCCCTTCAGCGAGACATTCACGTCACTAACCGGCAGAAACGGGACCGGCGAGCAGCAGCCGGCACGCCATAACAGGCCGTGTCGGGGAGTTATCCACAGCTTTCGCCCCGATCACGGACCACGCGGGCCACGGGAGGCTTCGTCCACAGGGCCGATCGAGGTCGCGTTCCGACCGAGACGGCGCCTATGGTCGCCCCATGAGACAACATCATGAAATCACGGCGCTGATTCAGACAGCGCAATCCGAACGACGCTGCGCGTTCGGCACCACCCACGCACAACGTCAGGCACTGTCCCGCCGCGCAAGCGCGGGCGAGCTCCATCCGACGCTTCCCAACCTGTACGCCGATGCCGCATACTGGCAGTCGCTATCCCCGCCCGAACGGACGTTGCACATCGCACGGGCATTGGCGGTGAAACATCCCGGCTGGGCGTTCGGCGGCATCACCGCTGCCACGGCGCACGGACTCGACCACCGTTGGCGGCTGCATGACGGTACCATCACGGTTGCTACCACTCGAAGTTCCGGCACCTGTGCGAATGGTCGTATCAGGCGGCTGCACATCCCCGCGAACCAACGCATCGTCACCGTCAACGGCATCCGTGTCACGGATCAGGCACGCACCGTGGTGGATTGCGGTTTGACGGTGGCGTTCCGGGACGCGCTCGCGATCATCGATTCAGCCATGTCCAAAGGGCTGTCCGCCGCTGACATACTCGCGGCGAGTGCACGGATCCGCCGGAATCCCCTGCCGGTGCTGCAACTGCTGCGATATGCGAATCCCGGCAGTGAGAACGGCGGCGAATCGCTGGCGCGTGGCACGATC
This sequence comes from Bifidobacterium rousetti, assembly GCF_008698235.1. GTDB lineage: Bacteria > Actinomycetota > Actinomycetes > Actinomycetales > Bifidobacteriaceae > Bifidobacterium > Bifidobacterium rousetti. The sequence continues at coordinate 96,470 of NZ_PEBH01000007.1, forward strand.
ATCGAACAGAAATTCATGGTCCCGGAAGTCCAGGTGACGTTCGTCGACCCTTCCGCGGGGCAGACGTATCGCGTCGACTTCATGTGGCGGCTGACCAATGGACGTGTCATCGTCGGCGAATTGGACGGCACTGAGAAGTATGTGAATCCGGCGATGACCGATCGAAGGAGCATCCAAGGCGTGGTGCTTGCGGAGCGGGAACGCGAGGAGGCGTTGCGCCGTGCCGGAGTCACAACGATATTCCGGTTCACCTTCGATGACGCGATCCGTCGGGAACCGCTCATCGGCAAGCTACTCGCCGCCGGAGTGCCGCGGAACCAGATCTAGCCGATCAGGCCGCTTTTCGCATGGACCATCCGCCCGAGACGCATCCTACGGACACCGCCAGCGAGAGGCTCACGGTCAATGATGACAGGAATCTCTCGCCAGAGTGCTCCTCGCGAGAGGATTCCGTCATCATGTGACGGGGACCGCTCTCGGGGCAATACATGTGCGAGAGATTCCCGTCAGTATGCGACTCAGGTCTCTCGCTGGGCGCTCCCTAGCGAGAGGTTTCCGTCACATGGGAGCGCGCACGGCGCGCAGCATGAGGGCATGGAGCCGGATACAGCGATCCGCACTCGACACGCGGGGCGTAGTCACGGACGACGGCGCCCCGCGCCAGTGCCGGCGCCCGGCGTCCCCTCAGCGGATGGCGGCGTGCTGGGCGATCCAGGCGTGCATGGTCACGGCGGCGGCGGCGCCGGCGTTGATGGATCGGACCGAACCAAACTGGGAGATGTAGACCACGTCGTCGGCGAGGTCGAGGGCGGTCTGCGTGAGTCCCGGCCCTTCGGCGCCGAACAGCAGCAGGCAGCGCTTGGGGAAGGCGTAGGTCTCCATCGGCACGGCGCCGGGGATGATGTCCATCGCGATGACGCGCGCGGCCTCGAGCTCCCGGATACGCGCGTCGTCTGCCGCGGCACGGGAGCGCTCGTAGGCGATTTCGCCGGCGATGCGGTTGCGCCAGCATTCGACCAGCTCGGCGATCGACGGGTGATGCTCCACATGCTGGTAGAGCTCGGTCATCAGCGCGCCGTTGCGATTCCACTTGTGCGGTCCGACGATGTGGACGCGCCGCGCCTGGAACGCGTTGGCGGTGCGGACCATCGACCCGATGTTAAAGTCGTGCGTCCAGTTCTCGCAGGCGATCTCGAAATCATGACGCCCGCGCGAGTCGAGGTCGGCCTTGATCGCGGCGACGCTCCAGTAACGGTAGCGGTCGAGTACGTTGCGTCGATCGCCCTCGTCGAGCAGTGCGGAATCGTACCGATACGGATCGAAAGCAGGTGACGCCGGATCGTCGGGACGCGGCTCGCCGGGGTGGGTTTCGGACCACGGCCCCACGCCGACCTCGCGGAAGACGGGTTCGCCGGATCGTTCGGCCTCGATGTCGATGGGATTACGGGGATGCATGCGACTCCTCGACTGACTATATGAGCATGACCGGCCACTGCTGACAGCCGATCACCGACTACCCCTCAGTCCCGCTCCGCGGACCAGCTCCCCCGACAAGGGGAACCGATCACAGAGAAGCAACCAGCTACGCCTTGAGCTCGGACTCGTGGAAGACCTGGATGAACGGGACCTCGTGGCGCGAGCCGTCGACCGGATTGATCACGGTGATTTCGTGCTCGTCCGCGCCCTCGCCGACTTCGCCGACGAGCGAGGCGACGGCGACGACCGAGGCGCCCTCGTGCTCGACGACCGAGAAGTCGAGGCTCAGCTCGTTGCCGTTGCGCAGCGTGACCAGCGAGCTGGTCTGCACATACGACTTCTCCGACAGCCACGCGTCAAGCAGGACGACGCGCTTGCCCTTGATCGACGGGCCCTTGATCGACGGGAACACGAAGTCCATGACGAATCCGTCGAGGTCCTCGCCACGGGATGCGGCGGCCTGGATCGCGGCGCTGACGAGCGGCACGGAGGCGGCGGTGAGCGCGCCGACCGCGTCGAAGTCGTCCACCGAATAGCCGGCGTCCTCAAGCGTGTCGAGTAGGACGTGGCCCATCACCGCGGCGCCGTGGTGATCGAGCGTGACGCCGTACAGTTCGGAGAACGGACGCCCGACGACGCGTTCCTTCAACAGGGAGCGCAGCTGGTCGCGCGGGTCGAGGGCGGCGAAGTCGATGGCGTCACCGCGCAGGTCGGCGGGGCCGGTGGTACGGAAACCGGAATCAGTCATAACGCCAACAATACGGCCCGGTCTCGTCACCGGGCGCCACCGGCCGGCACTGCGACGGCGCCGGTCGGCACTGCGACGAACGCCTTTCAGGATTTGACGAGGCGCGCAATGGCGGCGGACGCCTCGTCGATCTTCTCGTCGGCCACCGCGCCGCCGTCCTGCGTGGCCTGGTACACGCAGTGCTTGAGATGGTCGTCGAGCAGCAGCAGCGCCACCGATTTCAGGGCCGAGTTCGCGGCGGCGATCTGCGTGAGCACGTCGATGCAGTACTTGTCGTCCTGCACCATCTGCTCGATCGCGCGCACCTGCCCTTCGACGCGATGCAGCCGCGCGAGCACCTTCGCCTTGTCGTCGCCGTAACCGTGCACGATCGCCCTCCTGTCCTGCCATACCGCGATCCCGCGGTTTTCCCCTCGGAAGAATCTCCGATCATTATACCATATAGGGGTATAGGGTATACACTGTCATCAGGGATAGAATCGTGACGGACGACATCCGAGCGTCGGATGCCGGGAACGTCATGGAACGGAACGTCAGAGCACGGCACGTCAAGGCACGGCACGACACGGAGAGGAACGAAGGGACGACATGCAGTTCGAGATATTCACGATCGGGGCGTCGCTGATAGGCGCGGCGCTGCTCACCTGGCTCATCCTGCGGTTCTTCTTCGGCGCACGCAAGGCCACGCAGGGCGAGATGGCCGACGGCGAGCAGCGCGCCACCATCACCGTAAAGGGCGGCTACTCGCCGGATGTGCTGACGATGCGCGCCGGCGTGCCGATCGTCCTGAACTTCGACCGGCAGGAGACCGGCGAATGCACGTCGCACGTCGTCTTCGGCGATCTCGGACTCGACGCGATGCTGCCGGGCAACACCGCCACCGAAGTGAGGCTGCCCGCGCTCAAGGCGGGCGAGTATCCGTTCGCATGCGGCATGAACATGGTCCACGGGCTGTTGCGCGTCGAGGGTGACGGGGACGGTGCGGCGGCGGACACGGCGGCGAGCGCGGCTGACGCAAGCGAGGCCGCTGCGAGCACGACCCGCTCCAGCGCCGCCGATGCCCCCGCCCCCGGCGCCGATTTCGCCGCCGCGCAGGCGCGTGAGGCCGAGGAACGCCGCGCGGAGATCAGGAACCTGACCAAGCTCGTCGCGATCGGCGCCGTGCTCACGCTGCCCGTTTTCGCGGGCATGATGCTGCACATGATCGATCACATGCTCGTTCCCGGCTGGCTTGTCAATCCGTGGCTGCAGGCGGTGCTCATCACACCGGTCATGTTCTACTGCGGCGCGCCGATCCATCGCGTCGGATTCCCGGCGCTGAAGCACCGCTCGCCGGACATGAACTCCCTCGTCTCGCTCGGCACAAGCGCCGCGTACCTGTACAGCCTGCTCGTGTGTGTGGCGCCGTGGCTGCTGCCGGAGGGATCGCGCGAACCGTACTTCGAATCGGTCGGCGTGGTGATCACGCTCGTGCTCGTCGGGCGCCTGTTGGAGACGAAGGCGCGCGAGGGCACCGGCAAGGCCGTGCAGGCGCTGATCGGACTGCGCCCGCGCACCGCGCACCGGCTGGTTGTGGCGTCGGATGCGACGGATACCGCGAGCGCCATGGCCATCGCGTCCGACTGGCTCGACCCGCACGCCTACACGGACGTCGACATCGACGACGTCAAGCCCGACGACCTCATCGTCGTCAAGGCCGGCGAGCGCATCCCGACCGACGGCGTGATCGTCGCGGGCGAGGCGCAGGTCGACGAGTCGATGATCACCGGAGAATCGCAGCCCGTGCGCAAGGCCGCGGCCGCGGACGCCACCCTCACCGGCGCGACGATCGTGCTCAAAGGCAACCTCCTCATGCGCGCGACACAGGTCGGTGGCGACACGGTGCTTTCGCAGATCGTCGCGATGGTCGCCCGCGCGCAGGCGACGAAGGCGCCGGTGCAGCGCATGGCCGACTCCATCGCCCGTGTGTTCGTGCCGGCGGTGTTCATCATCGCGGTGTGGACGTTCGCGATCTGGTTCGCGATCGGCCCCGATCCGGCGCTTGCGCACGCGCTCGTCACGGCGGTGAGCGTGCTCATCATCGCGTGCCCGTGCGCGCTGGGCCTGGCGACGCCGCTGTCGGTGACGGCCGCGACCGGCGTGGGCGCGACGAACGGCGTGCTCGTCACCAGCGCGAAGGCGCTGGAGAACGCGCGGATGATCGGCACCGTCGTCTTCGACAAGACCGGCACGATCACGCGCGGCGTGGCCGACGCCGATTCGACCGACTGGAGCCGCCCCAGCTACGAACGCGACCCGATCAAACCCGGATCGAAGGAGGCGGTGGCCGCATTGCGCGCCGCCGGCATCCGCACGGTCATGCTGTCGGGCGACAAGGCCGACGTGGCCGCGCACATCGCGCGCGAGGTCGGCATCGACACCGTGATCGCGCAGGTCAAGCCCGACGGCAAGGCGTACTGGATCGAGAAACTGCAGAACGAGCCGCATGACGGACTCGTCGCGATGGTCGGCGACGGCATCAACGACGCCCCCGCGCTCGCGCAGGCCGATCTGGGACTCGCGATCGGCACCGGCACCGACGTGGCGATGCAGTCGGCCGACGTGACGCTGATGAGCGGCGACCTGCGCGGCGTGATCCGGACGATCAACCTGTCGCAGGCGACGATGCGCAACATCAGGCAGAACCTCGGCTGGGCGTTCGGCTACAACGTGATCGGCATCCCGATCGCGGCCGGCGTGCTCTACCCGTTCACCGGATGGTTGTTGAGCCCGATGATCGCGGGACTGGCGATGGCGCTGAGCTCGGTGTGCCTCGTGCTCAACGCGAATCGTCTGAACCTCGCGCGTCCGAGTGCGGATGCGGTGTCCGGGCGGAGGATCGACGGTGGCGACACCGCCGGATCGCATCGCGGAGGTTCCACGGGAAACACCGGCACCGGCGACGGGCCGCGCGTGATCGTGGACGAGCGGACCTCGCTCACCACGGGCGCAGCGGGCGCGCACACCGCGGACAATACTTCCCATAACACCAATCACAAGGAGAACACCATGGAAATGAACCACATGCACATGCACCACGCCGCCCCCGCCGACGGCGAGACCGCGACCGACCCGGTGTGCGGCATGACCGTCGCGGTGAACGCCGACGCGATCACACGCGAACACGACGGCAAGACCTGCTACTTCTGCGGCGAGCACTGCGCGAAGAACTTCGACAAGGCACCGCAGATCTTCCTCGAGAAGTAAGCGGCTTCCCCCGAAATACAACGAAGAAGGCTGGTCGATTCCCATGTGAGGAATCGACCAGCCTTCTTCTATATCAGGCGTAGGCGTAGACGTATCCGGCGTATCCGCAGTGTTTCAGCGGACCATCTCTCAGTTGAAGAACATGGTGAACAGCCAGCAGCCGATGATCGCGCCGACGATCGGGGCGACGACCGGAATCCACGCCTCGTTCCAGCGGGAGGTGCCCTTGTTCGGGATCGGCAGGATGGCGTGCAGCAGTCGCGGCATGAGATCGCGGGCCGGGTTCAGGCCGGGGCCGGTCGGACCGCCCATGGAGGTGACGAGGCCCCACACGATGAAGCCGACGACGATCGCCGCGGCGGCCGGGTCCTTCTCGCCCCACGGGTCCATCAGGCAGCACAGCGCGCCGAAGACGAGCACGAGGGTGCCGAACATCTCGTTGAGGAAGTAGTTGACCTTCTTGTCATCCGCGTCGCTGGTGCAGAACGTGGCGAAGATGGCCTCGGGGTCCTCGGTCTCCATGTAGTGCGGGTAATAAGTCAGGTAGACGATGAACTGGCCCAGCGCGGCGCCCAGCAGCTGCGCCACGATGTACGGCAGGACGTCGTTCCACGGAAACATGCCGTTGATGGCCTGGGCGATGGTCATGGCCGGGTTGATGTGGGCACCGGAGATCGCGCCGAACATGAGGACCGGGAACATCACACCGAAGCCGTAGCCCATGGCGATGTTGAGCCAGCCGGCGTGATGGCCCTTGGTGTTCTTAAGCTCGACGTTGGCCACGGAGCCGTTGCCGAAGATCATCAGGATGGCGGTGCCGAAGAACTCGGCCGCCAGCTTGGTCATGAGGGAATATTCCACTGCTCTTCTTTTCTTCTCGTGCTAATTGCTTGGTAGTGCGGTAATGCGACGGTGACGCGACTCGCGTCAGGCAAACGAGCTAAGTGTACGCCGAGGGCTGAACCGTGTTGTGCGTGCAAGCGTGCCGCCTTGGCCGGCGGAGCCCGCCCAGACTGGAGGACCAGGGGCCACACGTTCCCCGTCCGGCCCTATAGGATCGGATGGTCAAAAAAAGATCAGGGCCGCGCATTTCGTCCGATCCTATAGGATCGGACGTTTCGGAAGGACGGGGACACACAGTTTCGTCCGATCCTACAGGATCAGACGTTCCCGATGACGCAACCGGCATCCTACCGACCAACCCTATAGGATCGGACGTTTCCCGCAACAGAAACAGCTGCTCTCTATCCGATCCTATAGGATCGGACGTTGCGGAAGAAGCGGGCCGCGCGTTTCGCCTGTTCCTACAGGATCGGACGTTTCGCGTACCCTCCGCGACCCGGCTAGCGGCGGATCCTGCAGGATCGGGCGTTTTCAGCGCGAAATGGGGACTTTTTACGTCCGATACCATAGGATCCGCCGTTTGCGAGCCCCGGCATGTGCACGAAACGCCCGATACCATAGGATTCGTCGCCAAGGTGCGGGACGGGAGCCCGGCCCGAGGCTCCATGCTCCGGGACTCCGGAAGAAAACAAGAAAGGCACCGGCGCGAAGCCGATGCCTTTGAATGTGCCCCCGCAGGGATTCGAACCCTGGACACGCTGATTAAGAGTCAGCTGCTCTAACCAACTGAGCTACAGGGGCGTTGGTCAGACGTTGAAGTGTTCCTTGCAACAGGTGACTAATATACACGCAATCACACATGACGCAACCTGATCCTTTCCCCCGCGTGTCGCATCATCACACCGCCGTCCATCCCTACAGGATTGGACGTTTCGCGTACCCTCCGCGACCCGGCTAGCGGCGGATCCTGCAGGATCGGGCGTTTTCAGCGCGAAATGGGGACTTTTTACGTCCGATACCATAGGATCCGCCGTTTGCGAGCCCCGGCATGTGCACGAAACGCCCGATACCATAGGATTCGTCGCCAAGGTGCGGGACGGGAGCCCGGCCCGAGGCTCCATGCTCCGGGACTCCGGAAGAAAACAAGAAAGGCACCGGCGCGAAGCCGATGCCTTTGAATGTGCCCCCGCAGGGATTCGAACCCTGGACACGCTGATTAAGAGTCAGCTGCTCTAACCAACTGAGCTACAGGGGCGTTGGTCAGACGTTGAAGTGTTCCTTGCAACAGGTGACTAATATACACGCAATCACACATGACGCAACCCCGGCGTGTCGCACTCACGCGGTGGGATCGCACTCACGCAGTGGGAGCCGCACTCGCACGGTGACGGGTGGGCGCATTCGTCACCCCAACGTTGGACAGCGGTTCAGAGACGACCTCGTCACGTAAACCACATCGACCTCTTGCCACGGCACATGCCAGCGAGAGACAACCGTCACTATGAGACGACGCACTCTCACAGGCAACCGCCCAGCGAGAGACATCCGCCACCACAGTGACAACGCCCTCTCACAAGCAGCCGCTTAGCGAGAGACAACGGTCACCATAAGGGCGACGCACTCTCACAGGCAACCGCCCAGCGAGAGACATCCGTCACCACAGTGACAACGCCCTCTCACAAGCAGCCGCTTAGCGAGAGACAACGGTCACCATAAGGGCGACGTCCTCTCATAAGCAACCGCCCAGCGAGAGGTTTCGGTCAGGCATCCGCAGGGGCGTCTCGCCAGTCACCCTGCCAGCGAGAGACGCCCGCCACGTCCTGACCGCGAACTCTCACAAAGCACCCGCCCCTCAACCAAAACGCACACCCCCGCACACGCACACACCCTCATACGCCCCCACACGCACACACCCGCCACGCAGATACGAGAACCCCGCCGGGTCGGCGTGCGGATACACGCGGCAACGGCGGGGTTCTCAGTGCTTAAGCTCAGACTCTCAGTCTGATGGGGTCCGGCGGTCGCCCGAACATGATCGATCAGCCGATCAAACGATCAAACGATCAAACGATCAGACAATCAAGCGATCATCACGAAGGCAACTGCGCCGGAATCAATCACTCGGCGACGACCTTGACGAAGAACTTCGCGGAGATCTCCGGGTGGAGCTGGACCTCGGCCGGGAACTCGCCCGTGGTCTTGATGGCCTCGACGGTGATGGACTTCGGGTCGACCGGAGCCTTGTCGAGGAGGGCCATCGCGATGGCTTCCTTGGAGATGGAGCCGAACAGCTTGCCGGACTCGGACACCTTGGCGGCGATCTCGACGGCGGAGCCCTCGATGGCGGCCTTGGCGGCGACGGCGTCCTCGCGGGTGGCGACGGCCTTGGCCAGACGCGCGCGCTTCATGGCGGCGATCTGGGCCTCGGCGCCCTTGTTCCACGCGAAGGCGTAGCCCTGCGGGATCAGGAAGTTGCGGGCGTAGCCGGCCTTGACCTCGACGACGTCACCGGAGTGACCGAGGTTGGCAACGGTCTGAGTGAGAATAACCTTGGTATCAGCCATGTTCATAGCCTCCTAACTCAGCGGCCGGACGTGGCGTACGGCAGCAGGGCCATCTCGCGGGCGTTCTTGATCGCCTTCGCGAGATCACGCTGCTCCTGCACGGTCACGCCGGTGATACGACGGGAACGGATCTTGCCGCGATCGGAGATGAACTTGCGCAGCAGCGCGACGTCCTTGTAATCGATCTCGGTGACCTTGGCGGCCTTCAGCGGGTTCGGCTTCTTCTTGAACGGCTTGACCGGCGGTTGCGGCCTCTTGCGTGACATGATGTTCTCCTTGTTTACGATTTGATGCTTGTGTGGCGTAGGCGCGGTGCGTGCGCTGAAATCGTTGGATCAGAATTCCGGATCGTCGTCGGATCCGCCGCCGAAATCGGAGGATCCACCGAAGGTGGAGAAGCTGGAGCCGGAACCGGCGTCGCTGCTCCACGGGTCGGCCGCGGGGGTCTGGCTCTGGGACGGGGCGGACGGGGCCTGAGGCGCGGAAGACTGGCCGTAGCCGGAGCCGCCGCCCTGGTAGCCGTTGCCACCGGAGTAGCTGGCGCCACCGGAGTAGCCGCCATTGCCGCCGTTGCCGTATCCGCCGTTGTTGCCGGCGAATCCGCCGTTGCCCTGACGACCCGCGAAGCCGCCCTGACCGGATGACTGACGGGTGACCTGGGCGGTGGCGTACCGCAGGGAGGGGCCGATCTCGTCGACCGTCATCTCCACGACGGTGCGGTTGGAACCGTCCTGCGCCTGATAGGAGCGCTGCTGCAGACGACCCTGCGCGATCACACGCATGCCCTTGGACAGGGACTGCGCGCAGTGATCGGCGAGATCGCGCCATGCGGAGCAACGCATGAACAGCGCCTGACCGTCCTCGAACTGGCCGGACTGGCGGTTGTACGTGCGCGGCGTGGATGCGATGGTGAAGCTCGCCACGGTCGCGCCGGAACCGATGGTTCGCAGCTCGGGATCCGCGGTGAGGTTGCCGATGATGGTGATCGTGGTTTCGCCTGCCATGACGCTACCTTCTTAATCCATTTCCAGCGCGATCCGGCGCGAACGCCGAACCAGCGTCGCTGGTCTTACGCTTACTTGACGTCCTTACGAAGGATCTTCGTACGGATCACGGACTCGTTGAGGTTGAGGACACGGTCGAGCTCATCGCTGACAGCGGGCTCGGCGGTGTAGGTCACCACGACGTAGTTGCCTTCGGTCTTGCCGGCGATCTCGTAGGCGAGCTTGCGACGGCCCCAGTAATCGGGCTCATCGACAACGGCGCCCTCCTTGGTGACGAGCTCGAGATACTGCTCGGTCAGCTTCTTCAGACCGCGCTCATCCAGCTCAGGATCGGCGATGAACATCAGTTCGTACTTGTGCGCAGACATCACCCACCTCCTTCGGACTATTCGGCCACGGACCTTCCGTGGCAGGAGTGTGTTTACGCGTTACTGCTTTACAACCGGACAACACGGGAATCGGGGATGACGCCCGGCGACCGGCCGCAAAACACAACTTCACTACGATAACGCGGCGGCGCGACATATTGAGTGGCGCAGGTTCTCGACCACCTCGACTACCCCTCAGTCCCGCTTCGCGGGCCAGCTCCCCTGACAAGGGGAGCCGGAGGGAGGTGAGACAACCGGATCGTCGTCGAAATGACTGACGCGGGTCTGACAAGGGGAGCAAGGGGAGCCGGAGGAAAGCGAAAGACAACCGGCGCGCAACGCCCGAGCTCCCGGCATCCGGCCCCCTAGTACACTGTGTAAAAGCTGTTCAGGGTCTGGCCCCACGCCCGGCCCGATTACCCGATTATGTTCGCGGAAACACACGAAGGACGGAAACGAAACATGTCGTCGATGCTGGAAGGCACTCCGGACAAACGAATGGCGCTGGTAACGGGCCGCGCATACCCCGAGTTGGCCGATCAGGTGGCCGCGTGCCTGGGCACGCAGGTGCTCGAGACGACGGCCTACGACTTCGCGAACGGCGAGATGTACGTGCGCTTCACCGAACCGGTGCGCGGCGCCGACATGTTCGTGCTCCAGTGCCACTCCGGCCTGATCAACAAGTGGATCATGGAGCAGCTCATCATGATCGACGCGCTGAAGCGCGCCTCCGCACGCACGATCACCGTGGTCGCGCCGTTCATGGGCTACTCGCGCCAGGACAAGAAGCACCAGGGGCGCGAACCCATCACCGCGCGCCTCATCTACGATCTGTTCCGCACCGCCGGCGCCGACCGCATCATGACGGTCGACCTGCACGCCGCGCAGGAGCAGGGCTTCTTCGACGCGCCCGTCGACCACCTCACCGCCACGCCGGTGCTGCTCGACTACGTGCGCAACCACATGCCGCTGGACAACACCACCGTCGTCTCCCCCGACGCCGGCCGCATCAAGGTGTCCGAGCGCTGGGCCGCGAAGCTCGGCGGCGTGCCGCTCGCGTTCATCCACAAGACGCGCGACATCACCCGCCCGAACCACGCCGTCGCCCACGGCATCATCGGCGACGTGCTCGACCGCGACTGCGTGGTCGTCGACGACATGATCGACACCGCCGGCACGATCTGCGAGGCCGTGCGCGCCCTGCGCGAGGCCGGCGCCCGCTCCGTCACGCTGGTCGCGACTCACGGCCTGCTGTCCGGCCCGGCCGTCGAGCGCCTGTCGAAGTGCGGCGCGAAGGAGATCGTCCTGATGGACACCGTGCCGATCCCCGAGGAGAAGCGCCTGCCGAACATGACCGTGCTGTCCGTCGCGCCGCTGCTGGCCGCCGGCATCCGCTCCGTGTTCGAGGAGGGATCCGTCCAGACGCTGCTCGAGGGGCTTCCCGAGGACATGCGCCCGCGCAACATCTACGCGTGATCGGCGCGCGTCTGACGTGAATATGTTCGATTTCACGACGATTCCCGACCGCCGCGACCATGACGCGCTGGCGGTCGACGACATCGGCTCCGCGGTCAACCCGGACGCGCCGCACGCGCCGATGCCGGGCTTCGAGCCGATCCCGATGTGGGTTGCGGACATGAACTTCGCGACGGCGCCGGCCGTCACCCGCGCGATCGCCCGCAGGCTCGAACACCCGCTGTTCGGCTATTTCCGGCCGACGGACGACTATTTCAACGCGATCATCGACTGGCAGTCGCGTCGCAATGACGTGACTGGACTCGCCGCCGAACACATCGGATACGAGAACGGCGTGCTAGGCGGGCTGGTGTCGGCGCTGCGCGCGTTCGCCGCGCCGGGCGAGTCGATCCTCGTGCACTCCCCCACGTACGTCGGGTTCACCCATGCGATCGAGGGCGCCGGATACCGCATCGAGCACAGTCCGCTCACGCGAGACGCGGACGGCGTGTGGCGCATGGACTACGAGGACATGGATCGCAGGCTCAAGGCGGGGAACATCCATCTCGCGGTGTTCTGTTCGCCGCACAATCCCACCGGCCGTGTGTGGGAGCGCGACGAGATCGAGCGGGCGATGGAGGTCTATCGCGCGAACGACTGCGTGGTCATCTCCGACGAGATCTGGTCGGATCTGATCCTGGACGCGCATCATCACATCCCCACGCAGTCGGTGGGCGAGGATGCGCGCAATCGCACGATCGCGTTCTATGCACCGAGCAAGACGTTCAATCTGGCGGGATTGGTCGGCAGCTATCACGTCGTGTACGACCGGTACCTGCGCGATCGGCTGGAATCGTCCGGCGCGCGCACGGCGTACAACAACATGAACGTGCTGTCGATGCACGCGCTGATCGGCGCGTATTCGGAGGACGGCGAGGCGTGGCTCGACGAGCTGCTCAAGGTGCTGTCGCGCAACCTGCGCATCGGCTTCGACTACTTCGACGCGATCGAGGGCGTTCGGCTCGCGCGGCCGCAGGGCACGTACATGCTGTTCCTCGACTGCGAGGAGTGGTGCCGTGCGCACGGGCTCGCGATGGACGAGCTGCTGCGTCAGGGATGGGACGTCGGCATCGGCTGGCAGGACGGCCGCGCGTTCGGCGGCGACTGGACGATCAGGATGAACTTCGCGCTGCCGCTCGCGCGTGTCGAGGAGACATTGCGACGACTGGACGAGCATGTGTTCGTGCGATGACTATTCATATGTCCGGCCCCATCTGAGATGAGGGGGCTGTCAGCGAAGCTGACTGGGGGCGAGATCGGGAAACCGTACTTGCTTCCCATGCAACTCTCAGGAAACGCGCATGGAGCGTTGAAGAAAGTGCGGTTATATAGGAATTGCAGTCAAGCAGACCGCAACAACTGAACTTCCTTCTTCTCCTTTCTTCTCCTCTCTCGGAAGCCCGGCCCCGATCGGCCGGGCTTCCGTCGTATGGGGGCCTTCTCCGCTCACTGTCTCCGCTCACTGCTGGAGGCTGGTGGTCACCTGATGTTCGATGCGGTCGTAGGCGTTGGCGAGGATCATGTTGCCGGGGACGGTGGTCAGCAGGAACGCGAGCAGCGCCGCGATGACGGCCATGAGCACGCCGCGGATGATCTTCACGACGATCTTGAAGATCACATACGCGATGATCGCACCGGCCACGACGCTCAGCACCGTGCGCACTTGCTCGGGAAGGTTGCCGTACCAGACCACGAACCGGTCCACGGCGGACAGATCAAGCTTCGACGGGTCGATGGCGTTGAGATCGATGAGATTCAGGTTCATGGGCACGATCCCCTTTCAAGAATGAAGAATGTTTTCACGAATTGTTTCACGTATGTTCGCGGATGTGGATTTCTCCCGCCGTCAAACGCGATTCACGGGTACTATCGGATCATAGTAAGAGGTGTGGTTCCTCTGGATCATCGCCCTGTCGTTTCGGACGATGACGCGCCCTCACATCCATTGGCGGTTCGGATTCGGCGCAACTTGGGGATGGTAGTGAACTATGAGGGGACAGCATATGCATCGGGGATATGGATGGTCGAAGCGCATCGGGGCGCGGGAAGCGCGGCAATCATGACGTTTACACAGGAGCAGATCGCCTATCTCGAATCGCTGCCGGCGGTCGAGCACGCCAGCGCGACGCGCATCACATACGCGGAGGACTTCTGCCGCATCTGCCTCGAGCGGTACCGTCACGGCGCAAGCCCGACGGCGATGTTCCGCGAGGCCGGACTCGACCCGAAACTGGTCGGGTACAAACGCATCGAACGGTGCTTCGCCCGCTGGAAGCTGCAGGCGGACAGCGCGGCCGGCGACGGCAGCGGAACGGGATCGGGCGCGAGCCATGCCGGAACGACGGGTGTCGACGGCGTCGCGGGCAGTGACGCGGGCACGCGGACGGCATCCGCAGACGCGAGTGCCGACGGACGAGACGCGGGTGCGACTGGCCGTGCCTGCGGTGACGGGGAGAATCGCGCCACCGCCACGCGACTCGGAGATACAACCGGCGGCGGGACTGGCGACGGCCTTGGCGGATTCAGCCGCTTCGCCGCTTCCGGCGGAGTCACCCGCATCAGCGCGGTATCGGGCGGTCAAACAGTCGGGGCAATGGGAACGGCGATCGGACCGGCCGACCCGCGTGACACGATCATCGCACGGCAGGCGCTCCTCATCGACGAACTCGAGCACGAGATCGCGGAACTGCGCCACGGCGACGGCTCCTACCGCGCACCTGACGGGAAGGACTGAGGTCTGACAAGGTCTGACATGGCCTGACGGGGCCTGACACGGGGCCGACGAAGGGGATTGAGACCCGGACGAGGAATGGCGACGCGCGTCGACACGGCAACGCCGGGTTGAATTGTCGGGTAACGACGTGTATTTTAGAAGAGTTGCCCCTCTAGCTCAACGGTTAGAGCAGCGTCCTTTTAAGTCGTGGGTTTTTCGGGGATTAAACGTACTGCCCCGACCCGCTTCACGGATTAAATTTGAACGGCTCCCGGTCATGGAAAGCGTGTTTCCATGTCTCGGACCAGTGCCTCCGCCGCGTGCGCGTTGTCGCCGGTGTTTGCCGTTGACGGCTTCGCCGATGCCTCGCGCGTCCTGTTCGGGCGTGGTGTCGTTCCTCAGTCCCATGATACCCGTTTTCTGCTGGTTCCCGCCGCGAACCGTGACACGAGCGTGCCTGACGGGCAAGGCGCGGCGAGCGAACGCGAGCTGCGCCGTGACGGCGTGACCACGCGCCGCGTGCGCATGCTGATGGGCGAGCCGAATTATGTGAGCTACGCGGCGCTTGCCCGTATCATGCGACTGTCGAAGTCGTCGGTGACAGGCAAGCTCAACGGCGACATCAACTGGACTCTGCCCGACATCCGGCGCATCGCGTCGCATTTCCGCGTTTCCAGCGACTGGCTGCTCGGCCTGTCCGACGATCCCGTTCCTTCGATGGCGAAGGAGGTGGTCGCCTTCACATAGAAAAAGCCCTCTCCTTGCGGGAGAGGGCCAGGTCCGTTCGGGATCCGTGGAGGCGGCCGGTCAAAACCGTTTCCCGGATTCCAATCAAAGTAACCAAGAAAGCCTGAATTTTGTGAAGAGAAAGGAAGGCTTTCGCGGTGCAGACAGAGATTGGATTCTTATGTCTTACAAGCAGGATTGTATACCCGCGCGCGTGACCGTCATCGTGTGCGGAAGCCCGGAAAACCACGGTTTTGAGGGAAAGTCTTATATCACGGTTTCACCGTATCTCGACGAATCGGTCAGCCGCGCTGACCGATTGCGGCGTGCCGTGGCCGCGCATCCGGCGGGAGGTGAACGCCGATGAGCATCCAGGCATTGAGCCGCGTGTTCACGCTCAAGCGGCTGATCGAGGACCCGTACGCCCAGCTCGTGCTCATCAACCTCGCCGACAACGCCGACGAGCACGGGCGCAACTCCTTCCCCGGCATCAAGAAGATGGCCAGGAACTCGTGCATGTGCGAACGGTCGGTGCAGCGCAAGCTGCGCTGGCTGGAGGAGAACGGCTTCATCCGCAAGTCGGAAGCCACGGAGGTGATCCAGTACCTGCCCGAGTACAAGCGGCCGACCGTGTGGGAGATCTGCATGGACCGCGACGAGACGTTGCCCGCGCCGACGGACCGCAAGCCGCGCACATCGTGCAGAGGCGAGAGCCAGACGGAGGAAGCGGACGACACCGAGCAGGATGCCGACGCCGGTGCATGCGAGGCACCCGGTGCATCACAGTCACCGGGTGCAGGAAAAGCACCGGGCGGAAGCAAGACGCCCGATGCACTGCGAGTCACCAGCCCGGTGACCGTGCAGTCACCCAAACCATCCCATGAACCTATTACCCCTCTGTCCCCTAAAGGGGACATCTCCCCACGGGGAGACTCAGCCGGGAACAGCACAACCACCATCAGCCAAGAGCCCGCCGAACCGGACACCTACGCCGAACCGGACCGAGGTCTTGTCTTCACCGGCGAAAGCCCTCGGCCGGACGAGACATTCGTCGGCGACAACGTCTCCGCATCCGATTGCGACGCGCTGCTGGAACGGTTCGCCGAACTGCTCGCCGGCGAACAGGTGTGGGCCAAGCCGCCACGGGCGCGCGACCAGCGGGCCGCGGCGAAATTGCTCTCGGAGCACAGCCAGATGGAGATTCTGGAGCTGGTGCTGTGGACCGCCAAGAATCCGTTCTGGCGTCCGAAAATGCTGAGCATGTCCGAGTTCGCCCGACGTTGGGAACGCCTGTGGCAGGAACGGCGCGGCGAGATCGAACAGCGACGGATCAGGGTCAAACGCATCAAGGCGGGGACCATGCCGGCGAAAGACGAGGAGGAGAAGGACCCTCATGCGGCGGTTCTGGTCTCGTGCGAAACCGTCACGCAGTGCCCGGTCTTCGGCTACTCGTCGTTCCAGCACGGCAGGTCGAACAGTCGAATCGCGTTCGCGCAGAACCATCTCAACGGCTCCATCCGACGGGACAAGTGCCCGGTGTGCGCGTACGACGAACGCAACCTGGCGCTGCACGGCAACACACGCACCGCGGAAGCCGTCAAGCGGGCACGGGTCGAGGCCGACGAGCAGACGAAACGCTGGAAGGAACACCTGCGGCAGAAGGAAGAGAAACTGGCAGCGTTCGACCGGATGCTGAGCATGGAACGGAGCGCATGATGAACGGGTTCCGCCCCACCGGTAAGCCGGCCGACAAACCAGCACGAGCTACGGGCGGCGACGAGTGGATACACACGTCGATGCTTCCGCCCGGCGGCCTGTGCGCGCAGGCGCAGCTCGACCTGTACGACATGATCTGGATGGAACTCGACGCCGCCGGCGACTCACGCCCCGACCAAATGCTGCGCGGCGCAGCCAAACGCCTGTGCGCGCAATGCCCAATGCTCATGCCGTGCCTGGCCCGTAGCCTGCTGCGCCCGGTCACGCACGGCATCCTCGGCGGCATGACCTACAAGGAACGCCAGTACGCGATGCGCGTCGTCATCGTCCACGACGTTCTGCCCGGCCGCAAGGCCGCGGATCTCGCCCAACCGTACCGGCGGCTGCTCGACTGGCTTGACGCCCACCCCGAAATCCACAGCATCGTACGCAACCGGCGACGCAACGAACGCGCACGCAAAACCGGCAACGGCGAACCGCTCGGACGGCCACGCAGGCTCACCCGGCTCGAACCCGGCGAACGCGATCCGCCGGAGACGCCCGACGAACAGGCGCAGCCGGACACATCCGCAAAGAAATAAAGAAACAAAGAAAAACACAAATACAAACAAACACAAAGGGAGACCGTCATGAGAATCGCCATCGCCAACGCGAAGGGCGGGGTCGGCAAGACCACCATCGCGCAATACCTGTGCCACGCGCTCGTCCGCGACGGGCAGCATGTCACGCTTCTGGACGCCGACCCGCAGTACTCCGCGACCCTGTGGGACAGAATCGCCAACCTCAACAACGAAACGCTGCCGTTCAACGTGCGGGCCGCCGCCGGCGACGAACTTGCCGCAATCCGCACCGCGCCGGGAGAATGGCTCGTCATCGACGCGCCGCCCACGCACGCGGGCCTCAAAACCGCGCTCGACACGGCCGACTTCGTGATCGTGCCCACCACCGAATCTCCCGTCGACCTGCAGCAGGCATGGGCGACCGTCAACGCGGCCGGACGCACGCCCGCCGCCGTACTGCTCAACCGCGTCGAAACGAATACGGTCGCGTTCCGGCAGGCCATGCACGCGCTCGAAACACAGGACACGCCACGCTTCGACACGATCGTGCCCAAACGGCAGGAGATCAAGACCAGCTTCGGCCGCCGCCCGGCCAAACTCTGGGAGTACGGCCTCGTCCTGCACGAGCTGAGACGGGCGGTCGGACGATGAAGGGGAACCTGAGCTATCTGCCCGCCGAACGCGAGATCACGTCGGTCGACGACATCTACCGAGAGGAACCGGCCAACGACCCCTACATGGTCACCAGCATCAAGATCCGCACCTCGCTGCGCAACCGCATCAAAGCGGCCGCCGGCATCAAGGGCATCCGCATGCAGGACCTCGTCGCCCAGGCCCTCGCCGAATACCTCGACCGGCACGAGTGAAGTTATTGCTGGTGCGCCGCAGCGGAGACATTCCTTGCAGTCGTACCAGCAATACAGCCAATCGTGATGGATTAGCGTCTCGCCCATAGGTTGAACACGAAGCCGTGACGATCCTTCTCATATGTGCGGATGAGCTGGTATCCGAACGAGGCGAACAAATGAGCGCTGGCACGGTTGTTTTCATCAATAGTGGCGATGAACACCGGGTTTAAGTCACGTTGGACGGCATCGCGGGTCGCAACCGCCATCGCGTCGCGTAAGGCCTGCGTACCTAATCCCAGGCCTCGGAGCCTGCGGGATACAGCGATCACCGCGATTTCGTACACCCCGTTACCCTTATGCGCTACCGCACAGTATGAAGCCAGATTGCCGGTCTCATCGTCCACGCCCACGCGAATCCAGCAATCCTTGTCGTGATATATCGGACTGTTATGGATGAGACGTTGCACCAAAAGCGCCCACGGTTCCGGATGAAGCTGTGATCCTTTGACCCATCGTCCGTCAATCTGACGGTTGGCCGGTACGGGATCAGTGCAAGAGAAACTAGTGAACCGCGACTGATCGGACTTGTCGGCGAAACGAAAACGAACCGGCACTCTGCTGCTCCGTCAACGGCTCAAGCGTAAACCTGTTCACGAGGAGACGGGACAGCGCCCGGCTCCGCTTCAGAGGATTTGCCGAGAAATTCCAACACATCCTGCGGCAGGGGCGCATCGCACAAACGCAGATAGTCGCATTCGGCACTGTCCTTATCCACCGTGTACAAATCAACGAGTTTTACCATGACACGCCTCCTTTCGTAAAGATATGCTACCGCACGTCATGGTCCGGCATCAAGGGATTTTTCCTGAAAGGAAGTCATGCCAGATCCACATAAACAAAGAAATACGAACATAAAGAAATGCTACGAAACTACCGGCTGATGGGTGGTATCGGGGACGGTGACGATTATCGTGGTGGGACCACGAAGCCGTGGCGGGCGGCGACAGGATGAGGGGTGTGCGGTCGGGCCAAGGGTGGTTCGGGTAAACGTTCCGCACCTTCCCTCTCATGACATGGCCGCGCCGTCGGGTTCTCTTCCTTTCTCTTCCCCGTCGGCGCGGTTCGTGCCTTGGTCTCGGGGGATGCGGATAGTGAAGGATTCCGATCATGTTCTCTTCCCGCAGGTTCGGCCGGCTGCTGCGCGTGACGATGGCGGCCGCGCTGCTGCTGGCCACAGTGTCGGCCGGAGGCATCGCCCATGCCGATGAAACCGGCGAGACGACGCCCGTATTGGGTGATTCGATCACGCTGAACGCCGGTCCGGGCTCGTCGCTGAATGGCGCGAACTTCAAAGTGGTCAAACTCGCCGGGTTCGCGATCCAGGGGTCCGCTGTGACGGTGCGCACCGAGGATACAGTGCGCGGCGATGTGATCGCCTCGCTGCCGAAAGTCGGCGACAGCGAGTACCCGGCCGGCGCAGGCGATGCCGACGGCGAAACGGCCAGCGGGACGACACGGGGCAACGGTGGCGCGGCGGACACGGGTTCCGGCGGCGAGGATCCGATCGTGTGGCTGGCACGGCAGGGCGATGCGAAGGATTCCCCGGTTTGGCGGCTGTTCGCCGATCGCATGGCGGCCACCGTTTCCGTCACGGATGCGCCGGTCATGTCCGGCACGACGACGCCCGCCGACGACGGCACGATTTCCTCGGTCATATTCGCCGGATTGCAGCCCGGCCTGTACCTGCTGGAGGATGCGAACACCGCGTTGACCGGTACCACGCGTTCGGCGCCGATACTGGTCGGCACGGCGATCACCGCCGCGAAACCACCGATCGGCAACGCCGACGGCACAGCCGAGATCAAGAACCAGCGCGTCACGATCGGCAAGAACATCATCAACGGCGATGATGCGACGCTGACGGACGACCGCAATGTGGGCGATATCGTGGACTATCGTATTGAAACCCTCATCCCCGATACCACGAAATACACGAATGATGCGGCCAACCCGTACGTGTTCCGCCTGGCGGACACCCTGTCGAAAGGCCAGCGGTTCAACGATGACCTGTCCGTCACGGCCAGCAAGGACGGACAGGCATGGCGTCCACTCGACGGTGACGATTACACGTTGCAGGCAAGCGAGTCCGATGGCGGCACGGCAACCACGATCGATCTCGATCTGAGCGCATGGGTTTACACGAATGGCCGTGACGGCATGGCGGGCGGTTTGCTGCGCGTCGACTATTCGGCCACGCTCACCGAGCATGCGACGATCGACGGCGACGGCAACACAAACACGGTCATGCTCACGTACTCGAACGATCCGAAAACCAACCAGACCGGAGAGCTCACGCCTCCGGACACCACCGTGTACACGCACGGCTTCCAATTCGACAAGATCGGCGAAGACGGCAAGACGCCGCTTGCCGGCGCGACGTTCACGCTCTACACGGCGGACACGTTCGCGGACGACGCCAAGTACCGTCGCGCCGACCGTCCCGACGAGGACGTGACCGCCACGTCCGACCGCAACGGCCTCGTGAGGTTCGACGGTCTGGCCGCCGGCACGTACTGGGTGCGCGAAACCGGAGTGCCGGACGGCTACCGTGACCTCGACGTGCGGTTCAAGGTCACGATCACCGCAGATCCCGGTAAAGCGGCGCTGGTCGTGTTCGAGCGCGTGCCCTCACTGGCTGATTCGCTCGTGCAGATCGAGAAGAACGGCCTGCTGTTCGTGCTCAACGTCACCACGATCACGAATCTGCCCTTGACCGGCAGCGGCGGCATTGTCCTGTTTCTCGTCATCGGCGGCCTGCTCGCCGCCGGCGGCGCGGCCATCGCCGTCATGACCCATCGCAAGGGACGTCTGCTCAAATAAACGCTCCACGACCGCCCCCGTTGCGCAACCCTACGGAATCGCGCGACGGGGGCTTTCGTGTTTTCTCAAGGCATACGGCACTCCAATATCCGCTCGGGACCACGGGCGACGGATGCGGGGCCGGATACTGGCTGGCGTGCGGTGGGGCGCCAATGGTGGGCTCCGGTCAAATGATCCGCACGGGCTTTCCGGTTCGTCGTTCGCCGTCGCGGGTTTCTCTCTCCCTTTTTCTCGCGGCGGCGGCCTTCGGCCGGGGCTGGCTCCTCGTGAAAGGGAGTGTTCCATATGGGCGTGTTGGGAAGGAAATGCTGTGTCTCGGCGGCCATCGCCGCGGCGGTATGCCTGCTGGTGTCGCCGATGCTGGCGTTGGGGTCGCCGGACGGCACAGCCGGCGCCGGAAGCGGCGGCGTGGTCGGCGGTACGGCCGGCGGGCGTGGCAATACGGCGGATACGGCGTCGCTGGGCTGGTATCTGCCGAACAAGGCATGGGTGCGCATGGACGACGACGGCGTCTGGCAGATGGTTTCCGATCCCGAGCGGGATAATCACGTCGGCGCGGACGGCATGTCGTTCCTTGACGGCGACG
This sequence comes from Bifidobacterium rousetti, assembly GCF_008698235.1. Classification (GTDB taxonomy): domain Bacteria; phylum Actinomycetota; class Actinomycetes; order Actinomycetales; family Bifidobacteriaceae; genus Bifidobacterium; species Bifidobacterium rousetti. The sequence goes on from NZ_PEBH01000007.1 coordinate 118,263, forward strand.
TGGTCGCGGCGGCGGTGAATTTCACGGTGCCGTGGTGGGATGAGCCCACCCGGTTGGAGCTGGTGGACGATTGGACGCTGGTGGACCGGTATCTCGATGTGCGGGACGTGTCCGAGGTACGCGTGTACGTGGCCGAAATGGACGAATACGATGCTCCCTCGCTGGATGGCATCAACGTGACCGGCGAGGATGTGACCGACCGTTTCGACATCGTCTCGGAGGGCATGACGGTCACGGCGAAGGCGACGGCCGAGTATCTGGCGTCGCTGGACCTGAGGGAACGTCGCAAGTCGTTGCAGTTCTCGATGCTGGTGCCGTTCGACGTGAGGTTCGACGTGCGCGAGGATCTGCAGCGGGACATCGACGCGATGCGCACGCGCAGCGGGTCGATCGACAATACGTGCAGCGATGGCAAACACGAGCTGGTCAACCGCGGCGGCGTGTTCTGGGCCGATCACGAGTATTGGGAAACGAACGAGCCTCGCCTGTGCATCGTGCGCCCGGAGTTCGACAAGGATGTGACCGCGAGCGAAACGGAGGGCGGCGACGGGTCGAGCATTGACGGACGCAGCGTGCTGCCCGGCCAGACGGTCACCTATGAGCTGGAATTGCAGGTGGGGGCCGCATCCGACTACACGCTGCGCACGCTGGAGTTCGTGGACGAGTACGACGTGCGCACGACGCCGGTCAAGGAGAGCCTGACGGTCATCGATGCGCGTGATGGTGTGACGGTGCCGGCCGAAGCGTACGACGTGGAGTGGGACGACGCCGGGCACAAACTGTCGGTCTCGTTCCGGCGCGACTGGCTGGACGAGCATTGGGATCCGTACACGGGTCATCGGTATCGGTTGGAGTTCGACGCGACAGTGTCCGAGGATGCGGCCACGGACACGGTGATCTCGAACCGCGGCTGGGTGACGTTGAACAATTCCGGATTGGAGTCGAACGAGGTGACGAACCGGCCGGTCGACCCGCAGCCGGTCAAGCAGGACACGCAGGCGGACGCGTCGGTGGACATCGACGGCAGGACCGTACTGGTCGGCGACCGCCTGTACTACCGGATCACAATCGACGCGGCAGGTTTGGCCGACCCGGCGTATCCGGTGCGCCGGCTGGGCGTGATCGACGACTACGACGAAACCGTGCTGGACGTGGACGAGGCCGGCATCCAGATGCTTGGCGAGCAGGGCGCGGACGTGACCGACCTGGTGAACGTGCAGGTCGCCGATGGCGTCGTCTACGCGTTCTTCAAGACCGTGGACACCACGCTTGCCGACGGAACGGTGCTGCCGGGCGATCCGCAGCCCGCCGATCTGGCCGAATACGCGCGGCGTGAACTGTCCGCGGAACGTGACGCGGGCATCGACCAGTCGCTGCTCGGCAAGACGTACCAGCTGGTACTGCCGATGACGGCCATCGCGGCGGCGGACGGCGGCTCGGTCGAGAACACGGCCGTGCAGGTCACGAACAAGCGCCGCGCGGTGTCGAACACGGTCACGAACGTGCTCGCACAACTCGACCCGTTCAAGGACGTGACGGTCGACGTCGGCGCGGACAGCGCGGACGGCATGAGCATCTACAAGGATCAGCTGTTCCTCTACCGGCTGGACTCCTCCCTGCTGCCCGCGAACCGCGCCTACCCGCAGGTGACGCAGTGGCGCATCGACGACGATTACGACGAGTCGGGCGATGAATACGCCGGCCAGTGGGCCGTGTACGCGGCCGAGGACCTGCACGACGCGGCCGGCAGTGTGATCGCGGCGAAGGGCTCGCGCATCGCGGGCAGCGGCTTCGATTCCGCAAGGTTCGGCGGCGACCTGTTCTCTCTGGACATGCGCGACGGCTCGTTCACGGTCGCAGCCACGCAGCGCTATCTCGACCTGGTGTCGGCCGACGGCGCGCATGCGCAGGCATGGCGCGCGTACGTGCAGTTCCGACGGGTGAAGGCCGGCGAGTTCTCCAATACGTTCACGGAGACGCTGAACGGCGTGGAACGCCCGTCGAACACGGTGACCACGCGCACGTCCGAACGCTCCCCGTCCGTGGGCGTGGAGAAGTTCGACGAAGCGTCCGGCCTAGAGGCGGGCGACCGCGACGACACGAAGGACGCGTTGGAGATCACGGGCGACGGCACGGTGATCGTGTTCCGCATCACGAACACCGGCGACGTGCCCCTGACCGGTCTCGAACTGTCCGACGAGACGATCGCCGGCGACGGCACGGTCACCGACCTGAAATACCCGGACGGTTGGGCGACGCTCGTATTGCAGCCGGGCGAATCCGTGGACGTGACCGGCATATTGACCGGCGTCACCGACCTGCACACCGATCGCGCGACCGTGCAGGCCGCGCCGGTCATCGAATGCGTGCCGAAGGACGACGACCCGTTCGACGACCAGCCCGCGCAGCCGGTCGAACCCGGCACGGTGTGCACGGACACGCCGATCACGAGCGAACCGGACGACTGGAGCGCCTACATGAAACGCATGCTGCCGCACACCGGCGTCGATCTGACCGGCATCATGGCGGCCAGCATGCTCGTCCTGCTGATCGGGTTCGCCATGCTGCGCATCGCCCACGCGCATCGCCGGAACCCGGTTTCCGACAGCTGACTTCCGCTGCGGCCACGGCATCATCCGCATGACCGCAACGGTTCCTACGGGGATGCCGTCGACCGTCAGACAGGGTCGGCGGCATCCCGTCGCCAAGGCCGTCCGGCTTTCGACAACACCGAACGGCCGTCCACTCACCGTTGAGTCCCATCACCGCAAAGGAGCCGTCATGGACACGATCACCACGATTCTCGAACTGCTGCAGAAGGCCGCGCTGCTGGGCGGCGGCATCTGGAGCGTATGGGGTGCGATCACCCTGGCCGGAGGTTTGAAGGACCATTCCGGCCCGCAAACCCAGTCCGGCATATGGCAGCTGGTCGGCGGCGCGGTCATCATCGCCGCGGCCGCCCTGTTCGCCAACCTCAGCTTCTGAACCTTCATTGTTCATCGAACACCCAATCGGCAGCGGATGACCGTATGGAACGGGAGGTTTGATCATGGCGGACTTGGTGGAACCGTGCGTGAACATGCTCAACGCGATCGGCGGCGGCATTGACGGCAGCATACTCGACCGGCTCGCATTGGGGCCGGCCGAGTTCAACGCGAGTCTGTACGGCATGGCGGGATCGGTGCATACGAGCGCGGTCAAACCGGTGTCCGCCACCATCGCCAGCATCGTGTTCACGCTGGAACTGGCCCGCGCGGCGACCCGCGCGGACGGCGACCGCGAACTGGGCGTGAAGATCATCGGCGGCGTGCTGCTCAAATGCGCGCTCGTGCTCCTGTTCGCGTCCAATGCGGCGCTGATCCTGCAGGGCATCGACGCGGTCGTCTCGCAGATCGTGTCCGCCGCGTCGGGCGTGCTCGCTGCCGCGCCCGGCAGCGAGACGCAACTGCTGGGCGATCAGATGCGCTCCGCGATCGAGGATGCCGGCCTCATCGGCCAGAGCGGGCTCATGGTGCTGGTATTGATCCCGTTCATCGCCTCGCAGATCGCCGGCGTGGTGCTGCTGGCGGTCGTGTACATGCGGTTCATGCAGATCTACATGCTGACCTGTTTCGCGTCGCTGCCGATCGTGTTCATGGCCTCGGAGCATACGCGCATGATGGGCGTCGGCTATCTGAAACGCTACGGGCAGGTCTCGTTCCAGGCGATCACCCTGACGGTCGGCGTGATCCTGTACCGCACGTTCGTCGGCGAGGCGCTGCGGCTCGACGGCTATGTGGACGGCGGCGACCTGTGGCAGTACATCATCGCGAACTTCGGCACGCTGCTGTTGGGGGCGATCATGCTCGGCTGTCTGGTCATAGTGTCCTCGGCCACCGCCAAGGCCGTGTTCGGCGAATAGACGCGAGATCAGGGAAGGCGGCGGCGATGGCGTTGGAGATCAGGATCTACAAGGAGATCACGGCCACCGAGGCGCGGGTCATGTGGGGCATGAGCTGGCGGCAGCTCGCCGCGGCCGCGATGATGGGCTGCCTGTCGACGGGCGTGTGGCTCGTGTTCTGGCGCCTGCTCGGGCTCCCCGACATAGGCCAGTACGTGGTGTTCCTCGTGAACCTGCCGTTGGCCGCATGGGGTTGGCTGCGCCCGAAGGGGCTGAAACCGGAGGTCTGGTTCGGATACGTGATCGCATGCCGGTTCGGACAGCAACGGTATTTCATCGACGGGCCCGCACGGCCTCGCCGACGGGAGCGAAAACGAGGCAGGAAGGCCATACGCGAACGAAAGGACGGATGATCATGGCACGACGCAAACCGGCAGACAGGCAGGGGCGCAGGATTCGCCGGCGGCGGGAGCGAGGGTATCGCACGGCGAAGGAGCTGATCGGCTACGAGGCGATGCTCTCCAACGGGATCGCGTATCTGGGCGACGACCGGTGGAGCGTGACCGTGCGCATGTCCGACATCAACTATGAGACGGCCACGCGCGAACGGCAGGCGCAGCTCATCAACGCGTGGGCGGAGTTCCTGAACACGTTCGACGGCTCCACCCGGCTGCAGGTCACCTGCGTGACGCGCACGCTCGACGCCCATGACGTGATGTCGATGGTCGGTATGCGATTGGACGGCGGCCCGTTCGACGCGCTGCGCGCGGAATCGAACCGGATCATGCTCGCCAAGCTCGGAGAACGCTCCCGCAACGCGGTCACCGACAAATACCTGACGATCACGATCACGGAAGAGGACCCGGAACGCGCGCAGGCCACGCTGAACCGACTTGTCAAAACGTCCGAAAGCCAGCTTTCCACGTTGGACGGATGCAAGATCACGCCGCTCGGCCGAGGCGAACGACTGCGCCTGCTGGCCCTGCTGCTGCGTCCGGGCGAACCGTTCCGCTACGACGACAAGCTGGTCGAATCCGGCCGCGCCACGTCGAAGGACTTCGTCACGCCGTGGTGCGTGGACGCGACGGACGCGCGCGTATTGCGACTGTCGAACGCCGCGGGCGACACGCTGCGCTCGACGTTGTGGATACGCGACTTCCCGCCGATCATGTCCGACCGGCTGATCGCCGAACTGACCGGTTTGAAGACCGAAGGCACGGTGTCGATTCATCTCGCGCCGTACGATCGCAGCGTCGGCGCGGAACTGGTGGACCGCAAGATCGCCGAAATGGACATGCAACGCCTGGAGGAGCGCCGCAGGAACATGCGCCGGCACATTCCCGCCGACGAACTGCCCGCCGACCTGCGCGACTCGTTGGAGGAGGCGCATAATCTTCGCGACGAGATGCGCCGGTCGAACGAACGGCTCGTGGAGGCGCTGGCGGCGGTCACGGTCTCGGCCCCCACACGCCCGCTGCTTGACCAGCGGGTCAAGGACGTGCTCGCCGCCTGCCGCAAGCTCTCCTGCACGGCCGAAACCCTCGCCTGCATGCAGCTCGACGGGTTGAACGCAAGCCTGCCGTTGGGCGTGAACCCGCTGCCGATGCGACGCACGCTGACCACGAGCAGCGCAGCGATCATGATGCCTTTCACGAATCAGGAGATCATGGACGAGCAAGGCGTGTTCTATGGGGTCAACGCGCGCAGCGGCAACGCGCTCATGGTCGACCGCACCCGCACCACGATCAACGCGAACGGGTTCGTGCTCGGCACCACCGGAAGCGGCAAATCGCAGGCCGCGAAGGCCGAAATGACCGCCTTGTTCCTGTCACGGCCCGACGACGATCTGATCATCGTCGACCCCGAACATGAGTACGCGCCCCTGTGCGAGGCGCTGCACGGCGCGAGGGTGATCGTCAGCGCCGGTTCCGCCGACCGCATCAACCCGATGGACATCACGCTCGACGCCACACTGGACGGCGACCCGATCCGCACGAAGGCGAACGCGGTCATCTCCATGATCGGCGCGCTCATCGGCGGCTCCGACGGGCTGAACGCCGCGGAACGCTCCATCGTGGACCGGTGCACACTGGGGCTGTACCGCGAATACCGCAACAATCCCTCCCTGCCGCAACCCACCTTGGCCGACCTGCATCGCAGGCTCGTGGCCAGCAGCGAGCCGGAGGCGCGGGGGCTGGCGCTGAGCCTCGAATCGTATACGCTCGGCAGCCTGTCGGGCTTCGCCGGCCAGACCACCGTGGACACGTCCAACCGGTTCACCGTGTTCGACGTGGCCGCGTTGGAAGGCGAATTGAAGACGTTCGGGATGATGGTCGTTCTCGACCATCTGTGGAACCAGGTCGCCCGCAACCGGAAAGCGGACCGGCGCACCTGGATCTATGTGGACGAGTTCCACCGCATGTTCTCCAACAGGTACGCGTCCGAACAGTTCCTCGACATGTTCAAACGCGCCCGCAAATGGGGTCTCGGCATGACCGGCGTCACCCAGAACATCGAGGAACTGCTCGCCAGCAAGGAGGCGCGGTTCATGCTCGCCAACTCCGCGTTCCTGCTGCTCATGAACCAGACGCCCACCGACGCGGCGAAACTGGCCGACATGTGGCATCTGTCGCCCGAACTGAAGGAACGGTTGGGCGGCGCACGCCCCGGCGAGGGCCTGCTCAAGGCCGGTGAGGCGTTCATCCCGTTCGACGGGCGCATCCCGACCGATTCCACGCTCTACCGGCTGTTCACCACGAAATTCGGGGAGACCTGATGGTCGAACTCATGGACCCTCGGACCGGCACCGCCGGCAAGCTCACCTCATACACCGGCCGCATCCGCGAAGGCGAAGGACTGACGGGCCGACTGCGCTCGACCACGGTCAGGCTCGCCGGCGACGCCGCCGCGCTCGGCCGCAACACCATGCAAACCGCGACAGAGACAACGGACGAGCATGAGGAAAACGGTATCGACCCGGCTGACGCGATCCTTGATGTCGGGCAAGGGCTGCGTTCCGCCGGCCGACTTGTACCAAACACCGGCAGACGCGGCGGGCAACATGTTCGGCGACCGACGACCACGACGGAGCCATTGAACGATATCGCCGATGCCGAACCGACCTTGGATGTCTTCGCGGAACCGGCAGACGGCGGGCCGATCATGAACGGTCCGGCTCGTCATACGCCTGTCACGTCGTCATCCGGCACGGCTCCGAGCCCCACTGCCACGCTGAGCACGCCGCCCGGCAGCACCCGCGGCGTCGCACGCCGGCTCGCGCAATCCGGAACAACAGGCGGGATGCGCCGTGCGGGGAACACGGCGCACGGAACGGCCGGAGGCATACGTTTCGCGTCGCCATTGTCCAGATTCACGCCCGGCTCCACGGGTTCCGCGACGCGTGGCACCAGAAATACCGCCAAGGGAGTGGCGAAGGCGGCGGACGGCTTGTCCAATCTCATGCGGGCGGCCGTCGACGGCGCGCGCAGGATCATGGCATCCGTCGTTTCGGCCGTGACGGGCGCGGTCGGCATGCCGGTGTTCCTATTGGCGACGGCCGCGATCATGGTGCTCGCGACGCTCATGGCGCTCCTGTCATGGCTGCCCGGCTTCAACGCCACGCAGCAGGGCTGCGCCGGCGGCGACTGTTCCGTCACCGGCAGCGTGATCGGCTCGCTGGAACCGCCATTGGTCATGAACGGCGACGATTCGGCCGTGAACGTGGACGCGATGAACCTGCCCGAAATCGTCTCGTACGAGCGCTGGCAGTGCACATGGTGGGGCGCGTCCCGACGCGAGCAGATCGGCAAGCCCGTCGACCCGTGGATGGGCGACGGGCACATGTGGCGTGCCAGCGCCGAACGGTTCGGTTATCCGATCGACAAGGCTCCCCGCCCCGGAGACGTCATGGTCTTCCAAGCGGGCACGCTCGGCGCCGACGACTACTACGGGCACGTCGCCATCGTCGAGGAAGTCAACGAAGACGGCGACATCATCATCTCCGAAAGCGGCGCCGCAGCAGCCCGCGTCACCCTGCGCACGCTCACCGCGCAGCAGCTCGCGGACAACCGGGCGAACATCGACTTCATCCACTGACCGAACCACATCATGCAAAGGAGCATCCATGAACAATCGAGACCCCAAACGCAATCTGATCATCATTGTCACGGTCGCGCTCATTCCAGTCATCCTGCTCGGAGCGGCATGTCTGCGCACGCTCATGCCCGCACGGCATACGGTCGCCCCGATCGTCGTGCGCAACGATCAAAACCGGACGGTCGAACCGAAATCGGATACGACGGTCAACGGGCAGAGGATCGACGTCTACCGCACGGACGAAGCGTGCGTGCTGATGGCGCCGCTCGCCGTGCAGGCGTACGTTTCCGACCGGGACGACCGCGACCGGAACCTGAGCGACCTGTTCACCGAGGACGCGGAAGGCCTGCAGATACCGGTCGAACGCATACGCCACGACGACGCCGGTTCGCTTGGCAACGGCTACGTGAAGGTCGCCATCAACGACGACGCGGCCGCATGCGTGGTCGAGACCGAGTCCGGCGTGATCTGGGAGGTCTACTACGCGGACTTCGACCGTGACGGCTACAAGGCCAGCAAGATCATCAGCCACGACAGGGAACGCGCCTACGTTCCCGACACCGACGCCCTGTAACCGGCCACGCGTCACGGAAAGGAACAAGATCATGACCGACGTACCGTTTAATCTCGGCCCGTCCAGCTTCCCCGCCATCGATGACGAAGATCCGGGCGCGACCCAAGTCCTCGGTATGGATGCTCCGCCGCGACGATGCGAAGGCTCCACGGCCAACATCGCTCATAATGCCGCCGATGCCATGCCTCTGAACCTCGGACCGGACGGATGCCATGACCGCAACGATGACGAGAACGATGACGGGTATCCCGGTGCCGACAGCGGTCGGTTCGCGCCACGATTGCCGGAAAACGCCGTCAAACCGGCGGTGGTCGGATTGGCCGCGCTGCTGCTGGTCGGCGGCATGATCGCGGGCGTTCGCGTCATCACCGCGACGAATCATGTCGCACCGACTATCCAACAACCGACGCAGGCGGACAACGAACGTAGGCAAGCAGAACGTCTGCATGATGCAATGACGGTCGCAAAGGCGCTGCTCGAACGCATCAGGCGCAGTCCCATCGCCGATCGAATCGACCCCAGCCAGCTTGAACAGGCTATGGACGATCAGGACATCGAACACATGGAAGCGCTCACCAAACAGCTGGAAGCCTCATACGCTACGGCGCTAGACGACACGACCAGTCAGACGTCCGAGACCCTCGGCGAGGCGATCGGCCGAGCCGACAAGCTGCGCGAAGCGCCGGAATCCGACGAACATGCACGGCTCAATCAGCTTGCCGACACATGGCGCGACAAAACCGTCACCGAGGAGAACCTGGCCGATGCCATCGCAGCCGTACGCCAAATCGCCGACCTTGCCGCGACGGTCGAATCGCAGCAGGCAAAAGCTGAGGAAGCGGAACGGCAGCGGGAACAACGCGAGCAAGAGGAACGCGAACGACAGTCCGCACAGCAACAGTCCACGCAGCAACAGGCGACGGCACCGACGCAGCCACAGCAGCCGCAGTACCAGCCGTCCACGCCGCAGCCAGCACCCTCGTGGAACGTTCCCGGCCAGCAAACAGATCGCCTACCCAACCGGGATGGCAGCCTCTGACAGCAGGCACGGGATCACATGCAAACGCGAACGCAACCCCGCGTCCCGACCCGGCACCAACCGTCACGTTTCATGCAAACGCAAGCGGCCATTCCCGACCCCACGCCAACGCAAGTTAATCCATCCAGACCGTCGGCATATCCCCGATATGCCGACGGTTTACCTTTGCCCAGCGGATCGTCACAATATCTGGACATGGCAGGAGGCGCCGAAGGTGACGCTATCCTTGATATTTATCATCACATCGAATCTGGAGGTCAGATATGGTCAGGTCCGACGCAATAGATAATGCGCAAAGTAGTGATGGCTCCAGCCATACCTCTTCAGGAACGGATCTGGAGCGCCGCAATCGGGCTGATGAGGGAGCGGCACTGCTTGGTCAGGCTCGTTTTGGACGTTATCTTGATGATGCCGCCGGCGATGTTGATCTTGCCATAGCCTTATGCCAGTGGAACCAACGATTCGCCGGCATACTCCATTCGCAGCTTGGCTATGTGGAGCTTGCTGTGCGCAACACACTGGATCGCCAACTACGCGAACTGTCCTTCCGGGAAAAAGGATCACAGGACTGGTGTCTTCCGGGCAACGCCCCGGATCTGGTCAACAGACTCATCCGAGGAACACTTCATGATGCCAATGATCGTGCACGAGCCGATGCTCGTCAGCGAGTACGCCGTGGTAGTCACCGTGCTAATGCGGAAGTCATCCATGACGACGTGCTCTCCCAGTTGATGTGGGGCACTTGGGTTAAGCTGATAGGCAACCCGGAAACCAGCGAAAAGACTTTGGACCAGCAAGAGCTGTGGATGACAGCCACTCGGAATGCTTTTCCTTATGCGTCTGATGGGGAAACTGGACGCATCAAAACCTCTCTTGGGCTGCAGTACATCCGTAGGGTACGAAACAACGAAGCGCATTACGACAACCTGTACAAGGAAGCGCGCAATGTCAACAAAATCATCGGTACGTCCATGTCCCTGTTGAACTCAATCAACCCCGCGTTCACACAAAACTGGATAGATACGGCGGCGCTACGTCGCGCTGCCAGAGAATTGAACACGATCCTTTCTGCCAAGTGACAAAGCCACCCGCTCAGAGGTTTCTTCAAGACAGTTTTTCTGGTACGATTAAATATGCCTGGACGGGGTGAGTCCCGTCTGTGACTTCGGAATGCCGGCTCCTTGAGCCGGCATTCTTGCTTTCAATGAGTCGTGCAGAAACAGAAAAACCCTTGGAAACATTGGCTTCCAAGGGTTGAACTGTGCCCCCTGTGGGATTCGAACCCACAACCCACAACTTAAAAGGATGCTGCTCTAACCGTTGAGCTAAAGGGGCAACAGCACTAAGATACACACCTCCGCCAGACAATCCAAAAATCGGCGTGGCGGATAACCTCCGTGCCGGCCAGTAGTTTTTCTGTATTTATGTATGTAAAGAAACAAAGAATCAAAGAAACACTGCTGACGTGGCCGCTTGCCATGCTGCGACGAGGGCGCATTACATCGGTATCTTGTGGCTGCGGAACGGGCGGACGCCGCGCAGGATGTAGATGCACTCGTCGGTGGGCAGCAGGCCGAGTTCGTCGGGTTGCATGAGCTCGCGTTTGGTGCGCCGCCAGCTCGTTGTGTATGAGCCGTTGATGCCCTTGCTTTCGCTGTCGTCCATGACGTCGATGGTCTGGGAGCCCAATCGTTTGGACACCCATTCGAGCGTGCTGGTTTCGGTGCCGCCGAGGAAGAGCATGCTGTCGCAGTTGCCGACGATGGTCTCCCAATCGTCGCGGTACATGGCCTTGCCTTGAGCGTAGTTTTGGATGATGACCGAGCAGGAGATATTGCGGCTGCGGATGGTGGCGATGAGCCGCTGGAAGTTCGGGATACGACCGACGTTCGCAAACTCGTCAAGGAAGCAGTGCACCGGCAATCGCCGCGCCGAACAGTCGGAGGCGTTCGCATGGTCGGCCTGATAGACGTTGGACTCGAACAGGCATTGGTAGAGGATCGCCGCGAGGAACGAGAACGTGTTCTCCGTGTCCGGCAGGGCGAGGAACACGGCGGTCGGCCGCAAGGCGATCTCATCCAGCCGCATGTCGTCGCCGGACAGGATGCGTCGCACGCTACCGACTTGCAATGGGGCGAGCCTGACGCCCAGCGAGATGATGATCGACTTTTTCGTCTCGCCGGCTCCCTGCTGGAATTTGCGGTACTGGCGTGCGGCGAAGTCCAGGCCTTCCAGCGTCTGCCGTGATTCTGCGTCATGCCGGCCGGGGTTTGCACGGTATTCGGCGACGAGTTCGCGCGCCGCGTCGAACATGAGGTCCACGTCGGATTGCATGGCTTCGTCCGCTTCGCTGGCTTCCATCCGATCGAGCATGTCCGTGACCCGGTTCAGATCCGGCTCGTCCTCGGCGAACCGCACCCATGCGATGAGCGCGTTCAACAGGTTGCGTTCGGCGCGTTCCCAGAACCCGTCGCCGTTGTCGGGCTGCCTGTTGTCGCCGGCCGTGTTCGTGATGATGTTTTCCGTCAGACGCAGGATGCCGGCTTCTGGGTCGGCCGGGTTGAGGTAGCGCATCGGATTGAACCGGTCGGAACGTTCAAGATCGATGAGATTCAGACAATGGATCGCATAGCCTTTGCCGCGCAGCAGCTCACCGACCTCATCCTGTATCTCGCCTTTGGGATCGGTGATCGCATACGACATGTTCGCCTGCCGCAGGTTCGGCAGCACATACCGTCGGGTCTTGCCGGAACCGGACGAGCCGATCGCCAGCACGTTCAGGTTGCGTTTCGTCACCCGTCCATCAATGCCCAGTGATTCCGTTGCGGTCATCAGCAGGTCTCGCCGGCCGCTTTGCCGGAACGGTTTGATGTCGGCCGGCGTGCCCCACTTGGCCGAACCGTGTTCCTCGCCCTCTCGCAGGTCGCGGCGCATCGACCATCGGTATAGCCAGATCAGGCCTATCGCAATCACCGTGCCCAGTCCGGCAATAAGATCGGCTCGGTGCAGGGACAGAAACAGCGGGCGCTCCGCTATCCCGACGAATATCCGGTCGATGATCTCGCTGGCGGACAGGCCGGCCGTCATGTCGCCGCGCACTTGCAGGCACACGCGATTGCCGAGATAGAACAGCAGACAGGAGGACAATATCGCCAGACAGATTACGGGGAAACGCTTCATCGCACCGTACCTTCCGTTATTCGCGCACGCTGCTCCGACTGTTTGCGCTGTAGTCGCTCATTGGTGCGCCGCCTTAGTGATTCCAGCACCATCTCACGGGTAAGCGGTACAACATCCCGATTCGGTTGGGATGCGGCCTGAGACTCCGCCGCATTCGGCAGCGGTTCGGCGGTTTCGAGTGGTGTGACTGAGATCCGACGGCCACCGTTCGATGAACCGGCGCCCGTATTCGCTGTCATTGTTTCGCCTGATGCAGACGACATCTCGCAAAAGTTATCCACACAATCGATGACGAGCATGTTCGTTCCGTGCCATTCAATGCTGGATGCCTCACGCTCCCCGCACAACAGTCGGTCAAGCCGTGTGAGCGTCATCGGCATGTTCCACTCGATCATGCCGGCTCCTTCCAGTTCATTGACGTGGAAGCAGCGATCATGTCCGCGTTCACCCGAACTTCGGCGTTGGCGATGTCATGGGAGGTGTTGCCGGCATCGGCCCAACCACTTGCCACGATCAGGTCGCCTTGTTCCAACCGCTGCTCCCGACAGTACGCAGGCATCACGGAGCCGCCCTGCACGATCACCGGCTCGGCCAAACCGTTCGGCATGCGCACGCCGATCCTCAGCCGCACCAGTTCGCCGCCCGTGGCGGAGATCGTGAACACCGGGTCGGCGAGGAGTTCGCCGCGTACGATCATGTATCGTTTCGTCCCCATCCTGAAAACTCCTATCTGGTCCGAGAGCGGTCGGGTTTCCGCGTTGCAACCGGCCGCACTGGCTTGCCGGCGAGCTTGCGTTCGATCCGCTTGCGAAGTTCCGCGAGTGTGTCGCGCCGGCTGATTTTCCGTTCTCCACATCTCACAGCAGGTTTCGGCGAAACCGGAGCACGCGGCTCTGACGGAGCAGGTTCTGGCACGGCCCGGCGATTGGTCTCATCGGCAACGGTCTCAGTCGCACCATGTGCGGTCAGCGGTGATACGGCCGGGGATTGCTGCAGTTGACCATCGTCCGGTATCGGCTGTGTGGATTGTTCCGCCGCGACTGCCGGGGATGCCCCATCACGCTGCTCGGCCGTTGCGGTCGGGACACGCGATTCCGACTGAGCGGCATCGCGATGCATTGGTGATGATCGCTCGGGTTCCGCCGACGCAGGCTCCTGCGGTTCGTCCCGGTCCGGTTCCGTTGCCTGCTGCGGCTGAGTGTTCTCGCTTCCGCGTCGTCCGTCCGGCTGCCGGCCGTCGATCCGCAGCTCGTAACCGACATCCTGCAATGCGCGCCGTACCGCGTGCGTCACATGATCGAGATCACGTCCCTCGAAATGAATCCACGTTGACTGGCCGTCACGCTCCACCGAATACCGCACGCCCGCACGGCGCAGGCTGCGCACCACCGCACGTACCTGATGCCGCTCCAACTCGACCGCGTGAACGTCACCGCCGGCCAGGCGCTGCAACCGTTTCTCGCTCATCCGCCCGGTATCGCGGCCTCTCCGTATCACGCCGCGCATCGCCGACAAGCCGCGCCCGCCCAGTCGCAGAAACCAGCCGGCGGTCTTCTCTCCGACCCGCAGCGCGAGACCGCCACCGGCACGGCTGACTCCCATAGCGATCTGCCGACCGGTGTCTTCCAATCGTTCCTCGATCATCGTTGATCCTTTCCATGTATGAACCGTCGTCTATTCGGGTTGGCGGATGTGCCGCCGTTGCTTGACGTGTTGAGCCTGAGCGCGTACGCGACGCAACGTGTCCAGTTCGCGGGCCAACTCGTCGAGTCTGCGTTCACGCTCCCGCAGTTCGGCTGCCACATCGTCAGGCACCGGTCCGCCGCCACCCGTTTCGTCCGTGTCGCAGGCCGCGACCAACGCCGCCTGAAACGCTTCCCGCTCCTCCTCGATGCGCCGCGTCGTTTCGGCGATCGCATCATCCACCGTGGCACCACTGGCGGCAAGACGGCCGGCCGCATTCAACTCGTCCGCCAGCCGGTTCAGCTCATCGAGTCGTCGCGCCTGCATCGCATACCAGCGGCGCTGCGCATCCGATTTGCCGATCGCGACCGTCATCCGCTCATGCACAGCGGGCTCCAGCCGTGTGGGCGGGCGGGAGAAGTACCTGTACAGGTCCTCCGCACGCACCTGCTTGGCGTAACGCCCTCGCCGTCCCGTGACGACCTGCTGCGATGCCGTCGGCAGGTACGCGCGATACGTGTCCCCGTCGCGCACGATCCGCGTCAGCGGAACCGTAATCAGCAGTCGCCGTCTCGTACCGGGCAGCCACACTCGCATCGCATTGCCAGTTCGTTCGGCGATCATCCGCCGATTGAAACTGATCGGCATGACCGTATGCCGGCCGATGCGGGCCATGATGTTCAACTCGTCGTAGGCGCGTCCCAATTTCACGTCGCGCACCCGCAGTCCGCTCGCCATGTCCGTAAACGTCAAGTGCCGGCCGCGCACGACGACCGTCACGCCGGCGCTGTTCAACTCGTGTACAAACGAATCGAAATCGGTGGAGGCTCCTGCGGCCGTGTCGATCGCAGCGCGAATCCGATCTTTGATCGCGTCACCCTTCGCCGACGCATACAGTTCCGCGAAGCTCACGCCATGACGGCGCCGATCTCGCGCAGGTTTCAGCTCGGGCAGCACGTCCAGTCCGGCTTCCTGGCACAGACGGTCGCTGATCTCACGCAATCTGCTTATCGTGACCCCCGGTTTGGTTCGCATCTTACGGAACGTCACGTCACTGGTCGCGCAAATGATGATGTGGTTATGCGTGTGCCCGCGATCGACGTGCGTGGCGATCACGTACCGGTATTCGCCGCCGGTGAACTCGTCGGCGAACCGCACGCCCAACTCATGCAATTCCCGCGCGGTCACGCGTCGGCTGTCCTCCGGGCTGAACGATTGAATCACATGATGCGCAAGCACGCCGTTGGCGCGATTCCCGCCGGTCGACTGTTCGACCGTGTCCATCATGCGCCGCGCCAATTCCGCAGGGTTCGTCGCATCGTCGCTGAAGTTCGCTGAGACCAGAGTGCCCTGCTCGGTCTTATCGGGATTGGTGATGTAGGCGATCGCCTTGTGCAGGGTGACGGTGATTTGACTCATGTTGACGACCGCCATCGCACCGCCTCCACCGCTTCGTCACGCTCCCGGCACATGCGCAGCAGCAACGCCGTCAGCTCGCGCTGGCTGTCCAGCACGCGCGCCACATCGCCGCTCGTGATCAGCCCGGTCGCGTTCGCCACGCGGGCGATCTGGTTGATGTTGCTGCCTATACGCGCCATGTCCGCACGAACCATGCCGGGATCCAATGCGACCGTGACCATGACCGTATGCGCGTCGATCAGCAGCGCGCGGGCATGGGCCGAGAACGACAGGACTCCGCCGCGCGACCGTTTCACCCGCTGGTAGAAACGATTCGCCTCAGCCCACTCGTCGGGAGTGAACGTGACCGTCTTGCGACAGCAGCGATTGGGGTGCGAGTCCTGCCAACTCATGGCCATCGCCTATCGGGTCGCGGGTGTCCCGCAGCGGATGACCGGCAGGGATTCCGCGCAACCGTACGTACGGTTGCAATGCTTGCTATTCCCTGACCTGACTCAAAAATCAATCCGGGACCACCACCTGAACATGCCATGACTAACCTCGATTCCTAACGCCGATACCGGCGATTGAACCGCATCATCACAGCGCTGATGGTCACGCAAGGATAATCACGTTGCGGCACGAGCGCGCAGCCAAAGGAGGCGAGGATGGCCGTCGGAAACCGTCGTAAGGAACGCGCCGACTGGGTACGCAAATCACTTGAAGAGTACAGGGCACAGCTCAAGGAACGGGAGAATCGTACCGCAGCGCTGTACGATGCACTCACCGATTTCACCAGAGCGTTGGACGCCGCGCGACCGCTCGTACAGGACTACACCCGCGACTACGGGGTATCGCGCCGTGAGATCGGCAAACAGTTCGGACTCACGCAGCGGCAACTCAGCGCATTGTTTGAACCGTTGACCGATGTCGATATGACAGCAGATGACGTGGAACCACGGGCGCTCGTAGCAAATGCGACCTCGATTGGCTCAGCATCGCAACTGGATTCCATGTCCGTTACCTCCGTTGGACCAGTGCCTACGCAGATAGACTATTTGTCGGATCGACCACAGCATGTCTACTTATCGCATTGCTAACGGCGATGACAATTAGATGGATCAACTACTGGCGACAACTGTTATGCCATTCGTTCAGCATGGACTTATCGTGTGCATCAACGTCATACTGTTCCGTGATCGCCGGCCATGATGTCAATCAAATCGGCAGATGTTGCGAATCGTTGATTTGCTGTTGGGATCATCGATGGTAGGTAACGGCCGCGTTCGCATCGCGCTTAATGATGCTGTTTTGCGTCCATTGGTCTGCCGCGTCGCCGAGGAGCCTGTCGTAGTGGCGGGTCGTCGACCATGACAACAAGGTGAATTGATCCGCATCGAGATCGTTGATGGTTCTCAACTGTGCTGCGGAGCCGTGCAGCGGCGCGTATCCGCCTCGCGTGGGGACGTCGTCGGTGTCGAGGAAGTAGTAGTGCGGGCAGTCGCGATAGTACCAGTACGCGTCGATGTACGTGTACTCGTCCTGTGCGACGATCGGCTGCGCGGCAGAACAGACAACCTGCTGGCTGAGCGTGGCCGATCCGGGCGTATCGTTGCGGTCGAAACTATGGTTGCCGCGTACGCCGTACACGATTGTTCCAGCTGCCAGCATCGCGATCATCGCAACATAGAAGATCATTGCGGCGCGACCACGTAGCAGATAGGCGATCACGCACGCCAGCGCGAGCGCGGCATAAAAGAACGGCGCGACCACGCTCAGATAGCGTACGGAGAACATGCCGTATCCGTCGTTCGACAGTTCCTTGACGGCGGACCAGATCATCAATGACGCCGTCGGCACGGCGAACAGCATGACGATTAGTTGTGCGGCCTCAGCGGACCGTTGTGATGATACCGAGGATGGGCTGACGAGCCGCGCGTGAAGCAGTCGTTCCGCAATGAGTATGCCGACGATCGATGTCATTATGGCGGCGACCAGCAGCGAGACGATTGATGGCAGTTCCGTTTCCGTCATGCCGAGCAGCATGATGTCGACCGCGTTGGCTACGCCGGACATGTTCGCACGTCGGCGAACCGGAGGTAGCACGGAGCTTGCGCTGAGCTGACCCAGCAGCGCCGGCATCCACGGCAAGAACAGCACAACCGATGCGGCATAGGCGAACAGCCAACACCATGCGGACAGTCGTCGCATGCACCACGAGCGCGCAGTAAGCCAGATCGCATGCGTCAGCCATACGAATGCGGTCAGATACAACGTCAGCATGCCGAGCGTGACGGTCATAGCGTACGCACACCACCATGCGATGCGGCGACGGCGGTCGTGCGACTGACAACGGTCACCTTGTCGATCATGTCTGTCGATCTCACCCGCATCCGCAACGCGATGCCGGCGGTCGCGCGGCTCGATCAACCCGACTGCGCGAATCAGCATCGCCGTACCGGCCACGGCCAGCAGCATCGCCGGCGAGTACATGCGCAGTTCATAGCCGTAGCGCAGCATGAATCCGCCGCACACCAGCATCGGCATGCACGCCGCAGCGGCACGGTCGCCGAACAAATCGCGCATCAGCATAATCAGCACGAACACGGCAAGACCAAGACATACGCAGTTCGGCAGTCGCAGCAATGCGACATTGTCGCCGACAACGAGCATCCATGCCTTGAGCAGCAGATAGTACAGCGGCGGATGCGCGTCGACGGCGGTGAGCGTGATCAATTCCGGCACCGGCCGGCTTGCCAGGATCAGCGAATACTGCTCGTCGAACCACAATGATTGGTTGCGGCCCATCAGCCAGCTCAACACGATCGTCGCCAGCGCGCAGCAGACAGCCAGTGTGGGAAAAAGATGACGTATTGCAATAGCGTAAACGCCGTCGGTACTGCCGGCGTTTTTAATGGTCATCATCGTGCCCGTACCTCCGCGTTGTATGCCGGATGCTCGGAGCGGCATACGTGGTCGGTATCGCAAATGTCGGCGTTATTGATGTTGCCGTCGCGCACGATGTAGTTCGGTCGGCGTTTGGATTCCAGATACGTGTTCGCCAGATATCGGCCGATGATGCCCAGGCACATCAGCTGCAGTCCGCCGATGAACGTGATGATGCATGCGAGTGACGGCCAGCCGGCCACCGGGTCGCCGAACATGGCCGCGCGCACTGCGATGAAACAGGTCGCTCCGAACGCGACGGCGCACAGCAGCAACCCGATGTACGAGGCCACAGCCAACGGTACGGTGGAGCATGAAATAAGACCTTCAATCGCGTAGCGGACCAACGCGAAGAAGTTCCAGCTGGACTTGCCCGCGGCCCGGCGCGTGTTCGGATAGTCTATCCACGCCGTGTGGAATCCCACCCACGCGTACAGTCCCTTGGAAAACCGGTTGCGTTCGGTCAGCGACGTCAGCGCATCGACGACCCTGCGGCGCATCATGCGGTAGTCGCGCGCCCCATCGGGCACTGCGACCGGCGACATGGTGTTCATCAGTCGATAAAACGCATGCGCGCATATGGACCGAATCGGTGGCTCTCCCGCTCGCGTGGTGCGTCGCGTAGCCACGCAGTCGAGCGTCGGGTCGTCGGCCAGCATCGCGAACATGCGCGGCAGCAGCGATGGCGGGTCCTGCAGATCGGCGTCCATCACCGCCACGACAGCGCCGCGCGCCGCATCCAATCCTGCGAGTAATGCGCCTTCCTTACCGAAATTGCGCGACAATGACAACCAACGAATCGCAAACGGAAAGGCGGCGCGCCCGTCGTCGCCTGCCGCCGCACGCTGCAGCAGCGCCGCGGTGCCGTCCGTGGAACCGTCGTCGACCAGCACCAGTTCGACCGTCGTGCCGGGATATGCCGTCATGATCTCACGGACGGCCTGCGCGGCGGACGACAGGAATAATGGCAGGCATTCCTCCTCGTTGTAGCAAGGCACGACGATAGATAGCGTGACCTGCCGTCCGGGACATGCGCCGCCCGCGGAATCCGCCGCAGTACAAGATTCGCGTGTCTCAGAGGCGTACGCGGCACGACATTGCTGCGAATGCTGTTGATTGACCATGATCATGCCTTCTTCCCATCGGCGAGGCGTCGCCTTGCGCCCGCCATATACCCACGTCTAATACGATTCCAGTGTGCGTTCACCGAATCACTGAACATGCCTGTACCGCCCCTGATTCAGCCCCTAATCACCGTTTCAGGGTATGGGGGGACGACGCAGGGATATTCCGAACGTTCCGAACGTTGGCTCTTACGCTTTTTTGTAAGCCATCGTGGTTCGACCACAACGATGTGAATCGTCATGCCGGCAAGATAATCAGCAATGATGGGCATGATCGGATCCTTTTCCGGCATTATGCCGGTTAAGGGGCGCTTGCACGGCGGCGACGCCGAACACGGACTGCACGCAGAACAGTCCCGTGAGGAACACCAACACGGCGGGACGGTATGCGCGGTAGAAATCAACCATGTCCGGTTGTGCGTATGGCATCGCGATGGTGTACGCACAACCAGCAAGCAGGGCAACGAGCAACGAACCGATCAGCAGTGTGATGACGGCGAAACGCAGTCTTCGCCGGTCTTCGCACGCATGCGCAAGCCAGCGAAACGCCAGCGTGATGCAAACGCTGACCAGCAGGTAGCACAGTAGCCCGTAGGTGGGCAGCATATCGATGATAAGCAGATACTTCATGGGAGATCCTTTCAGATCAGGCATTCGTTGAATTCATTGAATCCATGCACGCTCCGCAATCGCAACGTTATGTCAAGCGATTGCAGACAGCGTTGCCGTTTCTTCAGAGGAACGCGCCGTCTCGCATGGTGAGGGTGGTGTCGCATTGGGCTGCGACTCGTGGGTCGTGGGTGGCGAGGACGAGTGTGGCGCCTTGTTTGCATTGCGCGAGGAGCATGGTCATGATGGTGTCGGCGGTGTGCGTGTCGAGTGCCGCGGTGGGTTCGTCGGCGATGATGATGGCGGGGTGCATCACGGTCGCCCTGGCGATGGCGATGCGTTGCCTTTCGCCGCCGGACAGTTGCCCGGGCATGCGTCGCGCCTTGCTGGCGAGGCCGACCTGTTCCAGTGCGGCCGTGGCGCGTTGCCGGCGTTCGGCGCGTCCGATCCTGGGTTTCGCGTATTCCATGGGGATGGCGACGTTGGCCCATGCCGGTTCGTCTTCGAGGATCGCGTAGTCCTGCGGGATGAAGCCGAACATGCGGTTGCGCCATGCGGACCGGTCCTTGTCGTTTTCCGGCGCCGGGCGTCCTTGCAGGAGCAGGGAGCCGGAGGTGGGTTTCATGGACAGTCCGATCATGCGCAGCAGGGTGGATTTGCCGCATCCGGACGGTCCCATGATGGCGATCGACTCCCCGGCCGAGGCGTGCAGGGATATGTCGTGCACGGCGAGGAGCTGCGCCTGCCCGTCCGTGTATCGTTTGGTCAGGTTTCTGGCGTCTATGGTCGTCTGTGGCATGGTCGGTGCTTCTTTCATTGGATGTGTGTGGTTGCGCGTCGTGCGGCGATCGTCCAGACCAGGGCCGCCATGGCGAGGATGACGGCGATCATCGTCCGGGATGCGGTGGCCACCGGTTCGCCTATCAGCTGGAAGCATGCCAGTACCACTGTGGCGGGCAGCAGCATGCTGAGGATGAGTCCGGCGACGCGGACCGCCTCGTCCGCGGTGGTGGCGCCGTAGAGCCGGCGGACGAGCATCGACGGCCGTTCCCGCGCGAGGGTCACGGACAATGATTGGATTATCACGATGACGGTGAGCGCGAGGAAGGCGGACAGTCCGAGCAGGTACATCAGCGCGCGCACGATGAGGTCCTTGTCCCGTTGGGGCTGTTCCGTGTTCAGCCGGTGCGGCACGAGGATCAGGCCGGCGTCGCGGCTTCCCGTGATGAATTCGTCGAGCTGGGTTCGGGATGGGTTGAACATGACCGTTTTGGTCACCGCCTCTTCGAGTTCGATGTTGTTGAGCCGGTTCAGCGAATCGGGGTCGAGGCGGATGACGATGGTCCGGTCCAGGTTGATGCCGGCGGTGTTCGGGTCGAATATGGCCGCCGAGGCCGGCAGCGTGCCGGTTACCTTGACGTCGGTGCCGGCGATATGCACGCTGTCGGGCGCCTGCGCCCGGTCCACCCGGTAGCCGATGGACGCGCAGGGCGCGTGGGAGCACAGGCCCAGCCGGGGGAACACATCGTCGACGTTGCCCATCAGGACGATGGCCGGTATGCCGTTGGCGAACCCGGGATCATCGATCTCGATGTTGTTGACGATCGCGGCGTACCCCCTGCCCTGCTCCAGCATGTCCCGCAAACTATCCGTCACCTTGGGGTCCGTCTTGCTCGGGGACTGCAGGAGGTATTGCGGGGAGAACGTGACCGCGTCGGCGGCCCGCAGACGAGCCTCGTCGCTGATCACGCTGGACTCGGTCAGCACGTCGCTGAGCGTCATCGTGAACACGCTGCCCGCGAAGACGACGAGCAGCGTGATGCCGAGGATCGATCCCCATCGCCTCAATCCCATGCGGATGCCGGTCATCAGTTCATGGATCATCGTTCCACCTCGTCATTCGATCGTATGCCGAGCCATTCAGCCAACGCCGTCACAAGCGCCGTCAGGACCGTGCCGCTGATAAAAGCTGCGGCGAACGCGGCCGCCGGGCCGATGCCGGTCCTGCCCGACACCACGGTGATGAGCACGGCGCTCAACACGGTTCCCGCCAGCACGCCGGCCGCGATCGGGACGATGGCCGCGCGCACCCGGCCCGCCCACACCTGCCTGCCAGTGGCGCCGAACAGCCGCCTGACATGCAGGTCGGCCTTCCTCGCCGTCTCCATCGTCATGACGCACACGCAGGCGCAGACCAACGCCAGTACCAGAAACAGCAAGGTGATGCCCACGAAGGAGTCACCGGCGAGGGACGACCACAACGATTGCGTTTGCGGCTGTGTCATGTCCATGCCGCAGCGCACGAGCAGGTCCGAGATCTCCCGGAGCCGCTGCGGGTCGCTCGTGTTCACATACACGCTGCCGGGAAACAAGGGAACCGCCCCCAACGGGAGCACGTACTGCAGGTTGCCGCCGACGTTCACCCCCGGAACCCTGACGACACCGCCGACGGAAAACCCGGCGGGCAATAGCGGTGCATCCCCATGCTCACGCCATTGCCCGGCCGAGAACGACGACTCGATCACACACGCCATGCGACTGTCCACGTCCCGGCATTCGCGAGGAAGCGCATCGGCCCATCCGATCGAGGACCCCGACGACTGGAACACGATCGCCGGCCAACCGTCCCCCACGGAACCCTCCAACAGGGAAATACCGTGACCGGAAAGATACCTGGCCAGATCACGCGTCGCCTCAAGATTCTTCCCGTCGTCGTGCCCGGCATCCGCCGAGGCGGTCAGCACCAGCTGCGTCCGCGCATCGGACATGCCCCATTGCGAGCCACGCCAATCAAGAACGCTCCAGTACACAGCCCAGGCAAGAAACGAAGACAACACACCCAACAGCAACGACACCACGGCAACGGAGACGCGGAACCCATTCGGAGATGACCTATCCATGCGACGCCCTCCAACCTTTGCCGGGAACATGACAGCCGTCCTGCCGATCGATATCGAAGCAGCCGATCCGGCCAACTCAATGCATTACATACCCCTGCACATCGCAATCGCAACGTCGTGTCAAGCGATCGCATGACAGCGGTGCCGTTTCATGCCGGGGAGCCGATGGCCGCCGGCGGTACAGTAGGTGTCATGGGACTTGGGAACGAGCTGGCGACGGCGAACGTGATTCGCATTGGTGTGTTGGATAATGATCCGTTCGCGTTGGATGCGATTGACCAGATCGCTGCGAGTCTGGGTCTCAGCGTATCCACCGTCAAAACCCACATCGGCAACATCCTCAGGGAAACCGGCCAAACCAACCGCGTTCGCCTCATTGTCTGGTCGGTGCGGCATTCAATGTAGGTTTAGTCTGTATGACATACGCAACATAGCCCATTCCTCTATCAATCGATAGATTGTCCGATATGTCCGATATTGTCGAAATGTCTGGTTTGAGGTAGGCTGGGTTCAAGACTTCAGGAAAGGACTCGCCATGACCACATTCGAAGCAATCCCCATTTCCCAGATCGGCAAAGGCTCCGCATACATCACCACGGGCGACGGCAGAGCATACCCGCTGGATGCGGAGGAACTTCGCCGCGCGTTCGCGGCCATCGTGCACGACGATTCAACCGAAATGATCACCACCGGCGAAGCCGCCCGGATTCTCGGCGTATCGGCGAAGACCGTCGCCCGCATGCTTGACGCCGGAGAGATTCCGTTCGTGCGCTACGGCGCGAAGGGCAACCGCATGGTTTCCCGAGCACAGGTCGTCGCCTACCGCGACAAGTCGGAATCCCACGGCCATGAGGCGTTGGAGACCATGCGCGAGGCCGCCAGCCAGGGTGGATTGGACGACGTCGACTACTCGGCCTATCTGGCTCAGTACAGCTGAAACGGGAGGAATTTGAGTTGGTAGTCGCTTTTCTCGACGCGAACATCTTCCCGCACACTTGGCTGACGGATGTGCTGCTCACGTTTGCCGACCATCACCTGTTCGACCCCGAATACTCCGACGACGTGCTTGAGGAAGCCCGCCGGGCATTCGTCGATGACCTTGGCAAGGATCCTGCTTGGGTCGACCGCTATCTGTCCGCTATCCGCAACATCAAGCCGTATTATCTTGTCTCTTCCATTCCGGAACTGACCGGTGAGGTCATGTTGCCGGACGCCGGCGATCGGCATGTGGCGGCCGCTGCTTATAACGGCGATGCGGACGTGATCGTCACCTTCAATCTGAAGGACTTCCCCGCGAACCAACTTGCCAAGATCGGATTATCCGCCTGCCACCCCGACGCGTTTCTGACCGGTGTCGCCGAGGCGTATCCCGAACGCGCGGTCAAGGCCATGACCGAACTGGTCGCATCAAAGAAGCATCCACCACGCACCATGAGGGAGGAACTGGAGCGGCTCGAACATTCCGGCATGTCGGGATTCGCCCATATGATGCGCAGACTGATGAATGGGCAGTCTCAAATCTAACCTATGTCGATGGCCCTATGCAGTCGCAGCCCCATCGCGGCATAACCTGCGATTATGAAGACAAGCAGCCACATGATTGACATCAATGTCCCGACAAGTGAACAATCTGCAGTCGCCTCGCGTATCGCCTCCGGATAGAACAGTTCATTCGTGGCAGGTATCAGATAGATGATGAACGGTTTGAGCAGCATGGGCACGAACACGTAGATGGACAGGCCGAGCAGCACGCTCCTTGCAAACAAGGACAGCGACAGCACTGCGATGCCGTTCATCACCGCCAACAACAGGTATTGGAACGCAAAGCGACCGGTATCGCCAATCCCATAGATGATGCCATTGCCGACGGTATTCAACACGGTCAGGAACAGTCCGGCGATGACAATGATCGCGGCTTTCCCCACCATCAGGTCATAGGCCATGCGGCAACGAGAACCTGTGATGAGTGCCGCCATCATCGTTTCGCCCGACCTAATCTCGATGTTCGCCAGACCGATGGCGATAATCACCGTCGCCTGCGACGCAAGCGTCATGCTGCTTGCATTATTCAACGGATTATTCCCAGACTCATCCATGCTGATCGGCATCAACGCGACCGCATATACGACAATCACCCAGCACACGGCCGCCAAGCAGACGACCTGCAAGGGGCGCGCTGTTGCATCCTTGTAGAACAGAGTCTTAATCATATGCAGACCGCTTCCTATGCTTTCGGCGTCAGAAAAGACCGTCCGCGTACGATCACAGCCGCACAGAGAGCTATGGTTAGCCAGCAGACCATGACGATCACGGAAGCGCCCATCGGAAGATCGCCCGTCTCATCGACTCGTCCGAACGCGAAGCTTTTGCCGCCGATCATCGGCAGCAGCACATCCGCATGGATCACCTTCAGTACGCCGGACAGCGAGACGACGAGCAGCAGGAAGATCACGGCCAAGGCCGGCACGTCGCGTTTCGTGGCCACGGCCGCGATGTAGCCGACCAATCCCATGACCACGGCGAACACCATGACACGCAACGGCGTCGTGACGACGGTCATGGTGAGACACATGGGCCGCAAGGCAGGATTCAATGTCGCGACGAGTATCGCCGCGTTCAGCAGTGATGACAGCAGCGAGACGCCGGCACAGTAGATCACGGTCGCGAGCACGTCCCCGATCGCGAACGGCCAAGGCCGGTTGACCAGCAGCCGCAGTTGGCGTTCGTCACCCGAGCGGAAACCGGTTGCGACGTTCAACGCCACGATGATCGGAATGAGGATGATCGAGGTCTGGTAGGGCGAGGCAAGTACGGCGTCGGATACGATATGCGCCGGATCCGGGTCCAGGGAGTCGGTCGATCGTATGGCGCCATCCGCGGCGATGGACACCGTCGAGGAGATCGTCTGCACGTCCAGCACCGCGAACAACGCGGTGAGCGCCAGTACAGCGAACACCGACCAATAGAACTGCCGGTTCGCGCAGTAGCGCACCAGCGAGCAGGACACATACCGGGATGATGAAATCTTCGCTCTCATGACGCTCACTCCTTCACCACGGTGAAGTACGCCTGTTCCAGACTGCCGTAACTATTGAGGAGCGTGTCGATGTCGTCATCAAGCACTTTCCGCCCGTTCGACAGGCCCACGACGTGGTCGGCCGCCAGTTCCAGTTCGGCCATGTAGTGGCTGGAGACCAGGACGGTTCTGTGATCCGAAGCATAGTCCTTGATGAAGTCGCGCACCCATTTGATGCCTTCCGGGTCGAGACCGTTCAACGGCTCGTCCAGAATGAGATACGGGGCGTCGGTCAGTATCGCGGTCGCGATGCCCAGCCGTTGCTTCATGCCGAGTGAATAGGTCTTATACATGCGGTTGCGTGCCTCGTACAGGCACACGAGCCGCAGGCATTCGTCGCAGCGGGAGAACGGGATGTCGGCAGCCAGCGCGATCCAATGAAGATGATTGAGACCCGTCCGCGACGGATAGGGCGCCAACCCGTCGATGAACGAACCGACGACAGTGAGTGGGTTGGGGCCAAGTTCGTTGTACCGTTTGCCGTCGAACGTGGCCGTTCCGCCATTGGCTGGCTCCAATCCGAGCAGGATGTGCAATAAGGTCGATTTGCCGGCGCCGTTCGGCCCGATCAATGCCGTGACCTTGCCCGATTCGGCATGGAACGAAACATTATCCAATGCACGTTTATCCCCATAGATCTTCGACAAACCAGAAATCTCAATCATTGCGGCCATCTCTCTTTTTGAAGTATGCAGAACCAGCATTGGCCATTGAAGGCTGCCTGTGAGCATCAAGGCAACGTCATGTCAAGCAAACGCATGACAGCGGTTCCGTTTCATGCCGGGGAGCCGATGGCCGCCGGCGGTACAGTGGGTGTCATGGGACTTGGGAACGAACCGGAGACGGCGGGCGTGATCCGTATTGGTGTGTTGGATAATGATCCGTTCGCGTTGGATGCGATGTGCGCGATGATCGCGGCCATGTCCCGGGATTTCCACGTCGTGTGGAGCACGGGGTCGCCGGCGGTGGCGATCGAGCACTGCCACAACGCGCATACACGGCCGGACGTGCTCGTGTTGGACATGGCGTTGGGCGGCATCACGGGCGCGGACGTATGCCGGCGCATCCGGCGCAGGACGGGCGAGGTGGGCGTCATCTGCGTCACCTCGTATTCGACGGACGGCTACCGGGCGGAGGCGATCAAAGCGGGCGCGCAGGGACTGCTCGCCAAGGAACGACTCAAGACCGACATCGCCGACGCCGTGCGTCGGGCGGCACATGGCCTGCCAACCGCCGCTCAGGCCGAGGCGGGTTTCCATGACGCGGCATCGGCGTATGCGTCGCTATCCGGCGCGGTGCCGGCGAAGATGTCCGAGGACATGAAGGACTCGTTGTCCGCGCGCGAGAAGGACATCCTGCGCCTGTACGCACAGCGCCTCACCACCGACGAGATCGCGGCCCGTCTGGGTATTGCCAAGGGCAGTGTGTTCACGTACGTGCATCGCGCGGCCGACAAGCTCGGCGTGACCAGCCGCAGGGAGGTGCTGGAGGCATGCGCCAGATACGATCTGCTGTAAGTCGATTTATTGGACGGCTGGGCTCGGATAACAGCCATCCGGTCATCGCAGCGGCATGCGTGCTGCTGGCCGCCGCCCTCATCGCGGAATACATGGCCCGGGCCACGACGGATGCCTCCTCAACGGTGAGCGTACAGCATCTCGCCTTAGTTCTGGTGACGCTCGTCGGTCTGATCGGCGGCATGTTCCGCCCGCAATGGTTCCTCTGGGCGGCGCTCGTGGCCGGGGAGATGCTCATGCTGGCGATGCCGATGATCACGCCGCTCGCCGTCATCATCACCTGCACGGGATTCCTCGCCTATCTGGATACATGGTCGGGTGCGATCGCCACTGGCATGCTGCTCATCTCCACCACATTCGGCGTCGAGCCAAGCAGCGGCCGTCTGCTGGTGGCGACCTTGCAGAACCTCGCGCTCTATTGCTTCCCGCTAGTGACCGGTCTGCTGCTGCACATGATGAGGCAGCGCGATCATGACTCGTATCTGCTGCGCCGCCAGCAGGAACGCGAGGACACGGCTCGCAATTTGCATGACACCATCAGCAACGATCTTGCCTATCTCATCCTGCGCATCGACCATGCCGAGGCCAGCAGCATGCCCGCCGGCGAGCATGAATACCGGCGGCAACTCCTGGAACTGCGCGACGCGGCCGATCGCGCCATGACCCACACGCACGCAGTCATCGACTCGCTGGAAGAGCATCCGACTCAGCAGCCAGAATCGACGGTAGTACGAGACGAAGCATCAACGCCGATTCCGAACAACAACCCCGTTACCGTGCAACAGGGAGAGCTGCAGTCTCTGATTGATGACGAGGAAACGAAACTCGAATCGCTCGGCTTCACCGGCGATAATCTGCTCGGCGAGTTCCATCATCCGCTCTCCCTCGGCATGATGCGACTGCTCACAGGATTGCTGACGGAACTGTACGCGAACATCGCCAAGCACGCTGACCCGTCCGAATGGTACGCCGTCTCCATCGGCTTCGACGCTGAAGAGCTCCACATCTCCGTCAGCGACACCATCGCCGAACATGACGGAAAGCTTGGATTGGGCAGTGGCCTCGACCGTTACCGCGCTATCGTCGAAACAGCCGGCGGCAGCTTCACCATCCACACGGAACAGCGACACTGGCAACTGGATGCCACCATCCCAAGCAGGTCGGACAGCGAACTGCACCAGTAGAACGCCGAATGCTTCCTGCCGAACCTGTCACTTGTCGAAATGGCAGTTACCGAAGAAACTGCGCCATGCCTGCACGAAACCGTTCCAATTGCGGCGCATGTACAACTGAATCTTCCGCGTCGTCTTGGCATCCAACGTGGTCGAGTCCACGACCACATCCCCGTCAGCGGTCAATACGAACTTGGCAAGCCGATACGAGTTGTTGCGTTTGATATGAAAATGCACGCCGTGACCGCCGTCATTGCTGGTCACATAAAACTCGTATCCGGCGACGTCTTCAAACCATACTCAGACATATTCGCGATCCACTTCACGCGCATCCTCCACAAACGGATAGGAACGCTTGAAATAACCCTCCACCAGGGGAAGCGATTCGGAAGGGAACGTGTTGCTGCGCACCGTGCCATCGTTGTTGAACACAATCTTGAACCCGGTCGCCGGTTCGGTGACCGTAACCGTTCTCGCTGTATACCCCAATCGAAGACCATTAGCCTCCAGCAGGTTGCTCATGCCGATCCTCGCCATGACAGCCTCCAACCCATATTCCCCTATGAAGTATTACGCATCCCATTGTATGCGGTTTCCCTCACGAAGCACGATCCGAACCCGTTGCTCGTATCTATCTATCAGGCTCGAAGACCGCCGCCAGCTGTGCACTCTCTAATTGCGTGCAACTCAAAGCAACATCCAGCTTCCTTGAAACGTTTGTCTGAGTGAAGACGAACATGGCACGGTTACGGCTTTGCTCCTCATAGGAGATCAACCGATGGCATTCAGCTAATCCAGTGTTGAATATACGCGACAATACCCAGGAATGCGCCCACACCCGCTCCGAGGAAGACCGGTCCCCATCCCTTCAGCCAGTTCACAAAACAGTTGGCTGAAGACTTTACACAATTATTCGCTGCAGGATTTGTTTCGGTTGAGTCCTTCTGCTGGTTCATGGTTTCTCCCCTGTCTTCCGCAACAGATTTTGATGATGACCGAAATCACCACATACAGCACGCATACCAGCGCTAGCACGACACTGGCAATCGATGTTCTTTCGCTCATTCCGACTCCGATCGGCGCCAGTCTTACCAGTCCGGGTTACAGGAGCGCAATCACCAGAGCGACAGCAGCCAAACCTGCCGCTACGCCAAACCCTATGGCAAGGAAGGAGTTCGATTTCGCGCCGCCTTTCAGAGCTGTGAGTAGAGCCATGACCAGCAGTAGCACTCCGACGGCTCGACAGAGCAGACCCAAGACGTCTCCCGGAATCGCAAACGCGAGAGCCTGCAATGCTATGGATGCGCACACCAGGATCACGACCAGTCGTCTGACGCCGCCGTTTTGTACCGACGTGTTATGAGTAGATTTTTCCATTGCGATCACTTCCTTTCTTCGGGACTCGTTTTCATCGCTATATCTATTCAATCCGGGAACGGCTGACGGTGCAACATCATGTCAAGCAATCGCATGACAGGAGTCGTCAGCCAAGGCCTGCATCCGCCAAGCCCACCGGCAGTCGACCGCGTATTGCGCTCAATATCGGGCTCAACGCAAGTCGGACATACGTTTTCGTTCGCGGTTATGGCGCCACCGGCGCGCCGAGAATGACGTCGCTGCTGCGGTTGGTCGGAATAAGCGCGGGTGTGGTCGACACCTTGCCGGTGGTCGTGTCGGCGTCCGCGATGATGCCGACTTGCTTCACTCCACGTGCCGTGACCTTCACGGCCGGGCTCAAGGACTCTCGAACCAGCATGACGATCCGCGTGTCCACGACGATGGCCTGCGAAACATACGGCGATGACCCCGTGGGCATGGAAATGCACTGATTACCGATAGCGAACGGCTGCTCGATGACGGGGCAGATTTGCCGTGTTCCTACGGCCCATGGCTTTCCTGCAACGATCACAAGCGTCTGGAAGTCCGAGGAGACCGTGGTGCTGTCCGCCCGTTCCAAGGTGTTCGCATCGAACATGTCGATTTGCCGGGGAGTCCCGTTCATGTCCGTGCCGGCTACCAGCACGTGATTGTTCCATACGACCGGCCGCAAGTACAGCAGAGCGTCGTCGGTCACCTGTTCCTTGACCGAACGGTCGGATAACCCGTAGCGGATGATCTTGCCTTGGTATCGGTTGGAACTTAACGTGAGCTCATGACCGGTGATGAACAGGTGCTGCCCGTCGGAGGCCTGGCCTTCGGTGTAGATCTTCAGTATTTTCCGCTCAGTGACTTTGCCTGCACCGTCCTGGACGACCAGCAGGTTGAGGTACGAGTCGTCTTCCGGAGAATCGTTGCCGTTCATCACCGCCACGACCCCGTCACCATACGGTCCGATGGACATGACGCCGGAATAGTTCGGATTATCCAATAGATGGAACGATCGCATCGCGCCATCCTTGTCGATGATGAGATGCATGTTCGAGCGTTGGCCGCCGGCGATGAACTTGCCGTTCTCATACGAGTATACGGACGCGTCCTGCAATTCGGGGACCCGTTCGTCCGCAATAATGCCGCCCTTGCGGTCAATGGTCAGCACGCCACCCTTGTTCGATTCCAGCATGGCCGAATAGATGATCCGATAGGCTGCCGGCTCGTTCGAGCGCTCATAATGCGGAACAAGATACCAGACGATGAGCGAGGCGGCCACTATGATCGCGGCCGATACCGCGGCGACCACCGCCTTGCGATAGTGGTGCATCTTCATTGTTGTGCCTTTCTCATGTTTCTCGAATCGATCATCGATCCGAACCGATACCGTCAGCATACGAACGATTCCACATCCGCCTGCCACGCTGTCATCACTCACAGGACAGGCACGCAAACCGGCTATGCAGGATAAGGGAAACGCTCTCGGTTTACGGAACCTGACTATATGTAATGTCACTGCTCACAGGCTTTATCCACCCGATCCCTCTTTCTTTTTGCAAGAAGTATTCGAACAGCCCGAACCAATAGGATCGCCAGAACGAGTGGAACGACCACCCATTTAGGGAATTGCATCGAGTTGAAAGCCAATGCCAGCACAAAAATCAACACGTACGACAAAAGTTCCCACCATTTTAGAGGCAAACGATACGATACGTTCCCCTCACGTTCTTGCGCCGATGTTTCATTAACGGACTTTCCCATTGCGATCGATTCCCTTCCGTGAGATTCGTTTTCGTTACCATATCTATTCAATTCGAAAACCGTCGACGGCACAACATCATGTCAAGCGATCGCATGACAGGAATCTTCGTAGATATAGGCAGATTCCTTCTGCATGGTTTTAGACGTCCCTTTGTGTCTGGGCCACGCAAGCGGCAGTGATTGCGATGATGACGTATGCCAATGCGATCAGCCCGCTCAGCGTCGGATTCATGTTGGGAGACTGGTCCAGTATGGCGGTGCCGGCGATGGAAGGCAGCCACTCGTGCAATGTCTGAGGGTTCGGCAGGTTCGCTGCGATGATGGGCAGCAGATAGTACAAGGCGATGTAGGCGATCGTGCCCTTGCCGGTCGAATTGAAGGCCACGCACAGTGAGGCGGCGACAAGCATGCGCCCTGTAAGTATCAGCGCCATGGGGAGGCAGAGGAGCAACGATGCGGACAGCGGCGCGGGCCATGCCCGCGCCGGTACGACGGAGCCGAGGATGAGACGGGAAGCGCCGGTCGCGGCAAGCCCTCCGACTATAGATGCGAGGAAACCGGCGGCGACGATGTCGGCACACAGGGTCAGGAACAGTCGCATCCGTTTCGGTTCGATCAGGAACAATGGCATGGCCGTGGCCGTGTCGGTCAGGACGCGGACGGATAGCAGCGCCGCGATGATCGCCACGGGTTCGCTCATGGGCATGACCGCCCCGGCGATGCTTGGCCCCAATCCCGTGAGCGTGGCAAGGCCATCGAGTCTGGAATCGGAGGAGAACATGAGCCGGACGGAGACGCTGGTCAATGCGGCGAACGCGGTGAACGCTACCGGCAGTCCGGCCCATGCCATGAGCGGCGCGGGACGGCATACCACGTAACGCATGAGCAGCATCAAGCGTCGCAAACACTGTCCGTACCCGTTCATGATGTGCCTTCCTTTTCCGAAGACCGGCGAATCATGCCAATCATCACATCGCGCAGCGTCGGCTCGACATGGTCGAGTCGAACCAGTGGAACGTCGTGTCTGGCCGAGACGGAGAACACGTCGGCCGTATCCATCCGTCGGGCCAAATACAGGCCGTTCTCCAAGGAGCGAACGTCGGCTCTCATCGCGGTCAGATCATCCAGCACCAGGGCTTTGCCGGTTTCGTTCACATCGGGAGCGAACCGGAATACGGTTCCCGACTCGCCACCACCATTGGCAATGACCTGTTCGAGCGGACCGTAGGCCATCTGCCTGCCGTGCATGATGATCAGCACGTGAGTGGCTATGCGTTGCAGTTCGTCGATCTCATGGGCGGCCAGAATAACAGTCCTGCCGGCAGAGGCCCATCGTTGCAGCAAATCGTGCAGCCAGAGCCTGCCGGCGATGTCCAGTCCGTTGAATGGCTCGTCCAACACGATGATCGGCGCGTCGGCGAGCATCGCCCCAGCCACGCCCAACCGTTGGCGCATCCCCGTGGAATACCCCTTGATCCGGGCCTTCGGCCAACGGTCCAATCCACAATCGTGCATCACGCGGCGCACACGACGACGCACGTCGGGCAATCCCATCATGCCGGCCATGAACGTCAGATACTCGCCGCACGTCATTGACTCGTCACCCAGACGTCCACCCAGAAACACGCCCACATGCAATCCGGGCTGTTCCAGCAGCCGGTACGGGCGTCCCATAATCAACGCTCGGCCCTGACTGGGAGCGGACAGGCCGAGCACCATGCGCAGCGTGGTGGACTTGCCCGCACCATTCGACCCGGCCACCGCCAGCACCTGACCCGGCCAAGCCTCAAAATCGATCGGGCCTACCGTCGGACCGGACGCATACCGCTTGACCAAACCACGGGCCTCGACCGCGGCGTTCATGAGAAAACCTCGTCGTGACGAACCGTCGGCTCCGAATCTTGCACATCCGCCTCGTCGTCGATCGTCCCATCGTCGTCAACGGTATCCGGTTCCGCCGGCTTCTCCTCCAAACGGACGACTCCCTTACGCTGGTCCATCACCTCATGCACCAGATAAACCACGAACGGCACATACAACAGACTGCACACCATCGTCACGATCATCCACGCGAACTGGCGACGAGCCCACTGCCGATACGCCGACACCAGCCAAGCCGCCGAACACGACCACTGGAACACCGTCACCTGCACGGCGGCGGGCGGCGCGGACGGCACTCCGGCCAACAGGTTCGAGAACACCTCCCGCGCATACCCGCCATACGAAGGCAACGCCACGACCTCCGCGACTCCCAGCCATGCGATCAGCACGCCGGCCAACACCAGATACCACCAATGCAACGTCGCCCGCCGACCACTGGCGATACGCCACTTGACGCCCTCGAACCAGACCGAAAGCCTGACCGATATCGTGCGACCATCCATGACGAATCCCCTTCGACAATCACTGTGATACATCGATATATAACGTCGTCATGCAGGATGGGACAACATGCTGTCAAGCAATCGCATGACAGTGGCCCCGAACGTTACTGTTCCATCATCAAGACCGCCGACGGCGCATCACAGTTGGATGGTCCAGTCGCATGACTCGGCCACGTGGTCGGAATGGGTGGCGATGATGACGACGCCGCCGTGCTCGGCCATGTCGCGCAGGGTGCGGATGACCATGTCGGCGTTGTCGTGGTCGAGGGCACCGGTGGGTTCGTCGGCGAGTATTATCGCTGGGGTTTTCACGATAAGACGTGCCAGCGCCACTCTTTGCTGTTCGCCTCCGGAAAGCTGGTAGACCGGCTCCTTTTCACGGTCGGCCAGGCCGACTTGCTGCAGGGCTTGGGATATGGCGGTTCTCCTTGCTTGTGCCGAACGGTGAAGCAGGGCGACGTTCAGGTTCTCCTCGATGGTGGCGTTGTCGATGAGCGCGTAATCCTGGAACAGATAGCCGAGCGTCTTTTCCCGGAACAGGCGCGTGGCGCGGGAACGGTATCGGGTGATATCTCGCCCGTTGACCTCGATAACGCCGCTGTCCGGTTTCTCCAGTAGTCCAATGCAGTTCAGCAGGGTGCTTTTCCCTGATCCCGATGGTCCGGTAAGGGCAATCATCTGCCTCGGACGGACCGAGAACGTGAGATCCTTCCACAGCAGGTGGCTGCCGAAGGATTTGGAGAGATCCCTGATGTCGAGCCGCGTTGTGGACGGCGTGTGATCAGATGGTGCGGTAGTCATCGGTTACTCCTCCCGGGTGTGGGCCTGGACGTTTCTGCGCACGTATATGGCGGTGGACAGCATGCAGACCGCGAAACTCGTCACGGCGATGAGCATGGCAATGAGCGGCTGGTATCCGTCGAACAGCGACGAATCGTTCTGGGCGTATGAGACTACGGTTCGACCGGCGGCCCGAACGGCCTGCGCCGCGAACCATATGCACGGGGCGGCCATCAGCGCCGATTCGACCATGACCAGACTCAGATGGGTTCTCGTGAAGGACCATCCGTGAATGTAGCGGGCGAAGATGGTCTGGGCGCGTTCACGGACCCTGATTTGGGCGATGGCCACGGCCGAGGCGATAAGGACGATGACGGACATCGCGACGTTGTATACGTGGACGATCAGGTCCGACCTGAGCTGCGCGTAATGCGCTGCGGCGCTTTGCCCGGCATCGTTCACGGCGAAGATGAAGTCCTTCAAGCCGGCCTGTCGCGAGGAGACAAGCGCGTATCGTGTGCTTTCCAGCAGCGCATCGCCCTGGCTGGCATACGCGGCGTAATCGTCAGTGGAGAACAGTCCGCTATCATTGTCGGCCACGACGAGCAGCGCGTCGTCGAACAGGGCCGGGGTGTCGGGCAGGGCGGACCCGTAGCCGAACAGCTGCTGGCCCCTGTCGCCGCGCACGTAATCGATCTCGGGGACGGCGATGCCGCGGGCGGATGTCCGGGATTGCACCCAGCTGCCGATCGCATTCTCGTATGTTTTCGTGGTCGCCGCATCCGCGGCATACGGTATCACCACCGTGACACCGTCACCACCGGCCGTCAGGCGATGCCCGTCATCGTCTTTGACCGTCTGGTGCCGCAAATAGTTGCCATTGACCAGCAGCACCGTGCCTGATACCGTTTGCCCGTCGTCCGCCGGGGACGACATGAACCGAAGGTCGTCTTCATGGGCCAGGACCATCCGTCCTTCGTCCTCGGCCCGTTCCAGCCATTCACCGGTTTTGCGGCTGTATTCGTCCTGTTCCTCCGGCGACAGGTTCGGATTGAGATGCACCTGTGCCACCCCGCCAGCGTCCCGCCATGCCTCCTGGGCCTGCTGCTGGTTGTGCAGGTCGCCCAGGGCCGTGAAGAGAAGGGTCACCGCCCATATGGTGATGAACACGGCCGGCACGCGGACGCAATACACCATGATGGAAGACAGCCTGCGGGGTAGCCGCCCCTTGACTGCGGACAGCAAAGGCTCCGCGGATGCGATCGCGAAGCCCACGCCATAGGCGACCGCCATGACCACACATACGGCCAGGAAGATCACGGCCGACAGCATACCAAACAGTACCCACTGAGCCCCGTGGTTGTACGCCATCACCGGCCCGCATACGACGGTGGCCACGACGCACATTCCCAGCAGGCAGGCGGCCGCATTGGCCTTGACATCCCGCCCCATCAACACCAGCGGGCCCGCCCCGTGGAGCCTCTGTACGGCGTATCCCTTCGCGTTCATCAAGGAGAAACCGCCCGCGAGCGTCGCGCACAGCAGCAGCGCGACGACCAAACTCACCCCGACTGGCCTGCCGATGACCCATTGCGCATACGAGCCAAGGAAGCTCGTCTTGACCAGGACGCTGTACCCCTGATCTCGCAGTTCACGCTGCATGTCTACCGCCGACGTGGCCGACCCGTCGAACACGTAGTACGTGCCACGGGGATCGGAGCCGGCCAAGTCGCCCATCCGGCCAACCGTGGTCCGCATCGAGGTGTTGAACGACGGATAACCATGATTGATCCACGACGCGGCCCCGCCGGCAGGATTGCCCACGGCGACATATACATGCCTGACCCCGCCGGGGTCCTGCACATCGGCGACATTCTTGACGATATTGACCCTGTTCGCCTGCGCCACCTCGGATATCACGTCGATCGTCTCCTCGCTCCTGACCCGAGGGGACGAACCAGACACCTGCACGGTGGCCCGCACCGCAAGAGGCGCCGACAAATCCAACGCATTCAGGATCAGAAACGATCCCAGAACCGCGACGAAAGCCGCAATCCACAACGCAAGACGAATGGAACCACTCCGCATAATCCCTCCCTCTTTCTAGAAACGTTTGGATAAGACGAATCCCCTTCGACGATCATGTGCTAAGTCGATATATAGCGCCGTCACGTAAGCCGGACAACATGCTGTCATGCAATCGCATGACAGCCGTATAGTCTCATCGTCCGTCAGTCTGCGTTTCTACGCTTGTGATATTGCGGCATAACTGCCGGCGAAGGTTCTTTATCCGTCGCCAGTCCCGCGCGCCTCGTATCCGCGGGCCTGCTCGATGACGGTGCGCAGCATGCGGCCGCTGACGGTGATGTAGCCCTGTGTGGTGGCGAGGCTTTCATGGCCGAGCAGTTCCTTGATGGCCATGACGTTGCCGTTGGAGGTGATGTACGCGGCCGTGGCGAACCTGCGGCGCAGGGAGTGGGGCGGATACCCGGTGGCGTCCTTGACGAGACGGTATACTGTGTCGCCGCAGATGTGGTCACAGCCCTTCTCGCCGGGGAACAGCCAGCCCGGTCCGTGGCGGCGGATCTCCCGGGCGAGTTCGTCGCTTAGCGGCACGATGCGGTCCTTGGCTCCTTTGCCGTGGACGATCAGGCTCCAGCCGAGTTCGTCATCGATCAGGTCGTCTCCACGCACTTGGGCGATTTCGGCGCGGCGCAGGCCGGCGTCGGCGGCGAGCATGATGATCAGCCGGGTGCGCGGTCGCTGCTGTCGCGGCCGATGAGGACTGCCTGTTCTGGTGCTGCTCGCTTCTTGCGTTGTTCGCGTTTGATGGTCGGCATGCCTTCCACGGGGTTGTCGAGGCGCTTCCCGTTGCGCTGCGCCCAGCCGTAGAACATGGAGAACATGCATCGGTCGCCGCGTTTGGCCGCATTGCCCAGTCCCTTGCGGCCGAGCCATTTTCGGATGTCGCTGGCCGTGACTTCGCCGGGATGCTTGCCGGTGTGCCGGGCGAACGCGCCGATCTGGTAGCGGCGCAGGTTGATGGTGTTCTCGCTCAGGCTGCGCAGCCGCATGTCGGCGGACCATTCGTCGACCCAGTCGTTCCACGGTTCGGGCATCATGTTCTTCTTGCTCATGTTCTCTCGTCTTGCTTTCCGATACGCCGGCACGGCCAGGGAGAGACGTGCGGGTATCTGGTCGTCGCCGACGCTGCGGCGCGTGTGGTGGTTCGTCCTTGAAGCGGGCCGGCCATTGCTGACCATACTCGTCCCTTTCCGTCAAGCCCGAAGCACAAGACGGTAGCGTAGAACCGTATTTATGACAACGTTAACAGCCATTCAATCTGCACACCTGCACGGGAAGTTTAGACTGCGTTTACCGTTCATTTACAATATCTGTAAATCTAATCGTTTAACGAAACGTTGGTCTCTCCAAGTCTCTTTCGATAACTTGGAGAGACCGTTTGTGCTTACGTTGTCATTCCGTCGCCGGCATCATTCCGCCACTGGCGGACACGGCCTGCCCGACGTTCATGCCCTCGCCGTACTTCTTGACGGAGTTGACTACGGAACGCAGGTTGAGCGGGGTGACGGTCACGTACGCCTGCGTGGTGGCAAGACTTTCGTGGCCGAGCAGTTCCTGCACGGCACGGATGTCGCCGCCGGAGCTGATGTATGCGGCGGTCGCGAATCGGTGGCGCAGCGTGTGCGGAGAGCAGCCGGTCGCGTGCTGTATCCTGCGGTACACGGTGTCGCCGCACACCGGCCCCTTGCCGCTGACGTGCGGGAACAGCCAGCCCTTGGGCGAGGCGAGAATCGCGTCGGCCAGCTCGTCGGTCAGCGGCACGATCCTGTCCTTCGCGCCCTTGCCGTGCACGATCAGGCTGCGCCCGGACAGGTCCTCGGTCACGTCCTCGCGGCGCACGATCGCGATCTCCGCGCGGCGCAGACCGGCCTCGGCGGCGAGCATGACCATGAGCCGGGTCTGCCGGTCGGCGTCATGCAGCCCCTGGCCGACGGCGGTCTCCGGGGCCGGCACCTTGTGACGGGTCTCGCGCTTGATGGGCGGCAGGTCTTCGGCGGGATTGTCGGTGCGCAGGCCGGCCTTCTTGGCCCAGCCGAAGAAGTTGCGCACCGCGTTCATCGTCGAGCGGCGGGCCGCGTTCGATGGCGGGCGCACGATGTACGACTTGAGATCCGCCTGGACGATCTGCCACGGCGGCTTGTTCGTCAGCCTGGCAAGATCGGTGATCTTGTACCAGTAGTATCCGATGCTCCGCTCGCTCAGATTGCGGAAGCGCATGTCCGCGACCCACTGGTCGAGCCACGGTATCCAGCTGTCCGGCGGCTGCCGGCGATCCTTGAACTCCATGATCGCGTTCTCCCTTTTGCGACCCCGGCAAACCGCGCCGGACGCGGGGAACGGCACCATGCCAGACCGCCCGGAGAAGGCGCCGCGGCGGCCCCTCGTCCAATCCGCTTAAATAAAAGCTTAAAAGGACGGGCGTGTCGCCTACGGCCGTATGGGCTTTCGCGGGGCCGGTCAGTCCCGCTGAAACCCCAACGGTTCCAAGTGCTGTACACTGGTCTCACAACATAAGAAAGCCCCTATCGAATGACCGGAATCCGATTCGTTTAATTCGTGGGTTGTGGGTTCGAATCCCACGGGGGGCACCACGAAACCCTTGGAATCATTACGGTTCCAAGGGTTTTTCACTACCTGCTACCTGCCGTCCGAGACAACATGAGACAACATGACCAAAAGTTGTCCGTAAAGACCTGAATTCGCTCTCAACACACGCGCCATAGATACAACTTATATCGGCGTGCGCGAAATCACGCGTCGTGGGCCGGTACGCCCTTGACGAAAGCCGTGCGCCGACGGCTACGATAAGAGGCATGAGTGAAGAACCCACATGGATCAATCCGTTGCGCGATCCGCGCGACCTGCGATTGCCCCGCATCGCCGGACCGTGCAGTCTGGTCATCTTCGGAGTCACGGGCGATCTGGCTCAGAAGAAGCTGCTGCCGGCCGTGTACGATCTCGCGAACCGCGGCCTGCTGCCGCCGAGCTTCGGTCTGACCGGCTTCGCGCGACGCGACTGGACGCAGGAGCATTTCATCGAATTCGTCAAGACCGCGGTCAAGGCCCGCTGCCGCACCCCGTTCAAAGAGTCGACATGGAAGAACCTCGCAGCCGGCATCCGCTTCGTGCAGGGCACGTTCGACGACCCGGAGGCGTTCGAACGCCTGAGCGCCACCGTGCAGGAGCTCGACCGCGACCGCGGCACGCGCGGCAACCACGCCTTCTACATGTCGGTGCCGCCGCGCGCGTTCCCGATCGTCGCCAAGCAGCTGGCCGCCTCCGGCCTGTCCCGCTCAAGCGAGGGCGCGTGGCGTCGCGTCATCATCGAGAAGCCGTTCGGCCATGACCTCGCCAGCGCCAAGGAGCTCGATCGCGTCGTCTCCGAGGTGTTCGAACCGAGCTCGGTGTTCCGCATCGACCACTACCTCGGCAAGGAGACCGTGCAGAACCTGCTCGCGCTGCGATTCGCCAACTCGATGTACGAGCCGATCTGGAACGCGAACTACGTCGATCACGTCCAGATCACGATGGCCGAGGACATCGGCATCGGCGGCCGCGCCGGCTATTACGACGGCATCGGCGCCGCGCGCGACGTCATCCAGAACCACCTGCTGCAGCTCATGGCCCTGACCGCGATGGAGGAGCCGGTGAGCTTCACCGCCAAGGACCTCACGGCCGAGAAGACCAAGGTGCTCTCCGCCGTGCGCCTGCCGCACGACCTCGCCGCCAATACGGCGCGCGGCCAGTACGCGAAGGGCTGGCAGGGCTCGCACGAAGTCGTCGGCTACCTCGAGGAGAAGGGCATCGATCCGAAGTCGACCACCGAGACGTACGCCGCGATCCGGCTCGACATCGACACGCGTCGCTGGGCCGGCGTGCCGTTCTATCTGCGCTGCGGCAAGCGCCTCGGCAAGCGCGTCACCGAGATCGCCGTCGTGTTCAAGCGCGCGCCGCACCTGCCGTTCGAACAGACCGCCGTGCGCGAGCTCGGCAAGAACGCGATCGTCATCCGCGTCCAGCCGGACGAAGGTGTGACGATGCGATTCGGCGCGAAGGTCCCCGGCGGCACCACGATGGAGGTCCGCGACGTCAACATGGACTTCAGCTACGGCCGTTCCTTCACCGAGAACTCCCCCGAAGCCTACGAACGACTGATCCTCGACGTGCTGCTCGGCGATCCGCCGCTGTTCCCGACCACCGAAGAGGTGAACCTCAGCTGGGAGATCCTCGATCCGATTGAAGACTTCTGGTCCACGCTCGGCCAGCCGCAGCCCTACCGTGCGGGCACGTGGGGCCCGGCCGAGGCCGACGAGATGCTGGCGCGCGAAGGCCGCCACTGGAGGATGCCATGATCATCGATATGCCGAACACGCGTACGCGCGAAATCGCCCACAAGATCGAACAGCTGCACGAGGAGCGCGGCGAGTCGGCGACGGGCCGCGTGCTGACACTGCTCATCGCCACCGACGACGCCGATCTGGAGCACGCGCTGGCCATCGCGAACGCGGCCAGCCGCGAGCACCCGTGCCGTGTGATCGCGATCGTGCCGGATACGTCGCGCCGCGATCAGGAAGGCGTCGCCTCTGCTGGCGACGGCGCTGGGGACGGCGGCGACGGCGAAGTCAAGGCGATGGAGAAGACCGACAACCCGGCGGTCGACCTGACCGACGGCCCCGCGGGATCGAACC
Source organism: Bifidobacterium rousetti (assembly GCF_008698235.1). Taxonomy (GTDB): domain Bacteria; phylum Actinomycetota; class Actinomycetes; order Actinomycetales; family Bifidobacteriaceae; genus Bifidobacterium; species Bifidobacterium rousetti. The sequence continues at coordinate 160,522 of NZ_PEBH01000007.1, forward strand.
TCGACGCGCAGGTGCGCTTCGGCGCGGACGCCGGCGCGGGCGAGATCATCATCCTGCGTCCCCGCAACGGACTCATCAACCATCCGGACACGCTCGTCATCCCGCTGCTCGTGCCGGACGTGCCGGTCGTCGCGTGGTGGCCGACCACTCCCCCGTCGAACCCGTCGAAGGACCTCATGGGCGCGATGGCCCGCAGCCGTCTCACCGACGCGATGCACTCAAGCAACCCGGAAGCGACGATCGAACGCCTGCGCCGCAACTGGACGCCGGAGGACGTGGACCTGTCGTGGACGCGTCTGACCGTCTGGCGCGCGATGCTCGCCTCGATGCTCGACCAGCCGCCGCACCTGCCGATCACCGCCGTGAAGGTGAGCGGTCCGAAGGAGTTCCTCCCGATGGACCTGCTGTGCGCGTGGTTGCGTCTCAAGCTCGGCGTGCCGGTCGATGTGGAATACGTCGACGACGCCGAAGCGGTGACCGGCGTGTACCTGACGCGCGCCGACGGCGTGGTCTCGCTCGAACGCCCGTATGAGGATCAGGCGCTGATCTCGATGCCCGGCCAGACGCCGCAGCCGATCTCGGTGCCGGTGCGCACGATCGAGGACTGCCTGACCGAGGAGCTGCGTCGCATCGACCCGGACGAGATCTACGCCGAGGTCATCAACGAGGGCTGGGACCTGATCCGGCACTGAGCCGGCATTGGCCCAGAATCAAGCGGAACCAAGCGAAACCACAGAAGCGGAACCACAAAGGAGTTGAACATGGCACACCGCACACTCATCGTCTACCCGAACAAGGATCTCATGATCCAGGCCGGCGCGCAGCGTTTCACGCTCGCGCTGCTGGAGCTGCTCGCCGAGCGGCTGCCCGACGGCAGCCACCGCGAGCACGTCGACGTCGCGTTGTCCGGTGGTTCCGCCGCCCAGCCGCTCGGACTGGTCCTCGACGATCCGCTGGCGGCGTCCATCGACTTGTCGCGCGTCCACTTCTGGTGGAGCGACGAGCGGTTCGTGCCGGCCGATTCCGCCGATCGCAACGCGCTCGAGGCCCGTCGACTGCTGCTCGACCGACTGGTCGCCGACGGCAGGCTGCCGGAATCGAACATCCACGAGATGGCCCCGGACGTGCGTCCGGCGGACGAAATCGCGAAGGTCACGGCCGACGCGGCGTCCGCCGACGAGTTCGTGCGTTCGGCCGCGGACGCCGAGAACGACGCGCTGCTCGATGCCGCCGCGCGCGCATACGAGGACGAGCTGACGCACGAACTGGGTCCCGAGCCGGTCATCGACCTGATGATCCTCGGCATGGGGCCGGACGGGCACTACGCCTCGCTGTTCCCGAAGTCGTCCGGACATTCTGAGGTGCTGGTCGGCGACCGCCTCGCCGTGGGCGTGAGCCACTCGCCGAAGATGCCGCCGCTGCGCGTCTCGCTGTCGGCGCCGCTGATCGCGCGTTCCCGTCGCACTTGGTTCTTCGCGGCCGGCGCCGGCAAGGCCGAATCGCTCGCGCATGTGTTCGCGGGCGCCGAAGCCGGCGGTGACCCGGAGTACCCGTCGTCGTTCGCCGGCGGCACGGACGAGTTCGTCTGGTTCTCCACCGAGGAGACCGTCGTCAAGCTGTGACGACTTGGCATCACGGGGCTACGGAGTGCAACCGCTCCGCAGCCCCGTGTTTTGGCGTTTCCCAATATCCGGCGTCTTCGAACGGGGTGAAACGGAACCTTATCCGTTGCCTGATTGCCGTTCAGAGAAGAAATCGCGAGATTCGCGTTGAGCGGCAGAGGATGGTGCCGTTCAGCGCGATTTTCCTGGATTATTGCGTTGAACGGCACTTGCGTCAGCGATGTTGAGTACACGCCAAAATTGGCAGATTGTCAAAATGGCTGTTTTCCAAGGATGTTGGGCATAGAGAATCCCGACCGAATACAGCCATTGGGGATTTGACTGCCGCTCAGCGGAGAAATCATTGAAAATCGCGTTGAGCGGCAAAGAATGGTGCCGTTCAACGCGATTATTGATGATTCTTGCGTTGAGCGGCAGGGTTTCCTGAATGTGTTGCGCTGACCACGACTCAGCGCAACACATTCAGGAGCTTCTTTGGGGCACATTTCATGTCAGAGATTCATCGTCACATTGACTACCCCTCAGGCCGCTTCGCGGCCAGCTCCCCTGGCAAGGGGAGCCGAGAACGCTGGTGACGAAGCCCTGATCAGGGAGGCTACTCCTCGATTTCGGGCTTGCCGGTTCGCCTTCGGCCCCAGCAATTACGAACTCGCCTTACGGCGAGACTCAGCGCTGGCTCGACGGTAAACCGCCTCGCTCCGAAGAAGGCCGGGGAGCCCACCGGGCTCCCCTAAGCCTGAGATCGAAGAGCTCACTCCTCGATCTCAGGCTTGCCTTCTTCGGCCCAGAGCGTGTGGAAGACGCCGGGCTTGTCGACGCGGCCGTAGGTGTGGGCGCCGAAGAGGTCGCGCTGGGACTGGGTCAGGGCGGTGGGCAGGCGCTTGGAGCGCAGGCCGTCGTAGTAGGCCAGGGAGCTCGAGAACACCGGGGTCGGGATGCCGGCCTCGATCGCCTTGACGATCACGCGGCGCCACGCATCCTGCGATTCGCCGATGATCTTCTCGAAGTACGGGTCGAACAGCAGCGAGGCCGGCGGGTTGTCGCCCTTGAACGCCTCGGTGATGCGGTCGAGCAGGAACTGCGCGCGGATGATGCAGCCGCCACGCCAAATGCGCGCCACCTCGGACAGGTTGATGTCCCAGCCGTAGGTCTTCGCGCCGTCCTGAATCTCGTTAAGGCCCTGGGCATAGGCGACGACCTTGGACGCGAACAGCGCACGGCGCACATCCTCGATGAACGCGGCCTTATCCTCGCCGTCCAGATCGATCGTCTTGTTCGGACCGGCCAGACCCTCCTGCTGGGCGGCCTCGCGCAGCTCGCCGTGGCTCGACAGGGCGCGGGCGAACACGGCCTCGCCGATCGAGGCGACCGGGGAGCCGAACTCAAGACCGGTCTGCACGGTCCACGTACCGGTGCCCTTCATGCCGGCGTGGTCGACGACCACGTCCACGAACGGCTTGCCGGTGGCGGCGTCCTTGTGATGCAGCACCTCGGCGGTGATCTCGATCAGGTAGGAGTCGAGATCGCCCTTGTTCCACTCGTCGAACACGTCGGCGATCTCCTCGGCGTCCATGCCGAGGCCGCGACGCAGGATGTCATACGCCTCACCGATGACCTGCATGTCCGCGTACTCGATGCCGTTGTGCACCATCTTGACGAAGTGGCCAGCGCCGTCGGTACCGATGTGCGTCACGCACGGCTCGCCGTTGACCTTCGCCGCGATCGACTCGAGGATCGGCCCCAGGGTCTTCCACGATTCCGCGGTGCCGCCGGGCATCAGGGACGGGCCGTTGAGCGCGCCCTCCTCACCGCCGGACACGCCGCAGCCCACGAAGTGGAAGCCCTTCGCGCGCACAGCCTTCTCACGCTTGATCGTGTCCTTGAAGAACGAGTTGCCGCCGTCGACGATGATGTCGCCCGGCTCGAAGACCTCCTCGAGCTGCTCGATCACCGCGTCGGTCGGCGCGCCGGCCTTGACCATGATGATCGCGGTGCGCGGGCGCTTCAGGGACGCCGCGAACTCCTCGAGCGTCTTCGCCGGCACGAACGCGCCCTCGGAGCCGTGCTCCTCCATCAGCTTCTCGGTACGCGAGTAGTGGCGGTTGAACAGGGCCACCGTGTTGCCGTGGTGCGCCAGGTTGCGCGCCAGGTTGGAGCCCATCGCGGCCAGTCCGATCACACCGATATTCGCCGTAGCTTCGGCCATTGCCTTGCCTTTCAGTCGAATGAACAGAAATTCCTTACAGGCCCGAGTCTATCGCCGCGTGCGGCCCGAAGCGAGACCGGTCTCGCGCATGGCTGATTACAGGCTGACTACGGGCGGGCGATCCGCGCCGATCCGACGATCCGGGCCACGGAACGTCACGGTGAGTGGTTGAATGGTGATTCAATGGTGCGTATGCGACGGCGCGGACCGCGGGCCTGCGTCGGACCGCGTCGGATCTCATCGGCCGGCCCCACGGAACCGATCACGCCGACAACGCGAAAGCCAAGCAAAGGAGTATCGATGATCAACGAACAGTACAAGGCGATGCTGGGCGGCAAATCCGTCATCCGCACCCTCAGCGAGTACGCGACGGCGCGCGGCAAGGAAATCGGCTACGAGAACGTGTTCGACTACTCCCTCGGCAATCCGAGCGTGCCGGCGCCGGCCGACTTCGCGCGCACGATGGTCGACCTGTACGAGCACGGCGATCCGGTCGCGATCCACGGCTACTCGCCGTCGCTGGGCATCCCGAGCGTGAAGGACGCGATCGCCGAATCGCTCAATCGCCGATTCGACATGGACTACACCGGCAACCACATCTTCCCGACCACGGGCGCGGCGGGCGCCCTCGCGCACGCGATGCGCGCCGTCACCAAGCCGGGCGACGAGATCATCACGTTCGCGCCGTACTTCCCCGAATACCAGCCGTACGTGGAGGGCACGGGCGCGCACCTGACCGTGATCCCGGCCGACACCGAGAACTTCCAGATCAACTTCGAGGCGTTCGAGGCGGCGCTCAACCCGAACGTGCAGGCGATCCTCATCAACACGCCGAACAACCCGTCGGGCGCCGTGTACTCGGCGGCGACGCTCGAGAAGCTCGCGGGGCTGCTGCGCGCGAAGCAGGAGGAGTACGGCCACGACATCTTCCTGATCAGCGACGAACCGTACCGCGAGATCGTGTTCGACGGCGCCACGCAACCGTACCCGGCGAAGTACTACGACAATACGCTCACCTGCTACTCGTGGTCGAAGTCGCTGTCCCTGCCGGGCGAGCGCATCGGCTACGTGGCGGTCAACCCGCGTGCCACGGACGCGGAGCTGCTCGTGCCGATGATGGGCCAGATCTCGCGCGGCACCGGCCACAACTGCCCGCCGAGCTCGATCCAGCTAGGCGTCGCGAAGGTGCTCGACGAGACCTCGGATCTCGGCGTGTACGAGACGAACATGAACCTGCTGTACGATGCGCTGACCTCGATCGGCTTCGACGTGGTGCGCCCCGGCGGCACGTTCTACATCTTCCCGAAGGCGCTCGAGGAGGACGCGACGGCGTTCTGCATGAAGGCCAAGGAGTACGATCTGATCCTCGTGCCGTCGGAGAGCTTCGGCGTGCCGGGCTACTTCCGCATGGCGTACTGCATCGACACGGAGAAGGTCAAGCGGTCGATCCCGGCGCTCGAGCGGTTCGCCAAGGAACAGTACGGACTCTGATCGCTCTTTGTTTTCAGGCAGACCGTGGGGGACGGATTTTGCTGTACGCGACCGTAGGCTTGGCCGAACGGCCTTGAGTGTGTCGCGTACAGCAAAATCCGTCCCCCGCCCCGTTACAAATCACAGCTACATACGCCCGGCTTTGGAGGGGTCGAGGGTCATGGTCTGGAATCGCGCGGACATGAAATCGTTGTCGAAGTTGCGCGCGAACCAAGCCGTGACCGGGGAGTCCTGCGGCAGACCGGCCATGCGACCGTACCAGCAGTCGAGCGCCATCAGGGTGAAGACGATGTCGACGACCATGAGCAGGGCACACACGAGGGTCAGCGAATAGCGGACCTTCCAAGGGATGCGGTTGATCAGGCGCAGCAGGCGCGGCAGGATCCAGCGCACCCAGGCCACGCCGATCAGTCCCCAGAAGAACATGTACTTGCCGGACGTGCGACCGTCGATCGACAGCCACTGGCCGGTGTAATCCCACGCGGTGATGCCGAACGCGACCTCCATGAACCAGCTGGTCGCGTACTCGAACGCGCCGCCGATCACCGCGGACGCGCAGAAGATGAGGAACGGGTTCGCCTTCCACAGGCGGTTGAGCGCGACGGTGACGAGCACGGCGCCGCAGCCGTAGATCGGCGAGAACGGGCCCCACAGCAGTCCCGCGCGATCCTGCAGTTCGCCGTGGTACATCGCCATGTGGTAGACGGTCTCGATGGCGAGGCCGAACACGCAGGCGACGATAAACAGCCAGAAGATGTTGAAGAAATCGAGGGAGATGTAGCCCTTGCCGGACGGGTCGCGGCCGAGTGTGCCGGCCTTGACGGCCCGCTCGTAGGCGTCGCGGTCCTCCATGCGCTTCAGGGCGCGCTGCAGGCGTCGCTCCTCGATCAGGGCGGGATCGGCCGCGATCGAGACGGCGACGAGGATGGCCATCTGGACGGCGGACGGCAACAGGTTGGGGCCGAGTCCCTCGAGCGCGAGGGAGAGCATGCCCTCGGCCAGGGTGATCGGCATGAGCACGTACGCCCAGCGCGCGGCGTAACGGCGGCGGTTCATCAGGAGCAGGACGCCGAAGACGATCATCGCGGCGGCCGCGACGATGAGGACGACGGCGTCGAGCGCGATCAGATCGGCGGTCAGGCTCATCGCGTTGAACGCAAGTTCGCCGCGCATGATCGCCTTGACCGCGTCGATCGAGGAGAATACGACGATCGGCAACGTGGCGAGGCCGTCGAGCAGCACGAGCGCGCCGTAGATGCGGATGATGAGCGGCAGGCGTTTCGCGTCGAGGTCGGTGGCCTCGTCGACCTCGGCCGCGGCCAGATCGGCGATCGCGGCCGACGGCAGGGCGGCAGCGGCAGCGGCATCGGTATCGGCAGACCGAGGCGGCTGACTGGGTTGAGGCGTTCCCCCGGATCGGTGTTCGTCGGCCATCGGTTCTCCTTCCGCATGGATCTCGTTGCGTCCAACTCTACCCATCGGGGGTTCCGCCTTGTCGGGATTCCGCCCCCATCAGACGTTGTGACGTTCAGGAAACGTTCAAGGAACGTTCGGAAAGGTCGTCGGAAGGTTTCAGAGCCCGTGCACGATCGCCCAAGCCCCCATCCGGGAACGGGCGGTGTACTGATACCAGCAGCAAACAAGCCCCAGCCACTCCCCCGGAACGACAACGGGCACTTTTAGAAAGGCAACAATCATGAGCAACAACAGCAACGGAACCAGCAACGACCCGAGCAAGCAGGATCAGCAGACCACGATCATCCAGAGGACGCCGAACGGCGGAGCCGGAAACGGAACCGCAACAGGCAAGGCAGCCGGAGCGGATGCGACCGTGCCGCTTTCGCCGGTGCAGAGCGGCGATAACGGTAAATCCGCGAGCGCCCAAGGAGAATCGTCCACGGACCAGCAGCAAACAGCCGCAACTCCGAACGCATTCCCGTCGCGATTCGACGCCGGTACGACGAACGGCAACACCCAAGGCGCCGGGAATCGCTCAGGTGCCTCGCAGCCGAACAATCCGTTTGTCGGTGCAGGTGTCAGCGGAGGAACCGGCGCCAATGACGGAACCGGCGCGGCAACTGGGGCCTTCGGACCGGGAACAACAGGGTTCGGCCCGGCGGGCGCGAACGGGGATCGGCCGGGAGCCGCCAAGTTCGGCGCCGGCGCGACAGGCGCTGGGACCGGAGCCGCCGGCGTCGGCACCAACCCCTCCGGATTCCCGCAGGGCGCACAGACGCCGGCCGCATTCCGCCCCGCCGGCGGCCCCGGCTACGGCACGTCCGGCACGACCGTTGCGAAGCTCGGCGGAAAGACGATCGCCATCGCGGCCGTCGCCGCGCTGGTGTGCAGTTTGATCGGCGGCCTCGCCGGAGGGTTCACGGTCAACGCGCTGGCCGGCGGCGACAGGTCATCGTCGGTTGAATACAGCCAGATGGGCCACATGGGCGGCGGGTTCTCGGGCAACGGCCAGATGGGCCAGATGCCGGGCAACGGGTCCGGCTCCAATGGACAGTCCGACGGCAACAGCGGCAACGGGTCCGGCTCCGATGATTCCTCCGATTCCGATGGCTCCTCCAGCTCCAACTCTTCGGACACTGGCCTGACCGGGAGTTCCTCCGGCGACGGCATCACCGCCTGACGAGTCCTCCGCGAATTCCCAACGAGTCCCCGGTCGATGGCGTATCAGACATACCCGTCTGATACGCCCTCGACCGGGGACTTATCATGCGCGCGGAGCCCCAACGGTCCCTATCTGCGTTAGGAGGGGTACTTTTCCTTCTTCCCCGACACCTATCTCGCCTACGAGGGGTACATACGTCGGGTATCAGGGGCCGGAAACGGCTTGAGCGCAACGGGGCAAAGCCGTTTTGAGCGGTGGATACTGCGGGTAGGTACCCCTCGTAAGCGAGATGGACGTCCGCAAGCCGGCAAAAGTACCCCTGATAACGCAGATAGTCTGTTCTCCGGCAGAACAAGCGTCCGTCCGCCTCTCACCCACCTATTTATCGGCGCCGCATCGGCACTGCCGGCGATGCCTATGCTGCCAGCGTTACCGGCGCACGCGGTCCTTGACGAGGTAGAAGCCGAGGGCGAGGCCGAAGACGAGCAGGGCCACCGAGTCGAAGGTGATCACGGTGAAGGCGACGACGCCGATCAGGGACCACATGACCTTCCGCTCGGGATGGCCCGGTTTGATCCAGCGGAACGCCACGAACGATGCGAACGCGGCGACCGCGATCGACACGATCGAATACAGCACGACATAGGCGACCTTGCCGCCGCCGATCTCCTCGCCGTTCGCGGTGGGGATGACGCCGAGCGCGCCAAGCATGAGGAACCCCGCCATCACGATCATGTACACCGAACCGGCCCACACGAGCCCGCGCTCGGGCGTGCGGCTCTGGAACCGCGGCCCCTTCTTCGAGGCCCTCGACTGGCCGGCCTTCAGCGAACGCAGGTAGTTGTTGTCCTTCATCGCACATGCTCCTTCCGCTGCCACCGGGCTCCCGGCGGCCGACGCCAACGATATTCTGATTCTAGCGCCCACAAATTAGACACTTTGACCAGCGACACGGCAATTCAGGCTCGTCGATCAATCACATGGACTACCGTTACTGGATTGGGGCGGTCAGTTGGAGCGGCCAGGCACACTCAAAATTGACAGATCGTCAACTTTAGACGAAGAAGCGGCAGGACGGCACGAGCCGCGCCGCTACAGAACAACGCAGGAACAACCACGAAAAACCGATATAAGGGCAGGGGATCACGCATGGGCAACGTCTTCGCGATACTGAAACGCGACCTCATCCGCATAGCGAAAGTGCCTGCGGCCTGGGTCATCGTCACCGGCCTGATCTTCATCCCGCCGCTGTACGCATGGTTCAACATCATCGGATTCTGGAGCCCGTACACCAACACGCAGGGCATCCAGGTGGTCATCGCGAACAACGACAAGGGCACCGAGAACGCGCTCGTCGGCAAGACGAACCTCGGCGACCAGATCGTCACGCAGCTCAAGGCGAACCATCAGCTCGGCTGGACGTTCGCCGACGAATCGGAGGCGCTGAACCGGGTGCAGTCCGGTGAGGCGTACGCGGCGATCGTCATCCCGTCGAGCTTCAGCGACGACATGATCGGCGCGATCACCGGCGGCGACCGGCCGCAGCTCGAATACTACGTCAACGAGAAGGCGAGCGCGATCGCGCCGAAGATCACCGACATCGGCGCCAGCACGCTCGACAACCAGGTCAACGGCACGTTCGTCTCCACGGTGAGCGAGGCGCTGTCCGACGCGGTGAACAAGGCGACCGACGCGGCCGGCGGCACGGCCGACGCGCTGCGCTCGAGCGTGCTCGACGACCTCGACGACGCGAGCCGCGACGTCGCGAGCGCACGCAAGGTCATCGCCTCGCTGAAGGCCACGCTGGATGAGACGCCCGCCAAGACGAAGGAGGCGCGCGCCTCGCTCGACGAGGTCCAGTCGCTGCTGGACAAGGCAGGGGACGGGCTCGGCGACGCGTCGACGCTCATCACCGGCGTGCAGACGCGACTGAACGGGTTCGCGGGCACCGCGTCGGGCGCGCTCGACACCGGTTCGTCGCTGCTGTCGAAGACCTCGCAGCAGGCGGCCGACGGCGTGAACCACGTCACGGCCGGACTGACCGTCGCGAACGGCGCTGCCGGCGACGCGATCACGACGCTGCAGAACGTGAACGCCACGAACGCCGCGGTGATCGCGCGGCTCAAGGCGATCGCGGCCGAGCTGCCGGCGGGTGACGCCGGTCGCGCGGCGATCGACAAGGCGATCGCGAAGCTCGAGACCGAGAACCGGCACACGTCCGAGACGCTCGCCGACATGAAGACGCTCAACACCGACACCGGCAACACGATCCAGTCGGTCTCAGGACTCGCGACCGGCCTCAACACGGCCACGCAGTCGTCGCTCGACGCGACGGCCAGCGCGCGCAAGGCCATCAACTCCGGATCGCTGCCGCAGCTCAATCAGGGGCTGACGACGCTGGCGGGCGCGGCGGGGAAGCTGTCGGGGAGCCTCGGCACGAGCAACGGCACAAGCGACTCCGCCCAAAACCCGCTCATCGCCCAGACGAAGGCCGTCCTCGACCAGCTCGAGAGCACCGCGGCGGCCACATCCACGACCCTCGCCGACACCGACAAGGCCTTGAAGCGCATGCAGACGAAGCTCGAGACGACCTCCACCGATCTGAAGGCCCTCGATACCTCCAGCATGCTGAGCGAGATGTTCGGCGCCGACGGCAAGCTCGACACGAAGCGCATCGCGAGCTTCATGCTCTCCCCCACCGTGATCGACACGAAGGTGCTCTACCCGGTCAACGCGTACGGCTCCGGCATGGCGCCGCTGTTCACGAACATGGCGCTGTGGGTGGGCGCATTCGCGCTCGCAGTGATCATGAAGCTCGAGACCGACGACGAGGGCATCGAGGACATGACGATCACGCAGGGCTATATGGCCCGATTCCTGCTGTTCGGCCTGTTTGCCGCGGCGCAGGGCGCGGTCACGACGCTGGGAGACCTCATCATCGGCGTGCAGAGCGTGAACCCATTCGCGTTCGTCGCGACCGGCGTCATCACCTCGCTCGTGTACGCGTCGATCGTGTTCGCGTTCTCGACGACGTTCCTGCATGTGGGCAAGGGCATCTGCGTGGCGCTCATCATCCTGCAGATCCCGGGCGCGTCGGGTCTGTATCCGATCGAGATGATGCCCGACTTCTTCCGCAACCTGTACCCGTTCTTCCCGTTCACGTATTCGATCGACGCGTTCCGTGAGGCGATCGGCGGGTTCTACGGCACGTACTGGTTCTCCAAGATCGGCCGACTGCTGCTGTTCGCCGTCGTCGCGTTCGCGCTCGGCCTGATCATGCGCCCGCTGATGGCGAACGTGAATCGCCTGTTCGCGCGTCAGATCGACGAGAGCGACATGATCATCGGCGAACCGGTGCACATGCCCGGCACCGAATACCGCGTGACGGCCGCGGTGCGCGTGCTCGCCAACCACGAGGGCTACCGCGAGCGCATCGAGCGCACGGCGGCGGCGTTCGCCGAGCAGTATCCGAGGCTCAAGCGCGGGGCGCTGATCGCGGGTCTGGTGGTGCCGGCGATACTCATCGTCACGTTCTCGCTGACACCGAACACGAAGCTCGAGGCGATGCTCGCGTGGCTGATCTGGGTGCTGCTGATCATGGCGTTCCTGATCACGATCGAGTACATGCGCGACAGCCTGCGGCGTCAGACCGAGCTCGGCAATCTGGACGACGACGCGATCCGCTCGTATATCAAGGGAATCGAGCACTCGCGCGAGCGCCGGCGTGGGCGCGGGCGCGGGCGCGGGAAGGCGCGGAAACAGGCGACCCGGAACAATCCGCCGAAGCCATCCCCCGAACACACGACCCCTGAACACACTCAGACCCCCGAACACGCCCAGACCCGGAAGGAGACCGACCGATGAGGACCACATGGCGTCTGTTCGCCGGCGACGTGCGCCGGCTCACCAGCAACATCGTCTCGATCATCATCGTGATAGGGCTCACGGTGATCCCCGGCCTGTTCTCCTGGTTCAACATCGCTGCGAGCTGGGACCCGTTCGGCAACCTCAAGAACCTCAAGTTCGCGGTCGCAAGCGTCGATGAGGGGTACAAGTCGGATCTGATCCCGGTCAAGCTCACGATCGGCGACACGGTCGTCAACACGCTGCGCGCCAACTCGCAGCTCGACTGGACGATCACGACGAAGGCGGACGCGATCGACGGCACGAAATCGGGCAAGTACTACGCGGCGATCGTCCTGCCGAAGGACTTCAGCCGCAGGATGATGACGTTCTTCTCCACAGACGCCGAACAGGTGAAGATCAGCTACTACGAGAACGAGAAGAAGAACGCGCTCGCGCCGAACCTCACCACGGAGGGCGCAAGCGAGGTGTCGACGCAGATCAACGAGATGTTCGCCCAGACGCTGACGGGCACGGCGCTGTCGGTCGCCTCGTCGCTGGCCGAGGACATGTCGAAGCCGGAGGCGAAAAGCGCGCTGGCGCGGTTCAGCGCGAACATCGGCGAGTTCTCGACGACGCTCACCGACACCGCGTCGATGGTCGGCGGATACGCCTCACTGACCGGTTCGGCCGACACGCTGCTGGCCGATTCGGCGGCGCTGATCTCCGGCGCCTCGGGGTCGGCGGACGCGGCCGACGAGACGCTCAAGGAGGCCGCGTCGGGCGTCGACGACGTGTCCGGGGCGATGACGAGCGCCGCGGACGCGCTGTCGCAGGCGCTCGCGGCGAGCGCGAAGAGCTACGCCGCACTGTCCGAGCAGGTCGACGCGCTGTACGCCTCGGCCGGCACGCAGGCCGAGGACACGGCGAAGGCGCTGGAGACGCAGGCGAGTCATGTGGGCGACCAGATCGCCGAATACCAGTCGATCCGCGCTGAGATCGCGCGCATCCAGAGCGCGCTGCCGGAGCGGTTGCAGGGGCTGCTCGACCCGACGCTGACAAGGCTTGACGCCGCGATCGAACTGCAGCAGGCGGTGCAGAAGAGGCTGACCGACGCGGCCGCCTCGGTGCGCGGGAAGAACGCGGACGCGCAGGCGCATCGGGCGGAGGTCAAGGATCTGGCCGCGCAGGCGAAGTCCGCGATCGAAGGCGTGAAGTCCGATTTCGCGGCGACGCTGCGCCCGCAGCTCGACTCGCTGGACGCGGCGGTCGGCGAGGCGTCGGCGCTGCTCAAGTCGGGGTCGGCGAAGCTGGACAAGACGCTGACGGAGCTCGATACGACGGTCAAGGGGGCGCGGTCGAGCCTGGCGACCGTGCGCACGACGCTGGAATCGGTCTCCGACAAGCTCGCGAAGGCGGGCAAGGAGCTGGGCACGTTCAACGACCGGCTCACGAAGGCGCTGGACAGCGGCGACATGGCGATGGTCAAGCAGGTGCTCAGCAGCGATCCGGAGAAGCTCGCGGGCGTGCTGTCGGCGCCGGTCGAGCTCAAGCGCAAGGCCCTGTTCCCGGTGAGCAACTTCGGTTCGGCGCTGGCGCCGCTGTACATCATCCTGCCGTTGTGGGTGGGCGCGCTGCTCATGGTGGTGACGCTGAAGACCTCGGTGTCCGCCCGCGTGCGCCGCGAGCTGGCCGATCGGGCCGGCGGCGTGGAGCCGAGGCCGCATCAGCTGTTCCTCGGGCATTACGGCGTGTTCGCGTTGATCGGGCTCCTGCAGAGCACGTTCTCGCTGGGCGGCGCCCTGCTGTTCATCCATGTGCAGTCGGTGCACCCGCTGCTGTTCATGCTCACCGGATGGACGAGTTCGCTGGTGTTCTCGTTCTTCACATACACGATGACGGTGAGCTTCGGCAACGTGGGCAAGGCGATCGGCGTGCTCATGCTCATCGTGCAGATCTCCGGGTCGAACGCCGCGTATCCGCTGCAGATGCTGCCTGACTGGATCGGGTCGATCAGCCCGCTGTTGCCGATCACCCACTCGGTGAAGGCGTTGCGGGCCGCGATCGCGGGCATCTACGCGATGGATTACTGGAAGGCGCTGGGCGCGCTGCTGCTGTTCGTGCCGCCGCTTCTGCTGATCGGCCTCGTGCTGAGGAAGCCGCTGGTGAGGTTCAACCGGTGGTACGTGGCGAAGGTGGAGAGCACCAAGGTCATCGCGTGACGTGAAGGGCCGCCGGGCGCCCGTGCTCTCTCCCCCAGTCAGCCTTCGGCTGACAGCCGTCCTGTAATTATGGACGCGCTATGCGCGCAAATGACCGGTTCGCCTGTCGGCTCGCACGTTGCCTACAAACAGCTCTGCTGTTTGCTTCACGGCAACGTCCTATCAGAGGGGGCCAGATGGCCTCTGGATGTGCTCTCGGAGCTACTGCACGGAGGCCTGCTGGCGGACTACGTCGAGGGCCTTGTTGAAGGCGTCGGAGGTCCAGCTGGCGCCGGCGACCTTGTCGACTTTGAGTCCCTTGAGCGGCTTGCCGTCGACGACGCCGTTGATCGCGTTGGCGAAATCGGTCTGATGCTGCTTGGAGATCTGCGTGAACGGATGGCCGATCACCTCGACCGATTCGACGTTCTGGTCCTTGATCGTGAAGTGGACGTCGATCGAGTCCTCGCCCACCGGGCCGTACTGGCCGTTGACCGAGTAGGTGCCGTCCTTGTAGTTGCCGGTGTCCTTGCCGCTTGCGGCGTCGGAGGAGGAGTCGGACGAGGACGAGTCGCCGGAATCGGAGGACGTCCCCGCGTCCGCATCGCCGCTGGACTGCGACTGCTCCTCCTGGGACTGCTGGGTCTCACCGGAGTTGCCCGCGTACTGGTCGTCCATCGGCGTGGCCTTCGACTCGCCGCAACCTGCCACGCCACCCAACAAGGCCAGCGTGGCGGCCGTCAGGACCACCGCCTTGACAGCCGTGTCATTCCTATCGCTCATATCCGTCATCCTCCCGCACTGCACTGACTAACCACTGACCTTCACTGATCTTTTGATATTGACGAACCGCTTTTGACGAACCTCTCGCCTGCCGGATGCGCCGTCTGGAGACCGTTCGGCCTGTCAACAGGCAGGTCAGCCCATTTCTTAGGCACTTTTTTCATTTCTTAGGCACATCTTGGCATAATCCACAGCCGGAAACCCCGGATTTCCAATGCTCGGAATACCAGATACCGCCGTGGACCTGCCTAAGAAAGGAAAAACCTGCCTAAGAAATGCGCAAATGCGCGACCGTCACTCCTCGCCGCCGGTCTTGGCGGCCTTGGTCGGGTCGGCGAAGCCGATCGGCAGGTCGCCCTCGCGCTGGGCGCCCTCCTCGGTGGAGCCGGTGAAGGCCGGACGGCCGCCCGCGGCCTCGTACGCGGCGCGGGCCTTCTCGTCGTTCCACTTCTCGCCGACGAGCACGCCGTGATTGAGCATGATCTCGCGTTCGGCGCAGCTGGCGACCAGCGCGTCGTGCGTGACGACGATGATCGTCGTGCCCTGATCGTGCAGCTGGCGGAACAGGTCGAGGACGATCTTCTCGTTCTTCTCGTCGAGGTTGCCGGTCGGCTCGTCGGCGAGGATGAGCTTCGGATCGTTAATGAGCGCGCGGGCGATGCACACGCGCTGCTGCTCGCCGCCGGAGAGCTGGCCGGGCAGGTGGTGGGCGCGGTCCTTCAACCCCACACGGTCCAGCGCCTCGAGGGCCTGCTTCTCGTCGACGACCGAGTGGTAGTACTGGGCGACCATCACGTTCTCAACGGCCGTCAGATGCGGCACGAGGTAGAACTTCTGGAACACCAGGCCGATCATGTTCTTGCGCACGTCGGCCAGCTGCGCGGCGTTGAGGTCCTCGAGCTTGCGGCCCTCCAGCTTCACGGAGCCCTTCGACGGCGAGTCCATGCAGCCGATCATGTTCATCAGCGTGGTCTTGCCGGAGCCGGACGAGCCGACGATCGCCAGCCATTCGCCCTGCGGCACGGTGAGGTTCAGATCGTCCACGGCGTGCAGGTCACCGTAGATCTTCGAGATGTGATCGAGTTCAAGCAGCATGATGATTCCTTTTTCGCGGATTGGCACGGATTGGCGCGATTACTCCTCGCGCAGCACGATGGCGGGGTCGATGCGCGAGGCGCGCGAGACGGGCGGGATGGAGGCGAGCACGGCGACCAGGGCGCTGAAGAGCACCGAGCCGATCGCGAGCGGCCAGTTGACGGGCAGCGACCTCTGGAACACGACGCCGGTGAGCACGCGGGCCAGCGCGTAGCCGATGCCGGTGCCGATCAGGCCGCCGATCAGGCCGTACAGCGCGCTTTCGACGTAGAACTCCATGCCGATCGAGCCGCTGGACGCGCCGAGCGCCTTTCTCAGGCCGATCTCGTAACTGCGCTGGGAGACGATCGAGCTGATCGTCGTGGACACGCCGACGAGGGTGAGCACAAGCACGACAATGGAGACGATCCAGAACAGGGTCTGCAGCATCGTGATGATGCGCGTGTCGGAGGAGGTGATCTTGGTGACCTGCTGCGCCTTGACGTGCATCGACGTCATGTCGTTGATCGACTTGACGGTGGCGGCGAGGTCGTCGCCGGACGCGGAGGCGGAGTATTCGATCACGTCGACGCCGCGCGTGACGCCGGTGAGCTTGTCGACGTCGGCGCTGGTCGCGTAGATGATCGAATCCTCGCTGCCGCCGGTGTCGACGATGCCGGCGACGCGGAACTCGGTGCCCTGCGTGTCCATGATGTCGCTGGAGACGCGGCCGTCCTGCGTGGGCTGGTTGGAGGTGGACTGGGACTGCTGGCCGGAAGTCTCTCCCCCAGTCTCGGCGTTCGCCGAGCCAGCCCCCTCGTCAGAGGGGGCCGAGGACGAGGACGAGGACGAGGACGACGCGGCGTTGTCGGAGGCGCGGTAGCCGATGGTGATGCCGCTGCCGACCTTGGCGCCGAGGGCGTCGGCGACGTCGCGGCCGATGAGCACCTTGCCGTCGGAGGGCCAGGAGCCCTCGACGTTCCAGTGGTGGTTGAGGTTCTCGACCTGGGCGGGGTCGACGCCGGCCATCACGTACGGCGCGGCGTTGACGCGCACGTTCTCGTAGCGGTAGGTCGCGTATTTGGCGGAGCCCTTGGCGCGCACCATCTCGGTGGTGTGCTTGACCATCGCCGCGTCGATGCCGGTCTTCGCGGCGGAGGCGTCGGACAAGGTCGAATCAGCCGACGCGCCCGACGGATCATCCGTCTCTCCGGTCGGGGTGACGATGAGGTTCGCGCCGTACGCGCGCATCTCGTCGTTCATCTGCTGCGGGACGGCGATGCAGATCGCCGCGAGGCAGAACAGCGTGGCCGCGCCGACCAGCGACGCGACGACGGCCATGATCGCACGCGACCGGCGGCGGAACACCGCGCCGAAGAGCATGCGGAAGAACATACCGGTATTGGTCATAGGTCGGCTTCCTCCATCTCGATTGATTTCACGGTTCCCATCGCGATCGCCCTGTCCGCACGGGCAGCGCGTCCGAATGACTCAGCGGCCATGGAGCACCTCCGCGGGCTTGACGCTCAGGATCGAGCGGATCGACGACGACGCGGCGACGAGCACGGTGAGCGCGAGCAGCACGAACACGAGGACGAACACCATCGGGCGCATCGTGATGCCCGACGCGAACACCACCTGTCCGATGAGCTGCGCGACGCCCGAGCCGAACAATGCGCCGACGATCGCGCCGACGAGCGAGATCGCGGCGGTTTCGGCGAGCATCAGGCGGGAGACGGCGCCATCGGTCGCGCCGATCGCCTTGAGCAGCGCGAGCTCGCTGGAGCGTTCGGAGATCGAGGCGGCCATGAGATTCGCGACCGCGACCGCCGCGGCAACGAGGCTCAGCGCGGTCATCAGGATCATCACGGCCTGCGTCTTCTGCAGCACGTTGCCCTGTAGGGCGGCGACCTGACGCACCTGCTTGGCGACGGCGCCCGGGATCACCTCCTCGATCTGGTAGGCGATCGAGCTCGGGTAGGCGGTGCAGTACCACGTCTCCCACTCGTCCTGACTCAGCGCGGCCGGGTTCTGCGAGGCCTTGCGCGCCAGATCGTTCTCCGGCGTGGTCAGCGCCTTGACCTCGATCTTGTCGACCGAATCGGGCAGGTTCGCGAGCACCTGCGCGGCGGAGGAGGCCATGTAGAGCGAGCTGTTGTCGTCGTCGCCGGAATCGTAGACGCCGGTGAGTGTGATCTTCTGCTCGTTGGTCTTGCCGTCGGCGGTCTTCTTGGTGAGGGTGATCGTGTCGCCCGTCTTGACGCCCAGCTTCTCGGCGAGGGTCGTGCCGATGACGCCCTGATCGCTGTCGTCCTTCGGCCACGCGCCGTCGAGCTTCCACCACGAGCGCATGCCCTCGACGCCGACCACGGTCGACTCGCCGGACGCCAGTTTGAGGGTCTTGTTGAACCATGTGCCGACGACCGGCACGTCCACGCCGTCGACGGTGGCGTGCACGTTGAGCTGCGGCGCGAAGTTCGTGATGTTGAACGCCCAGAAGATCGTCTTGATCTTCGGCGCGTCCGACTCCTTGAGGAACGCGGTCGGATCGGACTGGTCGCCCGCCGCCGAGCCGGCCTCGGTGTTGTACAGGTCGGAGACCACCGCGTCGGCCTTCGGCTGGACGACGATGTTCGAACCGTACGTGGACAGCTCGGCGTTGAGCTTGTCGCCCACGTCGAAGACGACGCCGAGCATCGCGACCGACACCGTGGCCGACAGGCACACGGTCAGGGCGATGAGCAGGCGCCGACGCAGCTGGCGCGTGAACGACCGCGCGATCATACGCAGAAAGAACATGGTGTTTGCCTCCGTCTCAATGCATCGCTGACTGCATCACTGGAAGTGGGCGCTCAGCGCGTCCAGGTCGGCGGTCTGGATCGTGATCTTGCCGCCGCCCATCTTGAACGGGAACGGTATCGGGTTGCATCCGCCCTTGAAGCCGATCGTCGCCAGGTTGATGGCGACCTCGCACTTCTTGCAGATGATCTTGCCGTCCTTCTCGTAGTAGCCGGCGTCGCCGCAGTTCTCGCACGCGTCGAGGCCGACGCCGTACGCGCCGCCGTTCTTCTTGATGATAATGAAGCGCATCTCGGTGCCGTCCTTCGCTTTGTATTCGAAGCGGTGCAGGTGCCCGTCCCCGACCTGCGCGAACGTGATCGTCGCGACGCCGTCCTTCAACGAGTAGTCCTCCGGCGGGGAGAGGGTGATCTGCTGGGTGGTGGCGGACACGCCGACGGTGAGCGTCAGGGTCACGCCGATCATCGCGACGAGGCTCCACACGGCGGAGGCGATCGCGCGGCGGCGGAACGCCTTGTGACGGCGCACGGTCGCCTCGTTGACGCCGGGCTCGGGCTTCGTCTTCATGCGGAATCCCGCGACCATCGAGGCGACGGCCGGGATAGCGAACACCAGCGCCTGCACCATGATCATCTGCTGGTTGTGGTTGATCGAGAAGACGAGCGGCTGGAACAGGAACCGCGGGAAGTACAGGGAGTGGGCCTGGATCATCTGCAGCAGGCCGGTCGCGTGCTGGATGAACAGGATCGCCATCATCAGCACCGAGGCGACGGTGAACGAGACGCGCACGGCCGTCGAGCGCATCGTGCGGAAGATCAGGGCGACGACCGTCGAGGCGGCGAGCCCGAGCAGGAAGCCGAGGGCGCGCAGCAGCATGTCGGAGGTGAAGATCGGGGCGTCCGGCTCCACCCAGATCGTCAGCTGGAGGATCACGTCCGGCAGGGCGTAGAAGAGGGTCAGGGCGATCGCGATCGCGGACACCAGGTTGGCGAGGTGCATCCAGATCGCGTGCTTGCGCCAGTCCTTGACGATCCACGGGGAGGCGATCACCGCGGCGATCGCGAGCAGGTCGACGACGACGGCGACCGTAAGGACCGGCTGGTTGACGAAGGTGCGCTGGTTGATGACGGCCGTGGCGCGCAGGGCCGCGAACACGATGGCCGCGACCGTGCCGAGGATGAATCCCCACAGGCGCCAATGGGAGCTGATCGGCTTGTCCTTGCCCTCGCCGACCGTGAGCATCACGCTCAGGCACATGACCAGCAACGCGGGGGCCAGCGTCCCCGGCATCACCGCAACGAATTGTTCAAGCATTCGGCGCCCTTTCCTTGTGGGGTTTTGGATTGTCCTGCGCGCCCTCGGCTCCCCTTGTCAGGGGAGCTGGCCCGCGAAGCGGGTCTGAGGGGTAGTCAATGCGATAACGGACTTCCGGGCGCAGAATACTATGCGCCTTATCGGCCGAAAGCCCCCTCTTAGGTTGAGGGGGCTCTGTTGGGTTGTTAGGTGGCGGAGACAATCACTCCGCCGTGGTGATTTCCGCCGTTTCGCGGCCGAAATTACCACTGACGCGGGGTGTACTCCCAGTTGTCGAAGGTGACCTCGATCGGCTCGGTCCAGAAGTGGCCCTTGACGCCGGTCTCCGGGTCGACGTGGAGCATCCAGCCCTTCTTGGCCGGGGACTCGATCGAGAGCTTCAGCTGGTAGGTGCCGGCCTTGTCGAGCTTGACGTTGGCGCCGTAGTGCGGGCCGTCGGAGGCGTTCATCTGCATGAAGGTACCGGAGGTGGCGGTGCCGCCCTCGACTTCCTTGCCGGTGGACTTGTCGATGATCGTGTAGTTGACGGTCAGGTCAGGGATGAAGTCAGTCTTGCCGTAGCCGAGCTCGGTGCCCTTCTCGTTGGCGTGGATGTCGGCCTCGAGGTGGAAGGAGGCGTCCGCGGCCTTGAGGCCCATGGAGGACGGCTCCATGTCGATCGGCTGGAAGTAGACGGCGCCGACGGTCAGCGGGCCGGCCTCCTGATCCTGCTCCTCGGCGGTGCCGGACGGGCCGACCGGGACCTCCTCGAAGCCGGCGCCGGCGTCGGAGGCGGCGGCGTCATCGGAGCTGGAGGAGTCCGAGCTGGAGGAGTCGGAGGACTGCGAGGAGGAGTCCGACTTCGTGTCGGCGGTGCTGGTGTTGGAGGAACCGCAGGCGGCCATCGTGAAGGTCATCGAGCCGGCGAGCAGCAGGCCGAGCAGAGCGGCCATCTTCTTGTTCTTCATCATTTCTTGTTCTCTCCTATGTTGGGTTGTGATTGGAGTTCACAGATTGGTTGGTTGTTGAATTATCGATTACTCGGGAAAGTCTGTATGGGCGGATAGTGGATTCGGCCGGTCACTTCGCGGCAACGGCTCCGGCGTTCGCGGACGCCTTGAGCCGACGCTGCTTGATGAAGCCGACCACGAACAGCGCGATCACGGCGATGGCGGCAAGCACCTGCGCCACGATGCACTCGACGTACGGGTAGAAGCCGAGCCAGTCGTTCGTCGGCACGCCCTGCAGGTAGATGGCCGGGAGCGCGTCGCCCTCGATCAGCGCGTGCACGCCGCCGCCGGCGAAGACGACCACGAGCACGGACATGAGGATCGACGTGACGAGGAAGAACGGTCCGATCGGGATCTTCACCGACGTGAATCGGATGATCAGGAAGATGATGACGAGCACGACGGCCGCGGCGATGCCGCCGGTCCACATGCCCTTCGAATCCTGGCTCATCGAGTAGATCGACTCGTAGAAGATCACGGTTTCGGCGCCCTCGCGGAACACGGCGAGGAAGCTCAGCATCGCGAGCGAGACGACCGTGCCGAACGCGATCTGCTCACCGGATTCGGCCTGCGAGGAGGCGGTCTTGACGGCCGCTTCGGTCTTGGTCCTGATGTAGCGGTTCCACGCCTCGACCGAGCTCTTGTTGAGCATCCAGTTGCTGGTCCACAGCAGCATGCACATGGCCACGAGCGCGCACACGCCCTCCATGATCTCCTGCTGCGGGCCGGAGCCGCCGAACAGCAGGCCGAAGATCACTGCGATGACGCCGGAACCGGCGAGGCCGACGAGCACGCCGACGTAGATCCACTTGGTGAGCTTCCTGTTGCCGGACTTGACGAGGTAGGCGATCACGGCGGCGACGACGAGCAGCGCCTCAAGACCCTCGCGCACGAGGATGATGAACGACTGGCCGACGGCGCTGGTGATGAACTTGGTGAAGCCGCCCTCCTTGTCGGCGGTTCCGCCGTCGAGGATGCCCGCGTCCTTGACCAGCATGGCCTTCAGGTCGTCGATGAGCTTCTTGGTCTCCTTGGGGGAGGCGCCGGTGTTCATCGCCTTGCGGGACATCTTGAACTGGTATTCGACCTCGGAGACGCGGCTGCCGCTGATGGCGTTCATCACGTTCTTCTCGAAGCCGAGCTTCTCGTAGTACTGGTAGTAGGCGTTGTTGACGAGGGTCGCGCCCTTGGCGCCGTCGCCCTTCTCGTACGCCTTATAGGCGTTGTCGAGGATCGGGGTCATCTCGTTGGCCACGTCGGTCCAGGAACGGTTGCCCTTGCCCGGGTTCTTCTTCTTTTTGGCGTCGAGTTCCTTGCGCTCCTTGGCGAGCTGCTCCTGCAGGGCCTTGGCGTAGGCGCGCGGCTTGGCGAGCTGCGCATTGGCGTCGAGCTGCTGGCCGGTGGCGTCGAGGTCGGCGGTCAGCGCGGTGATCTTCTCGTCGATCTGCGCGTCGTTGCCGGGCACGTAGGAGAGGTTCTGGATGTCCTGGAACGCCTGCTGCTGGGCGGCCTGCTTGTCGGCGCCGATCGTCTGGCTGACCACGGCGGTGAAGTTGGAGGCCACGTAGATCGTGTTGTACGCGGCCATGAAGTCGGAGGTGGAACCCGCGGTGTTGCCGGACTTGTACTCATTGATGCCGGACTGGAGCTGCTTGTCCATCGCCTTGGCGACGGCGGTCCACGACTCGTAGTCGGTGGCGGAGCTGGTCGACGACTCGGCGGCGGAGGCGGCGCGCGGGGCGACGGCGAGCGCGGCGATCATGAGCACGGCCAGCAGCGCCGCGGCGGACGCGCACATTCCCTTGCGTAATCCCGTCGAGGCGCGTTTGAGCACAGCGAACGCGCGTGAAGACATGATGATTGAATTCCTCTCTAATCCAAAACTGCCCACAGGATAGATAAGAAATTCTTGGAACAACAGTCTTGATTTTTCGCCGTCCGTGAGGTAGTCGGGTTTTCACGGGGTTGTCGAAAGGGTGAACCCGCGGAAAACGGCCGAAAATCGGTCCACCTCACGAATCAGCTCATCTCACTATTCGGACATCATACCCTCCCGTCTCATCCCCGTTCCGCATCGCAAGACGGTTTGACGGGCGATCCGATGCGGTACACGCGCGCCGTTCACCCGAACGCGCGGACCAGCCGCTCCCCCTCCTCGCGGGAGACCGGCAGGATGGAGCCGTGGCGGGCGCCGTCCGGCATGAGGTACGCGCCCCCGGGCACAGGATGGAAGGAGTCCGGTCTTGTCGGGTCGTCGCCGATCAGGGGGAAATAGCCCTTCTTGGCACCCATGTATTCGTCGAGGTACAGCAGGGCGCGTCCATCGGCAAGGCGAACCGCCGAGGGCCCCTCGACGCCGCGCAGTCCGTCGATCCCGCATTGGGGGACGCGCGCGAAGGACGGGGAGAGGGCGCTGACGCCCGCAACGTATACAACGCCCGGGGCGAGCAGCTCCGGCGACCGGTAAACGCCGATCGTCTTGTCGGTCTCGTTCTTGAGATAGAGCACCCAGCAGTCACCGGAATCACCGCCGTCGCCGGGGACGGAAGCGGAACGCCACAGCGTCAGTTCGGCGTCGATGCACGAATGGCTCCGCTCGATGAGCAGGAACGGATCGGAGAACACCGCGAAATCGCGGGCCCACCGGGCGTAGACGCGCTCCCTGGCGTAGCCGTCCGCCGCGCACGCGCTCGACCAGTACACGAGGAAGGCGTCGCGATCGGGCACGAAGGTGGCCTTCGGCGCCCACACGTTACCGAGCGGCAGATCGCCCGCCATGTCGACGGACTCCGGGCCGCGCCACGAGACGAGGTCGTCGGAGCGCCACACGAGCATCGCGTGGCTGCCGCGCACCTGCATCACATCCCAGTCGGGGGTGCCGTCGGCGGCCGCATAGCGGGGGTGCTTCGTGTTGAGATCCGTGGCGATCAGCACGAACCCGCCGTGCGGCAGCCGCACGAGGAACGGGTCGCGCGCGCCGCCGTCGCCAATGGACGAACGCAGGACGGGAGCCCCGCCGTTGAGGGCCCGCCAACGCAGGGCGTCGTCGCTGACGGCGAAACGCACCTGCTGATCGTCGTCGAGGGCGTCATCGCCATGGAAGTAGGCGTACAGGTATCGCGTGTCGGACACGGTTCATCCTCCATGTGTCGTATATCAATCAAACAAAAAGCGCACGGCCCAAGGAAGGAGTAGAGAGCCGTGCGCTTTCGGTCGGTCGCGCTCGCCGGTCAGCGGTACGCCCGCGAGCGCGAAGTCTGAGTCAGTGGATCACTTGTTCACTTCGAAGCCCTGACCGTCGCCGTACTCGACGAGCTTGTTCTGCCAGTCCTTGAAGCCGTCCATCAGCGTGCCGTCGCCGCTGAAGGCCTTGCCGACGGTGTCGGCGTAGATGGAGTTGCCGTACACCTGGAACGGCAGGAAGGTGAAGGATTCCTTGACGTTCTTGGCGCCTTCGGCGAGCACCTCGTTGACCTTCTGGCCACCGAAGTAGTCGCTGGTCTTGTCGGTGAAGGAGGACTCCTCGAGGGTGGCGGTGTCGGGCGGGAAGCTGCCGCCTTCGGTGAAGGTCTTGTTGCCGCCGCCGAGGCCGACGTATTCGGCGAACTTGTAGGCGGCCTCGGCGTTCTTCGAGCCCTTGACCACGGCGAGCGCGCCGCCGCCGTTCTCGGAGTTCACAGCCGAGCCGTCCGGGGTCGGGGTGTTGGCCACGCGGTACTTGCCGGCGGCGTCGGTGACGCTGCCCTCAAGGGTGATCGGCATCCAAGCGCCGGTCATCAGCGAGGCGATGTGGCCGGTGTTGAGGGACTTGTACCAGTCGTCGGACCAGCCGGCGGTCTTGGTGTCGATCAGATCCTCGTCGATCATCTTCTGCCAGAACTGCGCGAACGCCTTCACACCGGAGTCGCCGGTCAGGTCG
This sequence comes from Bifidobacterium rousetti, assembly GCF_008698235.1. GTDB lineage: Bacteria > Actinomycetota > Actinomycetes > Actinomycetales > Bifidobacteriaceae > Bifidobacterium > Bifidobacterium rousetti. The sequence goes on from NZ_PEBH01000007.1 coordinate 185,383, forward strand.
ATGGAAACCTTGCTGCCGTCCACCTTGAAGGGCTGGCCGCCGGCGAGCCAGATCATCGACATCGCGAAGCCGGCGTCGCCCGAATCGGAGGTGATGTAGTAGTCGGAGCCGAGCGCGTGGATCTTCTTGGCCGCCTCGTAGTACTCGTCCCAGCTCTTCGGCGCCTCGGTGACGCCGGCCTTGTCGAAGATCTCCTTGTTGTAGAACAGCGCCATCGGGCCGGTGCCCATCGGCATGCCGTACATCTTGCCGTCCACGGTGACGCCGGCCTGCGCGCCGGTGGTGAACTTGTCGAGGATCTTGTCGCCGCCGTACTGGCTCAGGTCCTCGAGCGCGTCGGAGTAGGCGAACTGCGGGACCGCGTTGTAGTCGAGCTGGACGAGGTCCGGGGCGCCCGATCCGGCGTTGACCGCGTTGGACAGCGCGGTGTACTCGTCGTTGTTGGTGCCGGCGTTGACCACCTTGACCGTGATGTCCGGGTTCTCCTTCTCGAAGCCCTCGACGGTCTTGGAGATGAGCGGCTCCCACGCCCACACCGTGATCTCGGTCTTGCCGCCGTCCGCGGAACCTCCCGCGGTGTTGGACGCGGACTGGCCGCCGCACGCGGCCACCGACAACAACGTCGCCGCCGCGAGACCGGCTGCGGCCAACTTCCTCATCGACATCCCCATGGACATATGACGCTCCTTTGCTTCCATGCACAACCGCTCGGGATCGGCTGCCTTCCGTCTTCCATGTCGTTTATGTTTACCGGTACACTTACCGGTAAACCCAAGAGTATACCGGTACACTGAAGTTGTCAAATACGCACACCACGCCGCGACACGCGACACGCGACACGACGTGACGTGACGTGACGGCATCCGCATCAGGGAGATGGGCATGGTCACCTTACTGGACATCGCGCACGCCGCCGGCGTCTCGAAAATGACGGTTTCGAACGCGCTGCGCGGCAAATCGAACGTCAGCGAGGCCGTGCGCGAACGCATCATCCGCACAGCGAACGAGCTCAACTACCAGACCAATCTGGCCGCCCGCGCGCTGAGTTCGGGGCGCAACAACATCATCGAATTCATCGTGCAGGACCTCGACTCACCCTTCTACGGCGAACTCGCCAAGGAGGTGTCGCGCGCGGCGGACCGGCACGGCATGCAGACGCTGATACGGCAGTCGCTGTATTCGGCCGAGAACGAGAAGTCCGCGATGACCCCGGCCAACAGCCTGTTCTGCGACGGCCTCATCCTCGCCACGCCGAAGCTCGACGACGCCGAGGCGCAACGTCTCGCGCAGCAACGGCCGCTCATCCTCATCGACGCCTGCGCGCCGCACCCGCAGGCGTCCACGGTGAACACGCCGAACTACGAGGGGGCGCGGCAGGCGGTCGCGCATCTGCTGTCGACCGGCGTGCGACGGCCGCTGATCCTCGGAGCGGGGGCCGATGCGACTTCCATGATCGCGGATGATGGGGATGGACGAAAGGGCGACGCCGCCGGACGCGGTGACTCCCCCGACAACGGAACGCCCCGGACCGTCGGCGGTCTGCGGCTGGCGGGGGCGATGCGGGCCGTACGGGATGCCGGTGCCCCGATCGACGCCCCGCTGTGCGCGCCCGTCGAATGGACCTACGACCAGGCGCGACAGGCGATCCACGACCTCATCGACGCCGGGGAACGCTTCGACGGCGTGTTCGGCATGTCCGACGTGGTGGCGCTCGGGGCGATCCGCGGACTCGCGGACAGGGGACTCAAGGTGCCGGAGGACGTCAAGGTCATCGGGTTCGACGGCACGACGTACGGCGCGATCGCCACGCCGTCGCTGTCGACGATCGACATCGACATGCCCGCGATGGCGGAGACCATCGTCGACCGGCTGATGGAACAGCTGGAACGACGCGGCACCGGACGCCAGAGCGCAGGAGGCGCGTACGACGTGAACGCGCCGGCGTCCTCCCCGTCAGGCGACGCGCCGAACGCCGACGACCCGATCACCGTCGACACCGCGCCGTTCACGTTGCGCGTCCGCGAATCCACCGCCGGCCGTCAGCACGCCGCATAGCCGGCTGCCGGCCGTCAGCCCTCCAGCACGGCGAGCACCTTGCGCTCGTCGTAGAAGGCGAAGACCACGCCGCCGATCGCGCACAGCACCGCGGCGCACACGGCGGCGATGCGGTAGCCGGCGCCGGAGGCCATGCCGATCGTCGAGACGCCGGTGAACAGCAGCATCGCCACGGATTGACCCATCTTCATCGCGAACGTGCGCGCCGCGTAGAACATGCCCTGACGGTCCTGGCCGGTGGTCTTCGAGCTCGCGTCGGCGATGTTCGCGACGATCGCCTGCGGCAGGATGCCGAACGCGGCCATCGGGATCGCACCCGCGACCGACAGGATCAGGCCCTGCGCCATCGGCGGGATGAACGACACCGCGCCCGAGCCGAGCGCGCCGGCGAACGCGAACGCGCAGGTGAAGATCACGAACGCGGCGAGCAGCGGTCGCTTCTTGCCCGCGCGGTTCGCGAGGACGTTGACCGGCACGTAGAACAGCACCGACACGCCGGTCATCAGCACGAAGTAGATGGTCGTCGTGGTCTCGGGGAGCTTCAACAGACTCGTCACGAAGAACGGCAGACCGGTCTGGAACGTGGTGATCGCCACCCAGTAGACCACGTCGGAGCACACGAACTTGCGGAACTCGCCGTCAGAGAAGGTCTGTTTGAGCGATTCGACGGTCGACTCGGAGGTCGGCTTCGAATCGACGTAGTCACGCTCGTTGATCGTCAGCGGCGGCACGAGCATGCACAGGCAGGCGACGACCGCCATGATCGTGAACGTCAGGCGGATCGCGCCGACACGGCCGAACGGGCCGACGAACCCGCCCCAGATGACCGGCGCGACATACGCGACCGCGGTGCCGGCGACCCAGGTGAACGAGATCGCCGTGGAGATCGCGAGCTGCTGCTTCGAATCGTGACCGAGCTCGGCGATCAGCGCGTTGTACGGCGTGCAGTAGAACGTGAGCGCGATGTAGTAGCCGATCACGGTGACGAACAGGACGGCGGCGTTCACCCAGCTCGTGCCGTTCACCGGGCTCCAGAACACGAGCACGGTGACAAGCGCGAGCGGGGCGGCGGCGAATTTGAGGAACGGCATGCGACGGCCGGATCGCGCGTCGCACCGGTCGGACAGCGAGGCGACGGCCGGGTCGACGAACGCGTCGAAGAAGCGCGCGAACGCGGTGATGCCGCCGACGACGGTCACGACGCCGAGGATCGCGAGGCCCTGCGGCACGAACACGGTCTGCCCCTGCGCGATGGTCTCATTGTCCGGCTGGTAGAAGTAGACAAGCCAGTTCGAGATGATGCCGCTCAGCAGCGCCCAGCCGAACTGCCCGACCGCAAACGCCCAGATCCTGGCGCCCGGCAGATCCTTGACGCGCGGCTCCCTCATTGCACCGACCTCATCGTCTGTACCGGTCGCCGCGACGGGCTTCACTGCCGTCACCGTCTTATCGTTCATCACCACACCTCCGTGACGTGTTTTCCGACGTGTCCGATTATCGTCGTGTCGGCAGGACCAATTACCTGCATACGGCATACACCGGCCGTTGCACCGGCCGCCGCGCACCCTTGCTCCGACACCTCGAGTTGACACAGTGTCAATCGTAGCATGGTCGTTCGGAGCCTATGTCTGCGCAATCGAAAACCACACTTGGTATATAGACACGTCGCTTGCGCAGTCAACGACGCCGCTTGGCGGGAGGTTCCGGTACAACCGCCGTTTCCTACCGTCCGGAGCGTTGAAAAACCGCGGAATTCCAGCACTCTGCAATTCCGGCAAACCGTTCTGTACTCGACCTATGCGCCAAGCGTGGCTTCCGACTGCGCAAGCGGCTTCAACTATTCACCAAACGATGGCTGCGTTCTGGCGCCAACCCCTTACGATGAGACGTATGAGCACACCCGCCTCGCCCGTACCGCACACAATGGCCTTCCCTCACGCGCTCGGCACCGGACTGCTGATCCAGTCGCCGCTCGACCCGGACGGCTTCGTGGTCGGAGGCTCGTCCTCCGCGGAGAATCACGGCATCTCGAACTACGACGCGATCGACATCCTCATCGACGAGTACGAACAGGCGCTCTCCCGCTTCCGCATGCACTCGCTCGTCGACGAAATGCGCCGCGCGGCACACGGCGGCTCGTTCGACTTCCCCGACTGGGCCGGTCCGCTCTTCGACCTGTACGATGCACTCGTCCACGCCACCGACGGCGCGATCGACCCATGCATCGGCGAGGACCTGATCCGACTGGGCTACGACGCGCGGTACTCGTTCCATCTTTCCCCCGACGCGCTCGCGCCCGCAACCGGATGGAATCTCGGTGCGGCGCACGGGCGCGCGACCTGGCGCGAGGACGTGGAGCGACACGGCACGACGCTCATCACCCGCCACCCGGTGGTGCTCGACTTCGGCGCATGCGGCAAGGGCTATCTCGTCGACCTCATCGCGCAGCGGTTCATGGAGAGCACCGATGGCATCACCTCCGGCCCAGGCCCCGATCCTTACGTCATCGACGCGGGCGGGGACCTGCTCATCCAATCCCCCGACCAACCGCTGACCATCGCGCTCGAGGACCCAGCCAACACCGAGAACGCAGTCGGCACCGCGCGGGTTGACGCGGGCGCGTTCTGCGCGAGCGCCCCCAGCCGACGCCACTGGGAGGCAGCCGGCCACCGGCTCCATCACCTGCTCAACGCCGTCGACGGCCTGCCCGAGCACGACGTCGCCGCCACATGGGTGTACGTGGACGCCAACCAGCCGTATCCCACCGCGCTCGCCGACGGCGTGGCCACGGCCCTGTTCACCACGCCCCCGAACCAGCTGCACGAACGGCTGGCCGCATACACGGCTTCACGAGGCGACTCGCAAGGCATCCACCGCAGCACAGCACAAGGCACCACCTACCGCAACAGCACCTCGTACAATGCTCCGCCCAGCACCGCGCGCGTCATAGCCTCCAAATCCAACACCACGCGCGTCGCGACCCCTGATTACGCGGCGTTCGAGTGCGCTGTCCTCAACTCCGACCGCACCGCCGTGCGATCAGCCGGCTTCCCCGGCGATTTCTTCACCGGGGAACGCGGCTAACGCAGCGGGCGAAGGCGCGGTAGAGCGCGATGTATGTCGCGTAGGACAGGGACATTTCCGCTTTGATGATGATCAGGTGATGCGCGTTGCCGAAGTCGTCCTGTACATCGGACCGATCGATGTCCTGCTCGCCGGTCGCCTCGGCGGCCTTCGCAAGCGCGGCCATGTCCTCGCGCCATTGCGGAATCTCCGAATCGTCCACCATCCCCGGTTCGGCCGGTATCCCCGATGAACCGAACCGGCCGAACCGGCACATGTCGTAGACGAAGGCGTACGCATCCTCGGCGGTCAGCGACGCCGCCTCGAACTGGTCGCGATCGCGGCGGAACGTGTACGCGCTCAGCGTGCCGTACGCGGTGCCGCCACGCATGTAGTCGTCGATCATGCGCGTACCGAAATGACCGATACGATCGAGGGCGCCCGGCAGCCAGATGCGATGCGCCGCGGCCGTTCGCGCGAGCTCGTCGTCGTTCCCGATGAAGCCAGTGATGCCGGCGAACCCGAAACCGGCGACCCCGCCATTCTCCATCTCAAGCACGCGAGACGATCCCGCGTCATCCGACCGGTCCTTCATCTCCTTCATCCGCCAGTACAGCGCGTTGCTGCCCATATGCTGCAGGTATTCGGCGCCGACCGACCGCGCCAACCCCTCCAGGGAACCTTCGGGCAGATCGGCCCTCGTGTGCATCTCCGTGGTGCGTCCGTCGGCCGTCGTGCGGGTCACGGTCGTCATCCCATCGGCCGTGACGACGGTGAGCACCGTCTCCCCCGTGTCCGCGTCGGTCGTCTCCTTCGAAAACACGACCTTGCGCGCGGGATCGTCGTCGGCCGCATCGGCCCGCCCAGCTCTCCGATCGGACCGCCTGAGTCTCCTATTGCCCGCCACGGCGACCACCACGGCCGCGACGGCCGCGACGATCACCAGGACCCCGAACACAATGGTGACGAGGAGAATCGGAATGTTCATGACCGGTACGCCCCTTCCTGCGACCCGATGTCCCTGCGCCCGGGCCGCCGGTCGACGACGGCCCGTCCACCATCGAATCTACCCCGGATCATGCACCGAACGCCTCACGGCCCGCGGCTCGCCTCCGGCCCCTGCAATCACGGACCGGCCCTACGGCCGGACTCAATCCTGCCCTCGCTCGGCTCAGCCCGCGAGCGCGAACTGGCTGTTGTAGAGGTCGGCGTAGAAGCCGCCCGCCTCGAGCAGCTGCTCGTGGGTGCCGCGCTCGATCACGTCGCCGTGGTTCATGACGAGGATCATGTCGGCGTCGCGGATCGTGGAGAGGCGGTGGGCGATCACGAACGAGGTGCGTCCGACGGTGAGCGCGTCCATCGCCTTCTGGATGAGTTCCTCGGTGCGCGTGTCGACCGAGGATGTCGCCTCGTCGAGGATCAGGATCGGCGCGTCCTGCACCATCGCGCGGGCGATGGTCAGCAGCTGCTTCTGCCCGGCGGACAGGGACGTGTTCTCGTCGAGCACGGTGTCGTAGCCGTCCGGCAGGGACATGATGTAGTGGTGCAGGCCGACCGCCTTGCACGCCTCCTCGATCTGCCGGTCCGTGACTCCGGGCTTGGCGTAGGCGATGTTCTCGCGCACGGTGCCGTGGAACACCCAGGTGTCCTGCAGCACCATCGAGAACTGTTCGTGCACGTTCCAGCGCGGCACCCTCGCGGTGTCGACGCCGTCGATCGCGATGCGCCCGCCCGCGATCTCGTAGAAGCGCATGAGAAGGTTGACCATCGTGGTCTTGCCGGCGCCGGTCGGGCCGACGATCGCGACCTTCTGGCCGGCCTTCACGGATGCGGAGAAATCGTGGATGATCGGCTTGTCGGGTTCGTATTCGAAGCGCACGTGGTCGAATTCGACGTCGCCCCTCACCTCGCGCCCACCCGCGTGCTTCGTGCCGAGCAGCGCGGGCTTGGCCGATTCGTCGGCCATCTCCGGCTCCTCAAGGAAGCCGAACACGCGCTCGGACGCGGCGGCGCAGCGCTGGAGGTTCTGGAACGCTTGCGCGAACTGGCTGAGCGGCTGCGTGAACAGTCGCACGTACATCATGAACGCGACGATCACGCCGAATTCGATTGATCCGTTCATCGCGAGCGCGGCGCCGACGACGCACACGACGACGTAGCCAAGGTTGCCGACGAACATCATGAGCGGCATCATGAGCCCGGAGAGGAACTGCGACTTCCAGCCGGAGTCGTACAGGTCGGCGTTGTACCGCTCGAAGCGTTCGATCGAGTCGTCCTCGCCGTTGTACGCCTTGACGATGAGGTGGCCGGAGTACATCTCCTCGACGTGTCCGTTGACGTCGCCGAGCGCCGCCTGTTGGCGGGCAAAGTAGCGTTGCGACGCCTTCATGATCACCATCATCAGCACCAGTCCGATGAGGCTGGAGCCGATCGCGGCGAGCGCCATGATCACGTTGTTGTAGAACATCATGACGAGCGCGCCGACGAACAGCGTGACCGATGTGATGAGCGATCCGAGCGACTGGCCGAGGGTCTGGCCGATCGCGTCGACGTCGTTGGTGATGCGCGAGAGCACGTCGCCATAGCTGACCTTGTCGAAGTAGCTCAGCGGCAGCTTGTTGATCTTGACGCTGATCCGTTCGCGCAGCCGCTGTGCGGTGCGCTGGGTGACGGATGCCATGAGCCAGCTCTGGATGTAGTTCAGGATCGCGTACCCGGCGTACAGGGCGATGAGCGTGAAGCCGATGCGCGAGACCGCGTCGAAGTCGACGGCGCCCATGACCGGCCTGCCGTGGACCATCGCGGGCAGGCCCTTGGCGATCTCGTTGGTCATGTCCTTGAGCTTGTCCGGTCCGATGATCTGGCCGATCGTGCCGGCCGCGCCGAGCACCAGCGCGATGATGACGACGGGTACGTAGTTGCGGCAGAAGCGCACGAGCTTGCCCATGGTTTCGCCGAAGTTCTGCGGTTTCTCGACGGGGCCGCGTCCCGGCCCGCCGTGTCCCATTCCTTTTGGCATGGTGAAGTCCTTTCGTTTCGATTCGGGTGATTCCGGTGATTCGTCTATCGCGGCGTCAGGCGGTCAGCTCGGTCTGGCCGAGCTGGGACAGGGCGATCTGGCGGTAGACCTCGCAGTTCTCGAGCAATTCGCGATGCGTGCCTTCGCCGACAACGCGCCCCTCGTCGAGCACGACGATGAGGTCGGCGTTCATGATCGTGCCGATGCGTTGGGCGACGATGAGCTTGGTCGCGTCCTTCGCGTGGGTCGCGAGCGCGTCGCGCACCTCGCGGTCGGTCTTGAAGTCGAGCGCGCTGAACGAGTCGTCGAAGATCAGGATCTCCGGGTCGCGGTAGACGGCGCGGGCGATGGACAGGCGCTGCTTCTGACCGCCGGACACGTTCGATCCGCCCTGCGCGATCGGCGAGTCGAAGCCGGCATCCATGCGTTCGACGAATTCCGTGGCCTGCGCGACGTCGGCGGCCTCGCGGATGCGGGCGGTGTCGCCGACGTCGAGTCCGTCGTGCGTCTCGTCGCCGTAGCTGATGTTCCCCGCGACGGTGCCCTTGAACAGCACGGAGCGCTGAGGTACGTAGCCGATGCGGTCGCGCAGGTCCTTGAGCGTGTAGTCGCGCACGTCGACGCCGTCGACGAGCACCTGGCCGTGGGTCGCGTCGTAGAAGCGCGGCACGAGGTTGATGAGGGTCGACTTGCCGGAGCCGGTCGAGCCGATGAACGCGACGGTCTGGCCGCGCATCGCCTTGAACGAGATGTGCTCGAGCATCGGCTCGCGCGATTCGGGGTAGGTGAAGCTCACGTCGCGGAACTCGACCTCGCCGCGGGTCTCGCCGCGAGCGACGTCGCCGGCGTGCGATGTTTCACGGGAAACAACGTCGTCGGCGGTCGATTCACGCGCGACGCCAGATCCGTCCTTGACGATCGGATCGGTGTTCAGCACCTCCATCACGCGCTGCGCGGACACGTCGGCGCGCGGCCAGAGCACGAACACCATGCTCATGAGCAGGAAGCTCATGATGACCTGCACGGAATAGCTGGAGAAGACGACCATGTTGGAGAACACGGTGAGCTTGTCGGTCAGGGCGGCCGCGTCGATGAGGTACGCGCCGATCCAGTAGACGGCGAGCATCAGGCCGTTCATCACGCTGTTCATGAGCGGCATCATGATGGCCATCGCGCGGTTGGTGAACAGCTGCGTGTCGGTGAGGTCCTTGTTGGCCTTGGTGAACTTGGATTCCTGATAGTCCTCGGCGTTGTACGCGCGCACGACCCTCAGGCCGGTGAGGTTCTCGCGCGCCACGAGGTTGATGTTGTCGGTCAGGGCCTGCATCGCCCTGAACTTCGGCATGACGAGCGCCATGAGGATGACGATGGTGACGAGCAGCACGACGACCGCGACCGCCGTGGCGAGCGTCCATTCCATGCCGTCGCCCGCGATCTTGGCGATCGCCCAGACCGCCATGATCGGCGATTTGACGATGAGCTGGAGGCCCATCGTGATGAACATCTGGATCTGCGTGATGTCGTTGGTCGAGCGGGTGATGAGGCTTGCGGTCGAGAAGCGGCCCATCTCGGCGGGGCCGAACGATTCGACCTTACGGAATTCGAGCGATCGCAGGCGCTGGCCGAAGCTGGCGGCGACGCGCGCGGCGATGAAGCCGGTGACGACTGCGCAGGCGACCGAGCCGAGCGAGACGAACAGCATCTTGCCGCCGGCGATCCAGATGTCGGCCATCTCGCTGCCCGGTGTCTCGACGAGCGTGGTGATGTCGGACATGTAATCGGGCAGCTTCAGGTCGAAGTAGACCTGTCCGACGATGGTCACCAGGGCGATGAGCATCTGCCCGACCTCCGCTTTGGAGAGGTATTTCATGATGCGAAGCATTGGCATTCCCCCTGTTTGGGTTGGATTGAGTTGAGTTATGGGCTGAGTTGAGTTATGGGCTGTGGGTTGAGTTGCGAACCGGATCGGATCGGGTACGGGCCGGACCTAGGCGGGTTGACGGCGGTCATCCCACACATGCCGCCTCAGACTCCGGTCAGAACGTTCCGATCGTGCGCACCAGCCCTCCGAAATAGTTCTGAGTATTAAATTACTTACACCCAGAGATATTACACGCGATTCTGGGCGTGTCCTGACAAGACATCCGCAGACAGCGGATTCGCGCCACGCCTCTCCCCCAGTCGGCTACGCTGACAGCCAGTCCCGTAATTACAGATGCGCTGCGGCCCGCCTATCGGCTCGCACGTTGCCTGCAAACAGCTCTCGCTGTTCGCTTCGCGGGCCAGCCCCCACAGAGGGAGCCAGACGGGAGAACCAACCACCAACATCCCCTCCGCCCGACTACCCCTCAGACCCGCTTCGCGGGCCAGCTCCCCTGACAAGGGGAGCCAGAGGAACACCACCCGCCTACTGCTCGAACGCCTTACGCACCTCGTCGGCGGTGGGGCGCGGCTCGCCCGGGTGGCAGATCGACATGTAGGTTATGAACTCGCGCGAGAGGTCGACGAACTCGCGCGTACGTCGCTCCCCCATCTGCGAGAAGATCCAGCACACCGCCGAACGCATCTCCTCCATATCGCGCCGCGCGGTCTCCCGCCCGGCGTCGGTCAGCCGCACATGCACGACGCGGCGGTCGTCGGGATCGGGCTCACGTATGACCATGCCCTTTTTCTCCAGCGCGGACAGCACGGTGGACACGCGGCCGGAGCTCACGCGCAGGGAGTCGGCGATCTGCGAGGGGGTCATCACGCCACGAACCGCGAGCTGGCGGATGATGAAATGCTCACCGTGCGAGCCGCGCGTCACCTCGCGCTGCATGTCCGACCTGCGGCACCACACCTTGGCGACCAACTCGTCGTATGCCTCCTGCTCGAACCCCATACATGCCTCCGGCTCATCCATCCCGTACATATTCCGACAGACCGGCAGCGTCACCGGCCTGATTAATCCCCTATACATTACCTCACACTATAAACAACTCTCCCCCAGAGCTATCCAAACCGCCCGATCCTACGGGATCGGATGTTTCGACCCCCACGCCGCCCCATTTCTCGCCCGATCCTATATGACCGCCCTGCACGAGCGCATTTCGCCCGCCCCTATAGGATCGGACGCCTCGTGGCAGGCGGCCATGGCGTGCGGGGTATGGCGGTCG
>NZ_PEBH01000008.1:0-151799 GCF_008698235.1 Bifidobacterium rousetti
GTTCTTATGACGGAACCCGCTTGACCGCGGGATGCGCTTTCGCTGCCCGAAGAGGGCAAAAAACACAATCGGCATTTCTAGACCAGTCAAGGAGCACACGCCATGTGGGACTTCATCAACACCATCCTGTTCACCGAAAACCTCGACGGCGAAACCGTCGCCGGCACCATGCTGTTCGCCGCGCTCGTGGTCGCGCCGTTCGGCCTCGCCGCCATCGTCGACATGATCCGCCACCCCGACCAGTACCGGCACACCGCCAGGCACGCCTCCGACACCGAGATGCCGCCCACCTACGACAGCCCCGAACGCCGCGCCCGAGTCCTCGAACGCCGAGGCCGCAACTGAACCGCAACCCACGGGATGCGGGACCCTACGGGGCCCCGCGCCGAACGGATGCGACCGCATCGGCCACCCCCAATAGGGATGGCCTCGCGGCCGCAGCCCCGGCGGGCCAGGGGCCCCGCCCCCGGCACCCCCGACGGGGACACCCCGAACCCCGCAGCCCGCACGCCCGCCACGCGGGCGCGACGGGACCCGACGGAGCCCCGCCAAGGCGGGGCCCTCCCACATCTCTCTTTTCGTCCTCTTCGGACGCGGACAGCCTACCCGCGCCGGCGAACCCGTCAACGCCCCCACACGACCAAAGGTCGGTGGGTTCTTATGACGGAACCGCCTTGACCGCGGGATACGCATCCGCTCGACCGAAGAGGTCGAAAAAGCAAATCGTCCTTCCACACAACCAAAGGAGCACACCATGCGATTCGACGACAGGATCTTCAACGAGATCGACACCATCGACACCAGCGACTTCCTCAACCCCGACAACCCCGACTATGACGACAACTGGGAAATCCTCGACCAGCTACGCATCCGAGAAGCCGGATACGACCCCGACGACACCAGCGACCTCACCGACGAGCAACGGCAGGAAATCGACGAAACCGAGATCTACGCCATCCACCGGTTCAGCGTCGACAGCCTCCTCTGGGCCGGCCTGTTCGAATGGTACCAAGGCAGCCAGGGCATCATCGACCACGTACGCTCCGCGATCCTCGACCGCAGGGACGGATACATCTACGGAGGATCCATCTGGTTCGTGAGCGGCATCGGCTACGACTGGATCGACAACGACCTGCTCGGCGGCAACGGCAGCGGCGAAACCCGCAAACGGTTCATCGACATGCTCAACACCAACCCGCAACACTGATGTGACGGCAACAGGCACAGGGCCGGCCTCCCCAACAAGGGAGACCGGCCCCTTCGCATACCAGACGAACAGACGGCAACAGGGGAGAGGTGTCCGACAGTGGGACACGCATCACGGGGTTCCGGCGCACCAGACGAACCAGGCCCGCAAGAAGGAACAGGCCCGACCGGGTTCCGCAGCCGTCCCGGCATGGGAGGCCGGCGGCCCATCCACATGGAGAGCACCGGTGCACGACTCCCCGGCATGGAGTGATGCGAAGAACCATCCGGGATACGGCGCGGCACCCGTCGTGGAACCCATTTCATGGTCCTTTCCGGCTTGAAGCCTTCAGCACCATGGCATGTCGGGCGTCCGGCGTCAACCCGGCCCGCACAACCCGCAAGCGGGGAGCGTTCCGGGTTGACACCGGCCACCCGCCACGCCGACCACGGTGCCGTCTTCAAACCAGAAAGGACCACGAAATGTCTTCCACGACCCTCTTCCTCACCTACCCCGGACGCCTCTTCGCATTACTCCACGCCGTGGAGCCCCTGTACCTGATCTCCAAGTGGATGAGCGGCTTATGACCCCTCCACGCCGTGACATCCTTGCAACCCGACCGGGTCCGTCTCTCCTGCGGACCCGGTTCACCTCGTCCGCCGAAACCCCTATCATCCACAGACACCGGCACGACACAAGCACAGGTGGCAAAAGAACAGCGGACACCTGCGGTGACGAGCACACAAGGAGGACCCGAAGACCCACCCCCACAGGGCCACCGTCCGTCCGGCCACGAACTGCATCGGCACACGCCGAATTGCGAGACCACGCGGACAGCTCGCGTCCCCCGTCCCCGAACATCCCGCGCACATGCAGCCAGGACCGTCCAATACCATAGCCGGACCCTGCTTGACCAGTCCGCCGACACCGTCCAACACGATCCCGTCGATGAAGCCGAAGCAGATGAAGCGGACGGCGAGGCCGCGGACACCATGTCCACCACCTTGCCGCACCCGCCATCCATATAGACGGACACCGTCCCGACGCCGCCCGCGTCCCCGATCCGTGCGGTAGCCGTCCGGGCCCCGTCGACCGCAGCCCGTTCGACGCCACTCAGGTGGAGCCTGGACGTTCCGAGGCGCCACCGGGCTTGTGCGGCCGCACTGTCCACTGTCGCTGTCCCTTCCTGTTTGGAACTCCCGCCATCATGACATCCCGCCCGCCGGCCGTCAACCGAGCTCACGCGCCCAAAGGGCCCCCGCGTGTTCCCGGTTGACAACCGACAGCCAGGACGCCCCTCGGCTCCCGTCTCCAAACAGAAAGGAACAGCGACAATGTCCAGCACGACCACCCAATCCCTCTTCTTCCCCCTCGGAACGTCCAGCCTCTTCCCCCTGAGCGCCGTCGAAGGGCAGCTTGTGATCGAACAGGTCCCGGACGGAGGCTACCGCGCCTGGATCGTGGACGGGATCGGCGACCTCTGGCCGGCCTCCATCTACATGGAAGGCAGGCCCTGCGACAAGGAGGATGAGCACGGCGTCCGCAGGGACCTCGCCATCCCCTCCATCTACATCGACCTCATCAACAAGATCATGCTGTCCGGCGCCGGCAAACTGCTCAAGGAGGATCCCACCTACGGCATCGGACTGACCTACCTGAATGTCCGCAGGATGCTCAGGGACAGGGAGCCCCTCACCATCCACGAGCTCTCGCAGTTCAGCCTGTACCAATACGATCCGCAGCCGGTCGAACAGTGACCCCATGGGGGAGGGCCTTCGGGCCCTCCCCCCTTTTTTTTCTCGTAACCGTCCTCCCGTGGCACGGACTCACAGGACCACGCCACAGGAACGGCCGCGAGGCACCGTCACGAGAAAACGTGCGAAGCCGCACCCCGGACACCTCGCATGCTACAGACACGACACCGGCCGTCGCCCCCGATACCCCCACGTGGCAGCCGACCTGACCCGATCCGCCACGCCCATCGATGCCACCCATGGGCTGAGCCTGGACATCACGATGGACCACAGGGTGCGGGCGATCGCGCCGCCCATGGCCGTTGCCCCTTCCTGGTTGAAGACTTCGCCATCATGACGCCCCGCCCGCCGGCCGTCAACCGGCCCGCACAACCCGCAAGCGGGGTGCGTTCCGGTTGACAACCGACAGCCAGGACGCCCATCGGCTCCCGTCTCCAAACAGAAAGGAACAACGACAATGACCAGCACGACCACCCAATCCCGCAACCTTTGCCTCGGAAATTCCAGCTTCAACTCCCTGAACGCCATCGAAGGATCGGTCCTCCTCGAAGAGTCACCCAACGGCTGCTACAGCGTCCGTGTCATCGACCGACACGGCATCGACTGGACCGCGTCCGTCCCCAAGGACGCGTGGTCCAGGGAAGTGGACGCCAACCTCGCCGTCCCGACCGTCCTCACCGACGTCAACCACCTGGTCGAACACGGCCCGATCCACGGTGTGAAAGTCCTCGAGGATACCGTCTCCTATTACGACGAAGCCCACGATCGTCCCGTTCACGGGCTGACCTACTACCGCATCAACGACAGGGCGTTCGACGACCTGACCGACAACGACCCCGAATTCTGACCGATCCATCGGGCGGGCCGCAAGGCCCGCCCCTTCCCATGATCTACTACCACGCCAGAAGGCCGCAGACGCGAAAAGAATCCTGCGGCAGGGAAGACGAATGCGCCCGTCGGCGTCTGACACGTAACCCCCCGACTCCATGACGTCGCCGCGAAGAAGCACCAGCCGGCACCCGCCGTCCGGCGGCACGGGAACCGAGGGTCCACGGCAGGCATCCGCGCCGTGGAAAGCAATGTGATGGCCCCGGTGCCGATCTCAAACGCCTATGGTCATGGACGACGGTTGACGCCATGGCTTCCGGCCTTGAACCACGAGACCTACCCGAACGGTGGGGATCCGCATGCATGTCCAAGGATACGACGGCACCCGCGGCCCACGGGAACCCGGTCCAGGCATGAAGGCCCCTTCGACGGTCGAGCCAATGGGCAAGGAAAGCGAAGCCCGGACTGCAGTCGCAGCAGACACACCGGGCCGCAGGAACCATCGCCGTCGGCCCTTCCTGGTTGAAGACGCGGACACCATGGCATCCCGTCCGCCGGCCGTCAACCGGCCCGCACAACCCGCAAGCGGGGAGCGTTCCGGTTGACAACCACCGTCCGGCACGCCTTGGCCCGACATGTCTCCAACCAGAAAGGACCAACGACAATGATTCCCACGACCCTCACCTGCTACGACTACAGTCCGATCTCGCTCTGGCCCACGGCCACCATCGAAGGAACCTTCATCCTCGAACCGGCGCCCGAATGGGGCGGCTACCGCGCATGGATCATGGACAGCATCGGAACCCGCTGGCCGGTGTCCGTCCTGCCGCCGTTCAAGCCCGGAGCCGAAAGCGCCAACCTCGTCATCCCGACCATCTACATCGAGATCAACGACCTGCTGCAGCATCACATCGACTTCCACGTCACGATGCTGCATGTGGAACCCGGCTTCGATTTCCGCAGCCGCAAGACCGGCGGCTACGGGCTGACCTACTACCGCGTCGACGACAAGGCGTTCGAGGAATACCTGGCCACGGCCGAAGCGGCCGACCCCCGGTTCTGACCCACGCCTCCCGGGGCGGGCCGCAAAGCCCGCCCCTTTTTTTCCTGTTGTCCCGTGACCGACAGGGCGCACGCACGCCTGATAGCAGCGCACACGATCCGGTGGGGGAGCCGTCCCGTCCGGACCGTCACCACCGTTCCTCCACATCCTGCCAAGGACCGGTGAAGGGTGCCGTCCGGTTCCCGCCGCCCATTTTCGTTCCCTTCCCGCCCGAAGCCGACACAGCATGGCATACCGTCCGGACGGCGTCAACCGGCCCACGCCACCCCAAGGGGCCCCGGCGTGTTCCGGTTGACACCGCCCGAACGGCACGCCCCGCCGCGAACCGTCTTCGACCAGAAAGGAAACGAAAATGGACAGCAGGAACCTCGATCACAGCACCGTCGCCACCGACCCTTGGCAGGATGTGGCGGAACTCGACCGCATCGAACGAGACGACCACACCCTCGCCAGCCTCGGCTACGACAGCCTCGACCAGCTCGAACGGCAGGGGGTCGGCATCGACCCCTGGAAGGAGGTGCTCAAGTAACCCACAGGGCGGGAGCCACAAGCTCCCGCCCTTTTCCTATGTCAACCCCCCACGCCAAAACGACCTTCCCCCTTTAGACAGGCAAACGCAAAGAACACAAAAACGCCGGCAGCATCGGCAGTCAGGACACGGCGCCTTTCGCAGGTTTGCTCACGTACCGTCAGTGAACCGCTCACTTACCGTCAGTGAGAGGCATTGAGAGGGTAAGTGAGCGACCTCGCCATCATCCGTTGGCCGATGATCCGGGACAGGCCCAGACGGTGGATGGTGACGGAGGTCGAGCAAAGGAGCCCGTCGATGTCGTCCTGGGAGCGTCGATGGGGATCCTGCCATACAAGCCGACCATGGCGGCGGGCACAGGCGATCGGGGCTGACACCGTCGAGGGATCCGACGTGTTCCCGGATGCGGCACTGTTCCGCAGGAAGGCCGTCAGCGGATGTCCCGATGCCGGGGAGCGTCCGGACATCCCGCCGCAGGGCCGGCCGCAGGACAGTGGAGGCATTCACGCCGTCCGTCCTTCCCGATCGGTTTACTGGCGCACCCTGGCATGCCGGCCGCACAGGCGTCAACCGGCCCACGCGCCCCAAAGGGGCCCCCGCGTGTTCCGGTTGACACCTGCACGACCGGCACGCCTTGGCGGGAGGCCGTAAACCAACCGGAAAGGACGAACATCATGAACACCACCACCATCCCCAGCACCCAGACCCGCGACAGGATCTCCAACCGCTACATCGACCTTCAGGGCAGGCTCCGCAACGCCCGCGCGATCCAGGGCGACAATCCCGGCAGCACGTGGGACGCCTTCGACGGCGAGGGCCGCCGGATCGGCTGGATCACCAGCATGCCCACCACCGGCAAGGTCTACTCGTACGGCACGAACCCGCAAACCGGCGCCTGCGTGGACGACACCGTCGAACAGGCGCTGCGAACCCTCATCAACCCCCACGCCAGCCTGATCTTCGGCTGACGGTCCCAAGCGGGGCGGGAGCCACGGCTCCCGCCCCTTTTTTCCTGCCGTCCCATCTGACCCGCGCATGCAGCGAGATTCCCGAGCATCAGCGGGGGAAGCCGGGAGATGCCGCAGGCGAGGGGAACGACCGCGTCAAAGCGATTGGGGGTGTCGAATGCAGAAAGCGCGGAAAGGAACGCAGAAAGACCGTGCCTGGCGAAAGCGGCTCGCCGTGGTCCGCGACCCTGATGCAAGACGACCCTGGCCGAAGCAGGACAGTCCCCGTGACAGGGGAGACGCGTCATGCCGGCAGAGCGAAACGGCTGCTGTCGTGATATCCGAGGAACCGGCCGTATGATCCACGGCCGTCGGCCCTTCCTGGTTGAAGACCCCGCCATCATGGCACCCCGTACGCCGGCCGTCAACCGGCCCGCACAACCCGCACGCGGGGTGCGTTCCGGTTGACAACCCGCGTCCGGCGTGCCCCTCGGCTCCCGTCTCCAACCAGAAAGGACCAACGACCATGAACCACACGACCAGCACCTTTGTCGCCTACACGTACACCACCCTCCGCCCGTTGCACGATGTAGACGGGCTCCTCTACCTCGAACGGCTTCCCCAAGGCCACGGCTACCGCGCCTGGATCAAGGACGGGAACGGCGACCTGAAGCCCGTGTCCGTCGACGCGACGAGGCATCCGAACGCCAATCTCGCCATCCCGACCATCCTCACCGATGTCAACAGCCAGATCACGAACGGCGTGATCAAGGTCGCGAAACTCCTCGAGGAACCCGTCTCCCGGATCATGCCGGACAACGGGCTGACCTACTACCGGATCAACGACGCATCGTTCACGACCTACGAGCACGACAGCAGGCTCCACCTCATCTACCTGCCCTTCAACTGCATCTGGGTCTTCACGACGACCGGACGCGACATCGTCCCGATTCTCGACCAGCGGTACTTCCTCACCCGCGAGGACGCGGCGAAGGCCCTCGAACCGTTGAACATGCAGCTGCAGCCGGACAACAGCGTCACCACCACTGGCCCCAACCCGTGCGGACAGCGGTGAAACCATCCCACAAAGGGCGGGGATCGCTCCCCGCCCTATTGTCATGCCACAAGAATCTCCCCGGCCCCTATGGAAAACGGAAGCGGAACGCGCACCTGAAAAACGGGAACACCCGACGTCGGGCCCCGTCCTGGTCCCGTCGAACGCGGTCAAGGCGATCGCCCTCGCCCGACGCAGCGGTCATCAGACCCTGGCGAACCACATCGCATCCGACGGGAACCCGATCGCCTCGACAATCCGACCGTCCCCGCTGAAACCACAAGAGAACATATCCTCATCCGCCCCGCCGAAAACCAGCCAACACATCCGACATGCAGAAGCCGGCCATGCCGACGGCAGGGGAGGCCACTATCGTCGCCGAAAACCGAGTACCCGATCATCCGCGAAAGCCACGTCATGGCGTCGACGTCACGCACGTCCTCCACAAACCAGCCATGACCGTCCAAAGAAGAAACGAATCCCGCAGTCATGGGAGCTCCACCTGTCCGCCGGGGTCCGAGATCCGAGCGGCGACCGCGGCGCCCACGTCCAGGCCCCTTCCCGTGTGAATGCCGAACCGCATCATGACGCGCCAGACGCAGGCAGTCAACCGGGCCCACGCGCCCAAAGGGCCCCCGCGTGTTCCCGGTTGACAACCTACGCCCGGCACGCCCTGCCACGAACCGTCATCCACACAGAAAGGAACCTGAACATGAACACCACGACCACCACCCAGAACCTCGAAACCTCCAGCATCCAGGAGAAGCAGCCCTACGACTACAGGAGCTCGATCATCGAGGACATCGAGGACTGGCTCGACGAGAACAAGCAGAACTACGACGACGCCGACGAGGCCCGCGACGACTGCGAGAACACGGTCACCGGCAACGACAACGGCTCCTACACCTTCAGCAGGTGGATGGCCGCCCACTACATCCAGGACAGCGGCTTCATCTTCGGCGGCGACTGGGAGGAATTCCTCATGTGGCTCGAAGGCAACAACTTCTCGGTCATCGACGCGATCAAGGACGCCGAGACCATGGACGTATGGATCCGCCTCTGGTACTTCGACGAGCAGCTCTGGGACGAAGCCACCTCCGGTGTCGAGTTCGGCGAAGACGAAGACGATGACGAGGAGGACGACGACGAGGAGTGACCCCACTCCGGGGCGGGAGCAACAGCTCCCGCCCTTTTTTCATGCCCAACCGCAGATCGCACACAAAGGAGCTGGCTGAACACACTCAATCGACACACTCACAGAAAGAACCTTCCCCCAACACCCAATCCGAAAGACGCACTGACGCAACCCAAGACAAGAACCCATCATGGGCACCATGACATAAAAGCCACGGGAGGAAGGCGGAATCGGAAGCCTCATGCATACGACGACGTGTGCGGTCAAGGCCGACACCGTAAAACAGAACCCCTATAAAAACACCCTTGCCGTGAATCCTCCCGAAGACGCAAACATTGAAGCCGATACCACACGCCAACACAAGCACGCACAGGTGAACACCATGCGAAGACACACATCCAAGCAACGAAAGGACCACCCATGGCGTTCAAACACTACAACCGAGCGGAACACAACACCCACGCCAGAAAAACCGGAAACATCGCAAGCCTGTACACCTCAGGCATACTGCAGTTCAGAGGCACCTCGACCGCACTCCTCGACGGCATCCAGGACGTGGAGGCATACTATGACGCCGACACACGCACCATCGGACTGATGCCATCCACGCGCACACCCACCACGATCAGGATCCAACGCCAACGCGATGGACGAGCCCAGATCGGACTCAAGACATTCGCCCGAGCCTTCGATATCAGCCTCGACCAAACCAGCCACTACCAGGTCCGCCGCGAGGAAACCGGCATGATCACCATCACCCCCATCGCCGAGCAGAACCAGAGCCAGCAGGAAGACCGAACCAATAACGGACAGGCTCCCGCTGCTGGACCACGTGAACCACTGGACCACGGATGGACCATGAACCAGTGAACCATGGACCACGTGAACCACTGGACCACGGATGGACCATGAACCAGTGAACCATGGACCACGTGAACCACTGGACCACGGATGGACCATGAACCAGTGAACCATGGACCACGTGAACCACTGGACCACGGATGGACCATGAACCAGTGAACCATGGACCACGTGAACCACTGGACCATCGGTGGCCCGTGGTCTGCTGCGAACCAGGCGAAGCTCCCTGTTCAATGAGCTCCTGCCTCGGGGGAGTCCCGTCAGCGCCAATGCCGACCAGACGAGGATCCCATCCCGAAACCCGGATCAAACGACAACGACCCCGACATCATAGAAAATCACTTAAGCAAGAATCAGATCACCACAAAAATGAAATCAAGAAACTACCGATCTATCGAAAAATGACAATCGACTAAAACCACAGCATCCAAAAGGACATCAACGACATCGAAGTAATCACGAATCGACGAAATCTACTAAAAAGACGAATCGAAGCTATAAGCAGAAAACTTTACAGCGAAAAAGACGATTTAGAGAGTACCACGGACGTCTTGCACTCGCACGCTTCGCGTGGGCCTTCGGCCCTACTGCCGAGCGGGGAGATGACCCGACTGCTGGGTTTCGGCTACGATATCGACGCTCCGGTATCGATTCGCGGGCTTGCTTGAGGCGTGTGGGCGGGGCATGAGCACGGAAAACAAGGACGTGGAGCCGCCGATCTGCCCGGTATGCGGCCAACCCGTCGAACAACTGGACCCCGTACGGGGGCGGGCGAGGAAAATCCATTCGTGGTGTACGAACAAGCGTGAAGTCGCACAACGCAGGTTGCGCCGTAGTCGGAGGGTAGTCGAGCAGTCCGAGAACCTTCGAGTCTCGAATATGCGGACGACGAGAGCATGGCACCGGTTGAACCAGTCCATCAGGGAACGCAACGAGGTCTGCCTGAAAGCGGACCGGACTCACCTTGCGTGGATGAGAAGCGACATTCGAATCGTGGCAATGGTCATGAACCTCCGGTCGGACCTGCTGGACCAGGCCATCGGTCCAACAGGCCGAACCGGTGGTTCAGGCTTGGACCGTCAGACCGGTATCGGTCCGAAAGTGAACCATCATACTGGTTCGGATATGAGCCATGAGCCGGTCCAGTCGTGGACCGATACCGGTCCGGACCATGGACCAGTGAACCAGTGGCCCATGGACCATGAACCAAATCATGGTCCAGTGAACCATCAGTGGGCCACGGACCATGAACCAGTGAACCAGTCCGGACCGGACCAGTGGACCACCGGCGAACCATGGCCCATGAACCAGCGAACCACCGGCGAACCGATACCGGTCCGGACCGGACCAGTGGACCACCGGCGAACCGTGAACCATGAACCAATGGTCCAACGGTCCAGCATGAGTCAGGACCGGCATGAACCAGGATCGGACCATGAACCATCGAATCGGACCGGGACCGGTCCACGGTCCGGTGAACCAGTGAACCAATCCGAGGATCCGGCCCAAATACTGGGCGCGATCTGGACCAAGCGCAGCCTCGGTCCGATACCGGTCCCCGTCTCGTACGAGCCCACGACACAGGAGCTGCTGGATCATGACATCGACACGCTCCGGCAGGTCCTACGCGAACTCGGACAGGACAACCTCAACCTGATCGCCGATTTCGTCGAATGGAACGGGGAACGCCCCTGGCGGTTCGACCGATCCATCACCCAACAGGGGACCATGAGCGAGGACTTCTGCGGGCAGATCACAGACCCTGGCGGCCGGTCCAACTTCATGGACTGGAACCACGACCTCGAAGACACCCATCTGCGCATACCGTTCCGGCACGTCATCGACCGCATGTGGACGCAGGACGCCACCGACGAACACCACTCACCACAACAACTACGCAGATACAGTCCAAACACCCAAGGATGACACCCAACACCGGCCTCCAACTAGGACACCCACTGCTTATACCCAATCCAAACACCTACTACCGGCACCCAACCAACCACACCATAGGAAAGGAACACACCATCATGCCACTCGAAGAACGTCACACAGGCATCTGCATCAACTGCCACCAAGAGAAGCTCCTGTGGGGAGACAACCTCTGCTCCCAACGATGCCGTAACGAACAACAACGCAACCGCAAGTACAGCATCTGCCGCAACTGCGGCAAGCACCTGCCCAAACCCAAGCGCGGACCCATGCGCGAATACTGCGACCGCAAATGCAAGAGCGAATACCAGACCAAACAACGCAAGGCGCTCAAGGAGCGCACCCTCCGAGGCAACACCAAAGCGAACCAGCTCATCGAGGACGCTGCGAAACGAGCCGACCGGCAGGACAAGGAACGCGACCAGGCAAAGGAGACATTCGACCACGCCACCCGAAGGATGCGCGCCAACGAACTGCTCCTCGAACACCTTGACGCCACCTGGAAGGAATGAGCATGGGAGTGCGACTGACGAAACTCGCCGACGCGAACTACTTCCTCGACCAGATCGACGACATCGCCCTCGAAGGGCATGAGGGAGCCGACCCGGTCGAATACTACACGCAGGAAGGCAACCCGCCAGGCGTATGGATCGGATCCGGCGTGGACGACCTCGGATTCGAACAGGGACAGACGGCCACCACCGAACAGGTCCGCGACCTCATCAACAAACGCCGCAACCCCAGAACCCAACAGGTCCTCGGCGACCCCAAGGACGTCCTCGACAAAACCGACTCCACCAGCAAGACCGTCGGCGGATGGGACATCACCTTCACCGTGCCCAAAAGCCTGAACGTCATCTGGGCCATGGCCGACAGGGACGTGCGTGAAAAGATCGACAGGATCGAGGCCATGGCCCGTGACATGACCATGGAGTACATCGAACGCAACTACCTGACCACCCGGTCGGGTGCGGGTGGCGTCGCCACCGAGCAATGCGACGGTGCCATGGGCTTCATGTTCCGCCACTACGACAACAGGGACGGCGATCCGCACCAGCACGAGCACGTCGTCATCAGCAACTACGTCAAACGCACCAAGGACGGACAGTGGACCGCCATCGACGGTCGCAAGCTCTACAACGGCGTCGTCGACTGGAGCGAACAACACACCAACATCCTCATGGACCTCATCACCAAGGAGTTCGGATGGCAGTGGACCGAACGGCCGAACAACCGGGGCACCAAGGCCGTCGTCTACGACATCGAGGGCGTTCCCCAGAAGGCCCTCGACCTGTTCTCCAGCCGAACCGCGGAGATCCTCACGAAAATGGCGCAACGGGTCGCTGAGGAGGAGGCGGCCGTGGGCCATCCGCTCACAGCCATGCGCAAGGAGGAGATCCACGCCGAAGTATGGAAGGAGACCAGAAAACCCAAAAGCCACGAACCCAAGCCGCTCGACACGCTCTTCGAGGAATGGAGGCACAAAGCCAAGGAACACGGCATCAACCCCGAGGCTATGCTCAAGGCCGTCAACAGCCACCACGACAACCTCATCCACGTCGACGCGGGGACACGCAAGGAGATCGGCACGATCCTCCTCCATCAGCTCGTCACCGCCAACACCCAACCGGACGGCCCCGAATACGATCCGGTCAGGGATGTGCTCAACGGCATCAAGCAACGCTCCAAATCCACATGGAAACGCAGCAACATACGCGCGGAGGCGCAGCGCATCACCCGCGGCCTGCGCGTCGACCCGGAACAACGCTCCGCGCTCATCGACGAGATCACCGACCGGGTCATCGACCAGTGCGTCCAACTGACCCCGACCAGATACGATCTGCCGGACGAGAACGATCTGCCCGAACTCGAGTCCGGCGAAGGACGCTCCCTGTTCGACGACCCCTCATTCGACCGGTTCACCACCACCGACATCCTCGACGCCGAAACCGACATCGAACACGCGCTCGACGAAGAACGGCAGCCGCAGTTCACCCTCGAGGAGGCCACCCAACGGGTCGACGACTACGTCAAAAACGTCGACGGCAAACTGTCCGCGGACCAGAAGCGGGCCGTCATCTACGCGCTGGCCAACCCGAAGCTCGTCTCCACGATCGTCGGCCCCGCCGGCAGCGGCAAGACCACCACGATGAGGGCCCTCGCCCACATCTGGATGGACAAGTACGGGCCCGACAGCGTCCTCGGCGTCACCCAATCCAACGCCGCCAAGGACGAGCTCGCCGCATCCATCGGCGTGCAATGCATCAACCTCGCCCAATACGCGTACTGGACCCAACCCGAACGGCAGGAGGAGATCCGACGGATCGACAACATCCTCAGGGGAGGCGGACTCAACATCGGGTACGCGCAACGACTGTCGCGCAAGCTCACGAACATGATCGCCAAAACGAACGCCTGCCGGATCAGACCGAACCAGCTCATCATCAACGACGAGGCCGGCATGACCTCCACGTTCGATATCCAACGCATCGTGGACGGGGCCAGACGGGCGGGCGCCGCGTTGACGCTCGTCGGCGACAACAAGCAGCTCAGCACGCCGGCCGGCCCCGGTGGCATGCTCGGCCGCATCGTGTCCAAAGGCGGCGAATACCACAGTGACCTCGACCAGCTCTGGCGGTTCGCCGGAGCCACCTACGACATCGACCCCGAACGGTTCCGCGACCGCTGGGCGAAGGATGATCCCGACACCGCCGCCAAACGCCAATGGATAGAGGAGGGGGCGGCCACGCTCCGTCTGCGGCAGGGCGGCGACCCGAAGAACATCGCGTCGGTCGACGACTGTCTCAAGCTCATCGCCGAATACAAGGACCACGACCGCATCCATGTCGGCTCCGACTCGGACATGGAACAGCTCGCCTACGACATGTGTATCGCATGGCAGAGCATCGGCAAGACCACACTGGCCATCGCCGGTACCAACGAACAGGTCAAGAACCTCAACCAGCGGTTCCTCATGGCCCGCAAACTCAACGGCGAATCCGACCCCGACCGGAACAACAGGGTGCCCCTGTCCGACGGTCTCGACGTCGGCATCGGAGACCAGATCCTATGCAGGGGCAACGACTCGCTCATCCGCTCCGCCGACGACAAGCAGGTCCAGAACGGCATGGTCATGATCGTCGAAGGCTACTCGCCGAACGGCGTACGCTGCCGGGAGACGGGGGAGGGGCGGATCTTCCTGCTGCCATACGAGTATCTCAAAGAGAACTGCCAGGCGGGATACGCCACCACCGCGCACCTCTCCCAGGGAGCCACCGTCGCCCGAAGCGTATACCTCATCGGCTCCCAGGACACCCCGGACTGCAACACCACCTACGTGGCCGGGACCCGAGCCGTCGAGGAGAACCACTTCCTGTTCGGCATGCCCGACGAGCAGACCCTGCGTGACAACAAGAACAAGGAAGGCACCCCGATCGACCCCGACGCCTACACCACATGGTCCATGCTGAACATCCTGTGCAAGCACCCCGACGATCGCACCGCACACCAGGTCTCGGAGGACGAGCAGCGGGACCGGTACTCGCTCAAACGTCTCATCCACGAGCACGAGCAACTGGGCGGCGACATCGCCCAACGCCACCTGCTCGCCAAACTAGGCGGGACGCATGACCCCGACATCGTCGCACGCATCCAGAAGTCCAGCGGCTTCGAACACCTGCGCGCCACATGGTCCAGGGCGTTCATGACCGACCCGCGGCAGGCCCTCGCCATCCTCAGCCACCCGCTGCCCGGGGAGAAAGGAGCCAAGCCACGGAATCACGCCTCAAGACGCCCCACGGCGAAAAGCCTCATGCCAAGGAACGGCGAGACCGCCGGCACGAACACGACCATCACGCTCCGGCCAGACAAGGGCAACCTCCCGCAGGCCGACTATCTGGAACGCAACCTCGACAAGATCGGCATCCCACTCACCCGGCAGGACGGCGTGGACGGGTCGGTCGAATTCCGGTTCGACGAAGCGTACGCGCCCGCAGTGCGAGCCACCGTCGAGACCATGATGAGGAAGATACGAAACCTCACCCCGGAACGGTTCGACGACTGGGACACGTTCAACCAGACCGCGGACCGGCACGAACACGACCACAAGCCCGACACCCAGCGACGCCGCAGGGACCCCGACCTCGCCGAGACGCTGGCCGCACGATTGAACAAGAGCCTCCTCGACCGCACCAACGGCGTCGTCAACGACCAGTGGCCCGGAGGCATCGTCCCACCCATCAAAGCCAAGGAGCACGACACCCGGTTCGATCTCCTCCAACAGAACGAACGGACCATCGAACAGGTCACGCGGAACCTTGAACAGGAGCTGCTCGAAGCGAACCCCGATTGGCTCGCCCCGATCCTCGACAAGATCGACGACGACCTGAACCTCATCCGCGACATCGCCGCCTACCGGGCGCGCTGGACCATCACGGACGAGGACACCCCGCTCGGGGAGAAGCCCGAACCCGGCTTGCACAGACAGCATTGGGCCAACCTCGACGCCCGCATCACCGGACAGGGTGACGGCACCGCCGAACCCGAACCCACGCCAACCCCGCAGCCGACCGGCGAACCCGACCGGAACGACATCCCCCTGCCAGATACGGAACCCGAGTACGAGCCGGAATACGAGCCCGGCCCCTACGACGAGGACTATGCCGATATCGACCCGCCGGAGCCATGGGACGACGTGGCCGGAATGCAGGGACCCGAAGAAAGGAATCCGCAATGGACACAACAACCACCAGCCTCCAGCTCATCCAACGGACAAGCCAATGGCTTGTCGACCTGACGAACGCGTTCGCCGCATGGCCCACGCCGTTCCTGGTCGCAGCGCTCCTGCTGCTCATCACGGTCAGCGGCGTCACCGGCAGGGCCGTCATCGGCGCGAGCCTGCCCAAACAGCTTCTGTGGGGCACGGTCACCGTGGCGGTCAGCCTCATGGCCCTGGCCGTCATCTGGGCGCTCGTCGTCCGCTTCGTCCCCGTCGACATGCTCGAGACGATCCTGAACACCCTCCACCTGCTCAAGCCCATACCCAACGCGACCGGTATCATCACCACCATGTGACCGCACCGGCCAGCCGAACGGGTGCGTCCCGGATCCATCCCGGACCCGGGGCGCACCCATATCCAAGCCAAACCCATGATCCGATAACGGCGGGCCACGGCATGGACGAGGGTGAAACGCATGGGGTCGCAACAGCGTCCCCTGACGGGCTCAGAAGCAAGGAGCATACGACCATGACCAACACGACACCGACCGTCAACGTGAACATCGGCGCACCGGACCAGCCGGCGCCGACCACCTACCCGTGGACCGGACCGCAACCGGAACACCACGCCACACACGCGACCCTGAACACGAAACGCAGCCTGACGAAGTACATCCTGCTCGGCATCATCACGTTCGGCATCTACGACCTGTGGCAAATGACCGAGATCAGCACGACCATCAACCTGATCGCCACCCGCAGGGACGGCAAACGCACCATGAACTACCTGCTCCTGTTCTTCCTCATCGGCTGGATCACCTTCGGCATCGGCTACTTCGTCTGGGGCCACCGGATCTCCGCACGCATCGGCGTCGAACAGGCCGCGCGACGCCTTCCGGTCACAGTCACCGCCTCCACGTACTGGCTGTGGAACGTGCTCGGAGCGTTCATCCTCATCGGACCGTTCATCTACACGTACAAACTGCTGCACGCCATGAACGACATCTGCGCCGACTACAACGCGCGCGGCTGAACCACGACAACAGACACGACATGGGGCCGACCCCGATGGGGCCGGCCCCAAATGATGCCATCGTCCGCATCAACCGCTATAAGGAGATGACCATGAGCAGCGACAACGACAACTACATCCGGGCCATCCGAGCCCTGCACGCCAAAGGCATGAGCTGCACGGAGATCAGCCGCAAACACAACCTGCCGCTCGAGACGGTACGCAAGGCGGTCAAGGGTGATCGCGTGGACAGGCCGTTGTTCCTCGAACCCGACCTCAAAGGCGTCTGGAATCCCTCCGCGGAACAGAACGCGGCGACGAACGGCAGGAAGAACGGCCGCACCACAGGCAGACGCGGCTGACGGATCCTGCGGAAACCCGTACAGGCGAGACAGGGTATCCCGGCGCAATCGGCATGAAAAAGGGCGGATCCTACGGGGTCCGCCCGTCGTCAACATGATATGAGCCGGGTCACTCGCCGGTGTCATAGTACTGGACATGCGGCTTGACCGAGGCCGCGTCCACATTGCTGAACGCCTCGAACTTCACCTTCTCGCCGGGAGCCCACGAGCGGCAGGACCGTCATGGCATGTCCGGTGACGCGACGGGTAGGAGCCGGAACGTCGGGGATGTCACATGTCAGCGAGGGTGACGACGAACCGGTTCAGCGGACTGTCGTACTTCACGTCGGCGGCGATGAAATAACCGTCGCTGGCTGTGGCGAGCAGCTTCGCGCTCTGGTCCTCGACGCCGGTCATACGGACGACCACCGTATAACGCTTGGATTCGAGCGCATGCACGACATTGTAGGCATCCAGTCCCTTCAACGCCTCCGTGTCCACGTCGCTGGCGTTATACGGTAGGGTGGCCTTCAACCGGTCCAGCTCACTCAGGGTGGAGTCCGTGTCCGTCGAAGGCGCGGCTGTCTGGTCACTGTTTTCGTTCGTGTCGGATCCGGTCTGGGAATCGTCTGGGGCCGGTTGTGTGGATGTCGCGCCGGGCTGGGTGGCATCGTCGTCGGTGTCGGTCGTGGTTTGCGAGGACGTCGCGCCGTCCGAACCCCTGCCGGCGTCGGCGTCGGTATCCGAACCGCATGCGCCGAGCGGCAGGGCCAGCGCCACCAGCAGCATCGCCCCGATGATCCTCCTGACATCCATATAATCTCCCGTCATATCAGGCGAAACCAGTTGCCGTAACGATAGCACGGGCGGACTGGCGGCGCGCACAGGGATGGTCAGAACCGCCATACGCCGTCCGTGTACGGGTCCTTCCCGTCCTCCCAGTCGTCCCATTCCGGGCGCCCGTACATGCGTGAGTTGATCAGGCTTGCCTTAGGTCCGGCGACCTTGGCGATCACGGCGCGTTCCCACCGTTCGCGGGTCCGGTCGAACGCCTTCTCCATCGTGTCGTCCATGACGCCGAGCGAGTTGGCGAACGCGTACCGCAATGACATGGTCCTCAGATCCCGCTCCAACGTTCTGAGCCCGTCGGGTTCGCTGGCGAACAGCTCCTCCCATTCCGCGCCGCCGGGGAGCATGGGGTGGACGCGTTTCGTCAACCCGTTGAACAGGGAGACGACCTCGTCGAGCTCTTTCTGCCCGTCCACGGGGAGGAACGACATCCTCAGCAGCGTCTCGCGGTCGTAGGGGAACATGGTGCGTGAGCCGGCGATGGACTCCAGGCGGGCGGCGATCGTCCGTTCGAGCGACAGGCTTGAGCGTTCGAGCAGGTCGTAGCGGGTGGGGGCGTTCGCCCACGCCTTGAGGATCGCGGTCAACGGCGCCGTCTCGTCGAGGCCGAGTTCGAACGGGAACGGCAGTCGGGCCGTGGCGATCGAAGGCGCCTGCTGTGTGAGCCGCCGGCGCAGCCAGTCGTTCGAACGCGCGTCCACGGTGACCAGTCCCCGGTCGAACATGCCCAGCCGTCCGGCCCTGCCGGCGATCTGCCTGACCTCCAACGGGGTGAGCCGGCGGTTCGAGGAGCCGTCGTATTTGCTGGTGGCGCCGAAGATGACGCGGCGGATCGGCAGGTTCATGCCCATGCCGATCGCGTCGGTGGCGACCAGTACCTTGGCCTCGCCGAACGCGAACCGCATGGCCTCGCTGCGGCGCGCCGTCCAAGGCAGTGAGCCGTACACGACCGCCGTGGACGTGCCCTCCTCCTCGATCCGGGCGGCGGTGCGCAGCACGTCCTGACGGGAGAACACGATGACCGCGTCGCCCGGCTCTGCCACGCCGTCCCACGGCCTGTCCTCGACGACAAGGGGAGTGGAGCGTTCGTGACGGACCAGCGTGTACCGGTCGCCGCACATGCCGACGAGCTGCGTGACCACGTCCGCGGCCTCGGGCGAGCAGCACACGTGGATGTCGCGCGCGTCCACGCCGAGGATCGCGCGCGTCCACGATCCGCCGCGCTGCGGGTCGTCGATCATCTGCGTCTCGTCGATCACCACGCACGCGTATTCGCGTTCCAAGTCCAGGGTGCCGATCGTCTGCGAGATGAATCGTCCGTCGCCGTCTAGGGAACGCTCCTCGCCGGTGATGATGTCCGTCGGCAGGCCCTCGGCACGCAACCGTTCGCCGGTCTCCAACGCGAGCAGGCGCAACGGCGCCAGGTAGGCGCCCGACCCGGCCTTCCGCAACGCCTTCAGGGCGTCGTGCGTTTTGCCGCTGTTCGTTGGCCCTACGTGGATCGTGAACCGGCGCGGTCCGTGACGGTACGAGGCGTAATGGGAGAACGGGTCCGTCGCCGCCATGGACACCATGACCAAGTCGCGCGCGGCGTGCTCGCGTTCCCGACGCTCGTTCAGTCGTTCGTTTTTACGGGTCTTCCGGCGTTCGGCTTTCCCTCGGTCCATGAATCCCTCCGTTGCCAGTGATGGTTCCACGATACCCGCATCACACGGGAGCATGGTCTGAAACAGGGTGAAGGACTTATGCCCACTGCGTGGGCGGGCCTACCTGATGGAGAACTCGACGCCGGACCCGTCCTCCAACGGCGTCATGGCCACGTCATGCCCGGCATCAGGCAGGTGAACGGTCTGCCTGTCGCCGGTCCCGGCCAGTTTGGCGAACGCCCGTTCGACCACGGTCATGTCGGGCAGTGTGCGACGCAACCCGTCCATGGAAGTCTCGCCGTTGACCTCGGGTAGCCAGTCGTGGTGGTGGGCGGCGAGCAGCCCGTCAAGGACAGCGGCGTCCGTCGCGTACACGTCGCCCATGGCGTCGGACAACGCGCACACGGTCACGAGCAATGCTTCGGGGCCACCGCCCAGCACGTCGTTCGCGACCCGCGCCACGAGATCGGACACTTCGCCGGAGAACTGGTCCCGCAATGAATGAAACAGTCCGATGACCGTGTCGGGATCATCCCAGTCCGGCGCGGAACGCCCACCATCAGGCAGATCGGGGACGGGGTCGACCGGCACTGCCTCGGTGACGTCGTCATGGAAGGTGAAACCGCCGTCAGTCATCACTCCTCCTGTCTTACTGTTCGAAATCACAGGTCAAGCCGTTGGAGGTCTTGCCTCCCACGGTAGCGCAGGGCACGACCCTGCCGTCTTTGAGCCGGTAGTATTTCGCCGTTTGGGGACGCTCGTCGTCCTTGGCGGGGCGTGGATTGTTCCAGTCGCAGACGATTCCAAAATTAGACACGCAGTCCACGACCATCCCGTCCTTCAACCGCACGGAAGTGACCGACCACGTGTACGCGTACGGGTCGGACGCGTCACCCGTCGCACACCCCGTCAGGGACAGCAGGAAGGACCACAGCCGGTACGGCCATCACACGGATATGCCGGCGGGACAGGGGATACAGAGCCATGCGGATCACGGCCTTTCGATACGAGACTCGAATATTGGGGCATGAATCCGGGGGACGGGTGCCTGCCGCGAACATGCCCGGATACGGGAGGACCCCCGCATGCTGCGGGGGTCCGGGAGTCATGAATGGTATCCAGGTCACTTGGACGCGTTGCGGCGGCGCAGCATGACACCGGTCGCGCCGGCGCCGGTCAGGCCGAGGCCCGCGATCAGGGTCGCCACGGCGGCCATGCCGGTCTGCGGCAGCTTGTCCAGATCCGTGCCGGCGTCGTTCTGCTGGTCGTTCTTGGCCGGCGCGGTGTACGGGTTGAACGTGACCGTGCCGTGGCCGGTGATCGACAGGACGTTGTCCTTCGCGAGGGTGACGTGGTCGACCGGCCTGCCGTTCGCGTCCTTGAACGTGAACGCGCCGGACGTCCACGCGCCGGTCTTGTCGTCGACGGTACCCGTGTAGACCACGTTGCCGTCCTTGTCGGTCACGACGATGGCCGGGGCAGCCTCGTTGGCCTTCTCCTCGGCCTTCCATACGGCCGTGTAGTCGCCTTCGACGAGGTTGAGTTCGGCGACGGTCTTCTTCAGCGTGCCATCAACCTTCACGTCGGTCGGCTTGGCGACCGGGTCCTTGCCGTCCCAGTGGGTGAACACGGCGGAGCCCAGACCCTCGACGCTGATGACGGTGTCGTTGTTGATGACGACATGGTCGACCGGGTTGCCGTTCGCATCCTTGAGGGTGAACGCGCCGTCGGAGGACGCGGAACCCGTGTACAGGACGTCCTCGTCGGCGATGGTGCCGGCGGTGGCGCGCGAACCGATCTTCAGCTTCGCGTCACCGGCCTTCGCGCCGGACTTCCAGGCGACCGTGTAGTTGCCTTCCGGAACGCCGAGCTTGATCGCGGTGTCGGTGATCACGCCGGAGGACGGCACGTCCACGGTGAACGACTGCGGGACCTCGCCCGGGGTGCCCGGGTTGTTCGGATCGGTCGGCTCCGGGTCAACGGCGCCGTCCTCGGACGGGGTGAACGTGTACGTGACGACCGGGGTGTCCGTGCCGTCGAGGAGCACGTCGAACACGAGCTTGTTGTCCTGCTGCTTGACGGTCCAACCATCCGGGATGTGGGTGAAGTCGATACCGGTGCCGGACTGCGGGATCTTGACCTCGCCGCCCTTGACCGGGTCGAAGCCCTGGGCGAGACCAAGCACGTTGCCGTCCTTGTCCTTCACGGAGGCGGTGATGTCCTTGAGATCCTGGGCGTCGGCCTTGCCATCGCCGTTCGCGTCGCCCTTAACCGTGGACGTGGACGCCGGAGTGAGCGTGAAATCGCCCAGCAGGTCGCTCTTCGGGAACACGATCACGTCACCACCGTTCAGGGTGATCGTGGTCGAACCGCCGGCGGCCAGCGTGGACGGCTTGTCGTTGCCGCCCTCATAGTCGAGCTTGCCGTCCTTGTCAACGGTCGTGTTGGTGATGATGCTGTAGTTGCCTTCGCTGGTCTGGTTGCCCGTGGACGAGTACGAGATCACGTACGTGCCGGCCTGGATGGTCTTCAGACCGCCCGGGATACGGTTCTCGTTGGTCTTCGGCGCGGACTTGTGGGAATCGTCGGTCGCATACCAGCCGGTCGTATCCGTCAGATCCTTCTGGCTGACGGTCAGCGGGGAGGTGGCGGCTTCGGCGGTCTCCGCGGTGGTCGCGGCAGCCTGGTCGGCGGCGAACGCCATCGTGACCGGGGCGGCGACGGCCGTCAACGCGAGGGCGGCGGACAGGATCACGCCGGCTGCGCGGCGGCGGACGCTAATAGTGGAAACCATGGAAATCCTTTTCACTCGATGTATATGAATGTGTGTCTACACGGATGCCGACGGAAACCGGCCGGCGTACGCAAACGCACCACCCCACCCTGTTCCCGGACAGACCGATATCGGTGTATGGGAAACCGTCACCACCGAACCGGCAGCAGTTCGCCGGACGCGTCGGTCAACCACGCGTACCCCCGACGGAACACCAGTCGTGCCCGCACAGCATGCGATTGTCGGTCCACGAACGTGACCTGACGGCCCGACGGGGCGGACGGGTCGAACGGGCCGACCGTCATGACCGTCAACCCCCAGCGGATCGCGGCCGCATCCAACGCGAGCCCCGCTTCCAGGAGCGGCGTCAGCACCACGCGCAACGCGAGCAGGCCCGCCGCGAACACGAGGAACAGGACGCCCTGCCTCCACGATCCGGGGAACAGCAGCAGCATCGACACCGCGATCAGCGCCTCCACGACCGTCAGCAACGACAGGATCGGCTTGACGGTCCCATACACCCGATACGGGTACAAGGCCACCGGCTGCGTCGGCCTGCCCACCGGCTGGGTCGCCCCCGTCTGCTGGACGGGCGCGCCAGCCGGCGTAGTACCACCGGTTCTCGTCGCGGGCACGGTCTTGGACAATTCCATGGTCTCCTCGTCCGGGCCGGCATGCTCGCGTCCCTCGGCCACATCCTCCAGCTCATCCTCCAACGACGCCATCATCACTCCAATCACTACAGGCCCCATCAACAGGGGCGTGAACGTCGATCGCACGCGCCACGCGACCCGAAGCACCGTCCGTACCGGTATTGGCCGCAAATACCGGAACCACGAAAACCGTCCGAACGGTGGACACGACGACAACCAACCCAAGAAAACCACGGAAAGGACAACAGGACCATGCCGCTCTTCAACAACCTCAACGCGATCCTCGGCGGCGTCAACACGCTCCTCGAACGGACGCTCGCGCAACCCGCACGCCCACGCATCCAAATGATCCCCGTGAACGATGTCGGGATGCGACTCAACACCTTCGTGCAAACCCTCGCGTCAAGCGCGCCACCCTACCCGGGACAGACCGAACCCAGCAGGCTGACGCAACAGCAGCAAACGGCCCTGCACTCCAGATTCCTCTACGACATCGCCTCCATCGGCACCGACATCGACATCCGATGCGCCGACCCCGGCAAATACGTCACCTGGACCGACAACAGGCAGCATCTCGTCAGCCTGCTCAAATACGGGCCCGAACACCCGTATCCGGCCATCAACCTCTCTCTCGCGCAACGGCCTGACGGCAGCCTCGAAGCCCAGACCTGGCTGGTACGCAACATGGCGACACCCGTGATCCGCGGACCCGTCTGCCCCGAATGGCCGACGGGCGCCCCCAACGAACTGGCCGGCAGTCACGCCCTGGAACAATTCATCCTCGACAGGTTCGGCCTGCAACCCACCAAACCGGCCACCGTGGAACGAGTGAACGCATGGTTCGACACCATGAACTACCGGGTCGCCCTCGCGGCGAGAACCAACCCGCCGAAACCCGGCGAAGTCAGCATGCGGCTGACCAACGGCGCGTTCATCAGCCATGACACGTTCAAACAGGTATGCCCCGACCCCATGGAACAGGACCGGTTCACGGCACTCACCGCCAAAGTCGACCTCGCGTGGGGGCACGGGCTGACCGGCATGCTCGACTCGAACCCGGAAACGATCAAGGAGGCGTGCGACCATTGGAACGACCCGAAGCACTGGCAGGACGCCGCCTCGCACGCACAACTGTACGACGCCCCCGGCGATGGCGCGATCGACGCGAACATCGGGACCCTCGCGAAAGCGGACGTGGACAACCTCATCATGGTATGGGGCAACAGGCGTGACGAAGTATGCCCCGGAGAAACACCCACCGCCATCGCGGACCACATCCTCGGGTTCAACCGAATCGACCCCGTCGAACAACCCGCCTGGGAGGCCGCGTTGGCCAGACGCGTCGCCCCCACGGCCCTGCTCGTACGAGACCATCCGGTCCCCAGCAGCGCGTTCGCCGCCGTCACGCTCAGGAGCAAGGCTCCCGAAGACACGAGCGCACCGGCTCCCGCCCCCAGACCGACCACCCAGGAACAAGCCAATCCGGCCCCGTCAAAGCAAACCGACCAGACAACACGGGAACAGGCAGACACGACACCGCAGGAAACCACAGGACCAGCACCACAGGAAACCACAGGACCAGCACCACAGGAAACCACAGGACCAGCACCACAGGAAACCACAAGACCAGCACCACAGGAAACCACAGGACCAGCACCACAGGAACAAGCCAATCCGACGCCCACGGAAACCGAATCCTATCCCGATCCGGTGAACGCCGACCCGTACGCGAACCCGGTCGACCAAACTCCGGATCCGAACGCGGCCGGACAGCAGCCGCACGAGCCAACGGCACAATCAGGGCCGACGGTCGGCTGACGGAGAACGAACCAGCCTGGAAAAACAGTGGGGCGGGCATCCCGGACGGGACGCCCGCCCCACTGCATGTCCGCAAAGGAATATCGGCGGGGAGGATGTCTGAGGATTCGTGGCCGTGCTGAGACGGCCCCGATGGTCAGGGTCGGGAAAGGAACGGGATCATGGTAAACCATGGCATCCTGCCCGCCGAGCACATCAACGTGCTCGCATGGGTCATGGAACAGTCAGTAAAGGAAAAAGCAGACATGCTCAGAAAGGGTGTGTTTGATGGGGAGATCAAAATAGACATTTCTGACGAGGAGATTCGTGAAAGCACGAAAAGAAGGGCTAAGGAACTCGCAGAGCTGAACGCGCGGCAGCATGGTGGGGATGCCTCCAGCTACGAATGGAGCGAACCCCGGCGAACGGACTGGAATACTGCGGATATCATGGGCGCGTTCAACGCCTACGCCTATAGAACAAAGTCCATCGATGATCAGAAAGGCTCCAGCCTATTAGAGGTGTTCAATTTCGTTTACGAGGAATACCTCCATAAATGTGACGAGACATGGGAGGAATGGGAGGACTGGGAAGACATCGGTGATGTCATCATCGACTGGGACACTGATCCCTCGGTGGTCTCCCGCGACAGATATCTGGATGCGTTTCGGGAACCGTTCAGGGTAATAAGCTGCGGATTCAGCGAAGAATCATACGATAAAATATGGAAAGATCTACAGAGCTGGCGTGGGGACGGTGTGGACAGATTCCGGTTCATGACGGAACGAGTTAGCGCCGTCCTTGGCCATGAACTCAACGAATTCGAAAACCTTCACGGGTTTGCTGACAACCCCGACGACCAGCACCAATATGACGCACGGTTCGAGCATCTGTCGCCCTTGCTTTTCGAGGCGTTCGGATTCGGACCGCGTGCGGCGGACGCCACGCCTGCGGATCGCATGTGTGCTGCGAGCCTGATGGGCGCGTTGCCGTTCGACGAAATCCACGAGTGGGACATCGATGCTGGACTTCAGAACAAATTGGAAGATTGGATATCCACCTACGGGGATAAAGAGATGACGGCATTCTTCCAGGATGAATTAGGTCAGATGCGTGATGAGAGAGACGAGTATCTTCGCATGGAATACCTTAAATCCACTGGGGCAAATCATGAGAGGAATCCGGAAACAAGTCAACCATCGCAGAACCACGATCAGACCGTGGGAACCGTCACACAGTCGGACCAGGTCACTACTGCCGTGAACGACAGGACCGACGTCCCCGACACGACAGAACAGATTGAGACGGCAGTGAATCCAACAGAAGAGGTATCAGATTCATGGAGCTGGAACATGGGGAGTGAAACGGAACCGTCGGGTTTGGAAACGGTGGAATCCTTCAGCCTTGACGGTCCCGCCTACCCGGACCCGACCAACCGGAATCCGTACGCGAACCCGGTCGACCAGGCGCCGGATCCGAGCGCGGTCGGACAGCAGTCGCACGGGCCAACGGCACAATCAGGGCCGACGGTCGGCTGACGGAGAACGAACCAGCTTGGAATAACGATGGGGCGGGCATCCCGGACGGGACGCCCGCCCCACTGCATGTCCGCAAAGGAATATCGGTGGGGAGGATGTCTGAGGGTTCGTGGCCGTGCTGAGACGGCCCCGAT
This sequence comes from Bifidobacterium rousetti, assembly GCF_008698235.1. Lineage (GTDB taxonomy): Bacteria > Actinomycetota > Actinomycetes > Actinomycetales > Bifidobacteriaceae > Bifidobacterium > Bifidobacterium rousetti. The sequence continues at coordinate 26,750 of NZ_PEBH01000008.1, forward strand.
GGTCGGGGTCGGGAAAGGAACGGGATCATGGTAGACCATGGCATCCTGCCTGCCGAGCACATCAACGTGCTCGCATGGGCGATCCGCAAAAATGACCGACATCATACCGATCTGGCGGATGAACAACTCCAGCAGGAGACCGAACAGTATGCGAACCTGCTCGCAAGGCTTAACACGCAGGACCATGGCGGTGACCCGTCCGCATACCAGTGGGCCGAACCCCGTCACACCGACTGGGATGATTACGACATCTTCAGGGCGTTCAGCGCGTACATCCACAGCACGCCGTCCTACCATGTTTATGCTAATGAACCGGATGCGGAAACCTATAACATGCATGTTGATCTTGTGGAGGCTGTAGCCGATACGATGAGCATGGCGCTCCTGCGTACGGAAGCAGCCAACGAGTATGGGCCGATGGACGTGCTCGGCGACATGGTCATCAACGCGGACAGTACGCCTGACCAGATACACCGCGACTGGTACCTGAACAAGGTAAGCCACAACATGGTGTTTGGCATCAGTCCGATTCTCGGGCGGGACGAGACGCGGAAGATCCGTACGGACGAACGGTTCGCCAACGCGCCGACGGCCGTCGACAGGCTACGGTTCGCGGCGGAACGGTTCGAGGAGACAATCAATCGCACGGCACACGACTACTCCGGAACTTGGGCAGACGAAAAGAACCTGACATTGGAACGGTTCGCACCCCTGACGCTCGAGGCGTACGGGGTCGGGCCCATGGTCGAGGATGCCACCGACACGGATCGCAAGCGTGCCGCTTCGATCCTCGGGGATGAGATTTTGAACGCGGTTGAGGTCTGGGATGAGGACGTGCCGACTGAGGAGACTCGTAATCAATGGGTCGACCAAGTGGGTATTGATGAGCATTGGCATCGCTATCTGACAGATGAGCTCCTCACCGAGTGGCCGGACGAACAGTTCTATGAGCGGCTTGATCAGTCGATCCGTGGATTCCTTATCGACGACGGTCACGAGGACATGCTGTGGAGCAGGATGAGACACTACTCGCCAGTGGAGGAGGAAGGCGCGGACGTTCTCACTGAGCATGAGATGTTCGAGGAGTATTACGTTGGTCTCGTCGGGAAGGCACTCCATGCCGACGATCCCAGTCTGGACCGCGAAGCCGTCGTCGAATTGTTGCAGGACGCATACCCTGATGATTATAGGAGAGCGTACAAGCATACGGACGTCACCCCCGCAAGTAATCCCAAGGAAGCGGAGGCCGTCAGGAACCTCGTCAGGGACCGGCTCGACATCATGATCGACATAGACAACGCCCCCCAAAGCGGCGATCTGTACTACAACCACAATATGTGGATGTACGATGTCAATGACATGCTCGACAACATGAACACCGTCGCCTCGGATCTCACCGCACTCGTGGAGACGTGGGTCTCCGGCTCCGCCGAGGCATCCGTGGTCGCTGAGCCGGATCTCACCGCACTCGTGGAGACGTGGGGCGAGACCATGGATGATGTGATGCGTTCGGATCATCCGACCCGGATCGCGGACCGCATCCTTGAAGCCAACGGCCTCGACCCTGTCGAACAGCCCGACTTGGAATCGCAGGTCGCGGATTACATCACGCCCACGTTCGACCGGCTCGACGGGGATCTGCCCGCCGGCAGCAACACGTTCGCCCGGCTGGCGATCGAGGATCATTCGGAAGGCGCGGAATACGCGCCTGCGGAACCGGAGCCGGACATGACCAATGGGGCGGGCGCGTACCCGGATCCGGTCAACGCCGACCCGTACGCCAGTCCGGCCGATCATGCTCCCGACCCAACGACGGCCACCGCACAGCAGCCGGACGTGTCCGCAGGACCGTGGCAGAACGCGCTCCAACCCGAGTTCTAACATCCACGAATATTCGAGTCCACGGCAAGCCACTCGGCTGGCAGTCGGATCAAGACAAACCACACAAGGGCGGGGCATCCTGCAAGGGTGCCCCGCTCCTCTCGTATGTGATCAGATGGAATATCGGCGGGGAGGATGACGAGGGATTCGTGGCCGTGCTAAGACGACCCTGATGGTCGGGGCCGGGAAAGGACACGGGATCATGGCGGACCATGACATCCTGCCCGCCGAGCACATCAACGTGCTCGCATGGGCGCTCACCAGAAACAAGGACATCAACCCGGAGCAGGCCGGTGAATGGCTGGCCGCGTTGAACGCGCGGGACAACGGGGGCGACGCGGCCGGCTACCGGTGGGCCGAACCCCGGAGCATGGCCTGGAGCGACGGCGACATCATGCTCGCCGTCAACGCGTACGTCAACAGGACGCCGTCGATCCTCCGGACGCAAGAGGACGACCGGCTCGACGAGCTCGCCTACACGATCGCCACCATGCCGAGGGAATACCACCGGGATTCCGGCATCCCGCGATACAGACAGGACAGGGAGCTCGTCATCCAATCGGACAGCGACCCCGAACGGCTCGCGCGCGGCAGGTTCCTCGACAACCTGTGCGACAACCTCCTGGGCGAGGCCCGCCGGCTCGACCCGGACGCGGCCGAACGCATCCGGACGGACGACCGGTTCGCCCACGCGGCGGACCCGGTCGACAGGCTCCGGTTCGCCGCCGAGGCATACGGGAGGACCCTCGATCGGGCCATGAACGCGATGTACGTCGACTGGGGGCTCGACGATGATGACCCCAAGTCGATGGACAGGTTCGCGCCGCTCATCCTCGAAGCGTACGGGCTCGGCCCACGTGTAGAGGACGCGACCGACACGGAACGGTCCCGGATCTCGGGCATGCTCCAGGAGAGGGTCGGCGACGTGGACGCGTGGAACGTGGACCGTCCGCTCGAACGGGCGAAACGGCAGTGGACGCGCGACAACCCCTTCGACCGCCAATGGTGGGGGTACATCGTGATCGACACCGACGGGATCAGAGACGAACGGTTCTACCGCGGACTCAACCAGGCGATCCGCGGCGTGTTCGACAGGCACGGGGCCACGCCGCCCAAGGACGGGCTGTCCGGCCCGTTCCACCTGTCCGAGAAATCCCGGTTCATGGACTACGCCGACGCGCTCGGAGGGCTGATCGACAAACGGCATCCCGACCACATCTCCGAAATGCTCAGGAACGCGTACGACTGCGCCCCGGCGGGCAAGGACCGGGACCCCGGTTTCTACCCGTCGGACGAGGTGAAGGCCGTGAGGGACCTCATCCGCACGGACCTCGACCCCGTGGCGGGCCATGACATGAGCGGGATGCTGCGGGGCGTCCACGCCGATTGGATGGCCTCCAGCGACGACCTGCTCGCCGACCCCGAACGGTACTACGAGCACGAGTACGAGGAGGAGTATGAGGAGAACGAGGAGTACGGCGTGGACGATTGGACCGTCGCCGGCCTCGTGTGGAAGTGGGGCGAGACCATGGATGATGTGATGCGTTCGGACGACCCGTCAAGGATCGCGGACCGGATTCTCGAAGCCAACGGCGTCACCCCGGTCGGGCATGTCGCATTGGGGGCGCGGGTCCTTGAATACATCGACCCCACGTTCAGGCGGCTCGACGGGGACCTGCCCGCCGGCAGCGGCACGTTCGCCCGCCTCGCGATCGAGGACCATCTGGAGGGCGCGGAACACGCGCCGGCGGAACCGAGACCGGACATGACCAATGGGGCGGGCGCGTACCCGGATCCGGCCGACGCCGACCCGTACGCCAACCCGGCCGACCAGGCGCCCGACCCGACGGCCGCAGGCGTGCAACAGCATGTTCCGACACCGGTGGGGCCGTCGCTCGGCTGACATCCCGGAACCATACGCACACGATAAGGCGGGCCGCCCACATAAGGACGGCCCGCCTTCCCATATCCGATGACGGGAATATCGGGTGAGCGGATTCGATCGGATTCGTGACCGTTCAAGGACGGCCCCGACCCGTGGGGCCGGGAAAGGACATCGACATCATGGACAGTCAAGAAGACAACCCGCAAAGCATAATTTACAACTTGTTCGACTCCATTGAACTCGAGACGCCGTTCGTCGACGAAGGGCATTACGTCAGGCATCTTGCGGACCTCGCGCTCGTGAACGACATCTGGAGAACTATCCTCGAACTGACGGACAACGAACCGATCAACTGGAGCACCGACCGACAGACCAAGATCGTCCGATTGTCGCCGATCGGTTCCGGTGCGGATGACGCACTGTCGCTGTTTATGCGCAGGAAGGAGGACGGTTCACTCACGGCGTGTCTCGAACGACCGGGCGCGGAAGGATCCCCGCTGAAGGTATTCGCGGAGAACCCTTCCAAGCCGGATGAGACGTTGCTGGACACCGACATGATGGAACAGTATCTACGGGACGCGTTTCATCTCCCGCAGGGAAACGAGCCCGTATCCGCGGGACGCGTATACGGGTGGTTCGAGAACACGAACCACAGGCTCGCGATGATCGCGGCACAGGAACCGGACGCCGTCAAACCCGGCGAATGGGCCATGCGCGTGTCCAACGGCGCATTCGTGAACAAGGCGCAGGTGGACAGGGTGATTCCGACGGAGTATCAGCAGAACCGGTTCCTCGCCATGTCGGACGTAGTGGCAAACTACAGGTTTGGAGTAAGCGACCCGATTTTCAACCTTGAGCAGCTGCCCGATGATGTATCGGAACGCTGGAACGATCCCGCGGCGTACTGGAACGACCCCGAAGCGCAGTTGTATTGGGATGTCTTCAGGCCTAAGGGGTACACCGCAGATGAGCTTTCCCGCCCGTATTATGTGTTCTATCCCGACGGTGACGACAACGTCGATGTGCAAATGCAGCTGATGCTCGAGTATTGGATGAAATCGAACGACGACATCAGACTCTCCGACACCCCCGCTGATATCGCGTACCGCATAACCAACTTCGGAATCAATAGCGGCGTCGATCCGTTGGACAGGCCCGGCCTGATGGCGGGACTGGAGGAAATCGTCGAGCCGACGTTCAAGAGTCTCACGCATGACATGCCCAAGGGAAGCATGGCGTTCGGTATCGGGCTCATCAAAGGATGCAACCCGGACACGGTCACGCAATGGGAGATCGACAACTTCGATAACAGAGATTCCTATTCTCTGGGGGAGGACGACTCGCCGGAAGAGGACAGCATGAGCATGCAAATGGACCTTGAGATGCCTTTCACGGCCGACCCTTTCTGGAATCCGGCAGAACAGGATCCGTATGAGAACCCGACCGACCATGCGCCTGATCCCAATGATCCTGGACAACAGCCGCAGGGCCCCGCACCATCGGGACCGTCGCTCGTTTGAAAATCTCCGAAAACATTCTCGCACACGATGAGGCGGGCCGCATCCCACAAGGTGGCCCGCCTTTTTCATGTCCGATTTCCGGGAATATCGGGGGAGTGGATTTCACCGGTTTCGTGGCCGTTCAAAAGGACGACCCCGATCCATGGGGTCGGGAAAGGAACAGGATCATGGCCGGTCGACTGACAGGGAACCATATCCGGATGCTCGCCGACACCTACGAGCGGATCGTCGCCGACGGCACGCCCGCGCATGACGTGTACTCCGCGATCGATCCCACGCATGGTGGTAGCGGCGAATACCGGACGCCGAATGTGAGGGATTGGACGGACGTGGAGATCATCCAGGCGTGCAACAGGTATCTGACGTGGCTGAACGGGCAATCCGATGACGCCATGCCTGAGGCGCGGACGCTGGTCGAACGGCTGCGCGGCAAGGCGTTCGAACGGTCGGGTCTCGCTGATGAGGGCGTCGAATCACCTGAGCTTCTTGGAGCGAGGAGTGTCGGCGACCGTATCCGCCCGCGTCCGATCCGTGACCAGCTTTCCCGTATCAGGACCCTCGACCGGGTCCTGACCCGATCGGCGGCGGACCATGGTTGGAATCTGGGCACTGGTACGCCTGCCATGAGCCCGCTTGACAGGGTGCGATCCCGCACACGAGCATACGGGCGACTTCAAGCGGCGAATGATCCGAACGTGCGATCTGACGCGAACAGGCACGGGGACATGCGTGCCCTGCTTATCTTGGAATCGTTCGGTTTGGGGAACCATTGGAAGGAAGCGGAATCCGAGCTCAGGGCCGTGGACATCCTGCGCGCCGACGAATTCGAACCGCTCATCCATCCGTGGGAGCGTACCGAGGGCCTGCATACGGCGATCGACACGTGGGAACGCAACTGTGTGGCGTTGGATGATATGCCGTCCGGACGTGGCGTCATGTCGGACATCACGCGACTGGCGTCCGTGCTGGACAATCGGGTGAACGTCATGCTCGTCGAGGACGGGTATGACATCGTTCCCGACGACCTGCCGCCCCTGCCGGCCGTGTCGGGACGCGGGCCGATCCCGGAACTGCGCCGGGACGCGCACCGGCTCGGCCTCGACCTCGCGCGCAGCCTCGACACCGACGGGACCATGACCGGCAAGGACACGATCCGCAAGGCCGTCCGGTTCGGCGAGCTCCTGCTTGAATCGTACGGATTGCGCACGCCGGTCCATGACGCCACGTGGGACGAACGCGCGAACATGGCCGACCTGATCACGAATCGGATCGACCCGCACATCGCCCCCGTCCTGTGGTGGGACGTCACCCCGGTCAACGGGGGAACCGCGCACGACGCGTGGATGCACGCCAACCAGGACGCACGGCCGGCCACACCCGAACCGGAACCCAGTGAACCCGTGCATGCGAGCACCATCGACCCGGACGGGTTCGTGCGTGACATCGCGGAGACGCTGCGCACGGTCTCCCAGCAGGGTTTGGTCGATCTCGCGTCGGCCCATGGGGTCATGACCGTCACCCGTCACGACGCCAAGCCCGGCGATCCGAAGGTCCTCATCAGTCTCAGCGACGGCGGATACCCCGACGTCGACCATTCGGACCTGTCCGCCACGGCGACACGGGTCTTCGCGGACGGGAACACGCAACCCTGGTGCCGGTACGACCAACATCCCGGGGAGGATACGGGCATGCAGACGGCCGACGGGTCGGAGCGTTTCGTCGGAACCATCCTCAACGGTCTGGGCATAGACCAGCCCATGAACCTGTCGGGACGCAGCCGTGCGACTGCATGGCTGTCCTACGTGGGGGGAAGGCTCGACAGGATCGCACGATACAACCAGTCCGAACAGATCCTCGACAATGACGAGACCGTGCTGCGCATCCCGTCCGGCGGGCTCGTGGGCCTCGACCAGTTCCGCACCATCCTGCCCGACCCACTGCAGCAGGACCGGTACATCGCCATGGCCGGCAACCCGCGCAACATGGGCCGGGTCCCGGACAAAGAGTGGAACGACCCCTCCCATTGGGCCACACTGGCCGGTGACACGCTCATGGACAACGACGCGGACCCTACGCGCATGGGATGCGCGTTGACCACGCCAGCACGCGAACCCGCCACCATCGGACGGACCTTCCCCATGTACCAGGACGGGGCCGACGGCCAGCCATACCGTGACCTGCACGCCGCCACCCAGGCCACACTGGAACGCTCGTCCATCGAATCCGCGTACCCGGATCCGGTCAACGCCGACCCGTACCTGAACCCCGCCGCCCAGGCGCCGATCCTGAACGCCACGGTTCCGGAACCCACGCCGGCAACGGTCGGGCCTTCGATTGGCTGACCATAAAAATGACAGGCATGAGCAGGGGCGGGTCATCGTATCGGATGGTCCGCCCCTTGTTTGCGCCCGCATGACAATATCGGGGGAGTGAATCCATGCCGGGCCGTGACCATTCCGATACGACCCCGACTTGTGGGGCTAGGAAAGGACACGGGATCATGGCATACTTCGACATTCTGCCTGACGAGCACATCAACGTGCTTGCATGGGCCCTCGTCCGGCGTGGCGGAAGGCATGACGATCTGGAGGCCGGCGAATGGCTGGCCGACAGGAACAGGCGGCCGTCATCCTCTGACATGCACGGGAATGTGCCCGAATACCATTGGGCGTTGCCCCGGCATGAAGACTGGAGCGAGAGGGATCTCGCCGCAGCCGCCAACGAGTACGTCCAGAACACGTTTATCGGCTGGTCGGAGTTGTGGGACAACCGTTTCAGTGATCTGGCCCATATGGTCACGGACATGGCGCGTGAGGCGCCGTATGGTGAGACGCTGGTCATCCGCGCGGACAGCACGCCGTCGAGGACGGCGCGTGACTGGTTCCTGCAGGATCTGTTCGGCAACTTCCAGGAACAAATCCAAAGGCTCGGATCGGACGTATACGTTGATAAGAACCTCGATAGGATCGGCAACCTCCGGCATGCCGCCAAGGAGTTCATTTGGGCCCTCGATCAGGAACCGGACATCGAACCGGTCGCCGACGCTTCGCGGCCGGACAGGATCGCGGACCTGGTCCTCGAAGCGTACGGGCTTGGGCCCTATGTCGAGAACGCCACAAGCGTGGAACGCTCCCATCTCGCCGCCCTGCTTGACGGGCCCATCGGACACGTCGACCCGCGCAACGCAGTCACCGAACTCGAACAGCATGCGAAGGAATGGATGCGGATCCACGTGCCCGACACCGCATGGTGGAATACAACGGACAGGACGATCGACAGGCTCAGCGACGAACGCATGTACGGACGGCTCAACAAGGCCATATACGCTTGGCGGCTCGGCTATGACCGGGAGCGGAAGATCCCCGGCTACGAACGCCCCTCCTATGATCTGCCTGAGCGGGTCCAGTTCAAGGAACACGCCGACCTTGCCGGCAAAGTGGCCCACGCATACCAGCCGGAACTGGACGCTGATCGCATCTCCGTGCTGATCCAGGACGCCTTCGATCCCGCAGGACCGAACTCCCCGGCGGGATACCCGCCGGAGGAGGTGGATTGGGTCCGGTATCTGATCGTGGAACACCTTAGGCCGGAGGCGATACAGAGCAAAAGCATCAGCAAAGATGTCGAACAAGCGTTTACCTCATGGTGGGACGGGGCAGCCGCGATGATCGGCGAATGGGAGTACGAACCCCAGGACCCGGAACCCGATGAGGACGGTGACCCCTCGTACGACTGGACATACGACGAGGATGACGACATGGACGACGACCTTGAACCCTACCCGTCTGACAGCATGCCCGTCGACACCGCGAACCTCGACAAGCTCGTGGAGACATGGGGCGAGACCATGGACGATGTGATGGTCTCCGACCATCCGACCCGGATCGCGGACCGCATCCTCGAAACCAATGGCCTCGACCCTGTCGAACAACCCGACTTGGAAACACAGGTCGCGGATTACATCACGCCCACGTTCGACCGGCTCGACGGGAACCTGCCCGCCGGCAGCCGCACGTTCGCCCGCCTCGCCATTGAGAGCCACTTGGAGGGCGCGGACACGTCCGGTCCGGTCCAATCACCCGTCGTCGGAACGCCGGCATACCCGGATCCGGTGAACGCCGACCCGTATGCGAGTCCGGCCGACCAGGCGCCCGACCCGACCGCCACGACATCGCCGACCGTCGACCCGTCACCGGCGAGGCCGGCTCCGACACTCTAGAAAACAACCGACGTCACAGGAGGGGCGGGCCGGACGGTCCGCCCCTTTTCGCTTGTCCGGCATGGGAATATCGATGGTCCCGTATCCGTGCGGACCGTGGACCGTTCGAATACGGTTCCCAAACAGCGGGACCGGGAAAGGATACAGGAATGGCCAGAGTGAATCTGTCCGACAGGCAGCTCGCGGCGCTTGCCGAAGCATACCATGATCGCGTCGCGGAGCAGGCGCTGCCCGTGGAACGGGTGTTCGACCTACTTGCGGACAACGACCCGGAACGCCAGTACACGGCGCACATGATGCCCAGACAGTTGGATGACATGGAAACCGTCCAGGCGTGCAACGCGTATTTCAGCCGGGTGCCCGACGCGGCCGGCACGCCGGCCGGCCAGCTTGTGGACCAGTTGCGCGATCAGGCGTTTGCGCAGGCGACCGCCCCCGGCACCGGCCTGGAGGATCTGAACACCCCCGGACATGATCCGAGCCGGCTTGGTTCCCTGTTCATCGGCGAACCGCTGGTACCCCCGGACTCGGGCGTTCCCAACGCGACGACGGTGGAGTGCGACATCGATTGGGACGGCCCGTATGATGACGAGGACGACATGCCGTACCCGGATCCGATGGGCGCCGACCCGTACGCGAACCCGGTCGACCATGCGCCCGACCCCACGGCCGTCGGCATGACGCAACCGTCGCCGTCACCGTCCGGACCGTCGCTGTCCTGACAGGCCATCCACGATCGAACACGAGGAAGGCGGACCATTCTCACGGGATGGTCCGCCTTCCTCGTGTGTTCCGGCATGGGGAATATCGGGAGAGTGGTATCAACGCGAACCGTGATCCGGCTGAGACACGGCACCGGAACGTTGGTGCCGGGAAAGGAACAGGGATCATGGCAGAACCACAGCCAAGCGACGTCACCCGACCAACCGAATACGATCTCGCCGAACTGATCGACGGCGGCAACAGGGGAGGAATATCCTGGTTCGCGCAGGACATGGCGTCCGCCATCCATGATCTGACGGTCCGCGCGCCCGTCAACGCGACCATCGACTACGACAATTACACGATCAACTTGACCAGACGCGACGCCGGGCCGGATGATCCGATCGTCAGAGTCGGCCGCGCGTTCGCCGGGTCGGACAGCGACCGGCTGCAGACCATCAGGCAGGTCAACGGGGGCCGTGGCTATCTCGTGGAATTCCCCGCCGACCCGGATCGTGCCGGACACGGCATGTACGGCGGGGACGCGCTGGAACGCTACCTCGCCCAGGCGCTCGACGTGCCGGCCCCGCAAGGCGTCACCCCGGAACGGGCAGCCGCATGGTACGAATCCATGAACGGACACCTCACTACACTGACCATCCAACGCCGCGACAGGATACGGACGGACCGCAGCACGCACCTGTTCTCGCCGAAAGTGGGTGTGATGAACTTGGAAAGCGGTTTGGGGATTACCCTTGACCAGTTCTTCAAGGTATGCCCGGGCGAAACCCAACGGTACCGGTTCATCGCCATGATAGACAGCCATGACGAGCGAAACCGGAATGAGGAATTCGCCAAGGCCGCGGCTTCTGACCCGTATTGGGCGTCGAAGCATTGGGACGACCATGACTATTGGAGCGAGATAGAGCAGGGCACCCGAAACGTGTGGCCACCGGAAGAAAAACACCTCTTCTTTAACCCCTGGAATGATTTGGAACCGAATCCCATTTACGTCGAAAACCGCGGCTATGACTTGATCCGTCACTGGGGTGACGACAAGTACAGTTTCTCCTGGCAGTCACCCCGGTATGTGGTCGAAAGCATCATGCGGGCCAATGACATGGACATGCTCGAACATCCGAAGCTCTTCCAGAGCCTGCTCATTCGAGTCACCCCGTTCCTCGAGAAATTGGACCACTCCCAGTCGTTCACACGCGGCAACTTCGCTCGCCACATCACCGACAACGAGCCGTTGCAGCCGTTGAACATCGAACCGGGCGGGGACAATTGGGTCGAGGGGCTGGGCGACGGCTACGATCCCAAGGGGGTCATCGCGATGGGCTGGCTGCCGGTCGACAAGACGCAGATGGACCGGCGCATCGAGGTCAGCCGGATGATGTGGTCCGCGCAGGAACGGTTCGGTGATTTCGCGCCGGGAGGGTTCGTGTCCGACGCGGCGTCCATGCTCGTGGACCTTGAATCAAAGGGCGTGATCACGATCCACCCCACCCCGGCCGAAATCGGCGGCGTCGACATCACCGCAGCCAATGCCACTCCTACCACTCCTATCGAAAAGAAGGAGACGCAAAGAAAGTGGAGTCGGGTCCGGGGGACGGTGATCGGATTCACACCCGTGGAGGAACTACAAGGCGACCGTACGATCAGGCTGACGGCCACGCGCGGCGACATGCCCGGCGTGGATGCCAACGACGCTCGCATCGGCATCGCGGTCGTGAAACCGGACGATATCATCCCGCTCGGGTCATACGATCAGCATCCCGACGCGCCCGACCCGTCCGTCGCCAACATGGACCTCATCCGGGAACGCCCCGAGCGTCGCGGCATCGGCAAATGGTCGTGGAACGAGGCCACGCAGCAGACCGTCATCGAGAACTCGGACCAGCTCGCCGACACCCTGCTCCAGGATCTCCACATCACCCCGCCCGAGGACAGGACCGTCACACCGACGCGTGCGGCCTCATGGTTCCAGTACGCGCAGGAACGGGTGAACGCCTACACCACGCACAACAGTCCGGACGGGTCCACCCGGTTCGACGGCACGCCATTCCAGTCTGACGAGCTGACCCTCCATTCGACGGTCGGCAGCCTGATCGGCCTGGACCAGTTCCACAAGGCGTTGCCCTCCACCATCCAACAGGACCGGTATATCGGCATGATGCACGACAACATCACCGAAAACACCGTGAACAACTGGAACGACCCCGCGTACTGGCATGCTAGGGCCGCCAACGCGCTCCTGGCCGGCGATCGTGGGGAACGGCAGGCGCACGCGGCCCTGACCACGCCCGAACGGAACGCGCTGCCACGTGAGGAACGTCAACCGTTGTTCCCCGACGCCACCGGCGAAGAACTCTACCAGGCGTTGCACGCCGGACCCGCCACCGTCCCCGCCATCGACTCCGCCGTGATGCGGGGGATCGACCCCGGTCCGGCCATGTATCCGGATCCGGCGAACGCCGACCCGTACATGAACCCGGTCGACCATGCGCCCGACCGGTCCGGCCCGTCCATCCCGCAGCCGACGGTCGCACCGTCGGGCCCGTCGCTCGCCTGACACGGGCTCCGACAACCAAGGGGGGCGGGCCATCCACGAATCGGATGGCCCGCCCCCCTTCGTATGCGTTTGATATCAGTATACGGCGACGATGATGATCGACCCCACGCACAGGAGCGCGGCGACGATCAACGTGCCGATCCACACGGGTGTCCGACCCTTGTCCGTGAACATGCTGCATGCGCCGATCACGGTCATCGCGAGGCCTACCACGCCGAACACGCTCACCTGGTCCCACAATGGCATCAGCGCGAAGATCGTGGCGATCACGGCGAGGGTGATGCCCGCGACCGCGAACCCTCGACTCAATTCGTTCGGCGTGCGCGGCGCACGCTCGGGCGTGGGCGTGGGCGTGGGCGTGGGTTGTGGTTCGGGCATGGGTTGCGGCGGGATCATTTGTGGCTGGTTTCGATAGTACGGGTTGGGTGCCGGCATCGTCCTCGACCTCCTCCGGCTGGGTTCCTTGTGGACGCTTCCATCATCGCCGAGGAGAAGGGTGTGGCGCATTGGCGAAACCCACGAAAACCTGCGCCCCCGATTGGACATGCCGGCATCGTCTCCTAGAAACCGGTGACGTCCGGCAACGGCGGCAAGGGCGTGGAATATCGGCGGGTCGGTGACGGGAGGGGTTGTGACCGGTCTGAGTCGGCTCCGACAGGCGGAGCCGGGAAAGGGAGACTGGATCATGGCCACTGTGAATCTGCCGGACGAGCATCTGCGGGTGCTCGCCGACGCCTATGAACGATACGTCGACACCAGTGTTGACGGGGAGCATGCCGATGCGGCCGACGTGTTCGACCTGTTTGCGGGGCACGATGAGGACAGGCGTTTCGCGCCGCCGAAGCTCAAGGACTGGTCGGATGCGGAGATCGTCCGGGCGTGCAACACGTACCTTGACCGGACATACACCTACCCGGCATTCAGAACGGCGAGAGATCTCGTCGACAAGCTCAAAGACTCCGCGAACCGTACGGTATTCGAACGCCGCCCCGACGATACCCGTATGCCCCTGGTTGATGATGCGACCATCGACTCAGCATGGGCGTCCGGCGGGCTTATCATCACCGGGGGTGAGGAGCCTGCCGGGACGCGGGAACGTGAACGCATGGCCGGTACGCTCGACCGGACGCTCACCGGCCTGATCCATGAACGAGGCTGGGACGCCACGCGGCTGGGCGTCGACGAGCCGGGTGACGATCCCATGCGGCGGATCCGTGCGCACGCGCGCATGTTCGGCCGCTCGAGCGTCGATTACAGGCAGGATGACCCGGATGCGATGCGTGAGGAGGCGCGCCGCCACCAAGGCGACCTGCGCGGCCGGCTCATCCTCGAGGCGTACGGGCTTGAACCCCCGACCCCGGAAGCGGATGCCGGGGCCGAACTGGGGGTCGTGCGCGACATGGTCTCCCAGGAGCTTGACCCGCGATTCCGGAGGACGGCGGCTGCGGAAGCGGCTCGTGGCCGGCTCGCCATGGCGGTGGACGAGCGTCTGAACGCGATCAGCACAGCCGACAGGCATGCCATGACGCTCGAGGATGCGAACAGGCTGACGCGACAGGCGGGGCAGCGGCCGGTCATCCTCCTGGACCAGGACGTGCGATTGTGGAACACGGAACTCGCCGGCGACATCCAATCCGACGAGCAGCCCGATCCGAAGGATGTCATGCAACGGGCGGTCACGCTCTCCGGTCTCCTGCTCGAAGCCTACGGTCTGAGACCACAGGTCGAGAAGGCGGAACCCAGAGACCGTCGCGTCGTGGCCACGATGCTGCGTGACCGCGTGGACCCGTGGATCGACCCCGAGCTGTACGCCGCCCCGCCTGTGACCAATGGTGTGACGCACCGCGCATGGATGCGGGACAATGATCCGAACCTGATCGCCACGGACCCGTGGACCGACCCGTCCGCGCCCGAATTCGACACGCGGGCGCGAATGGCCCGTGTGGACGACATCCGCGCCATGGCATGGGATACGCCCGAACACGCCCAGGACATGACGGCTGTGGGCGACGCCGCCGCCTACTGGTTCACGGTCGACGCGATGAGCGCGATCGCGGACCTCGAAACCCGAGGCCTCGTCGACCTGAACCCCGCCGGGAACGGCGGTGTCATCGTCTCCCGCCCCGACATGACGGACGAGGATCCCAAGGTGCGGATCCGTATCACCGACAACCAGAACCCCGATCATGGTCCGGAAGGCGCCAGCGTCCAGGCGTCCCTCATGTGTACCGGCGAGGCGACGACGCTCATCGGCCGCTACGACGAGCATCCCGACCCGGCCGTCAGCGACATCCCCGACGGGGAACACCTGGCCGCTCGTACGCTCCAATCACTCGGGTTGAACCCCGAGGCCGCCATGAACGTGACCCCCATGCGTGCAGAAGAATGGCGCCAGTCGGTCGAAGGGCGCCTCGACCAGGTCGCACGGGACAATGACGTCGACCGGCTTCTCGACCCGGGCGAGGTCGCGTTGCGACTGCCCAACAGGGGACTCGTCGGCCTTGACCAGTTCCATGAGCTCCTGCCCGACCCGATGCTGCAGGACCGGTACGTCGTCCTGGCGCCGTTGACTCCCACCATGGCAGTGCTCTGGAACGCAGCTGGACACTGGAACGACGCCGACTACTGGAAGGATGAAGCGCAGTGGACCTTCAGACCATCATCCCTCAAATGGATGAATGGGTGCAAGGTCACCACACCGGCCCGTGAAGCGTTGCGCAACAACCCCCAGGGGCATCAGATGCCCCTGCCTGACATGTATCCGGAGGGCGCCGGTTCGACCCCGTACGAGGATGTTCACGGCGAACCCCACGTCCTGCCCATGCCCGGGCTCACTGTCCCGCCCGCACAGGACGCCCCCACACCGGACATGACCGGCGGCCACCCCAATCCGGTGGACGAGGACCCGTACGAGAATCCGGTCAAGGCGCCTGACCCGGCCATGCCCCAGCCGACGCCGGGACCGAAGCCCGCCCCCTCCACGAGCATGGGGCCGTCGCTCGCATGACCGGCATCCCGATCAACGCCCGCGCCATCGGCGCGGGCTTCCCCATACTTGGTACAGACCCGTCCCGACGGCTCGCCCAAGCGTGCGACGGCATGCCGACCCCCGGCATGGTCGGCGACCTGCGGCTGGTCGAGGACGGGCGGCGGATCATGACCATTGAGGGCGACCCGCGATCGGCGAATCCCGGGGACCTGTCGTTCGCCGCGAGGCTTGTTGATGAGGCGCGGTATACGGGGTGGACGCTCATGGCCGGCATGGGCAGGGGCGTCGGATTTAAGACCCTGCGTGACTGCGCCGCACGCCACATGCCCATGATCGGTGTGGACGCCGACCCCCGGATCGCGTATGCGGATGACACGCATCGGATGGGGCTTGCCCGTCTCATCGCCGACCAGGGACTCCTAATCACCCTGCCCGATGCTCCTGCCGGGAATGGCATGGCCATGCGTGTGCGCATGCGGTTGGCGGATTGGATCGTCATCGTGAACACGCCCGTCGACGGTCCGATCGTCGACGAGGCCCGGCAGGCCGCCGGAAGGGGAGCCGTGGTGTGGGCGTGCCCGTCGACGCCGGGATCATGGACGCATGGGCGTGAAGGCTGTGACCTGCTCATCCAGGAGGGGGCGGCCCGCCCGGCACATGATCCGAAGTTGTTGTTCCGTCGTACGAACGGCCTACCGGGGGAGCCGGTGACGGCAGGAGAATTGGATCGTCTGCTCGACCGGCATAAGGTCACCGATCCGGAGGAGCGGCGCTTCCATCATGCGATCCTCGCCAGAACCGGCCGGGTCATGGGATTCCTCACCCGATAAGCGGTGTCCACCCATGTCATCATGCGGGATGAAACGCGGGGTCGACCATACGTCGCGCAATGATGGACCGCGACAACAGGAACGACAAGCCCCGCGGCGCCCGGCGGAAACGACCGGACGCAACCCCGTGAACCGGGGGCGCGAGGCGTGGGATGGGACAAGCGATCATATATGGCACTCGGCAAGGGACAGACGGCGGTCTGCAGGTTCAAGCAGGACGGCGTCCCCAGGATCGGCATGCTCAACACGAACGCCAAAACGATGCAGGTCGACTGCGTCACCTACAGGCCCGAGGATGAGCGACACCGGTTCATTCTCATCATGGACTCCGACAGGAGCATCCCCGACAGCATCCAGGACCTCGACTTCCACGCGGTCGACGACCGGGAGCTCCTCGGACTCACCCCGGACGGGCAGGGATTGCCCGACCCGGCCAAGGTCGCCCGGTTCCGCAAGGCCGTGAAACTCCTCAAGGACGCCGGCGGGGATATGCTCGCCGACCCCGCCCTGTTCGACAAGGTCTTCGGACTCCTGTACGCGCCCGAACTCGCCACCGGCGACTGGAAGGACCTCCTCCCGGCCGACGAATAAGCCGGACTGTTATCCGGCCGTGTACACGCCGCCCATGAACTCGACGCTCGGGGAGCCTGCGGTCATCATCGCCGCATCCTCCTGACCGTACGATTCGGCCAGAAGGGGTGGAATCAATCCGGCCGGACGCCATGTGACCGGTACGTCCCCGCCCGTTGACGAAACCGACCATGATATGGACCCGTCCCCGTTCTGCGCGAACGAGTCGGCCACATAGGAGCCGGTCCCCAAGTCCGGGTCGCCGACCGTGCAATCCGCGGACACGGTCAACGTGGCGTCGCCCTGCAACAGCCGGTACACGCCCTGCACGCCCTGGCAGCGCGTCATGTCGTCCTTCTTCCGTTTGGCGTCCATGCTCGCGTTCACCCCGGCCACCGCGTCGGACAACGCCTTCTCCGCGGCCGACACGTCACCGGCCTTGGCCGGGCGTGCGGCGGAGACGAGCCGCTGCGCGGCGTCGACCGCCGTCTGAAGCGTGGCGCGTGTCGCCTCATCGTCGACCTTGCCCGTGGACGCGGCCAATACGCCTTTCGCGTCGTCGATCCGCCCCTGCAGCATCGACTTCGTGGAATCCCATGATTTCGCCCGCTTCGAGGCGTCCACCGCGTCGATGGCATGGGACAGGTCCTGCAGGAGGCGTTCGCGACGGGAACGGTCCGTGTCCGCCTGGCGTGCGGTCTCCTCAAGCAGATCCGATGATACTGCGGCGGGACAACGGTACGATACGTCGCCGCCCGTGTCGAACGCCTGCAACGCCCGTCCGACCGCGTCCACCGTCTTGGCATCCTGGACCTGGTCGGGGGAGAGGGAAGCGGCCTCGCTCGCCTTGGCGACCACGGGCGCCGCGTCCCCGGTGACGGCGCTCAACCGTGTCACCGCGTTCCGGCAATCCTCGAGCGCCCGCGCATGCGTGGCGTCACGCATCCGCCACGCCATGACACCGCCCCCGGTCAACGCGAGAAGCACGGCGACGCATGCGGCCAGGAGACGACCGTGACGGCCCCGGCCATGCCGGCCGGCACCCGGATCATCCGTATGATCGTCCGGATCCGCGACCATGCTCAAGGGCATCGTGTCCCCGACATCCAAAGACGCCCCACAATGGGGACACGTGCGGGCGGACATGGGGCATGCGTTCCCGCATGACGGGCATACGCTCATACAAGGCCTCCTAGCATTGGAAAACCCGGTCCCACCCTATGGGCGGAACCGGGTGATAAGCGGGTTCACTCGACCGTGTCGAGCCGGCCGCGACGGGCCAGATGGGCGTAGACGAACGACGGGATCACCGACAGCATGGCCGTGACGGCCGCCATGACGGTGACCATGAGGAGCACGCGTTCGGGCGCGCCGACCATGCGTACGATCATCCACATGCCGGCCGTGTACACGACCGCCACAAGCAGCATCAGCAGGCGCATGCGCCGCGTCAACGCCACCATACGACGCCTCGCGTGCCTCACGCCCGGTGTCGGGGAGCCCTCCACGACCCGCACCGGCCGCATCACCGTCGTCAACGAACCCGTATCCGCAGCTTCGACCATCACGCGAACCTCCCATACCACAGCCGAAACGGTTTCCACCCATCCCACGCCACCCCGCACCCGAACCGGCCGATACAGGGGACAGGAGCACCCCACGCCGGAGCCTCCCGTTGTGCGCGTCATCGCTTTTACGTATATCCCGGTCTGCGTGTCCACACCCCCGGGGAGGATCATTGGGCTCCGATCGGCCGGAACGGGAACCGGCCGCGGACAGGGGGAGACTGAAATGGGTGTGGACGGCGAACACGACGAATGGGGTTACGAGGAGGGCAAACCCTACCGGACGCGGCAGGCCCGTACGCCGGACGACTGGCTTGACGCGGCGCTCCACGCCGAACGGTACGTGGCCCGGTTCCGTCATGAGGACGAGAACGGCGTATGGTGGGACAATCCCGACGGGGGAGCGCCCACGCCCGGCTACCCGGACGCCGTATCCGGCATCATGTACTTCTACATCCAGCTCGCCCGCGTCACCGGGGACCCGCGTTTCCATAGGGAGGCCGAACAGTCCGCCCGATGGGTGCTCGCCCATTGGAACAACAGTCGTCCCGAGCAGGGCACGCCGCTCGAAGGATTCGACAGTTGCCTGGGCAACATGCTGCTCGAAGCGTACAGGACGTTCGGCGACAAGACGTATGCGGACGCGGCCCGCGCGTTCGCCAACCAATGGGTCGAATCCTCCACGCCAGGAGCCCACGGTCCCAAATGGACGGGCAACACCGCGTGGGCCAAGGACGGTGGCATCATCCTCTTCCTCCTCAACTTGGGGCGGACACTGGACGACAGGACGATCCTCGACTTCACCGCCCGGGCGGGCGAACAATACCTGTCCGAAGGGGAGACCGGAGCCGACGGCCGGATCGTGTTCGACGGCAAGCTCGGCGGCACCGCCGAATGGGAGGGCGTCGTCTTCCACATGGACTACAACATGCCCAACTGGGAGTTCGGCGCCGCCGGCTCGGGATACATCCTGCTCGCGCTCCACGAGCTCACCGGCGACCCCCGTTATGTGAAGGCCGCCGAGGACCAGCTCGCCTACCTGCGTTCCGTGGCCGTACCCCAAACCAAAGGGGTGCTGATCCCGCGCACCCTCGCCCCCGACGAAAGCGACGTGTTCTACATCGGCCACTGCCATGGCATCGCCGGCACCGGCAAGTTCCTCCACCTGCTCGACAAGACCACGGGAACCCCCGACGCGAAACAACTCATCATCGACCTCGCCGACGGCGCCGAATCCGTGAGCGCACCCGAACGCATGTCGAAAGGCCTGTGGAACATCGACACCCTCTGCTGCGGGCACGCCGGACTCGCCCACTACTTCACCGGCCTGTACCTCGCCTACGGGGAGGAACGCTGGCATGACCTCGCGATCCGTTGCGGTAACGTGCTCCTCGGCATGCGCGAGGAACAGGACGACGGATCATGGGCGTGGCCCATCGCCTTCTGGCGTGTCAAACCCCAGGACATCACCCGACCCCACACCCTGTTCCGCGGCGCCGCCGGCATCGCCACCGCACTGCTCGAACTGTACATGCTCGAAACCGGATCCTACACATGGGACCGGCTCATCGACGACCCGTTCCCCGCACACTGGCACGCCTGACCGGTAGCCAGACAAACGGGCAACACGACTTCGCATGACGGTCGACGACGTTCACAACACCATCGGACGACGGCGACCATGCACCAACCCAACCGAACAAGAGAGGAAACCATCATGAACACCCGTATGCGCACGCGCGCCGCGATCGCGATCGCGGCCATCACCGCACTCGCCCTGACCCTGGCCGGATGCGGCTCCACGGACACGTCAGCCAAATCCGCGCCCAACAACGCGGACGCGACCACGGTCCAGATCGGCGTCGGCAACGTCGCGCCATTCGACTACGTGAACGAGGACGGCCAACTCGACGGCTACGAGGTCAAGGTCCTCCAGGCCATCGACGACGACCTGCCCCAATACTCGTTCAAGCTCACCAGCTACGATTTCTCGAACCTGTTCGCCAGCCTCGACAGCGGCAAGGTCGAAGCCGTCGGATTCGGCCTGACCCTGAACAAGGAGCGCGAGGAGAAACACGATTACACGCACGAAACCCACCTGAGCCTGGTCAACAAGCTCATCGTCGCCAAGGACAGCAAGATCAACAGCCTCGATGATCTCGCCGGCAAGACCGTGTACGGCTCCCAAGGTGAGGCGGTGGCCTCCGCGTTGGAGAACTACAACAAGGCCAACCCTGATAAGGCCGTCAAGATCCAGTACGCGCAGATGGGCCTGGAGCAGATCGTCGCCGCCCTCGACAACGGCACCCTCGACGCCTACTACGGCACCCCGATCCTGCTCGACACGCTGAACAAGAACTACGGGGACAAGCTCAAGTACGCCGGCGAACCACTGGAGACGAACAACATGCACTTCTTCATCAAAAAGGGCGACACGAAACTCCAGGAAGCCATGGACAAGTCCATCAAGAAACTGCGCGACAACGGCAAGCTCGCCCAGTTGAGCAAGGACGCGTTCGGAAAGGACTACACGAAGGTCCAGACCGACGGCGGCCTGCTCGCCGAATACGAGAACTGACCCTATCGTATGGGAGACTACTTCTCGTTCGACCGCATGGTGCAAGTGTTCCCGAAAGTCCTCGGGGCCCTGCCCATGTCACTACTCATCGTGGCCGTGGCCATGGTCGCCGGATCCCTGATCGCGATCGGGCTCGCGTTCATCCGCGTGTTCCACATCCGCGTCCTCGACCAGCTCACAGTCGCGTACATCTCGTTCATGCGAGGCACGCCGGAAATCGTCCAACTGTTCCTCGTCTACTACGGGCTGCCGATCCTCGTACGCAACGTGTTCCACCTGTCCATGGACACATGGGCGCCCCTGTTCTTCGTGCTCGTCACCTTCAGCCTCAACCAGGCCGCCTTCCATGCGGAACTGTTCCGCGGCGCCCTGGAGGCCGTGCCCAAAGGACAATACGAGGCCGCGTACACCGTGGGCCTCACCCGCGGCCAGGCGTTCCGCAGGATCATCATCCCGCAGGCGGCGCGCATGGTCCTGCCCGGACTCGGCATGAACCTCATCTACCTGTTCCAATCCACGTCCCTGGCGGCGACCATCGGCGTCATGGACCTCGTCGGCAAGGCACAGGCCATCGGCGCCAACACGTACCACAGCATCGAACCCATGGCGTGCGCGACCATCATCTTCACGGTCATCAGCATCCTGCTCGAATACACGGTCCACCGGCTCGACCTTGCCGTGGACCACGACCGGAAGAAGGTGCTCTGACATGAACCTCGACACCCGTCAGATCTGGGACAGTTTCCTGTTCGCGCTCTCGTTCGTCCCGCAGACCCTCGTGCTCACGTTCGTCCCGTTCCTCGTGACCCTCGTGCTCGGCGGGCTCATCGCGATCGTCCGCGTCCTCAAGATCCCGGTCCTCGCGCAATTGCTCACCATCGTGGTCGCCGTGTTCAAGGGCATCCCGATCTACCTGTTCCTGATCTTCTCGTTCCTGCTCATGACCATGTACTTCAACCCGTTCATGGAATCATTGGGTTCGCCGATCAGGCAGAAGAACGTCAGCCCGCTCCTGTTCGCGGCGGTGATCCTGTCGATCGCGTTCACGCCCGCCATGAGCGACGTGCTCAGGGGCGCGATCCTATCCGTCGACCAAGGCCAATACGAGGCCGCCGCCACGGCAGGACTCACCACCGGGCAGACGTTCCGCAGGATCATCATCCCGCAGGTCGTCCCAGCGGCGATCCCGAACGTCACCAACATGCTCATCGGCATCATGAAAGGCTCCGCGCTCGGCTACTCCGTCGGCGTCACCGACGTGCTCAGCGCGTCCATCCGCGACGCCAGCGCCGCCTACGACATCATCGAAGCGTACATCGCCGCAGCCGTCATCTACTGGGCCATGAGCATCATCATCGAACGGCTCATGGGTCTGCTCGCCCGCCACGCCGGCAGGTTCAGGAACACCATCGGCTGAAAACACCATGAAACACACCGTAAAGGACAATCCAACCATGATCACCATCACGGACGTCAGGAAACGCTTCGGCAGCCTCGAAGTCCTCAAAGGCGTCAGTCTTGATCTCGATAAAGGCGACGTCGTCGCCATCCTCGGACCCTCGGGCTCCGGCAAAAGCACGTTCCTCAGATGCCTCGACTTCCTCGAACGCGCCGACACCGGCACCATGACCCTCGGAAACACCACCGTGAACCTGCACGACGCCACCAGAAAGGAAATCCTCGACATCAGACGCCGCACCGGCTTCGTATTCCAGAACTACAATCTGTTCGCCAACAAAACCGCCTTGGAGAACGTCACCGAAGGACTCGTCACCGCCAGGGGAGTGGACAAGACGAAAGCCGAACAACTCGCCAGAACCGCGCTCGACAAGGTCGGCCTGTCCGACAGGACCAGCCACTACTCGTCCCAACTCTCCGGCGGACAGCAGCAACGCGTGTCCATCGCACGCGCCATGGTCACCGACCCCGAAGTCATCTTCTTCGACGAACCCACCAGCGCCCTCGACCCCGAACTCATCGGCGGCGTGCTCGACGTCATGCGCGACCTCGCCCAGCAAGGCGTCACCATGATCGTCGTCACCCATGAAATCCACTTCGCCCGAGAAGTCGCCACCCACGTCGTGTTCATGGACGGCGGCGTCATCGTCGAACAAGGCGACCCCGCCGACGTCATCGACCACCCCAAAGAGGAACGCACCCGACAATTCCTCCGACTCCTCGACAACCATTGATGGATGCCGGGGAACATCACGAGAACACATATCGTGGGAGTCCCGCATCCCTTGAAAGGGGTGCGGGACTCCCACGATAAAAAGACCTAGAGGATGATCGGATACGGTGGCTGTTTAGGAGTCCTGTTCGGCGGCCTCCAGTTGACGGCAGATGTCGTTGTCGACCTTACGCATGAACGGGAAGTAGACGATGACCGACATGATGATCAGGATCAACTGCCACAACGCGACCTTCCAGCCGCCGACCAGGAACCCGGAGATGATCGGCGGAGTGGTCCACGGGACCATCACGCCGGAGAACAGGGGCAGTACGCCGATGCTCATCAGCAGGTAGCTGGACGCGGCGGTGATCACGGGAACCAGTATGAACGGGATCAGCAGATAGAAGTTCAACACGATGGGCACTCCGAACACGAGTGGTTCGGAAATGTTAAACAGGTTCGGCACCAGCGACAGTTTGCCCAACTCGCGCAGGTTCTTCGCCTTCGCGAAGAAGCAGATGTACACCACGATGCCGATGACCAGTCCGGCGCCCGTCATGCACAGGTAGTTGTCCCAGAACTGTTGGGTGAAGATGCGTCCGCCGTTCGCGACGGTCAGTTCCTTGCCGGCATCGAGGATCGCCTGATTGTCGCTCATGTTCGACTGCAGGATCGGGTAGAGGATCGCGCCGCAGATCGACCCGCCATGCACGCCGCACCACCACAGCACCGACATGACCACGGTCATGAGCATCACGCCGCCGAACGAGTCGCCCGCACCCTGCAACGGGGTCTGGATGGCCGTGTAGATCCACTCAAGGAAGCTCGTGTCCGCAATGAAACGGAACGCGCCGCACACCACGCCGGTCGCGGTGATGATGACCACGGTCGGCAGAAGCGCCGTGAATGAGTCTGCGACACCCTGCGGCACGCCGGCGGGCATCGTGATGCGCCACCCTTTGCGGATCATCGCACTGTACGACCAGCCGACGAGCAGTCCCACGACGATGGCGCAGATCATTCCCTTGCCTGCCGTCCAGTCCTTCGAGATGATCGAACCGACCACGTCACCGTTCTCGCTGGTCAGGGACGGCGGCATGAGGATCACGAACGAGGACAAGGCGATCAGACTGCCCACGAACGCGGTGGGAATGTTCTCGTTCTTGATGTACGTGTGGGCGATGCCGGTGACCGCGAACAGGGACATGAGCGAGAACGACGATGAGGAGATCTGCGAGAACACCGCCGCGAGACCGCAGTCGGTGATCGCGTCGGCAAGCGGCTGATACGGCAGGTTCGCGAGCAGCATGAACAGGGATCCCGTGATCAGGAACGGGATGACCAGGAGCATGCCGTCCTTCATCGCCTGAATCGCCTTCGTATTGGTAAACTTCATGACCGCGGGAATAATGCGGTCGTCGAGCAGGCCGTTCATGACCTTGATTCCTTTCTTCGTTGAAACAATAAGGAGTTGACTGTTGGCCCCACCCCGTACCGCACCATTACGGCGGGAACGGGACCATGAGAACACATACGGGGATAATGATGCCGGTCAGGAGCGTACGCATTCGCCGTTGGTGGCGATGACCTCCTGATACCAGCGGAACGACGCCTTGCGATAACGGGAGCCGTCACCGGAACCGTCGTCGTTCATGTCCACATAGATGAAACCGTACCGTTTGGCGAGTTCCCCGGTCGACGCGGAGACGATGTCCGCAGCGGACCATGGCGTGTACCCCATGACCTCGACCCCGTCATCGTCCATCGCCTTGAGCATCTGGGCGACATGCGCGTCGAGATAGTCGATACGATACACGTCCTCCACATGCCCGTCCTCGAGCCGGTCATACGCGCCGAACCCGTTCTCCACGATGAACAGGGGTTTCTCGTACCGTTCCCACACGGTGTTGAGGATCATACGCAATCCGGTCGGGTCGATGGCCCACCCCCAGTCGCTTTTCGGCAGGACCGGGTTGGGTGCCTGTTCGAACCCGTCGGCGTTGTCCGCGGCATGGGCGACGGTCGAATAATAGTAGCTGAACCCGATGAAATCCGCGTTGCCGCGGCTGATCGCATCAAGATCCCCGTCGGTGATGTCAAGCAGACGATCGTAGCCTCGCCGCTCCCACAGTTTCAACGCGTACCGAGGATAATGGCCGCGGACCTGCACGTCGCTGAAGAAGTAACGCCGGTCCATGGCCTTGACACTGGCCATGACATCGGACGGGTCGCAGGACGCCGGATAGATCGGACCGAAATGCAGCATGCATCCCACCATGTTCGCGGGGTCGACCTGCCTTGCTCGTAGCGTGGCGAGAGCGGCCGCGGTGAACTGGTAGTGGCTGATCTGATACATGACCAGATCGGGATCCTCGTCATCCCGGTACAGAACGCCGGCACCGGTCCACGCGTTGAACGGATTGTCCACGTCGATGAGGTTGTTGATCTCGTTGAACGTCATCCATTTCGTGACACGGCCCTTGTACCGTTCGAAGCACACGGTCGCGAACCTGAGGAAGAAACTGATCATCCTCCGATCCCGCCAACCCCCATACTTGTTCGCCAAACCCAGGGGCATCTCGAAATGCGACAAGGTGACGACAGGTTCGATCCCATACCTGGAGCATTCGTCGAACACATGATCGTAGAAACGCAGCCCCTCCTCGTTCGGGGACTCCTCGTCACCTTGGGGGAAGATACGGCTCCATGCGATGCTCATGCGCACGCATTTGAACCCCATCTCCGCATACAAGGCGAGATCCTCGTCGACATGATCGTAGAAACCGGTGCCAACATGGTTGGGATACTCCTCGCCGGCTTCGATGCCATCCGGGGTGATGCGACGGGGATGGCTGGTGTCGCCCCGTGTCATCACATCGGAAACCGACGGGCCTTTGCCTCCCATGTTCCAGGCGCCCTCATACTGGTTCGCGGCCCACGCGCCGCCCCAGAGGAAACCGTTTTCGGGCATGATGATCCTGACCCTCCTTTCACAGGGGTTCTGAACTGATGATGACCGGCCCGTGCAATACGAGCCGGAAAACCTATTTCTCCCGGTCCACGTCCTCGTTGACACGGGAAAGACGAGCATGGTCGCTAACCATGCGTACGGACACGAACACGTCGAACAGGTAATGCAACGCGGACTGGTAGACGATGTTGCTCAATTCCATCGTGTCCTTGGTGCACATGATCGCCATCGACTCGTCCGCATACCTGCAGATGTCACGTTCGGTACTGTCGCAGATCACGATCAGACGGTAATCCTCATGAGACAGGCGGCAGGCGATGTCGACCATCCTCGGGTTCACGCCCGTATGCGTCAGGACGAAAGCCAACGTCCGTCCGGGATGGTCCCGGCCCATGATCTTCGCGTGCATCGGATTCAACGCGCTATACGCCCCGGCGGTCAACCCGACCTCCTCGAAGTTCAGACAGAACGTCTGCGCCAACGCGAAATTGATACCCTCGCCGAAAATCTCGACACGTTCCGCATCCCGGATAAACCCCGCGACCCGTTCCAGAACCATGGGGTCAAGATTCGAACGCGTATAATCCACGGACCTGCGACGCACCTGTTCGATCTTCTCAAGGATCCCGGTCAACGACTCGCCCGCATCCAACGGGCGCGCCCCCAAGTCACCTCCAAGCTCGAGAATGTAAGGCATGTCCGAAGCAAGCAACAGTTTGAACTCGCCGAACCCTCCCGGACACGCCTTCTTACACAACCGGCTCACGGTCGACGTGCTCGTGAAACTCTCCGCAGCCAACTCGTTGATCGTCAACCGCATCACCTTCTGAGGGTGCGACAGCACATAATCAGCGAGATACCGCTCCTGCGGAGTCAGATCGTTCAATGACCGGATCGTATCCAGAATCATGATCATCACCTCGCCTTCACCGGTAAGCCTCGCTGCCAATCGCCGATGACTTGAGTGTATACCCGTGCAAACCAGTCAAACCGGCGGAAACGACGATATGGTAACGGTTTCCAACCAAAAGGCTCCCTACAACCGGCATTTGGAACCGATTCCCAATCAGTTCCCCGCCACACGGTATGGAAGACACGTCACGAAACAGGGAATCCCCGTATGAGGAGATACTTCACACGAGGATTCCCAATGACGGCAACAGTACGGTTACAACGTTCCGCCGGATGACGCATCCACCGTCGAAGAACGAACTGGCCTGTCCGGCACCGACCCGACATCATCAGCAGGAACGCCGTCAACATCGGAGTCCTGCGACATTTCAGCCGTGGCCACGCCATTGGAAACATCCCCATGCTTGGGTCCCCGTAGGAGGATGATCGCGCCGGCGAGGAATCCGATGGACACCAGCAGCACAATGGGCAGGATGATCACACCGGTGTAGGGCAGCATGCTGGTGTAGGGTTTGTCCGGCAGGACGCCCGCGTCGACATGTTCCTTGTTCCGGTTCTCTGTGGTGAGGGTGATGGTGGGCGTGCCCATGCCGTAGTCGTCGTCGCTGGTGCCGGCGTCCGAGTCCGTCGACGACCCATCCGTGTCCTTGGTGGGATCGTTGGCGTCGGGCGTGGTGAAGTCGGCGCGCGTCACACGAGAGAACCGGACCCGGTACGTGTCGAGCTTCAACTTGTCGAACTTGTACTCGCCGTTGCCGTCGGTGGTCGTGGTGTCGAGCTGCCTGCCGTTGTTGTCTTCGAGGATGACCTGCTGTCCGGGGATCCGGTCCGTCTCGGTCTCCTGTCGGATGCCGTCCTTGTTCGTGTCTCGCCAGTACAGGCCGCTGATGGAGCCGAGGACGGGTTCGTTGCTGGTGGCGGGGATGACCGCGCCCACCTGGTCACAGGAGTCCTCGGCGCTGGTGCTGAACCAGTGCTCCATATCCGGTTTGCTGTAGTCGCTGCCGGTCATGCATGACTGGTTGCCCGTCACATCTTGGCTGTTCCTGTCGAGCTTCGTGTCATCCGGCTTATCCGGGACCGTGGTGGTGCGGCCGAGCGCGTGGGGGGACTCCCTGCGTGACCTTGCCGCCCGAGGCTACCGCGTATGGGGTGTCGGGGCTGTCGAACCACGCCTGGTTGTGGATGAGTTGTTCGGCTGTGGTGCGGTCGACGGTGCCGTTGAAGTGGTAGATCACGTACCCGCCGGGATTGACCGTGTACGGCAGGTTGTACACGCGCGTCGTATCCGACCCATCACTCGTCGTAGACACCGGTTCCACCGGAACAGCAGTCGAATCCACAGACACACCCAGAACAGTCGGTGTCTTCACCATAACCGGCGTAGGACTGTTGCCGTCAATGGTACTGTCACCCAACTCGCCAGAACCGTTATCTCCACATGCATAAGCGGTACCGTCGGATCCAATCATAAGGGAATGAGAAACGCTCGCACTCACTTGGTGAATATCGGCTGGGACCTGTACCTTTACTGGAGTGCTCTTATTGTGAATAGCACCAGCACCCAGTTGGCCAGCACTGTTATTCCCCCATGCGTAGGCGTTATTATCGGATCCGATCGCAAGAGAATGATAGCTACCGGCGCTTACCTGCGTGAACGTCTTAACACCTTCCGGCATCGTCACCTTCACAGGGGCGGTCTTATCCTTAGTAGTGCCGTCACCCAACTGGCCGGAACTGTTCCATCCCCATGCATAAGCGTTGCCGTCGTCCCCAATCGCAAGAGAATGAGAGTCGCCGGCGCTTACCTGCATGAACTTCTTGACGCCCTCCGGCATCGTCACCTTCACCGGCATTTTCTTGAAGTAGTCAGTGCCGTCACCCAACTGGCCGTTACTGTTGCCTCCCCATGCATAGGCGTTGCCATCATTCCCAATTGCAAGTGAATACCAGCCGCCGGCGCTCACCTGAATGAAGTGGACATTATCTGGCATTTGCACTTTTACCGGCGCGGAACGGCTAATAGAAGTGCCATCACCCAACTGGGACCAAGTGTTGTATCCCCATGCATAGGCGTTGCCGTCGTCCCCAATCGCAAGGGAATGACCGTTGCCGGCGCTTACCTGCGTGAACTTCTTGACGCCCTCCGGCATCGTCACCTTCACCGGCACATTGCTGCTAATGGTGCTGTTGTTGCCTAACTGACCGCCGCTGTTGCTTCCCCATGCGTAGGTGTTGCCGTCGTCCCCAATCGCAAGAGAATGATAGTTGCCGGCGCTTACCTGCGTGAACTTCTTGACGCCCTCCGGCATCGTCACCTTCACCGGCACATTGCTGCTAATGGTGCTGTTGTTGCCTAACTGACCGCCGCTGTTGCTTCCCCATGCGTAGGTGTTGCCGTCGTCCCCGANCGGCACATTGCTGCTAATGGTGCTGTTGTTGCCTAACTGACCGCCGCTGTTGCTTCCCCATGCGTAGGTGTTGCCGTCGTCCCCGATCGCAAGGGAATACTGATGGCTCTGTTAAACCAGCTTTGACATGACCTCCAAAAGTCCAATCCTGTAGTTACACTGAGATTACAGTATTGGAGGTGATGGCGATGAGGCTTGCCGACGCGGTACGCAGACAGCTCAAGGGCATGAGCCCGGTCGAGCGTGAGAACGCAGTGCGTGAACTGCGTGAGGTCCTGTACGAGGACGCCTACGACACGATCACCGCGCGCGATGACGTGCCCGCCTGTCCTCGTTGCGGTTCCGTCTCCATCGTCAGGAAGGGCCATGATCCGAACGGCTCCCAGCGTTGGATGTGCAAGGGCTGTCGGCGCACGTTCTCGCAGACGAGGGACACGCTGATCGGTCGGTCGAAGCTGCCGGTAGTCAAGTGGATGATGTACGTCGAATGCTTCGTGGACTGCCTCGCATTGCGAGAATGCGCCTCGCGCTGCAAGGTGTCACTGCGCACCGCATGGCTCATGCGCCGCAGACTCCTTAAGTGTCTCGAACGTTTTCTGCCGAGGTTCACGGCCGGCGCGGGCGTGTCCGTCCAGTTGGACGAGACGTATCTGCGCGAGAGCTTCAAAGGCAACCACAGGAAAGGCAGGTTCCGGCTTCCGCGCCCCGCCCGGCATCGCGGCGGTTCCCTGCGCAAGCGTGGACTGTCGAAGGAGCAGATCTGCGTCATGACCGGCATCGCCGATTCCGGCACCGCATTCGCCGTGCTGAGCGGGCGCGGCGTCGTCTCCAAGAGGCGGGCCCTTGAATCGCTCGCCGGCCGCGTCGGCAAGGGCGCTCTCGTCATGGCCGACGAGGCCGCCGCCTATCCGGGCGCGATGGAAGTGCTGGGAGCTGTGTTCGAACAGGTGGATGCAAAGTCGCATCGCATCAACCGGATCAACACGCTCCACTCAAACCTCGACGGGTTCCTCGCCGGATTCAAGGGCGTGAGCACGAAGCACCTGCAATCGTATCTGACGTGGTTCCTGTGGCGGCGTTCGTTCCGCGACGACCGGAACGATAGCATCATCCGTCAGGTGGACGCCCAGCCGTGCCCCGGCGCGACGCGAGACTGGAACGGCATCATGCCGCCGTACATGGACTACTTGGGCATGGCCGCATGACGGATGCAAGTACACTGTACATATCTACGTATCAGATAGGAAGGAGACGGGTATGGCGAACACACCCACCACGACCATGCGCCTCGACCCAGAGCTGAAGGACGAGGCCATGCGGATACTCGAACCGCTGGGATTGAGCATGACCGGGGCCGTCACCATATTCCTCAAGGCCGTCATTCGCGAAAACGGACTGCCATTCGAAGTGAAGAACAAGGAGAACTGAGACAGGATGCCTTACGAAGACACTCGGTACAAAGAACATCATGAGGTACGGTTGCCTTTGCTTAAACAGCTGTTGGACAAGGGATGGAACCGAGACCAGATCATCTGTCCCTCTCCTGATAGCGATGATAGGGAATGGCAAGTGCCTAGGACTCCCTCGGATAATTCCGTAAGGGAATCCGGAAGACGTTTTGCTGGGTTCCCTGTTGATATGGCCATATTCGACGAACCTCAGCATCGGGGGGAATGGGACCATGTCATAGCTTTGGTCGAGACAAAGGCTCCCACACACGAGGAAGGCATTTCGCAGCTGGAGACGTATCTCGGACTGGAACCAAATGCCGTGCTTGGCATATGGTCCAACGGGTCGTCGATTTCACTGGTATACAAGCAGGTCGATCTTCATTACAAAGTCATTCGCGACGCCGCATTGCCGTCTCCTTCCGACAATATCCTGTTTGCAGGCGATGAACCGCTTACTTATGGTGAACTCCGAAACCATGAGGAAATCAGTGGGAAGGGTCTGAATCATCTGTTCTCGGAATTGCTGGACCATATCGTGGCCGGTGATTCCAAATCCACGAGGGCGGACGACCGTTTGGACAACATGTGCGACATGCTGCTCCTGAAGATGGATTCGGACACCAATGGCAAGATGGCGCGCAATCCCGATGAGGCGGTTCTGGAATTCCAGATTCTCGCCACCCCGCAGGAAACAGCGAAACGCATCAACGCCTGCTTCGAGGAGTACGTGGATAAATACCCGTTCCTGTTCGAGGACAATACGCCAAAGACCATCAAGTTCGACGACGAGACGATACACGCCATCGTCTACCGCTTGCAGAACATCAATCTCAAGGCAGCGGCACCGGAAACACTGTCGGCGGCATTTCAGGTATTCCGCTCGGCCAACGTCAAACAAGGCGAAGGACAGTATTTCACACCTCAGCGCATCATCGAAGCTGCCGTCAAACTTACCGAGGTCGACTATCACGACAAAGTCATCGACCCGGCGTGCGGTACGGGCGGTTTTCTCTTTGAGTCGTACAGCAACCTTCTTTCCCAGGCGACCTCCGAGCAAAAGGATGAAATC
Source organism: Bifidobacterium rousetti (assembly GCF_008698235.1). Taxonomy (GTDB): domain Bacteria; phylum Actinomycetota; class Actinomycetes; order Actinomycetales; family Bifidobacteriaceae; genus Bifidobacterium; species Bifidobacterium rousetti. Next base: position 59,051 of record NZ_PEBH01000008.1, read on the forward strand.
CGGACGTGGGCGCATCATAACCTGTATGGGGTCGATTTGGATTCCATCAACGTCAAACTGTCCAGAGCTCTGATGATCGGGGCTCGTGACGGCTCCACGAACATCGTGCTCGGGGATTCTCTGAGAGAAGGCAAATGGCTGGAGTTTCCCAAACTTGCCCCGGTTATAGGCCATGAAGCCGATGGTTCGTACAGTGTCGTCCTCACGAATCCTCCATTCGGGAAGAAGCTGAAGATCAAGGCCACGGATGCCAAAGCGGCTGAATACTCCATCTGCAAGCACACAAGCGGTGGTGCGGCAAGCGACAAATACGCCGACACGGAACTTGGGCTGGTATTCATGGAACGGGCCTATCGACTGCTTGCCAACGGCGGACGCCTTGGCATCGTCCTTCCGGAAACATACTTCTTTTCAACGTCCTACCGCTGGTTCCGAACGTGGGTCGATGAACGCTTCGACCTGCTCGCCGTAATGAACGTTCCCATGGAAGCGTTCCAAGATTTCTGCCGAGCGAAGACGAATTTCTACGTCATGCGTAAAAGACCAGTGGGAGACAAGCCAGCGCTACCACTTCCATCATGGGCGGAAACGGGGCGCACCTGGATTACCTATGCTCCGACGATCGGCATCAACAAGGACGGCAAAACCCTGTTCAAAGTGACCGAGAACGGAACCCGGACTACGGAAATCGATGACAAGGTGCTGTCCGACGTTGAGGCGCTTATCAATGGTGAAAAGGAGACGGAGACATCGCGTTTCGTTCCTACTCCGGATTCGTTGTCGTTGACTTTCCTCGGAGTGCCGCAATACTATGACCAGACCAGTGTCCTTGATTTTGAAAGGTATGTTGGCACTCACTTTGGAAACTTCTCAACACGCTCATTGGGTGATTTGGTCGATGATGGAATCATCACCTTGGAAAACGGTCATGGCAGTCCCTCGGCTGACACGCGCAATGGAACCATCCCATATGTGAAAGTTTCCGATCTCCGTGCGGGCATGGTCAACTTCAATCCCACCAACATGGTTCCCTTATCCGTGGCACAGCGCTTTTGGCATGGAACGGATAGTGGATTGTCTCCGTGGAGCATAGTCACACCATCACGGGCCTCCAAGAACATAGGCGAGCCATCCATGCTTCTTCCCGGTCAGGAACAGGCGGTGTTCACTAAAGAGACCCTGATCATGAATACCACGGATAAAGCCGACTTTGACAACTTCTATCTGGGATGGGCACTTGATCTTGATGTCGTACGCCGTCAATGGGCGCGTGTCGTATTCATGCAGACGAATCGCGAGGACCTGGGAACCCGTTATCGCGAGATACTGATTCCGATCCCGGATACCAGAGAGGACGGGGAACGAGCCTCGCTTCATTACCGGGAGTACTATCAAACCATCGCACGGTCACGGTCTGCTTATCTGAAAGCACGCGCCGACCAAAACCAGTAAGTTGAGGGGGCGGCCAATGAACCGCCCCCATTTTTATGTCAATTCTGGTTTAACAGAGCCATACTGATAGCCGGTGGCCACTTGTTTGAATTGGACGGGTTGGTCTGGTGTCCTACTGACTGTGCCTGCTGTGGTGGTGACGTTTTTCACCAGGTTGGACATCCTATCGCTGAGCCTGCTGCTGGTTGGGAAGCTGCTGGTTCCGGCGCTTGGGTTGCTGGTGTCGTCTGGGGTGTGGGTGCCGGGTTTGACGGTGACGCCGGCAGGCATGTGCACCGTGACGGGCGTGTGATGTTCATCGGTGGTCTCATCGCCCAACTGACCGTAACCGTTGTATCCCCATGCGTAGGTGTTGCCGTCATCCCCAATCGCAAGAAAATAACCCCAACCGGCGCTCACCTGCGTGAAATGAACACCATCCGACATTGTCACCTTCACCGGCACATGACTATCCTCGGTGCTGTCGTTGCCCAACTGACCATTACTGTTGGATCCCCATGCGTAGGTGTTGCCGTCATCCCCAATCGCAAGAGAATGACCGCCGCCGGCGCTCACCTGCGCGAAATGAACACCATCTGGTGTTTTCACCTTCACCGGTACACGGCTCTTATTGGTGCTGTCGTTGCCCAACTGACCGTACTCGTTGTCTCCCCATGCGTAGGTGTTGCCGTCGTCCCCAACCGCAAGAGAATAACGGCCGCCGGCGCTCACCTGCGTGAAATGGACGCCCTCCGGTATTGTCACCTTCACCGGCACACTACTCGAGTGGGTGCTGTCGTTGCCCAACTGACCATTACTGTTGGATCCCCATGCGTAGGTGTTGCCGTCATCCCCGATTGCAAGAGAATGCATGCTGCCGGCGCTCACCTGCGCGAAATGAACACCATCTGGTGTTTTCACCTTCACCGGCACACTACTCGAGTTGGTGCTGTTGTTGCCCAACTGACCGGCTTCGTTGTTTCCCCATGCGTAGGTGTTGCCGTCATCCCCGATTGCAAGAGAATGCATGCTGCCGGCGTTCACCTGAGTGAAATGAACACCATCCGGTGTTTTCACCTTCACCGGCACACTGCTTAGTTTGACGATGCTGTCGTTGCCCAACTGACCGTAATAGTTCCATCCCCATGCGTAGGTGTTGCCGTCATCCCCGACCGCAAGAGAATAATCGCTGCCGGCGCTCACCTGAGTGAAATGAACACCATCCGGTGTTTTCACCTTCACCGGCACACTGCTCTTGGTGGTGCTGTTGATGCCCAACTGACCGTTACCGTTGTATCCCCATGCGTAGGTGTTGCCGTCATCCCCAATCGCAAGAGAATGACCGTCGCCGGCGCTGAGGGTTTCGATCTGGACGCCGTTGGGGAGTTTGCCGGTCGACTTGCCGTTGTTGGTGACTTTCACGTCCCAGTTGACTTCACAGGAGGTGTCGTCGCAGTTGAGTTTGGTTTGGGTTTTGTCCAGTGTGGCTTTGGGGTCGGGTTTCGCGTATCCGAAATCGACCTTGGTCTGGTTCTGGCCAATGTACAGTTGGATCCGGTCGCTGTCGTCTCGCGCGTGTTTGCGCAACTGCCAGTTCCAACTGTAGGTGTTGGTGACGTCCTTCTGCTGGTTGTAGTAGGTGGTGACCTTCGTCTGCACGCCATCACCCGTGGTCTCGCCCTCGTTCCTCTTGACCTCGGTCTTGTAGGAGCCGGAGTGGAGGGTGTCGAACTCGTAGTAGCCGTTGCCGTCGGTCGTGGTCGTCCTTAACGGCTTATCGCCGACATGGTTGCCGTTCTGGTCGACCTGCCAGAGGGACACTTGGATGTTGGGGATGCGCTCCTCGTTCGAGTCCATGATGGTGTTCTCGTCCCTATCCCACCACACGGTACCGGAGATGCTGCCGGCGACCACGAGGGTGCGGTCGGGCCAGGGGAGGTTGCCCATGGCATGCCCGTCCGAGAACCTGGTGCGCCCGGGCCACATGTTGTACTGGTCATCCTTCGTATTCTCTGTCGGGGTGATGGTGATCTGTCCATTGGCCGCCGCCACCGGCATGCTCCCCGTGCCCTCCTGCTCGAACGTGGAGGTGACTTGGATGGCGGTGATCGACGCTTTCTCGCTGTCGGAGAGCTGCTCCCATGGTTTCCACTGGTAGTCCTTGGGGTCGTCGGTCCATGTGACGGTGGTGGAGTACATGACGGTGGTGGCCGTGCTGTTCTCTTCGTTCAGGCTGACGGGTTTGTCGAGTTTCCACGTGCCCGCATACTTGGAGCTGCCGCGGTCGTACTCGTTCCACGAGCCGTCCAGACCAGTGTTGTTGTCGCCGAGGAGGTTCGAGTCGTTGTTGGATGGTGCGTGGATGACGGTGGTGGCCGTACCTTTGCGTCCTTGGCCTTTGGCGTACAGGTTGAACGTGAACGACACGGGGTCGTTGATCTCGACTTTCTGCTGATCCGCGGTGAGGATGCCGGATTCGCCGGATCTGTCGTTGACAGGGAAGGACAGGGTGACGGTGTTTGATGTGACGTCCTTGTGTGCGGGGACGACGCCGTTCTTGTCGACATCCACACTCAATGTGGCCGCGGCGGTGATGGTGCCGGTGGCTTTGTTACCGACCGTGGCCTTCCATGTGATGGTCGGGAACGTGGAATTGCCGTTCGGGTCCAACGTGGGTGTGGTCTTCCCGTCCTTGGTGTTCAACGTGAACACGAGTTTCCTGTCCTTGCCCGAACCAGTAACGGTGAGCTTCCACGACCCGTCCGTGTCCTGTGGGTTGATGAGCCCGTTGGGGTAGGGGATGGTCACGGTGGGCATCATGCTCGTACCGGACAACTGAATGTTGCGAATGTTCGGGTACAGCGTGTAGGAGGCGGTGTCGCCGGGGAAGGAGCCGTTCTCGCGTTCTTGTCCGTCCGGATCGGTGACCTTGACGGAGGATTGATGGTATGCGTCGTTGATACGTGCTTCGGGGTCGCGGGGTGCGATGACGGTGACGTATTCAGGGACGATGGTGCGGCTCCATCCTTCGTTTTTCTTGTAGATGCCGCCGGTCATGGTGTCCTTGACGGTCACGTTGCCGTTGTCGGCCTTGGCGAGCACGCGCATCGTGAACCGTGCGTTGATATCCGGTGCGCTGGTTGTCAGGTCGATGGTGGTCTGGTTGAGGTCGATGTAGATGGCGCGCACGTCATGCTGTGTGTCCGCGGGTACGCCCTGATGCCATACGGCTTTCGCGTCGTCGGGGTCGTCAGAGGTCCATTTCATGGTGTAGTCGGCGCCTTTGTCCAGATCGCCCATGACGAGGGTCTTGGATCCTTGGGTGAGGGTGAATCCACCTTCCCATTGCTGTTGTTTGGGGTCCCATGTGTCCTTCATGTACGGGTGATAGCCGAAGTCGAGCAGGTCGGCGCCGGCCGGCATCATCGTCAACGTGGTCCTGACCTGCGTGCCCGAGGCGACGGCGTCCGTGGAGGAATGGTAGACCTGTTGGTTGCTTGATGCTTTCGCGTAGTCGAGGCTTTCCGGGTCGAACAGGGTCTTGCCGGGCGTGTACGGGTGGTCGAGGGTTTTGTCCCACAGGGGGATGTAGTGGGTTCCCGGCGGGATGTGGGTTTCGGTGGAGGGACGGTATCGTTTGATGATCGCGCGCGTCCAGTCGTTGTTCGGGTACGGGTAGCCGGAGATTGCGCCCGTGTCCGAGGAGTCCGTGTTCGTGTTCTTGTCCTGGCCCATGCCGGGTTCGGAGCCCTTGCCCATGTTCAGCAGGACGTTGTCGCCGCTGCCGGTGGAGAACACGGTCGTGTCGGGGATGATCTGCGCGTCATAGGAGACGGTGGACCCCTCCTCCATGTCTTTGACGACCGTCGCGGGCAGGCTCCAGTTCAGACTATGTGATCCGGTTTTGCCGGTGACGGTGAGCATGCCGTTTTTGTCGCGGGTGAGGGTTTGCCCGTCCATGGTGAACGTGGTTTCCTTGGGGAACGCGGACACGTTGATCTTGGTCGACCAGACGCCTGTCGTGGACGCGCCGTGCGTGGTCGAATACCCCGGATACGTGAGCTGCCGCGGCCGAATCCTCAGCGAACCGGTGAGGTTTCCGGAGTTCTGCCAAGTGGTGGACGCCTCGCGTGGGTAGGAGTTGTCGCGCATGCCGCCGTTGTCGAACACGAGGTCGGCTGCGGGTGCGGAGACGACGGTGACGTCGTCCGACGGGTAGTTGACTTCCGACCCGGTTTCGCCCACGCGGCTCACGGTGAGTTTCGGCTTCTGGCCTTTCATGGCGACGCCGCCGGTGTCTTTGGCGGTCAATACGAGCTTCTGGTCGAGGGTTTCGACCGCGCCGGCGGGCACGGTGTACACGCACGCGTCACCCTCACGGGCGGCGGTGACCAACTGGCCGGACTGGCAGTAGCCGGCCACCACGTCACCCGCTTCAAGGTAGGGGGCGTCTTTCAGGTCCCAGGCGACTTTGACCTGGCGTTTCTGGGCGGCGGTGAAGCTGAGTTTCAGCGAGTATTCGACCGTGTCCCCGGAGCTGACGACCCCGTCTTTGGGGTCGTCGTCGCCGACCGGGAACCCGTTATCCGAATTGACGAACGTCTGGGCGGAAGTCCCATGACCGGTACCATCACGCGTCTCGGTCAGCTTCGCCGTCACGTACGCAGGACGGGGTTCGGCCGCGGCGGCGGGTGTGGGAGGTGTGTTGGTGGTGGCGGCGAGTCCGGTCAGGAGCATGCCCGCCGTGGCGATCAATGCCATGATGCGGGTGCGGGGACGTGTGGGGTTCATGGACGGCTTCCTTCCGATAGGCGGATCCCGTCCGTTTTGCGGTCACCCGTGGATGGATGGGTTCCGTGGCATGGGGCGGGCATCAACCGCATCACGCGACCCGAAGGAAAACCCGACCCGATATCGGACCGGGAAAAGGGGAACCGCCGTTCGAAAGGCGGGGCATGGAAAAGGGCCGGCATGGTGTGGAATCCATGCCGGCCCTCGCCCTAGGGGTACGCCGTTACCATGTGGCTACTGTTCGGTGACGGTGAATCCCTGTTGTTTGCCGTAGTCGACGAGTTTGGTCTGCCATTTGGCGACCGCGTCATCGAGGTTGCCGTTGCCTTGGAACACGGGGCCGAATTCGTCACCGAACGCGGTCATGGAGTATCCCCAGAACGGTGGGAACGTGAAGGATTCCTTCACGTCAAGCGCGGACTGGGCGAGAATCTTGTTGTATTCCTGTCCGCCGAAATAGGAGGAGAGTTCGTCGCTGCCTTTGAGGAAGTCCTCGTCCTCGAGGCGCGCCTTGTTGGACGGGAATCCGCCGGCGTCCGTGTAGGCGGCGATGCCTTCCTCGTCATGGGAGACGAATTCGAGCCATTTCCATGCGGCCTTCTTGTTTTTCGACGAGGCGACGAGCGCGAGCGTGGAGCCGCCGTTCGACGAGTTGATGGTGTCGGCTCCGGGCCAGACGGGTGTGGGGGCGACCCTCCATTGGCCGGCTGCGGCGGCGGAGCTGCCGGCGAGGTTCGCGGGCATCCAGGCTCCGGTGATGACGGCGGCGTTGGTGCCGTCGGCGAAGCTGCGGAACCATTCGTCGGACCAGCTGGGGATGTTCGTGGCGATCAGTCCCTCGTCGATCATGCGCTGCCAGTAGGCGTTGACTTTCTTGATGGTCTCGTCGTTTGTCAGGCTGATGGTGAGGTTTTCGCCGTCCATGGCGAATGGTTTGGCTCCCGCTTGCGCCCAGAACGCGACGATGCTGTTCGAGTCGTTCGTGTCGCCGCCGTAGGAGCTGATGTAGTAGTTGTCGCCGAGCGCGTGGATCTTTTTCGCGTCCTCGTAGAACTCGTCCCATGTCGTGGGTGGTTCGCTGATGCCGGCTTTGTCGAACGTGGCTTTGTTGTAGAACAGGGCCATGGGGCCGGAGTCCATGGGCACGCCGTAGATGCCGTCGCCCACGTTCACGGAACTCCACGGGCCGGACGTGTAGTCGTCCTTCCATCCGCTGATCGGATAGGACGACAGGTTCTCCAACGCGCCTTGGGAGCCGTAGACGATCTGGGGGAGTGTGGAGTATTCGAACTGGACGACGTCGGGCATGCCCGATCCGGCTTCGAACGCGTTGGTGAACGACGAGGTCGTCTTGGGGGCGGTGCCCACGTTCGTGAGCTTGACCTTGATGTTCGGGTATTTCTTCTCGAATTTCGCGACCAATGGTTTCAACGCGGGCTCCCACGCCCACACGGTCACCGTGCCGCTCGCCTCGCCTTCCGTGTCCGCCGACTGTTGTTGGGATGTGCCGCACCCCGACAGTGCGATCATCGACATGGCCGCCACGAGTGCGACGGCCCGTCCTCCTGTGTTCATGATGTGCTCCTTGCCTTCACTTCATCGTGATCCCGGTATCCCTGACAAGCGGATGCCGCGCCGTCCCGGTTGCGTCGTCGCGTCCGATACGGTTGTTTTCCGATTATAGTCTTCACGGCTTGAAAAAACAGGATGTATTGCTACGAATATTTCGCTGTCCGTCCTGTCCGGTGGCGGGGTTTCCCGGATGGAGAGGACGGTGGCGGGGTTTGGTCAGTGGGTGAGTCTGAGTTGGGCGAACATGCGGGCGATGCCGTCGTCGTCGACGTGTGGGGCGGTCAGGTCGGCGACGTGGGTGAGTTGCGGTGTGGCGTTGCCCATGGCGATGCCGATGCCGGCCGTTTGGATCATCTCAAGGTCGTTCTCGGAGTCGCCGAAGGCGATCGTGTCCTCGACCCGGGTACCGTAGTGGGTTGCGACGGTGGTCAGGCCGGTGCCTTTGTCGATGCCGGGGATCATGCCTTCCCCGTTGGCGGGCGCGTCAAGGCCCATGGATCCTTCGACGATGTGCAGCCGATCGCCGACGAGCCGGCGGATCCGGTCGAGGGTGATCGTGGAGCCGGGTGGGGCGTGGAATGTGCATTTCGATGCCGGCATGATCTCGCCCAAGGATACGCCCGATCGTATGGCTTCCTGTCGTGCGATCGTGAGGGACCGCCATTGGTCGCCCCCGTATTCGGGGTCGATGTCGCGTCGGATGCGTTCGATCAGTCGCAGGTATCCGGGTGACGCCCGCAGTCCCTGGGAGGACTGCCACAGGTGGTTGATGCCGAGCCGGTCGAACATGTCGGCGACTTGGGTCACGGTCATCTTGTCAAGGAACCGGTCCTGGAGGAGCGTGCCGTTGATGTCGATCCTCGCGCCGGCCGAGGAGATGATCCCGTCGAACCCGATGTCGAGGATGTTCCGGCCGATCTGCGGCAGGGCGCGCCCCGTGTCGATGAACACGCGGCATCCGTTGGTTCGGGCCGTGCGGATCGCCTCCACGGCCGATGGTGGGATGTGTTTGCTGCTGTCGCACAGGGTGCCGTCGATGTCGAGGAACACCAGTCTGCCTGTCATGCCCGTGATGTCCTTTCCTATGGGAGGGGGCCGCCGGTCCGTGTCATTTCGGATCGACGGCCCCTCATGTCCGTGGTTTTACAGGTCCTCGAGGTGTTCGCCGTTGGTGGCGATGACCTGCTTGTACCAGTCGTAGCTGTCCTTGCGGATGCGCCGGCCGGTGCCTTGTCCCATGTCGTCGAGGTCGACGTACACGAACCCGTAGCGTTTGGTCATCTGCGACGTGGCCGCGCTCACGAGGTCGATGGGCGCCCATGCGGTGTAGCCCATGAGTTCCACGCCCTCGTCGACGGCCTTGCGCATTTCCTCGAAGTGGCGTCGGAAGTAGTCCACGCGATACGGGTCGTGGACGTGCCCGTCCTCGGTGAGCGTGTCCTTGGCGCCGATGCCGTTCTCCACGATGAACAGGGGCTTGCGGTACCGGTCGTACAGTTCGATCAGGGAGATGCGTAAACCGACCGGGTCGACCTGCCAACCCCAGTCGCTGCTCTCCAGGTACGGGTTTTTCACGCCGAGGACGGTGTTGCCGGGCGTGCGTTCCGCGTTCGGGTCGACGGATTCGGTCATGCTCATGTAGTAGCTGAACGACAGGAAGTCGACCGTGCCCTCGCGCAGGAGTTGCTCGTCGCCGGCTTCCATGACCGGATACCAGCCGTTGCGTTTCAATTCCACGCTTTTCAGACGCGGGTACGCGCCGGTGAGCATCACGTCGGAGTAGAAGTGGTTGTCGAGGTTCTTGTGTTGGGTGGCGGCCACGTCCTCGGGCGCGCACGTGCGCGGGTAGGTTTCGAGTTTGGTGAGCATGCATCCCATCTTCGCGCCGGGGACCATGTCGTGGAGGAGTTTGGTGACGATCGCGGAGGCGACGAACTGGTGGTGGAGCGCCTGGTAGCAGCAGCGGGTCTCCTCCCCGTCGCACAGTTCGGGGATGATGCCGGCGGTGGTGAACGGGTGGCGGATGATGCTGTCGACCTCGTTGAACGTGAGCCACAGTTTCACGTCGTCGCCGAACTCTTCGAAGCAGGTGCGGGCGAAGCGGACGAACATGTCGATGACCCGGCGGTCGGTCCAACCGTTGTAGTTGAGGGCCAGGTGGAGGGGCATCTCGTAGTGGTGGAGGGTGACGAGCGGTTCGATGCCGAGCTCGCGCATCGTGTGGAACAGGTCCTTGTAGTAGGCGACGCCGGCCGGATTGGGTTCGGTCTCCTCGCCGGTGGGGTAGAGGCGGGTCCATGCGATGGACGTGCGGAACGTCTTGAACCCCATGCCGGCCATGAGTTTCAGATCATCCTTGTACGTGTGGTAGAAGTCGATGCCGCGACGTTTCGGATAGTACGTGTCGTCCTTGTCGGCCATGGCGGCTTTGATGCCGTCGAGGCTGACGTGCACGTTCCGCTTGTAGTCCTTGACGTCCACGTTCGGCTTGTAGGTGGCGACGTCGTCGACGGACATGCCTTTGCCGTCCTCGTTCCATGCGCCTTCGAGCTGGTTGGCGGCGACGGCGCCGCCCCAGAGGAACCCTTCGGGGAATCCCATGATCAATGTCCTTTCATGGTAGGTGATGCGGGGCCGCAGGGGGAGTGGCCCCTGCGGCCTGATGCGGTGGATGGTTACTTGGTGATGATGGTGTAGAGGGCGTCGCCGGTCTTGACGGGGCCTTCGTGCGTGCCGGTGACGGCGTAGCGTCCGCCGTTGGCGACGACGATCGGCGTGGTCAGGTCGTAGCCGGCCTTCGTGATCGCGTCCCTGTCGAACGTGAGCAGGAGGTCGCCCGTGTTGACCCGGTCGCCGACCTTGACGTTCGTGTCGAAATGCTCGCCCTGCAGTTTGACGGTGTCGAGGCCGACGTGCATGAGGATCTCGGCGCCGTTGTCCAGGGTGAGGCCGATCGCGTGCCGGCTGTCCGGCACCATGCACACGGTGCCAGCGGCCGGGGCGCGCAGTTCGCCCGTGCTGGGCGTGACCGCGAGACCGTCACCGAGGACCTTGCCGGCGAACACGTCGTCCGCGACCTTGTCGAGCGGGATGACGGTGCCGTCCATCGGGCTGGCGAGCTGCACGTCCACCACATCGGAGGCCGGCATGACCGTGGCCGTGGGCGCAGGGGTCGAAGCGGCAGAGGGGGCGCCGGCGGACACGGTGGCGGCGACGGGCGTCTTGGCGGGATCCTTGAACAGGATGAGCGTGATGAGGAACGAGGCGAGGATGGCGACGGCGAAGCCGATGAACGCGTACGTGAGGTTGTTGGTGAGCTTGCCGTTCGGGTCGATGAACATCGGCATGCTCGCGAGGCCCGGGCCGACGGCGGTGAACGCCTGGACGCCGAGCAGGCCGATCGTGAGGCCGGCGATGCCGGAGCCGGCGACCACGCCGGTCATGGCGCGCTTGTGCTGCAGGGTCACGCCGTACAGGGCGGGTTCGGTGATGCCGAACAGGGCGCTGATCGCGGCGGACAGTGCGGTGGCCTTGAGGTTCTGGTCCTTGGTGCGCAGGAACACGGCGAAGCAGGCGCCGGATTCGGAGATGTTGTGGGCCAGGGAGGCGGGCATGTACAGCAGTTCGCTGCCGGCCTGGGCGAGGGCGGCGAGGGCGTACGGGATGAACGCCTTGTGCATGCCGATGGCGATGCAGAACGGCAGGACCATGGCCAGGAGCGCGACGGCGATGAACCCGAGCTTGGAGTATACGGCGAGGATGAACGCGGTCAGCAGGGTGCCGGCGTTGTAGCCGAGCGGGCCGAGCAGGAGCAGGGTGACGGGCACGACGATCACGAAGCACATCATCGGCACGAAGAAGATGCGGATCGCCTTCGGCGTGTACTTGTTGAACAGGCGTTCCACGAAGTACAGGAACAGCACGGACAGCAGGGCGGGGAACACCTGGTACGCGTATGTGATGTTCTGCAACGTGAAGCCGAACAGCTTGGTGCCGCCTTCGGCGCTCAACGCGGCCGTGATGTTCGGGATCATGAGCGCGCTGACCGCGGAGATGGCGACGAGCTGGTTGATCTTGAGGCGCTTGGCCGCGGTCGCCGCCACGAGGAGCGGCAGGAAGTACAGGGGCGCGTCGCCGATCGCGAGGAAGATCGTGTACACGGAGCTCTTGGAGTCCATCCAGCCGAGCATGGAGAACAGGGAGAGCAACGCCTTGAGCACGCCGCCACCGGCGATGGCCGGGACGAGCGGCTGGAACACGGCGATGAAGAAGTCGAGCGCGGCCCTGCCCGCACGCTTCATGTCGAAACGGTTGTGCTTCGCGTCCGCGGGGACGGCCGCGTCGGACGGGGAGTCCGATCCGATGCCGGGCATTTTCATGATCTCGTCGTACACTTCGACGACGTCGTTGCCGATGATGACCTGGAACTGGCCTCCCATGGCCACGCCCAGCACGCCGGGCACTTGTTTGATGGCCTCCGGGTCGGCCTTGGATTGGTCTTTCAGGGTGAAGCGCAGTCGGGTGGAGCAGTGTTCGAGCTGCTGCACGTTGCCTGTGCCGCCGACCAGTTCGACGACGGCCGACGCTGTCTTACGGTAATCCATGACGAACTCCTTTATTCGTGGAATGGTTGTGCTGTTTTGCTTGTCTGTCGGTTGCCCCGATCCCGGTTCGGGCATGGCTTGCGCCAACCCATGCGCTCGGACCGCGTGGGGACAAGGGGTGTGGTTGATTCCTTATGCCGGTTGGGCGGTGGGGGAGTCGAACGCGTCGGGGCGTACGTCGCGCACCACGTTGGCGATGTGGTAGGCGAGGTAGCCTTTCTCGGCGTCGGTGACCTTGGCCTTGTAGTTCATTTCGATGAACAGGGCGATCTTCGACGCGCAGTCCGCGGCCTGCGGGTACTCCGTCAGGGAGAGCCGGTACAGCATGGTGTCCGTGTTCTCCTGGGATTCGCGCTTGTCGAGCACGCGTTTGACGAAGAACTGCAGGTGGCGCATGAACCGCTCGTAGTGCAGTGACGTCTCGTCGAACTCGATCGAGAAATGCACGCGGATGATCTCGAGGATCGTGGCGATGAGCCTCGGGGCGCGCATGGTCACGTCGAAATCGTGGTTCATGGACGCGTTGACGATGTGCAACGCGATGGACCCGACCTCGCTGTCCGAGATGCGCACGTCCATGTGCCGTTCGATGATCGCCCTCGCCTTCGAGGCCAGGGCGTACTCCCGCCGGTAGATCTGTTTGATTTCCATGAGGAACGGGTTCTGCAGGACAAGGCCGCGTTTCTCACGTTCCAACGACAGGCAGATATGGTCCATCAGCGTGATGTAGATGTTCTCGCTGAGTTCCAGATCGGACTCCCGTCGGATCATGGCGACGATCTCCTCGGTGATGGTGAAGTAGACGTCCGGGACCGTGTCGAGCAGTTCCTCGACCCGGTTGAGCACCGTCTTGTCCTCGGGCAGGAAACGCTTCTCCACCTTGGACTCGTCCAGTTCGTCACCGTTGCGTCGGTTGAAGCAGATGCCCTTGCCGGTGACGACCATCTCCTGGCCGTCCTCGGACAGCACCACCGCGACGTTGTTATTGCAGACCCTGAGAATCCTCATCGGGCGACCTCCTCTCCACCAAGAGGGGAGACGCGGACGACCGCACATGGCATACCGGGAGACACAGGGTTGATGTTCGGCATGACTCACCTCCTCGTCAAAAAGACCTCGTTATCTTTCTGTTCAAGAAGCCAGATCACGCCCACTGAAGGTAACAATTCTCAGCAACTTCGAAAGTGAATATAGCATGAACGCCGATATCGGGCAATCCCGGCGTGTCCGCATGGGGAGGACGGCATACTGGCCGTTTTAGTGCGGGTCGTCGTCCGGGAACCACAGGTTGAACGGGTCGGCGGGGTCGGGCCACCACACGTGGTCGTGCGTGCACGCCCACCCGTCCATACGCCCGTCGGGATCATGGTGCATGGTCAGGGGGCGTCCGCAGTCGGCGCACCGCCATGCGTGGACGGGCAGTGGCGGGGACGGGGCGTGCCTGGGATGGTGTCGCGTGACGCCGGTCGGTCGTGTGGTCGTGTAAAGGGGCATCCTTGGCCTCCAATCGGATTGGCCCCGTCCGTCCTTGGACGGGATATGACCCCCACCATAAGCGGAAGGCGCTGTCAGTGGCGAATCGACGGGCCGATGGTGTGCATAACCCCCAGAATGTTGTGGACAACCCCAGTGACAGAGATGGAATGAGCGTTACGCCTGGTGGAGTCGGCTGGCGGGGTCGAACATGATCCATGCCCCGTTGTCGTCCATGCGGACGGTCGGATGCGGCAGGAGCCTGTCGAAGTCTTTCGGATAGTGGTTCAATTCGTCGGCGAGACCCGGGTCGAGGGGCGTGGCGGAGGCGAGGCGGATGCGGTTGCCCTGGATCTCGAACCGGCCCAGCAGGAGCGTGCCGTTGTGGCCGTATACCGGCCAGTCGAACGTGCCGCGCGCGTCCCGGTCCCACAGGACCGTATACGCATGAGCCAGCTCGTCGTCATTCGGGTCGCTATACCGGTTGCGGGTGACGATGGGGGCGTCGAACACGGTCGCGCGGACGGCGGTCACCGGTTCGGGCACCGTGATCCTAGGCTCCCTGATGAGACTGGTGAGTCTGGACGCCAGCCATGTGACGCCGATGACGATCAGGACGCGAATGATCCAGATGACGGGCGACGGGCCGGGGATGAACAGGCAGCCGATCAGGGAGACGACGAACGCGGCGGCGGCCACGTGCGAGGCATGGGCCTGTTCCGTCTTCCATGTGGAGACCGCGAGATCCCGGTCCCCGTCGAACCATGTGCCTGTCATCATGATGCCGCCTTCGTTCGTCCACCGGTTTGTCCGGTCAGGTCGATGCGGTGGTCCGGGTCATACAGGAGCCACCTGCGGTCGTCATCCAGGATGACGCCCGCGGACCGAGGGTACAGGAGGTCGAATTCGTCGGGATCGTGTTCCGCCCGGTATGCCGTGACGGTGGCCACGGGACGCGTATCGACCAGCCGGATGCGGGTGTCGTGGATTTCGAACACGCCTGTCAGGAGCCTACCGTCCTTGTCGTGGACGGGCAGGGTGAACGAACCGGCTTGGCCGACGGTCCACAGGATCGTCGGGATCGAGCAATACGGGACGGGCCCGTCCCCGGAATGGTCCGAGGCGATCGGCAGGACCAGCAGCATGCCCGTCCGCACGGCGGTCAGTCCTTCCGGCGGATGGATGCTCCTGCGGGCCAGCCGGTCGCACAGGAATGCCATGAGGATCGGCAATGCGATGACGAGCAGCGCGTACATCATCCATCTGACCGGTGCGGGGCCGGGGATGAACGGGCATGCGGCCAGGCCGAGCACGAGCGTGACCGGCGCGGCCCACGCCTTGTTGCTGTGCTCGTTCCTCCATATGCGGGCCGCATACTGCGCGTTCCCGTCAACCCACTCTGAACCCATGCCTTCCATCATCCCATCCGAACATGCCGGCATGGTGTCATGAAAGTGAACAAGAGACCATGCCCCGCTGATACGGGCTCATGGTCTCACGGATGGGAATATGGCGGGCCGGACGGGGGTCGGGGACGATATGATGCCTGTTTTGGACGGGTCCGGCCGGTGTGACGCTCATATTCGCCGGCAGGCCTGTCCTCGCTCCGTCGCGTACGGCCGTTCACGGTTGTGCTGTCACACCGGCCGCACGCGACCTTTTTCCTGTGATTCACGGCTTATTGCGCGGTCCACGTGTGGTCCCAGACGGTGACGTTGCTGGTGTGGATGAGCATGCGCAGTTTCGGACTGGACTGGGTGGCGACCATGGACGGCAGCGTGTCGACGAACTGTTGCATGCCGCTCTGGTCGAGCGAATCCATCTGGGAGCCGAGCTGGGCGGCGACCTGGTCGTATCCGGCGGGCAGGGCGATGTCCATGACGAGCGTGTCGCCTTCGCCCCGGTAGGTGATCTGCGCGCCGGTCCCGTCGAACGAGGAGCCGATCGCGGTTTTCATCTGCGCCTGGAACAACTGGCTTTCGGCCAATGCCTGCATGGACGGGAACGGTTTCGCCGACAGCTCCTGTTTCTTCGACTCGCCTTCCGTGCCGGTGGAGCCCGCGTCTGGGGTCTGTTTCGGCTTTGAGCTGGGGACGGTGGCGGTGACGGATGACGGGTCTTTCAACGCCTGGAGGACCGACTGGCCCATGACGACGCCGGCCGTGACGCTCAACGCGCCCATGATGATGCTGATGATGATGCCGGCGACGGCGAGGCCCTTGCCGCGTTCCCGGCGATGGTTGATCTGGACGAGCGCGACGATTGACACGATCAGGCCGACCAGCCACAGGAGGAACGAGAGGATGAAACCGACGACCGCGCACGTGTTCATCTTGGGTTTGCCGGCGCGGTGGTCGGATCGGTTCCGCGGGTCGTCCCATCCGCCGGGCGTGGGCGCGCCCGTGGGAGCGGGGTTCCTCCACGCCTCGTCGCGTGTCGGGCGGGGTTGCCGGGGGCCCGGGAACGAGCTGGACGGGGTCGGATTGTAGGACGGCGGCTGCGGGTAACGGCCGTCGTACGACTGCTGTGGATCGGACATGAGATGTGTTCCCTTCCTTGTCGACTCCGCACGGAATATGCGGATGGTGGAGGGCCTCCCGCGCGCCTCGCACGCGCTACACCGGGCCTGGACCGCTCGGGGAGGCCAGTTTGGTCATTCGCCGGACGGTGAGCCGGTTTCCATGGCGGCGACGACCTGCCCGTACATGTCCCGGTAGCCGGCGGGCGTGGACGCGGGCAGGACCACGGTCTTCGCGTTGTCCGACTCGGCCAGGGTGCGCATCACGTCGAGGTACTGGTTGAACAGGACCACGGTGTTCACGTCCCGGATATCCATGCCGGCCGCCTGGAGGCTTTTGATCTGGTCGACGATGCCGTTGGCGATCTCACGCCGGTAGTTGGCCTGGCCCTCGCCCTGCAAGCGGGTGCGTTCGGCCTCGGCCGTAGCCTCGGTCTCGATCTGGATGCGCTGGGCTTCGGCCCGCTGGCGGGTGGCCTCCTTCTCGCGTTGGGCGGCGTTGATCGAATCCATCGAGTTCTTGACCTCGTCGCTGGGGTCGATCGCGGTGACGAGCGTCTTGACGACGGTGAACCCGAACTTCGCCATTTCGGCGCCGACCGTGCGTTGCACGTCGCTGGCGACGTCATCCTTCCTGGCGAACGCGTCGTCCAGGGTGAGCGCGGGCACGGCGCTGCGCAGCGCGTCCTCCATGTAGGAGCGCAACTGGGCGGCCGGGTCGTGCAGCTCGTAGAACGCGGTGGCCACGTTGTTCGGGTCGACGCGGAACTGGGTGGACGCGACCACGGTCACGAACACGTTGTCCAAGGTTTTCGTCTGGAGTTTCACGTCGAGCTGGTTGACGCGCATGTTGGTCTTCATGGCGATCCGGTCGACGTACGGGATCTTCACGTGCAAGCCCGCGTACGAGACGGTGTGGTATTTGCCGAGCCGTTCGATGATGAACGCCGACTGTTGGGGCACGACGTACAGTCCCGCGCACACGGTCGCGAGGATCAGCAGGAGCAGGACGATGATGATGGGCATGATTGGTTCCTTGTCAACGGTCGAATCGGGTGCCTGTCGGGTCGGACGGGCGGGTCATGAGCAGGATCCATACGACGGTCACGGTGATCGCGCCAAGCAGGCCGACGATGAGCATGCCCGCGGTCAACGGGGTCGCCGGGTTCATGACGGGCTGGCCATCATGCTCGTACGCGTACCCGTAGGAGGCGGTCGACGCGATCAGCCCGGCCAGTCCGACGCCCATGAGGATCCCGGACACGAACCCGCCCGCGTACAGGAGCGCGAGCCACCATCCGGGCTTGCCGGCGTCGTGCAGGCGGCGGACCGCGATGGCGAGGGACGGCAGGAACGTGGCCAACCCCCAGATGACGTTGATGAACGGGATCCACGAGACCACGAGGCCCACGAGGAACAGGAACAGCATCGCGAACCAGAACTCGCTGCGCGAGGCGCGCCCGTCGAACCGCACGTACCCGGTCCAGTAGCGGCGGATCGCGTCACCGAACGGGCATCCCGGCCACGGCAGCCGGTCCGGGACCCGAGGCGTGTCGTACGCGTACGCGGGCGCCCCCTGATACGCTTGCGGCCCGTACTGCGCGTACCCGTTCATGGGGGCGGGCATGGACGTCATGCCCGCCGGCGGTTGGGGCGTGCCGGTGTAGCCCTGCGTCTGCCAGGACGGACCATAGTCGGGCGCGACATACGGTTGGGATGCCGATTGGGGTTGCGGCATGGACGGTCGGAACCGGGGGTCCGCCGGCATGGGGGAAGACTGTTGCGCTGTCGGCTGCGGCGTACCGTACGGTTCGCCGGCCGGCTGCCGGCCGTATTCCGGTTGCGCCGTGGCCGACTGGACCGGCGTGCCGGAGGGCAGGGCCGGTTGGGCGTATGGTTGCGGGTTCGCGGTCACCGGCGTGGAGGCGGGCGCCCATGGGCCGGTGGGGGATGAGGGCGAACCGGATGACGGGGTCGACGTGCCGGTTGCCGTGGACGGCCATGACGGGGATTCGGGTTCACTCCCTGTGGCAAGACCCTGTTGCATGGGGGCCGTGGGTTCCGGCGTTACGGGCTCGATGGTTTTCGGCGGCGTGGACTGTGGTGACGGGTTGGTCGGGGTCCATGATTCGACCGGCTGGGCCGGCTGGTGGTCGGGGGTGGGGTCGATGGGGTGTGGTTGCGGATCGGTGTCGGTCATGGTGTGTTCCTTTACTGGTGGTTGATGCGGTAGTAGCGGAAGTGCGCGTAGCCGGCGGACGCGATGATGGTGCCGGTGCGCGGGGTGGATGCGTGGACCATGAGCCCGTTGCCCAGGTAGATGCCCACATGGCCGGGCTTCCACATGAGATCGCCCGGCTGCGCTTGGTCGGCGCTGACCTCGGTGCCCGCGAACCGTTGGGCTTCGCTGTTGTGGGACAGGTTCACGCCGAACCGGCGGAACACGTAGCTGGTGAACCCGCTGCAATCCCAGCCGGCGGGCGTGGTGCCCGCGTACCGGTAGGGGACGCCGGTGAACTGGATCGCGTACCGGGCGACGTCCGCGCCGGACCCGGTGAGCGTGCCGGGGTCGAACGTGACGGGCTGACGGTACGCGGACCGGGACGAGGAGCGGGTGGAACGGCTGGCCTGCGCTGCCTTGGCGGCCTGTTCGGCGGGACTCTGCGTCTTGGGGATGTCAAGCGATTCGATGCCGCCCCACTGGCCGTCGACCGTCGTGGACACGCTTTCCGCCAGCAGGTTCCGTCGCGGCGTGCTGGCGGGGAAGGAACGGACCGACGAGACCGGTGAGACGACCGTCTGCGCGGCCGTGGCGGTCACGGGCGTGATGAGACTGGCGGAGAGGATAAGGGTCGTGGCAAGGATGAGCGGCCGGATGGTGGGGTGGCGCATGGGATGGCTCCTAGTAGTGGATGAACTCGTGGTCGGCCGCCTGGCTGGCGGTGAAATGCCTGGTGAATGGTTTGCCCGCCCAGGCGGCCCCGCATTCGGACGTGTCGACGGACCCGTCCTCGTTGACGTTCTCGACGATGGCGACGTGCCCGTACATGGGACTGGACCCGTCCTGGCCGGCGCGGAACACCATGACATCGCCCTGACGGGGCGTCCGGTCGACCCAATAGCCGAGTTTCCTGGCCGAGTTGGCCCAGTCACGCCCGTTGCCCATGCGCGTGCCGGCCGGCAACCCCAACTGGTGGCGGCGCTTGTACGCCCACCACGTGCATTGGCTGAACGCGTACCCGTTGCCGTAGTCGCCGGTCGCGTGGTTCGGGTCCAGGCCAGTCGGGTATTGGCCTTTGTCCCGGTGGTTGATGAGATCCTGGACGAGCGGGTTGTCGGCCTGGATGCCGACCATGTCGTCCTTGTTCACGGTTTCGCCCAGACTCCACGTGCCCTGCGGTTCACGCACCGCGCTACGGCTCGCCGTCTTCGGCGTGGCCGTGGGCGTGGCCGCGAGGGATGCGGCCGTCACGGCGTGCGTGGTGTCGAACGCGGGCGCCGCGCCATACGCGGTCATGCTGGTGCCGTTGACCATGAGCGTGGACGCGAACGCGCACACCATGGCCATGAGCAGCAGGAGCGCGACCCTCCGTTGGCGGCGGCGCGACCTGCGCGCCTGGCTTCTGGTGGCCTGTCGTTTATGGGATGCCATCCGACCCCTCCCGGGAAACAGAAATCGCGGACGATAGGAGATAGGGGGTTCGACGTCCGCGGCCGACGCCCAACGAGTTCACCCCTCCCGGTTCGAACCGATACCGGTATCGGGGGTTCTCGCAGGATCGGATTGGACGTTGTCCGGATACGGTTCGACGAGGTCGCAGATCACGGCCATGACAGTTTCGTCGCCGCCGCTCTTCCACGGGCGGGGACGCCCGTGGAAGCGGACCGCGGTGGGCGGGTGGACGGCGTTCATCATGTCGAGGGCGTGACGGTCGCGGGGAATCAGGGTGACGGTGATCTCGGGCCCGTCCGTTCCAAACCGGAGGCTGCCCCTCAAGACGGGGACGCGCGCCCCGTCGGCGCGGCGCGTGCGGGACGGTCCGCTGACGGGGATCCATGCGACGCCGTTGACGTTGCCGATGCCGGTGCGCGGCACGCGGGTGACGTTCACGCTCATTTCCCCTCCCCATCCTGGGCGCCGTCGGCCGGGGTGGTGGCGTCGGTGGTGCCCTGCTGCTGGCCGAACACCTTGGTGACGGTGTCGGCGTCCATGCCCTGCGTGCACGATTGGATGGCCGTGTCGAGCTGGCCCTGCATGTCGGTGAGCTCCTCGTACGTGGCTTTCGCGCCCTTGTCGACAAGCTGCTGGGCCTTACGCGCGGTGGGGGCTAGCGTCGCGCACGCCTTGGGGGTGCCGCCGTCGAGGCGTGCCGCGTTCGACGCGGCCTCCAGGGCGCCGGGCGTGCTGGCCTTCAGATCCTTGAGGCGTGCGGCGGCGCCGACCTTGCTGGCCTTGCTCCACCAGTCGCGCGCCTGGACGAGCACGCGCGGCCGGGTTTCGCCGGCGCCGATCGATTCGAACACCTGGCGTCCGTCGGCGAGTTCCTTGTCGCCGTACCGGTACAGGAGCGTGGACAGGCTGTCGACGCTGCCGTCCGCGGGCGAGTCGAGGAGCTCCTGGACTTTGGCGCCGATCGCGTCCGTGTCCCCGTCGAATCCGGGATCGTCACTGGAGGCCTGCTCGTCCTCCTCCTGTTGATCGGTCTGATCCTTGGGCATGGTCTTGGTCGACGGTTTCTTCGTCTCGTTCTTGGACGGGGTAGAGGCGGATGTCTGCGTGGATGCGGTCGTGGACTCATTGTGTTGGAACGGGTTGAGGGCGAGCATGGCGACGCAGGCGAGGATGCCGGCGATCAGGAGGATGACGGCGCGTTTCGTGTCGTCCAGGCGCCGCCATGCGGCGAGAGGAGTCCTGTCGTGCCGGTTCCGGTGGTTTCGAGTGCCCATAAGATGGTCCTTTCCTTGTGACTGTCTTTCCTTGAAGTGTCGGGTCAGCCGATGGTGACGCCGCTGTTGTCCTGTTTCGGCGTGGTCGGCGCCGGCGACGGGCTCGGCGTGGGCGCGGGCGCGGGTGCCGGCGTGGGGGCGGGCGTGTACGTGGTGCCGCCGCCGGACGAGGAGCCGCCGCTGGGACGGCGGGTGGTGCCGCCCGTGGACCGTCTGGTCGTGCTGCGTCGTGGCGTGGCCGCGGCCTTGCGCCGCGCCTCCGCCTCCGCCTGCGCTTGGGCGTCGGCCTGGGCTTTGGCTTCGGCGTCCTTGCGCGCCTGCTCCTCCTGGGCCTTGCGGCTTTCCTCGGCCTTGGCCTTGACCTGGTCGATGGCCTTGTCGACGCGGGATTTCGCCTCATCGAACGTGTCGACCGTGCTGGTCGTGTCCTCGAGGATCGTGGCCGCGTCGTCAAGCGTCCGGTTCAACGTGTCGAGCGCGTCGCGCGTGTGATCGTCCACGCCGGTGCCCTTGACGAGCTCCCGGCCCGTTTTCACGCTGTTCTCGAGCCCGGTTTTGGCTTTGGCGAGCCGTGCCTTCTCGGTGCGCGCCTCCAGGGTGGAGGCGAGTTTGCGTGTCGGCGCCAACGCGTCGCCGGCCTTGCCGGCCAACGTGTCGATGCGACGCGTGTCCCCGCTGTTGCGGGCGGGCGTGGCCTCGTCGAGGATCCGCCGGTTGGCGGTCTCACGTGCGATTGCCTGTGTTTTGAGCTTGCTGTCGAGCAGACCGGCGGTGGTCTTGTCGCCGGTGATCGCGGTCAGCCGCCGATTCGCCTTGCGCAACGCGGTGATGTCCGCGTCGAGCCGGGAGACGGACGCCTGGAGGGTGCGCGCGTGCATGGTGTCGACGACCGCGCTCACACCGGCAGCGCCAACGAACAGGATCACGGGGATCACGATGATCAGCAGGAGGATCCGCCCCACACGGATGCGTCGTTTCGGTGGGGCGCTCAACGCGCCGTCCGCGTCAAGCAGGTCGCTCTGCGACCACAGGTCGCCGCCCGCCGGGGCGTCGTCGACAAGCGGATCCTCCACGTCCATGTCAGGGTTCCGGCGTGGCCGGTCGCCGCGACCACGGTCACGGTCCTTGCGGCCTTTATGCTCCTCCCTGTCGGGTTCGGGCGCGCGTTTCGACCCGCGGGCATGGGGCTTCCCGTCGTCATGGCGTTCGCCACGCCTGCGCTTGTCCCCGGTCCGGGGACGGGTGTCGGGATCGGGGGCGTCGAGCCGCCAGAACGCGGTCTCGTCGTCGCCGTCGGTGTCGTACAGGCCGGCCATCACCCCTCCTTCCGGGTCGCGCCGAGGATCGTTCGGATGCGGGCGAGGATGCCGCGCCCGTGTGCGGTCGGGTCGGCGTCACCCTGGGAGAGCCGGTCGATCTCGACGCGCAGGCGCATCTGGTCGGCGATCCGCTGCGGATGGTATTCGTCCGCGTAATCGGGGTCGCCCGCCTCCTTGAGCAGTCGTTCGGCTTCGGTGATGAGACCGGCGAGACGACCATCGGCATGCCGGTCGAGGTCCGGGTGTGCGCGGCGTGCGGCGGCGACCGTCCGGTCCAGGTCGATGTGCGCGGTGCGTTCGGCGCGCAGCCACTCGTTGAACCGGCCTTCGAGGAGTTCGGTCTTCGCCTCGGCCTCCTTGACGAGCTGCGGACGGTCCGTCCCGTCGGACAGGCGTCCCGTCCGTGTGGCGCGCAGTTCGTCGAGCCGGCCGTCGATCGTCGCGAACGCGCTGTCGGCGTCGGACGCCTCCTTGCCGAGGTTCACATCGTCGGGCCGCCATGGTTCGGCCGGACGGGGCGGCCACTGCCGGAAGTCGGTCATCACCGCCGCGAACCCGTGGCCGCCACGCCACCCCTTGCCTTTCTCGCCGTTCCACGGGTCCTTGTTGTCGGCCCACCGCTCGTATTCGGCCTGGCGTCGGGCGCGCATGGCCAACGCCTCCGGGTCGTCCATGTGATGCCGGTGATCGGCCTTGCTCGCGTTGTCCAGGGCCATCTGCTCCTTGATGCGCGACAGCGCCTGCTGGATGTACTGTTGCATGACGGGCGCGTAGAAGCCGCCGGACGCGCCCGCGCAGATCAGATCCTGGTAGCAGGCGAGGGCGAACGTCTCCTCGATGATGTAATCGTGTCGGATCCAACACCAGGGCAGGCTCTGCGCCCAATCCGGGTACACGCGGCACAACCGTTCGCCCATGCGGATCGCGTGCAGCATCATCAGATCCACTTCGATCCGGCTCGGCGCGCCGGTCAGGTCCAGGGGTCGGGCCATGACGACCATGTCCGCGGTCCGTTGCGGCATGCTCGCCCACCGGCCCGGACCATACTCGGGCTCCCTGGGCTGTTCGCCCGTCGCACGCAGGGCCATCGCGTCGAACTGTTTGATCAGGTCGGCCGGAGGCTCCCGGTTCTGCCGTTCCCGGAACACCTGCTGCAGCCACAGGCTGATGTTGCGCGCGTTCGCATGCGCGGAATCCAAACCGCCCGGCCAGTCGTCACGATCCACCATGACCGGGGCGGGCGTGGGCCCTTTCACGCCGGGACGGGGAGGCATGCGCGTCCCGTCCTTGGCGAGCGGCCCGTCAAGCCCCTGCATGAACCCGTCGATGGCCGCGGTCGAATCGCGCCGCCGCCCCTCATCCGTATCCTGTCGTCCGCTCATCGCACGTCCTTCCGGTCACGGTCGGCCGCGTCCGGCGTCCACCAGCCGCGCTTCTGGTAGTGGCGGGTCCTGCAGAAGGCGGGGGCGTCCGCGCCCAGCGGATAGCAGATCATGTAGCCTCGCGGCAGACGCGACAGTTCGCTCGGCTGGATGCTGTCCTCGTTCTCCCGATGCTCGCTGAACCCGCCGAACGGGCCCTGGCCCGGATTCCAGTTGCGGTCCTGCCGCGTATGCTGGTGGCGGCCGACCTGTTCGACCCACCATTTGAGCGTGTCCGAACCGGTCTCGCCCTTCAACAGGAGACGATGGCAGTTGCCCCAGATGGTCTCCTCGTCATCCTTGCCGTAATCCTTCTGCATCATGGCGCGCGCCTGCTCGACCATGATCAGCTGGTAGCCGTTGCCGCCACCCTGCGTGACCGCGTTACGCAACGCGGGCCATTTCTCGATGTTCGACAATTCGTCCAATACGAACCTCGCCGGGGGTTCGATCTTCCGGCGGGATCCCGTTTCCTTGGAGAAGGCGAGCTGCTGGCACGCCTCCTGGAACGTGTCCAGGAGGAGGGCGACGAGCATGCCCGCGTTGCCGCCGCCCGACCCGTCCTTGGGTCGGCTGATCACGTAGATCGTGTCCCCTCGACGCACCATCTCCTTGATGTCCGCGAGCCTCGGGTCATGGGGGCTGATGTCTAGGCGGGCGGCGACCTTCGGGTCCGCGATGATCGCGAACGCGTTCTTCACGCCCATCCACTGGTTCTCACGAAGCCTGGTGTCCATGGTCTTCAACGCGCTGATCGTGTCCGCCCACAAGCCCATCTGCCCTTGGGGCGCCTTGCGTTCGATGATCTCCGCGGCCTTCACGGCCTTCTCCGGGCTCAGACTCCACTCGTAGCAGGAGCGGATCGTCAGATCGCCGATCGCCGCCGCATACAGGAGCGCCTGGATGAACCCGCCTGCGGACACACCCCACTCCTGGTTGTTGCTGCCGTCGCCGAAACCGCCGATCGACACTAGGGTCTGCGCACGGCGGCGCGCGGTCGTCGGATCGTCACAGCCCATGAGCGGCGTCCATTTCAGATCATGCCGCGTGTACGGGTCGTCGGCGCCGATGCCCTCCGGGTCGAAGATCGCGACCTTGCCGTGCCCGCCGAACTTGGCGCCGAGCACCCGGTCGCGGACCCCGTGCTCGCGGATCGCCTTGGTGGCCATGATGATGTCGCTTCGCGTGCTCGTCACCAGGCAGAAGCCGGGCGCTTCGACGACCGCGGGGATCACGACGCACACGGTCTTGCCGCTTCGTGTCGGGCCCAGCACGTACGCGTGCCGTTCACAATCCAACCACACGTCGATCCCGTGGCAGTCGCCCACGAGCATGGCCGCATCCCATGGCATCGGCGGGGTCGCCCGCCGGTGATGCCGCCAATCGTCAAGCGTCTTGGGCAGGACGCTGGGCACCACGTCACGCATGACCGCGCGGGCGCCCAACTGGGCGGCGACCTGCCGTCGGGTCGCCAACCCCGGTTTGATGTTGAGCCGGTCCGCGGCCCGCTCCCCGGAATCCCGGTACGAGTCCCAGAACATCCACACCAGCAGACACAGCCATACGGCCACGATCCACAAGGGCAGCGTGCCCAACACGTACATGAACGGGTTGCCGTCGTTCCACCCCCAGGCGAGCACGCTCCACACCGCGCTCACGCCGGCGATCAGGACGATCAGCCGTACGCACGTGTGCGACTCCTCGTCGGTCAGCCGGCGCAGCAGGTCGGTGTGGTCGATGACCCACCGTCCCGGATCGGACTCCTCGAACGCCCGCCATTTCGCCATGACGCGGCGACGGTCGTCGTCGAGCAGCTCCTGACGGTCGAACCCGTTGATCTTCCGGTCCCCGTCGGGCATGAGCCGCTCATACCATTCGCCATCCTCGTCGCGACGGTCGTCCTTGTTGTCGTCCCATAGTCTCATCGTCATGCTCCTCGTCTCAACGCGCTCGTATCGAACAGGGCGCCCATGCTCGCGCCCGCCAGGGCGGTGACCATGCGCGGATGCTCATGGCCGACCCGGACGATCGCCACGCCTTTCTCCAGGCGGGGGATCGTGGCGATCTCGTCCTCGCTCATGTCGGGGATGATCCGCTCCAACACCGCCAGATCGTTCTGCTGGAACGTGACCTTCGTCTCCATGAGCTTCATGAGCATTTCGACCCGGCCGCGCAACGCGCTGCCCTGGTCGAACACCTCGCTCATATCGGACGCGCCGTGCACGATCAGCCAGGTCGCGCACCCCCAGTGGCCGGCCGACCGCTGCCGGGTCTGCAGACTGTCCACGAGGCCCGCGTCCTTGACGACGTCCCACGCCTCCTCGATCACGACGATCCTGCGCAACCCGTCACGCCGCTGCAGCAAACGGTCGATCCACGCGCTCACGCACGCCGTGTAGATGTGCTTCAACTGCTCGTCCTCGAACAAGGGGGAACTCGTGTCGAATACGATCATGGGGCTGGACGGGTCCGGGCTGATCGTGGACTCCCGGTCGAACATGCCCGCGTACGCGCCCTCGCCGATCAGCGGGTTGAACACGCGCGCCGTCCTCGCGGCCGCCTCGGCGGCCTGTTCCGGATAGTTCTCGAACCCTTTGATGTGCGGGCCGACCCGGTCGATCCACTCGCGGGAGGCGAGCCGGTCGACCGCGTCCGTCAACGTCATCTCCCCGGTGCCGAAATCCGTGACCAGCGCGTCAATGATGCTCTCCTGGTCACGGTCCAACGGGTACAGGCCGTCACGGTCGGGCAACGCCTCGGCGATCGTGCGGAACGCGCTACGCCGGCCCACCTGGATCTCCTTGACCCACTCGTCCAGGTGCGCGTCACGCCACGCGGGGTCGGTGGCCGGCAGTTCGAACGGGTTCATGTACACGCCGGCGCCCGGGCTGATGATCTGCCCGCCGATGTTGCCCGCGATCCTCGCCCACTCGCCCTGACGGTCGGACTGGACGATCACATGACGACCCCATTCGATCTCCCGCACCGCCAGGGTCTTGCAGAAGAAGGATTTGCCGTTGCCGCGCTGGCCGGACAGGAACATGTCCGGGCTGCGGGTCATGCCCGCGTCGAACGTGCCCCACGAGTCGTACGTGTACGGTTCGCCGGACAGCAGGTCGACGCCGAGCACCGGGCCGGGGATCGGCGGCGCGCCGGATCCGGCGACCATCGTGGTCAACACGCCCGCACGGCCCGCGCTGGTCTGATGCCAGGGGACGAGGGGACGCTCGTTGCAGTCGCGCATCAGCCGGTCCAACGGGCCCGCGGCCGACAAGGGCAGCATGCCCTCCTGGTCGTCGAGGCGGGCGCGGCGCACCCTGCGCTGCGCGTCCAACTGACGGTTCGCGAGCAACCGGCCCACGCCGCGGGCGTCGTCGATGCCACGCAGATCGGGTTTGCCGGTCCGGTGCGGCGGCGCCGGCGGCAGTTCACGCCGTTTGCGTTCCAACCGGGCGCGGACCTTCTCCTCGGACAGGCCCTTGTCGCGCGCCTTGGCGGCTTCGCGGGCGAGGATCGGACGGATCCGGTCGTACCAGAACGCCTCCTGCGGGTTCCACACCGTCTTCACCGGCACGAACCCCAGGCAGGCGACCGACATGCGGCCTTTCACGCCCAGACGGTTGTCGCCCGCCAACGGGTCCGGACCATCATCCTCCCCATCCGACGAACCATCACCATCATCATCGTCTTCGGACTCGTCGTCCTCACCCGACTCATCGTCATCGTCATCATCGACGTCGCTATCGGTGTCCTCGTCGTCGAGATCATCGTCGTCGAGATCATCGTCCTCGTCGTCGAGATCGTCATCCTTGTCGAAGCGGTCATCCCGGTCGTCATGGGGATCCGTGTCGTCCATGGCGGGAACAGGCTCGTCGACGGTGCGACTGGCCCGATCGTCGTCACGGCCGGCAGGGGTGACGGGCGGGACGGGCGTCGGCATGGGGCCGGATGGTTGCGTCGTGGCAGGCGTGGCGGGCGTGGGACGGTCGGGCAGGGGCACACGGATCGCGGGCATCCGGTTGGTGTCCTCAAAGGGATCATCCCCGCCGGCGGGCGTCGTCGGACGCGGCGGCAAGGGCGGCATGGGGACCGGCGGCATGCTGTGCCGGCCGTGCCGGCCACGGGACGGCATGGATCCTGTCTCGCTCATGGTGGAACCTCCGGTGAAACTGTCGGGAAGGGAAAACACGCGCGCGCCCCGCGTCGCACGCGGGGCGGAACGGAAACGAATGGTAAGGCCCGCCCCATGGGCGCGCGGCCATGGGGCGGACCGGCCGGTCAGATGCCGGCCACGCCCTGCGTGCTCAGGAACGCGATGCCGACGACCATGAGCACCATGATCGCGATGCCGCCGAGGAACCGGACGAGCGCGGCCCGGTTGCGCTGCGTGCGCGACAGGGCGAGGATCTTCTCGGCCTTGCGCCGGCTGAACGGGGCGATCACCTGGCTCAGACCCAGGGCCTTGGGGCGGGTGCGGCCGCGCATGTCGGTGTACGTGCCGTTGCCGGAACGCGGGTCGCGGAAGAACTTGTACACGCATCCGCTCCACATCAGCGACGCGGCGAGGAACAGGACGACGAGGACGATCAGGGGGAACAACGCATCCATGGGATGCTCCTTTCAGGAGAAGGGAAAACTTGGTATCGGATTATGGGGCTGGCCGGAGGCCCTCCGGCCGGGGCGCCGGCCCCCTTCCCGGAGCATCCGGGAGGAGGGCCGGCGTGAGGAATCGGGGTCAGTCGTTGTCGTGGCGGCGGCGCAGGAGCGGGCCGGCGATACCGGCCAGCATCATGGGGGCGCCGACCAAGGCGAACAGCCATGCGGTCACGCCCGTCTGGGCGAGACGGCCGCCTGCGGCACCGTTCGCGCCGGTGCCCTGCTGGCCGTTGGTCGCGCCCGGCGTGTTCGCCTTGGGCTGCTGCTTGACGGCGGTGACGGTGTAGGTGCGCGTGTTGATGCCGTCGGCGCTGGTCACGGTCACGGACGCCTTGGTCTTGTCCTTCTCGTCCTTGTGGGTGCTGATGGCCATGCCGAGCTGCTTGTCGTACTGGGGGACCAGAGTCCACGAGGTCGGGTCGTCGACCTCGACCCGGTAGTCGGTCTTCTCAGGCTGGAAGCCGGGGACCGGCTTGCCGTTGACGGTCAGGCCGGTCAATGCCGCGGTGGTCGTGGCCTTGGTGATGTACGTGACCTTGAGCTCGACCGGCTTGAACGTGAGCCCGTCGGGGGCAAGCACGCCCAGCAGGTGCGTGTAGCGCATGGGCGCGGTCTTCTCGACGCTGTTGGTCACGGTCTGCATGTTCTTGGCCTCCCAGGCGATCTCGCCGCCCTCGGGGATCTGGAACTCGGTGTCCTTGACCGGATGGTATTCGCCCGCGGAATCCCGGTAACCCCAGGACACGAGGCTGGTGTCGGACGGGTCGGGCGCGTCCACGCTCGGCGTTTCGGGCTTGGCCTCGGCAGGCGTGAACGCCTCGTCCGCGGTCGGGGTCTCGTGGGCGCGGATCACGCTCACCTCGTAGGAGCGCGTGTCCTTGCCGTTTTTCACGGTCACGGTCCACGTCTGGGTCGCGGTGTACGCGGTCTGGATCACGTCGCCCGCGGTGATGGTCACGTTCTCGCCGCCCTCGGGCAGGATGTACGGGCTGGGATCGTTCTCGCCGACCTGAACCACGTATTTGAGGATGTCGGGATCCCAGCCGTCGATCAGCGCGCCCTTGGTCTTCTCGCCGCTACGGTTCACGTAGATGCCGGTCAGCTTGGCCGCCGAGTCGGGGGCGATCGTGCTGCGGTCGAACGGGATACGGATCGTCACGGTCTTCGACTGGGCGGCGCCGGACGCGTCGGTCCAATGCACGGTCTGCGTGATGACACGCTCCGCACCCGAACCCAGGCCGTACGTGGGCTTGTCCACGGACGAGTCGGGACCCTGCTCGCCGCCCAGCGTGAACTGGTCGGACACGTGATCCCAGGATTGCGCGTCCAACGTGTACTCGTCCTGCAAGCCGGACGGGTCCTCGAGCTTCGTGCCGGGCACTTCGATCAGCTGTGTGTTGCCCTTCGCGTCGGTGCGCGTGACCGACAGGCTCACATGCGCGTCGTACAGGCGGATCGCGTCACCGGTCAGGACCACGTCCTGGTCGCCGACACGACCCTTCGCGCTCATCGTGCGCTTCCAGATACGCAGACCCTTGTCGCTGGTCGTGATCGTCGGATCGGACCATTCGGCCGTGAACTCCTGGTCACCGACCGTGGCCTTGTCATGGTAGACGCCGTTGTTCGTGTGCAGGCCGTCGGTCGGCAGCACGCCGGTCCACACGCCGTTCTCGCCGCGCGTGAGGCTTACGGTCTGCTTGCCGCGCTCCCACCCGGCCTTCTGCTCGGTGCCGGTCTTGTATGACAGGGCGGCGGTGAACTCGACCTTCTGCTTGCCGCTGGTCTCGCCCGTATACGTCTTCGTGCCGGACACCTGCTTGACGCCCAACGTGTCGGACTGCTTCGTGTCGAGCGACGTGGCGCCCGGCTTGACACCGACCGTGCCGGTCTTGCGGTCCTTGCCCTGGCCGATGCTCCACGTGACCACGGGCAGTTCCTCCCAGTCCTTCTCGGTCACGGCGGTCGCGGACGCGCGCCACACGCCCTTATCGTCCTGCTCCATCGCGTAATCGGACTTCTTCCACCGGGCCGTGACCGTGGCCCCCTCCGGGATGACCGGGTCGCCGCCCAATCCCGGATCCGTGGTCGAACCGTCCGTCTTACCATCATCCTTGCCCTGATCGGTCGAACCGGTATCGGTGCCGGATTCCGCGGCACGTGACGTGCCCGTGGATCCGGAAGTGATGGTCTGGTCCGGACCCAGCGGAGCCGCGACGGCCGTCGCCGGGCTCAATGCCGCGATGATCGCGGCCACGGCGACCAGCCGTGTGAAACGCTCATGACCCATGTCGGTGTTCTCCTTGCCTTTTCATGACCTGATGCGAACATGCCGGCGGCCCGCGAACCCGTGTGACATGGGTGCCGTCCGGAAACAGGGGCGGCGGACACAGGCGGCGGGATACACCGGCCAATCAAGACACCCCGCCCGAGAAGAACCCGACACCGGTATCGGCACGCGGGAGGGTGATGCGCGACACCCGGACCGCGTACACTTCGGAACCATGACAGGAACAGGCACGCCACACCATGAGGCGCCGGACAAAGGCAAGGCCACGATGCTCGCCATGATCCTCGTGGCCGACATGCGACGCCGCCTCCGAACCCAGAGCATGGAACTCGCCCCCGAAGACGTGGACACGCTCCGGCAGCGCGTCACCGCACTGCCCGACACCAACGGCGTGACCGCCACGCTCGACCACTGCGCCAAACAGGGGGACACTGCGGGCACACTGGCATGGATCCTCGCCACCGAAGATCCCGCAGGCTCCAAATACGCGCCCAACGACAGACCGGCCAAAACCGACACGGACACGCTCGCCGTGGGGCTCGTCGCCCGCATGAAAGCCTTGGGATTACGGTCCGATGACGCGTTGGAACGCGACATGATGCATATCGAACAGGAACACGACCCCGCATACCTGCATGGCGTGCTCCTTGACGCGGTCGACACGATCCACGCGGTCCTCGGCATCCAACTCGCCCTCGAACAACGACGTGACGACACGGGAGACCGGTGACCACCCCGGACCGGTCGTTGCAGGTGGGGTGCACGCTCGTCATGGCGTTGCGCCAACAGATCATGGTCGAGACCGGCATGGGCCTGACCCGGCGTGACGTGGCATGGGTGTTCACCTACACGGACCAAATCGCCCCCATGGATTGGGACCTGCTTGACACGCTCAAAGGCTGCGAAAGCGACGCCACAGGAGTCCCATCCATGCTGGCGGGCATCCTCGCCCGCGAAGACGGTTCGGACACCATGAACCTGACGCTTGACACGGGGGAGACGGACGAGCCCGCGGATACCGTCGCCGCGGGCATATACGCCCGGTTGAACGCTACAGCCCATGGACATGACGTCACGGTCGAACGCGAGGCGTTGCGGATCCGGCTCCACGACCCGGACGGAACCGTCTACGGGCGGAACATGCTCCTGCGCGTCCTCGCCGACATCCACAACCTGCTGACTTAAGACAACCAACAAGGGAAAGCGAACGGTACCGACCCTCGTATCGAGGCGTGGCCTTGTGTCGGCGACAGGAGCGGGTGGTTGGGCGTTATCGCACGGGGCTGGCCGTGCGGACGCGTGTCCCGCATGTGAATGGTCATGATGACGGGATCAAGGACATCCCTAAACACGACGTATCGGCAAGCATCGCCTCGAAATCGGCTTGTATGGCAGAATCCGGTGAGGGTCGCCAGTTTCTTCGCGGGGATCGGCGGTTTCGATCTCGGGTTCGAACGGGCCGGCGGCAAGGTGGTGTCGGCCGGCGTGGTGGAACGCGATCCTACGGCGACTGGGTGGAACATCTCAATGAAACGATCCGACTCCCGGATGCTCGACCGTTCAAAGCGTTGGATCTGTTCGCCGGATGCGGGGGATTGTCGTTGGGGTTTGAGGCGGCAGGGTTCAGGACCATCGGATATGAGATGGTCAAGGACTGCTGCGACACCTACAGTTCAAATCTCCGATCCGATTGCGTCCAGGAGAAGATCACCGTTGATACGGAACTTCCCCGGACGGAAGTGGTGATCGGCGGACCGCCATGCCAACCGTTCAGTCGTTTCGGCAAGAGGAAAGGGCAATCCGACGAAAGGAACGGATTCCCCGCATTTATCGAGGCGATACGCAAGATCCGGCCCGCCATTTGGATGTGCGAGAACGTGAAAGGATTACCGGAACAGAACGATGGATACTTCCAGACAATAATCGACGAGATGAAAAGTCTGGGATACATCGTGGAATACAAGGTGTTCCGACTGGTCCAGTATGACGTGCCCCAGAACAGGGAACGTCTCATCATGGTCGGCCATCATGGGGGATTCCGGTTCCCGGAACCGAACGACTACCGCATCACCGCAGGCGAAGCCTTGGGTGAACTCGCCACTCAGATACCACAGGACGCCATGTTCCTCACCAAATCGATGGACGAGTACATCGCCAAATACGAGGCGGCATCGAAATGCAGAAACCCACGGGATCTACATCTCGATCGTCCGGCAAGAACGCTGACATGCCGGAACCTCGCCGGGGCGACCGGCGACATGCAACGCATCAGACTGCCAGACGGGCGACGCCGACGGCTCACGGTCCGCGAGGCGGCGCGGCTCCAAGGGTTCCCGGACTGGTTTGAGTTCCACGGCTCGCAGTCGAGCCGGTTCACGCAGATCGGCAACGCGGTGCCGCCCATGTTCGCGTACCATCTGGCGCGCTGCTTCGCGCGATACCTCATGCATGGACGGCAGTAACACCATGCGTCCAGTCCCATGCCGATTGTCTAGTGTCGGTGGGTATGGGCGCGTGATGCGTTCCTTAAGTGAGTGGGTGGTCGGCCAGTATTGCAAGAACCGGTCATAGGCAGAGGCCCCAAGCCGGTGGATGCGGCATGGGACCTCAATGATGTGCGGTGACTTATGCGGCGGTTGTCTTGGGTTTCCGGCGGGGCCGGTTGACGATGGTGGTCGCGCCGACTTGGGTGACGAACGTTTCGAGCGACGTGTCGTCCATGAGGCCGAGTTGTCTGGAGGACATTTCGAGGAGCGTGTCCCTGCCGAGGGCGGCGACGAACTCGGACGGGTTTTCCGGACCCTTGTAGTCGGCGGCGGCGTCCATGAACGCCCACATGACTTTCGGGTCGTCGCCCACGCCGCGGTCGAAGAGCTGCTGGTAGAGGTTCTGGTAGGCGAATACGAGCCGCGTGTACGCGTACGGGTCGTGTTTGCGGGCGCTCAGCGTGTGGGAGAGCGTGCCGTCGTAGGTGAGTTCGGCGCCCCACCACAGGCGGGAGAGTCCCTGGCGGACGAGGCGGCTTCGGCTGGTGGTGCGGGGCAGGAGCCAGCGGGATTGGACGGTGTTCTTCCAGTTGCCGTCTTCCTTCAATGGCCAGCGTTCCGTCATGTACGCGCGGCATGTGGTGAACGCCATGTAGGTCCATAGTCCCGGCATGGCGGCGTTGGCCCGGTCGATGGGGCCGACGGCCTCGTACAGGCTGATCGCGTTGTCGCCGTCACGGGCGGGCCCGCCGGTGAGCGGGTCGGCGAGTTCGACGGGTTCGCGTTCGAGCAGCATGTCGGGGTTCGAGGCGAGCTCGTCCGCCTGGGTGAGGAAGTCGGCGGGGGAGTCGGCGTCGTTCAGGCGGCTGCGCAGCAGGAGTACGGCGTCCTGGGTGAATTGTTTGGAGCAGGTGGTCGAGGTCATGATTCCTCCTCGGTGTCGTTGGCTCGCGTGGTTTCGTCGGCGTACCGGCCGATGGGGTCGGCGAGCAGCCGTTGGGCTATGGCGAGCGGGCTGTCCTCGTGTTCGAGGCCGTTGGCCGTGATGAGCCTGGTCAGGGTGCGATGCCATTCCCTGTCGGACAGGTCGTCGGTGTTGTCGGGGTCGTTGTCGCAGGCGCGCATGAACGATATGGCGTCGACGAGTGCGGGCAGGACCAGCGTGGAGAGTTTGAGCGTTTCGGATCCCATCAGTTGCACGTGGGCGAGGAGCGTGGGGCTCATCTTCACGATGATCTGGTCGGTGTCGGAGTAGTCGGTGCGGATGCCTTTCATGTTCGGCGTGGACGAGTCGGCGACGATGTGGAAGATCGAGTCGAGCGGCGGGTTCTGCGGGTCGTACAGTTTGACCGTGGACACCCTGAACCGTTGGACCGTGGTCAGCAGGTCGCCGACGCGCACATCGAACGTGCCGTCGCCGTAGTCCTCGTGCTGGCGGGTCCACCGGAACGCGGGATCGGGTTGGACGGCGGCGGCGAACACGTCGACGAGGATGTCGCCGGACACGGTCCGCTGGTCGAGGGTCGCCTCGTAGGTGAGACCGTCGGCGTGACGGACCTTTTCCGTGAGGTCGAGGTAGCCGGTGGAGATCGTCGACGAGCATTGCCATCGGGCCATGATGCGGGCGGAACCCTTTGTGATGAGACGGTCGAGGTCGGGGTCGTCGGTGAACACGCGGAACCGGATGGTGATGTATTCGGTGCCAGACTCCGAGACGACGTTGCCGACCCTCCATTCGGAGGCGACGTCCCTGTCCGCGCCCTCGCCGTTGCCGAGGACCGGGATCGGATACGATGCGTTGGCCATGCTCATTTCACCCCCAGTTGCAGTCGGGCGCCGCTGGCGACCCGGACGCGCAGTCGTGTCGGATGCGTGCCGGAGACGGTCACGCCGCGTATGGTCCCGTCGTCGATCTCGAGCGGATGGGTGCCGGTCGGGTCGAGGAGTTCGGCGGCGGTGACGGGTGGCATGTAGTCGCCGAACTCGCCGTTGACGGCCGCGGTCAAACGCAGGCCGCCGGTGGTGTCACGCCCGTCGCGGGAGCGGAGCACGAGGATGTAGCCGCCGGTGGACGCCTCGTACCAGTAGCGCATCGACAGGGCGCCCGCGGGGATGATGGACCCGCCGTCGCCGGGCGTGCCGGCTGCGGGCAGGCCGGCCGCGTGGCGTCCGCGTGTGGAGGTGCCGCCGCGTTTGCGCCCGGTGGACGCCTGGTCGCCGTCGCCGGTGGCGACGGCCGGTTCCATGAGGGACACGCGTACGGATTGCGGCTTGTCCTCAGTGGCGGGTTGGGCGTGCTGTTCGGCGCCTTGCGTGGACGAGGACTCCTTGATGGTGCCGGGCCCGTTCGTGGGGCGTCCGCCGCGTGGTGACATGTCGCCGTCGAACGACAGGCCGGCGGGCAGGAGCGTGTTGAGTCCTTTGATGCGGATCTCCTCGCCAAGCTCCTGGCCGACGCGGCGGCGCAGTTCGTCGCGGATGAACGTCTTGATGGCCTTGAGGACCTTGCGTCCCTCCGGGCGTTTGGATTCGATCCACTTGTTGTGTTGGACGGGCTCCATGTCACGCAGGATCCGGTTGCCTTGCGGGGAGGAGCATTCGAGGACGGCCGCGTAGCGTACGGGGATGCTGCGGTGTTCGAACGTGCAGACCTTCATCAGGGGGCGGCGCATCGCGACCGTGTTGAGCCGGCGGGGCAGCTGGTCGTCGATGTTGATGTACAGGCGCATCTCGCCCAACAGCGGGTCGGTGGTCACGACGGGCTCCTGGAGGAGCGCGTTGTGGAAGGCGTTGAGTTCGGTCCTCACGTCCCGGTCGGTGATGGAGTCGATGGCCTGTTTCAGATGGTCGCGGTCGAGGGTCCACACCTCGCCGTCGTCGTTGACGCCCACGGCGACGAGGTGACCGCGCATGATCGCGGCCATGAAGTTGTCGATCAGCGCGTCCCTGACCCGTTCGAGCCGGGGATCCTCGTCGGCGTCGACGTAGCCCATGATGTACACGTCCGTGCCGGGTTCGACGCGTTCGCCGAACGGGCCCAACGGGCCGGGGGAGCGCAGGTAGTGGTAGTCGGTCCCGTCATCCAGTCGCGTGTACGTGCCCATCGGGCCGAGACGGTCGAGCGGGCTGTCGCTGGCGGGGTTGTGGTGGGTGGTCAATTGGCAGCAGCCCGCGAACACGGTCGTGTCGGAGGAGCGTGTGCGTGTGGTCCAGAACTCGGTGCGGATCCGGGAGGCGAGCAGGCCGACGGCCTTGCCGATGCCGAAGGAGCCGCCTGCGTCGGTCTTGCCGACGCTCACGCCGGAGCCGCGGGTCAACGCGTTGAGCGTCGAGGACGCGTCGAGGATGGATTCGCCGCCTTCGAGGCCCTTGGTGCCGTAGTCGCCGACGCGCAGCACGCTGATCTCCTCACCGTCGAGCGCTTCGACGGCGTGGCGCAGGCGCGGGCTGTCGCCGTACGAGTCGAGCGACGCCATGAGATGCCGGCGCAGGGAGTCCACGTCGGGGATGTCCTTGACGGGCATGCGGCGCAGTTCGAACTCCATGCGCAACGGCCACCCGCCCTCGCGGGCGATCGCGTCCAATGAGTTCTGGCCGAGCTCCCTGGCCAGGGCGCGGGCGACGGAACTGCCGTTGAAGTTCTCCTCGCCCGCGTCCGACGGCCCCTGGTCGGTGTTCCCGTTCGGTTTGAACAGGAACCCGTATTCCTTGTCGTTGATCAACGTGTCACCGTTCCTTCCCGCCGTCCGTGACGAACAGCGCCCTGGTTTTCGCCAGCTCGTCCTCGATGGGGGCGAACAGCGTCTCGACCTCCTCGGCCGTGTATGAGTAGTTCTTCCTGTTGGACAGGTTTCCCAATATGCGGATCTCGCGTATCAGACGCATCCCGCGACTGTCGGCCAGCCGGCGGAACCGTTCGTTCTTCGTTTCGACCATACCCCCAATACTACATTTCGGATATATATCCGTCAAATATCCGACGATTGTCTTCTTCGATATGTTCGGCTGCGGGGTGGTCGATTGTGAAAGATGTGCGAAAAGGGAATTTCTGTCATCATCCTGATATACGATCGTCCCTATGAGTGAAGTGTTTGAGCATGAGGACATCGACGACACCGGTGAGGCCGGGGAGCTGATCGCCAGGCTGCGGGAGGGCATGACCCGACGCCAGTTGGCTGAATCGTTGGGCCTGTCCACGTCGACCGTGGAACGATGGGAGACCGGCAAGGCCAAGTGCAAGAAGGCGTACGTCGCCGGCCTCAAGGAACTGTACTACGGGACCACACATGAGACGGGCAAGGATTTCCGCACCGTCGACCTGTTCGCGGGCATCGGCGGCATCCGCCGCGGGTTCGCCACGGCCGGCGGGCACGCGGTGTTCGCGTCCGAATGGAACGAGTACTCGTCGCGCACCTACCGGACGAACTACGGGTTCGCCGAGACCGTGACGGGCGACATCACCAAGGTCGACGCCGGGGACATCCCGGACTGCGACGTGGTGCTCGCCGGCTTCCCCTGCCAGCCGTTCAGTCTCGCCGGCGTCTCGAAGAAACGCAGCCTCGGGCGGGAGACCGGGTTCCGCGACAAGACGCAGGGCACCCTGTTCTTCGACGTGGCGCGCATCATCGCCGCCAAACGGCCCGCCGCGTTCCTGTTGGAGAACGTGAAGAACCTCACCAGCCACGACCGGGGGCGCACGTTCAAGGTCATCCTCGACACGCTGCAGCACGAGCTCGGCTACGAGGTGCATTGGAAGGTCATCGACGGCCAGCATTTCGTGCCCCAGCATCGCGAACGCATCTACATCGTCGGCTTCCGTTCCGCAACCGACTTCACGTGGGACGACCTGAGATACCCGGACCGCCAGCCCGTGCTGGCCGACATCCTGCACAGGACCGACGGCACCGAACCCTACCTGCCGTGGGACGGCGACAAGTATTTCGACTTCGAACACCGGAAAGTCCAGGACAAGTACACGCTCACCCCTCGCCTGTGGCAGTATCTGCAGGACTACAGGAGGAAGCACGAGGCATTGGGCCACGGGTTCGGCTACGGTCTGGTCACCCCGGACATGGTGTCGCGCACCCTGTCCGCCCGGTATCACAAGGACGGCAGCGAGATCCTCGTCGCCCAGGACGGGCAGCGGCCCCGCAGGCTCACGCCGCGCGAATGCGCGCGCCTCATGGGCTATCCGGATGACTTCCGCATCCCCGTGTCGGACACGCAGGCCTACCGGCAGTTCGGCAATTCGGTGGTCGTGCCCGCCGTCGCCGAGGTCGCGCGCATCATGCGCCCGCACATACTCAAGGTCATGGCCCAGGCCGACCAGGGCGTCCTGTCGGACGACTCCACGTCCGCGGACGACATCGACAAGGCGCGTGAGCTGGCCGTCGCCGGCGCGGGCGAGGACTGAACCGCCGGGGGAGGCGGCCCCCTGTCCGTGGGATAATCGGGAGGCATGGACGTTGAAACACCCAGCCTCTTCGACCCCGTGGAGCCGGGGCCTGACGCGCGGGACGCGATCCGGGCCGTCGCGCACGCGCGGGTCGCGTACTGCAAGTTCCTGTCCGCCAACGACACCGGCCTGACCGGCGCCCACCAGTCCGGCCTGTACATCGCGAAGGACTCGTACCGGCTCCTGTTCGACACGCCCGGCATGAAAGGCGAAAACAAGAGCCGCGAGGTCCGGTTCACGTGGCCGGGCGGGTTGGAGACGCCCGCACGGTTCATCTGGTACGGGTCGAAAAGCCGCAGCGAATACCGGATCACCCGGTTCGGGCGAGGCTTCCCGTACCTGAAACCGGAGCTCACGGGATCGCTCATGGTCATCGTCAAGGACGATCCGGAATCCTACCGGGGATGGGTGCTCGACAACGGCATGGACATCGACGCGTTTCTCGACGCGTTCGCGCTCGGCCCCACCGAGACCGGCCATCTCATCGACACGAACATGATGGCGCCGGAGACGTTGGAGCGTGAGGCGATCCTCGAACAGGTCGAGGCGTTCGGCGGCGACTTCCCCGCCTCAGACCTCGTCTCACGGGCGGCGCGCGTGATCGACGAGAAGGTCAGGGACCATGGGGAGCGGGTCAGGACCGATCCGGACGGCAAGCTCGTCGCATGGACCGAAACCGAGTACGCGTTGTTCCGCGCCATCGAACACGCGCACTACGACAAGGCGATCCACACCGGGTTCGACAGTCTCGACGGGTTCCTTGATCTCGCCAACACCGTGTTGAACCGCAGGAAAAGCCGTGCGGGCAAGAGCCTCGAGAACCAGCTTGCCGCCGTGTTCGACGGCAACGACATCTCCTACACGCCGCAGGCGCGTACCGAGGGCAACCGGCGTCCGGATTTCATCTTCCCGTCCCAGGCCGCCTACCATGACCCCATGTTCCGGGTGGAGGGGCTTACGTCGTTGGCGGCGAAAACGACCTGCAAGGACCGGTGGCGGCAGATCCTCGTCGAGGCGGAACGGCTCAAGGGCGGGCGCATCTACCTGTGCACGCTGCAGCAGGGCATCAGCGAAACCCAGATGGACGAGATGGAGGACGAGAAGGTCACGCTCGTCGTGCCCAAACCGTACATCGGCGCCTACCCGCCGTCCAGGCGCGACCGCATCTGGACGCTCGGCACGTTCGTCGACTACGTCAAAGAGAAACAACAGGACCAGTGACCCGACGGTTCCGACAAGACCGCAGGACACGGGGAAAGGAGCGTGGAATCATGCTGTGGGATCTGGGGGAAAAGCTGCTCACGCTGATCTGGGTGTCGTCGTTCGTGCTCGTCGCCTTCGGTCCGCTGGTGGCCATTCAGTGTTGGATCAAATATCAGAACAGGAAGGGCGATCTGATTGAAACCCGGAACCGGTTCCTGCGGGCGGTGAACGAATGGGACCGGGCGGGTGAGCGGGACGCCATGTGGCGCAGGTTCCTGACGGGTGCCGCCGACCGTGGCGACCGGCTGGTGTATGTGCGGTCCGCCTATCAGATGGCCGTGTCCGGTACGAAGTGCATGACCGAATCCTACTGGGCCGACAACAACCGCCTTGGGGATGACGGGCTGCCCACGCTGACGCCGGACCTGTCGGTCAGGAAGGATCAGGACACGTGGTTCCGTGACCGCAGAGTGTCGGCGGGATGCTGGTATGCGGTGCCGCGGGATGGCATGCGCGTGGCCTACGGGCCGCACAACGGGATCCGGGACGTGCTGTATGTCAACCAGGTGTCCGACTGGGTGAACGACACGTGCCGGGATTGGCATGGGCGGGTCCTCCAAGGCTTGGGGCCGCGTCCGCAGCCGTGGCAGTACGGGTTGAAACCGGATCTCAGCGGCATGCTGCCGAACGCGAGACGGTAGTCGCCGGCGCCTGATCCCGGCAGGGGAGACGTCAAACGGGGTGGGCCCCGGACCTGTATGGTCCGGGGCCCACCCCGTTTGCCTGTCGCATTGCCGTCGGGTTATTTGCCGGTGACGGTGAGTCGGGCGAGGTGTTCGACGGTGATGGGTTTCGTGTTGAACGACGCGTTGACCCTGACCTTGGCCATGATGGCGTTCGAACTCGGGTCGAGCGCGAACGGGACGGTCACGGTCCCGGTCTCGCCCGGCTTGACCTCGACGGTCGTAGTACCGGTCTTGTATCCCTTGATCGGTGTGGCGGGTGTGTCGGCGCGTTCGATGGCCGTGTCGTTCACGTACGCGCGGATGGTGAGCAGCCTGTCGAAGATCGTGGTCTCCTTCGTGTTGTTCGTCCATCGCAGGGTCGCGAGCAGGTACTGGTGGTCGGAGGTGATGTGGCTGCCGGTGAACTCGATGTGCGCGCCGGGCACGTCGCCCTTGTCGCGCAGGACCCGGATGGGGTCGCCGTTCGCGTTCACGCTCTGCTGCCACGAGTCGTGGATCGCCAGGCCGGCCAGGATGATGACCATGACCGCGACGAGCGCGGCGATCAGCGTCCTGGCATGCCCGGTGATCCAGGTGAGGGCCGGGTTCGGAACCTTCCCGGCCTTGGGCGTGGTGTTCCTGTCTTCACTCATTGGTGTGTTCACTCCTTAGTTTCGTCCTGACCGTCGTCCATGCGGGTCGCGTCCGGCAGCGGGGTGGTGGGGGCGTCGCCGATCATGGTCTCGGGTTCGCCCGCACCCATGCCGTCCGTGGTCTTGCGGCCGCGCAGCCGGGCGAGGATGATGCCCGCCGCGGCCACGATCATCAGGGGCAGGGCCAGCAGGAGGGTGCGGACCGCGTCCATGCCGGTCTGGGACAGCTTGCCTCCGGACAGGATGCCCTCGCCCTTGACGGGTTCGGTCTGGCCCTTGACGTGGCGGAACCGGTAGACGGCGGTGGTCTTCCCGTCGGGGCCGGTCACGGTCCATGTCTCCATATCGCCCTGGACGCTCCGGGTCGCGGTCCAGCCTTGGGGCAGCTTGTCGAACGTGACCTTCGCGTGTTCGCCGATGTCGATGGTCGCGTCCGGGCTGACGGTCACGGTCTTGCCGTCGATGGTGACGGTCATGCCGTTCAACTGGTCGAGGGACGTGGCGGGCAGGCGCTTGAAACGCCAGGTGGCGAGCAGGCCGCCGTCCGGGTCCTTGACGGTGACGGTCATGAGCCCGTCCTTCTCCACGGTGGACGCGGTCACGCCCTGGGGCAGGCCGGTGATGGTCGGCTGGCCGGTATGCGGGATGTTCCACGTGCCGTCCATGGTCGGGTCGAACCCGTCGGGCGTGCGCCCGTCGAACCGGATGGTCGCATCCTTGAGATCGGTGCGCGACCAGGCGCGGTTCACCTGGTAGGTGATCGTGTACTTGCCGTCGGGGCTGGTCAGGGTCAGGCCCTCGCCCTTCCATCCCTCGGGGATTCCGGACAGCACGAGCTCGCCGGTCTTGCCGACCGTGTACGGGCCGGTCTTGGCCGGGTCGAACCCGGTGACGGGCTTGCCGTTGTCGATCAGGGTCACGTCCTTGAGGTCGGACGGGCCGTACGCGTTGGTGAACGTGAGCGTGACCTTGAGATCACCCTTGGTGAGGGTGACGGTCCAGCCGTGCCCCTGCGCCACGGTGGTCTGGTTCCATCCGGCGGGCAGTCCCTTGAGCTGCGG
Organism: Bifidobacterium rousetti; assembly: GCF_008698235.1. Taxonomy (GTDB): domain Bacteria; phylum Actinomycetota; class Actinomycetes; order Actinomycetales; family Bifidobacteriaceae; genus Bifidobacterium; species Bifidobacterium rousetti. The sequence goes on from NZ_PEBH01000008.1 coordinate 101,653, forward strand.
TTTGACACCGTCGGGCAGGGTCCACGACCCGTCCCGGGTGGCGTCGAAGCCGGGCACGGTGGCGTTGCCCACGGTCACGTCCTTGAGCTCGTCCATGCTGGACGGGGCCGCTGCGGGCGTGAACGTGTACGTGACCTTCAACGACTTGTCGGGAGCGGTCAGCGTGAACCCGAGGCCCTGTGCGGCGGGCGTGCTGGTCCACCCCTGCGGCACCTTGTCGAGCGCGACCCGTGACGTGCCGAAGGGCACGGTGAACGTGCCGCCCCGGTAGTCGAAGCCGGTGACCGGCTTGCCGTCCGCGCTGGCGGTCACGCCCTTCAGGTCGTCGACCGTGTACGTGGGCTTGGGCGTTGCCGCGGGCGTGAACGTGTACGTGACGGTCACGCTCTTGTCGGGCGCGGTCAGCGTGAACCCGAGACCGTTGGCCAAGGGCGCGGTGCTCCAGCCGGCGGGGATGTTGTCCAGGTGGACGCCGGTCGTGCCGGCCGGCACGGTGAACGTGCCGCCCTTGTAGTCGAACTTGTCGACGGGCTTGCCGTCGGCGGTCGCGGTCACGTTCTTCAGGTCGTCGACCTTGTACACGGGCTTCTCGGGGACGAACGTGTACGTGGCGGTGACCTTCTTGTCCGGCGAGGTTACGGTGAACCCGAGACCGGTCTCAAGCGGGGTGCTCGTCCAGTCCGCCGGCAGGTTGCCGAGCGTGACCTGCGTGGTACCCGAGGGCACGGTGAACGTGCCGCCCTTGTAGTCGAAGCCGGTGACCGGCTTGCCGTTCGCGCTGGCGGTCACGTTCTTCAGGTCGTCGACCTTGTACGTGGGCTTGGCCGGCGTGAACGTGTACGTGACGGTGATCTTCTTGTCCGGGCTGGTCAGGGTGAAACCGAGACCGTTCTCGAGCGGCGTGCTGGTCCAGTCGGACGGCACGTGACCGAGTTCGACGCTCGTCGTGCCCGCAGGCACGGTGAACGTACCACCCCGGTAGTCGAAGCCTTCCACCGGCTTGCCGTCGACGGTCGCGGTCACGTTCTTCAGGTCGTCGACCGAATGGTCGACGGGCTTCGGGTTGAACGTGTACGACACGGTCACGCTCTTGTCCGGCGAGGTCACGGTGATGATGGTGCCGCCCTCCTCGGTCTTCTGACTGTTGTCGGTGGACCATCCCTCGGGGATGTGGTCGAGGCGGATCCGCGAACCGTTGGGCACGGTGAACACGCCGCCCTTGTAATCGAACCCGTCCACAGGCGTGTCGCCGGCGGTCGCGGTCACGTTCTTCAGATCATCGACCGAATACGTGGGCGCCTTGGGTTCGAACCGGTAGGTGACGGTGACCTTCTTGTCGTGACTGGTGAGTGTGAACCCGAGACCCGGATCCAACCGGGTGCTGGTCCACCCTTCGGGCACGTCCTTCAACGTGATCGAATTGGTGCCGGACGGCACCTGGAACGTGCCGCCCTTGACCGGGTCGAACCCCTGGACCTGCTTGTCGCCGACCCACGCGGTCACGTTCTTGAGCTCATCCGCGGACGCGGGCGGCAGCTGCCGGTCGAGCTTGTACACGACGACGACCTTCTTATCAGGAGAAGTCACGGTCCACCCGTCCGTGTTCTCCTGGATGTCCCAGCCGACCGGCACGCCGGCCAGTTGCAGGGTCGCGGTCGACGGCACGGTGAACGTGCCGCCCTTGTAATCGAAGCCCTCCACGGGCTTGCCGTCCGCGCTCAGGGTCACGTTCTTCAGATCCTCGACCGAATAGGATTGCGTCGTGGAAGCGGGCTTGAACGTGTAGCGGACCACGGTCTCGCCCTGACCGTTGACCATGTCGTAGATGAACCAGCCGTTCTGGTTCGGGACCGGCTGGTACGACCAGTCGGAGGGCACGTTGTCGAGGTCCACGTTCAGCGTGTTCTCGGGGATCGCGAACGTGCCGCCCTTGACCGGGTCGAACCCGTCGACGGGCATGCCGTCCGCGTACGCGATCACGTTCGTCAACGCGTTCGCCGTCCCGTCGCCCGGCTCAGGATCCGGGTTCGAGTTCTCGGGCGTGAACGTGTACGTGGCCATCTCGACCCCGTCCGGACTGGACACCGTGAACCCGAGGCCCTTGGCCAACGGCTTGCTGGTCCACCCCTGGGGCAGGCCGTTGAGTTCGACCGTGGTGGTGCCTTCGGGCACGGTGAACGTGCCGCCGTGATAGTCGAACCCGTCAACGGTCTTGCCGTCCGCGGTCGCCGACAATCCCTGGAGGTCGTCGAGCTTGTACTGGGGCTTGTTCTCCACGAACGTGTACGTGACCGTGATCTTCTTGTCCGGCGAGGTCACGGTGAACCCGAGACCATCCGCCAGCTTCGTATCAACCCAATCCTGAGGGATGCCGCCCCACTTGATCGTCTTGGTGCCGGCCGGCACCTGGAACGTGCCGCCCTTGTAGTCGAAACCGGGCACGGGCTTGCCGTCCGCGGTGACGATGATGTCCTTCAAATCGTCGATCGAATACGTCGGGTTCGGCTCCTTGAAATGATACGAGGCGCTCACCGACCCGTCGGGGCTGGTCAGACGGATGCCGTCATTGAGCTTCGTCATGCTCCAGCCGGCCGGCATGCCGTACACCTCGAGCTTACCGGACGCGTCGTCCACGGTGAACGTGCCGCCCTTGTAGTCGAAACCGGGCACGTCCTTCCCGCCGAGCTTGACATTCACGTTCTTCAAGTCGTCGAGCGAATACGTGCGGGTGAACGTGTACGTAACCGTGTTCGTCCCGTCGGTCAACGTGAACGACAACCCATCCTGGGTCTGCGCCTTCCACGAGCTGGGGATGCCGTCGAGCGTGACCGTCCCGGTCATGCCGGCCGGCAGTTTGAACGTGCCGCCCTTGACCGGGTCGAACCCGGGCACCGGCTTGCCGTCGACCTTCGCGGTGACCGTGCTCAACGCTTGCAACGGGTCGGCGGCCGCGCCGGTCAGGGTCACGGTCATCGTGCTGCCCGCGTCCTGTGGCACGTCGGCGACCGCGGTCACGGTCGTGTCATGGCCCTCGCCCGTATACGTCACGGTGCTCGCGGTCTGCGCGGTACGCGTCAACTGGTACGAGTCGAGCTTGCTGTTGTTCAGCACGCTCACGGTCAGCCTGTCCGGGATCGGCGTCCGGGACAGGACGGCCTTGCCCGACCACACGCCCGTCCCTGAATCCCGGGTCAACGGGTAGATCAAGCCGTTCACGGTCACGGTACGAGCCTCGACCATGACCTTCTTCGACTGACCCATGTCGACGCTCGCATCCGCGGACCGGTACGCCCACAAGGTCGAATCCCAACGGGAGCCCGTCAACGGGTCGGCCATACCGGTCTCCATCGACGACGGATCCTTCAAACGGGGGATCGACTCCTCGGCGGTCGCACGCGAACCATCCGGCTTCTGGTACACGGTGAACACCTTCAACTCCTGAGGCATGTCCGTGGACGTGACCGCGGGAATCGCGTCCGCGCCACCATGCGCGTCGGCCAGACGCCACGTGAACTTGTCCGGGGCGGTCAACTCGGCGAACCCGGTCGACTCCGGATACTTGCCGATCAGATCCGCCGGCGCCTTCTCCGCGCCCGCCCAACCAGGCACGATCAACGTACGCGTCGCGACCGGCGTATCAAACGTGAACGTACGCGAATACTTGCCATCACCACTCGTATACGTGAACTCACGCCGATACAAGGTACGCTTCGACGTCATCGTCCACCCGTCAGGCACACCATCCATCGTGTAGTCGCCGCCACGATCCGCCTTATAATCCGCGGTCAGATACGAGAACCCGGACACTGGCTTGCCGTCACGGTACGCCTTCACGCCGGCCAGATTGCCCAAGCCGGGTTCCGCGACCGTCGCGCCCATGAACGTGTAATCCTTCGACGCGACCGACGTGTCACCATCCTTGGCCTTGAACGTGACGTTCGCGAACGGAATACCGTTATACTCCGTGTTACTCACCGTCACGGTCCAACCGCGCGGGATCGCGCCGAACCGGATCCGCGCACCGTTCGGATACTCCTTGCGCATGTCGTACGACGTCTTCTCCAACGGCTTCCAACCATTCCACACCTTGTCGTCCACCGTCACCAACGTCGACTTCAACTGGTCCTGGTTCAACGAGTAGGTGCGGACTTTGAATGTGTAGGTGATGATCTTGGTGCCGTCGGGGGCGATGAGGTCGACGTGCACGTCACCGTCGGAGTAGAGCTTCTGACTCCATCCGGCGGGGATGCCGGACTGGATGCCGGCATGCGTGTCGCCGTCGGGCATGTACCAGGGGCCGGGGTTCCTGTAGTCGAACCCGTCGAAATGGTAGATCTTGTCCATGTTCGGACCGCTGTAATACTCATAGAACGGCACGATATTCCTCAGATCATCGATGCTGTACTTCGACTGCGTCACGGCGGCAGCCGTCACATTGGATTGCGGCGTTGACGTGGCTGCTGTCGCCGGTGTGACGGCCATGGCGGCGGTCATGCAAATGGACAGCAGTCCTGCGGTCATGACCACAGGGAACCGTTTCCCGATCATTCTCCTCGTTGTTCCTTCCCCCACCCGTATGAACGCTCGTCTTGTCTGAGGTGTCGAGGGTGGAAAGCCGATCGGACACGCCTCGTCCGGGACCCGCTCCCGGTATCGGACGAAACCGATGTCGATACCGGGAGCGTGAGCCCGGATGGGTTGTATCCACCGTCCCGGGGCGGGACGGATTTCCATCACCGACACCCGCCCCGTGGGAAACCGACACCGATACCGGACCAGCCTCCACGCCAGGAAGCCAACGGAGATCGGCATGGCATCAGGGAATAGGAGAGCGACCGTGAGGCAGGTGGGCGGTCACGTCTTGGAACACGACAGTGAAGAAGGTGGGACACAGTGGCTGCGGCCGGTTGACACGCCCTCGCACGTCGCACACCTTAACGTGCGTCCGGTTGCAACGGTGGGGGAGGGTCGCCCCCGTGACGCATAATCAAACCACCAATATTCGAACAAACGTTCTACTTTAGGGGTTGAGGGTTATGGCGTACCGGAACATCATGCACTCCTGCGGACACGGGGAACGGATCAGCATCGACGGACCGTACCGGGTCGTGGACGCGCGGGTCAAACGGATCGAGCACAGCCGGTGCGCCATGTGCATAGCCAACGACCCCGCCACCACGGACCATGACGGTTTCCGTCCCTTGTGGGGTGATGATCCGATGCTCAAGGGCAGGGCAGAGCTGATCCGACGCCGCACCCTGGAACAGGCGCGCGGTCTCGCCCGGCATGCGACGAGCGTGAACGAGCGCGACGCCTACCGGTACCTGGAATCCCGGATCCTGCGCATCGGCGACCCCGCATGGTGGTGCGAACATCCGACCGACGCGATCCAGGTCCTCGCCCGCGATGTCCAACTGTGTGATTGAACGACCACGACAACCCCCTCGACAAAAGGAATCCAAGGAAAGGAATAGCAACATGGGCTTCAGCGAACTCATAGGAAAACTCTGCGGCGACGGCAGGCCGGACAAGGCGAACATCCTGACGGACGAACAGGCCGACACGCTCAGGAAGACAGCGAGGGAAGTGCTCGACAAAACCCACGCGTCGACGCCGTGCACGCATCCGGTCTACGCGCTGGTGAACGCGTTCGCCCGATCCATCCAAGCCGAATACGCCATCGCAGCGATCCTCTACAATATGCAGACAACCGAAGGAACCCAATCCGACTCATATGGGGCCGTCGTGAATACGTTCGGGGAAAAGGATCTGCTGCAATGGATCATCCCGGACACGTCAACACAACCCGGCAACGGAGGCACCCCGAAAATCAACGGCATCGACTTCGGGGCGATGGAATTCACGACCGCATCGGATTCGAGCAACAATCGACAATTGAAAACCGTCACGGAAAAATACCCGACTCTCATGAAATATCCCATCCGGCCGTATGCGGATCCCGTGATCGCATGCCCATGGAACGACGAACAGCTGTTGAAGGCATTGACCAACCCGGCCATCGGTAGCAACAGTCAGGCGCCGGCGGCTTCCGAAACGCTGCTGTTGCCGTTCGGCGTGACGATCGTGGTCGAAGGCGGCAATCATGCGACCATCGCGAACATCCTGAACGGCGTCGGGAAAGTGACCCCCACCACCGTCATCGACATCCCGCACCCGAGAGCGAGCATGCCGAGCATCTTCGACCATGTCGAGTACGACGAGGACGGCTACCACTGGGATAGCGGGGAACCGTACGCGCCGGCGCCGGACCGTCGTCTGGCCGCCCTGTACATCATCGGACAGGAAATCGCCAAGGCCAGGCATCCGGTCAATTTCCATGGCATCACGGTCAATTGACCTGTTGGAGACCGGGACTGTTCAGAAGAGCGGGCGCATGCTGGCCGCGTCGTCCGCGACCGCAGGCCGTTTCGGCACGGCCCTCGCCTCCACCAGCCATGTGCCTTTGACCTGTCGGACCCGGGCCTCGTAGCCGCCGAGTTCGAACCCTCGCCGCACGCCGGAGGTGATCTTGTACGCGGCCTTGAGCGCGGCCCGACGGTTCGCGGCCTCGCCGATCGCATGCCAGCCGGGATGCGCGGCCAACCATCGGGCCAGTTTCGGCCCGTTACGTTTCCCACGCCCCTGGACGGTGAACCGCATGCGAGGCGGTTCGAGTCCTACGGCACGCACGGCCTCCGCCCATGCATGGGCCGACTGTTCATCGGGGAACACGGCCGTCAGGAGCATCTCGGACATGCCTCCACACCATACCCGCCACCGGCCGGCACGGACACGTCCCATCCCGGACCATGGACCATGACACACAACCCGGTAACCTGACGTTTCCCACCGATTTGACAAACACCACGGGGGGGGGGTATTCCTTTGTGTGACCCTAAAGGATTTGCATGTCGTGTGTTGTGAGCGTTCACGAACCATGGTGGCCGTCTGCCGGGGTCGTGTCTTCAACGGCGCAGCGAGGAGGTGTTCATGCCGGAGGCGTCCACAAGCCAAGTCAGAGTCCGTCAACGGCATCCCGGTATCTCGTTCACCCCGGAACGGATCGCCTACCTCGAGAGTCTGGACGCGGTCGAACGCGCGGACGCGCACCGCATCACCTACAAGCCCGCGTTCAAAGCCGCCTGCCTGCGGCGTAGCATGGCCGGCGAACATCCCACGAGCCTGTTCCGTGAGGCGGGACTCGACCCGGAGATCATCGGTAGGTCACGCATCGCCCTAGCGTTCCGCAACTGGAGACGGGACGCCGACCGGATCCTCGCCATCGCACCCGAGACAGGTACGGAACCACTCCGGCCCGCGCCCTTGGATGCATATCCGGTGGACGAGGAGACGTTCACCCCCGAGCAAGTCGCCTATTTGGGCTCGTTGCCGGCGGTGGCGGGCGTGGGACCGAACCGCATCCGCTACACGGAAGGGTTCCGCAAGGCGTGCATGCGCCGTTACCTCAAAGGCGCGCATCCGACCGACCTGTTCCGCAAGGCCGGGCTCGGCCCCGAGATCGTGGGCAAGAAACGCATCGAACGCGCGTTCGCCCGCTGGAGGGCCAAAACCACGACGGACCTGGGCGACGATCCCGACGACGAACGGTTCTTCCCGTACGGGGAGCCGGTCGAGACCGAACGGGGCGGCGTCAACCGTTGGAGACGCCAGACCGGACGTCACGACCTCGACACCGGCATGGGTTTGACCGACCGACAGGCACCCGACATGGAGACACTGGCCCACATGGTCGACCGGCTGGCCCGCCGCAACAACCTATTGCGACGCGAGAACCGGATCCTGCGACAACGCCTCGGCCTGACAGCGGATGAACCCATCGACAACAACACCGTCATGGACATACACGACACACAGGAAACAACACCGAAGAACTTGAGGGACTTGAGGGAAGAGGCATGTGCATGAGCATCGATTGGAAGCGCGTACTGAAGGGCGCGGCCGGCATGGCGGTCGCGGCCGCGTTGTGCGCGGCGGCCGCCATGCCCGCCAACGGCGCGGACGGGGACACGAGCACTGGGACGGATGCGGTTGACGCCCCGGTCGTTGCGGATGGCGTGGATTGCGCGCACGTGACCAAGTGGGATGCGCTGTCCACGTGTCTTCAGGCAGATGCGAGTGGTTCGGTGACGATCACCTCGCCGATTAAGGCGGAGAATAATGACCCGATTCGTGTGAAAGGGTCGAAGACACTGGACTCTACTGTGGACGCGAATTCCGACACGGGCGCGCTGACCTCCGGCCAGAACGGCGATGCGATCCTCAACGTGTTCCCGAGCGCGTCCTTGACGCTCACGGACAAGTTCTCGTTCAAGCAGTCCAAAAGGTTCCTCGTCTACGTGCAGAGGAATGGCAAGCTGACCGTGGATGGCGGCACGTACACGGACAACGACACGACCGGCAGCAAAGACCACGACATGGGCACGCTGGTCTACAACGCGGGCGGCACAGTCACGGTGAAGGGCGGCACGTTCACGGGCAACAGGGCCACGAACGGCGGCGTCATCCATCAGGCGTCCGGTTCGACGACCATTACCGGCGGCATGTTCAAAAAACAACACCGCAACGATGAACGGCGGCGCGATCGTATCCAACGGCAAGCTCACCGTCTGGGGCGGCAACGTCACGTTCGATGGCAACCACGCCGAGGCCGACCCGTTGAGTTTGCGGAGCTATAGTTCGGGTGGCGGCGCGATCTGGGCCACAGGCGAACTGCACGTGAAGAACGACACGGAGGGCAAGCCGAAGTTCATCAACAATCAGGCCCTCGTCCAAGAGCTCACGGACGGTAAACTCGGCAAGGGCGGCGCTGGTGGCGCGATCTTCTTCGACAAGGGCGAGGCGTACATCATCGGCGGCGACTACCAGAACAACAAGTCCGGGTACTTGGGTGGTGCGATCTACACGGAGGATGGGTCGACCACGTATGTGGGGAAGGCGGTCGCCTTCGAGAACACGGCGGGTCATTTCGGCGGTGGCCTGTGGTTCTGCCCGTCGGGCAACTCGGCCGCGTCCAAGGGCGGCAACATCGCCCTCTTCGACAACCACACAAAGCCCGACATCGACGGCAACCCCGACAACGGCCAGTCGAAGATCCCCACCGACTCGGGCGCGAACACGACACAGGCTGGTTCGGATCTGGCGATCATGAACCCGTACTGGAAGTGGGCGAACGGGTGGCTTGGTGTCTCCTCGAATCAGTTCCTGTTGTTGGATACGTGGTTCACCGACCGTTCGAAGGCCGCGGTCACCTGGCAGTGGGATAACGTGCCGTTGCGCGAATCCTCCGGATACCATGATTCATGGATTCCCACCGCGAACTTGAAACGGCAGGGCATCAGGGCGGTGCTCGCCACCGAGGACACGACGGGCGCGCTTGATGTGTCGCACATCCCGACGACCGGCAAGCTGCTCCAGTTGCAGGCCAAAACAGACGTGGATGATGACGCGACGCATACGTGGATCCGTACGGGCGTGGGTCTGAAGGCCAAGGTCGTCAACGATGACGCAAAGAATGGCGCGAGGAATGGCGCCCGCGTGACCATGACCAAGAATCAGGCGCGTCTGTCGGGTGGCGCGTTCGGTTCGGATGGTGTCGTGATCTTCGACACCCCGTATTCCATGGAGTGGAGCAAGACCTCGGTGACTGTCGACGGCAAGCCCGATACGGACAAGCCGCTCGCGGGCTCCACATGGACCCTCACCTACGATGGCGATACCCCGTACAACGATCCGGACATGCGCCCCGCCGACTGCCCGGCCGTCTCGGACGGGGAAGTCTCCGAGGACTGCTGGCACAAGGTCACCGATGGTACGACTGAGAAGTGGTCGGTGGACATCGTGGACAACGGCAAACGTGACAACAACCCGCTCGCGGGCGGTCTGGGTGTGGAGAACCTCGCTCTCGGCACGTACGAGTTGACGGAGAAGACCCCGCCCGCCGGATACCACTCCACTAGGAACGTGTACACGTTCACGATCGAGAAGGGTGCCGACGGACAGTTGCCTCCCACCCCGACCCTCACCCTCAAAACGGGGACGACGAATGACGATTTTGGTCCGCTTGACTCCACCGCGAACGCGATCGGCAACAAGCCGATCGAAGGCCATTTGGCGTGGACCAAGAACGCCGAAGGCAAGCGTCTCCACGACACCACATGGACCATCACCCACAAGGTCAACAACAAGGACGTGAACGTCACGGTCTCCGACTGTGTCTCGACGACATGTGACGCGAACATCTATGACACTGATCCGGCTGTGGGCGAGTTCGACATCCCCATCGCGGACACCAACGCATGGCCTGACGGTTCGTACACGCTTCATGAGGAGACGGCGCCGGCCGGGTATTGGAAGGTTGCCGACCGCACGTTCACCATCGCGACAGTGAACCAGGATCGTACGGTTACATGGAATGACGGCAAGGGTGGTGACATGACCGATGAGGTGATGGGCGTGGCATGGTCGAAGATCGACGCCGCCGACCACGGTCTGCTCGCCGGCTCCCAGTGGACGATCACCAAGACCGGAGCTGCGGGTGCGCAGACTGAGACGTGGACGGTGTCTGACTGTGAGACGGAAGGTTGCACGACTCCGGAGAACGAGGCCGCCGATCAGGATACCGTCGCAGGCGAGTTCAAGGTCACCGGGCTCACGTCAGGAACCTACGAGCTCAAGGAGGCCAAGGCTCCGGCCGGCTACGAGTTGTCGACTACGACCTACACGTTCACGATCGAAGAAGGACAGCACACGATCACGGACGTAAGGATCTCCATCAAGAACAAGCAGAACTCCGTTCTCGATGAGGGTAATCCGGTTCCGAATTCGAAGACGCCGGTCTCGGCCCTGCCGTTCACCGGTGGCAGGTCCGGATTGGACTGGCTGGTGGTCGGCGGCGGGCTCGCTTTGGCGGCCACCACTGCCGGACTGGTCACGGGGAGGGCGAGGCGTCGTGAGGAACTCTGACCGACGGGTCCACGCCACCGGCGACCCATGATCCTGAGCCTCCGGCACCCGGCCAACCCCTTCCGGGCTGCGGATGCCGGAGACCCGAGGTAAGGAAGCCGCAAGTTAATGGATTGTGCGGGATCGTGCCGCCGATGACGGCGGTCTCGGTTCCGTGAGGGAAACATCAGTAATCAGGAATCAACAAGGAACAGGAAGAAGGAAACCCCTCATGCGTATGAGGAAACCATTCGCCATGATCGCCGCCCTGGCCACACTGCTCGGTGGCATGATGATCGGCGCCGGCACCGCCAACGCGGAACAAACACCATCCGCAACGGAAGTCGTGTTGAACGGCAGCAGCGTCACCCAACCGGGTGACGAGTTCAAGGCCGCTGTAGACGATACAAACAAGTTCACAACAACCGATGGCACCAATCTGCGTCAGTTCGCGTACGTGAAGCTCGCCGATTACTCGACGAATGCCTCCGGTACCAGCCTCGTCTCAGCAACCGGCATCACCAGCAACGCGAAGGTCATGGAAGCCTTCAAGGCTCTTGGTTATGACTCCACGAAGGATAACGCCGACCCGTTCACATGGCTTGGCTCCCAGAGCGAAAAGGCGATGGCCAGTAAGAATTTCCGCGCGTTCATTACCGCCCTTTCCCAAGCTGGTCTCCCCACCACGAACGTGCAAACCGAGACGCTTGACGGCAACCAATTGAAGCTCAATCTGGAACATGATGGCTTGTATATGATCGTCGACCTGAGCGGCAAATACACGGTTGCCGGCGACTGTCCGGTCACGTACACCAAGATCAGCCCCATCCTCATGGGCACCTTGCTGACCGGCGTTACCGGTGGTGAGGGCACGGTTCTCGTGTCGCTCGGCGACAAGGGCACGGTCGATGTCAAGCAGAACTATGAGAACAACTGCACGCCGACGAACGGACAGTTCGAGAAGACCGACGACAACCACAAGCCTCTGGCCGGCGCCGAGTTTGACCTGTACGAATGGAACAAGGCCGACGCACCCACCGAAGCGGACTTCACCACCGACGCGCTGAAGACCGGAAACGTCACCAAGGTCAACAAGGATCCGATCGTCTCCGGCCCTGACGGTATCGTCCATCTGAACGGCATCAAGAACGGCGCCGACTACATTGTCGTCGAAACCAAGACCCCCAACGGGTACCTGTCCGAATATGCGGCGAACCTATACGTGAAGGTCGACAACAACGGTAATCTCACGATCACGGTCATCGGCGATGAAGATCACAAGAAACTGTTGGATCAGAAGAATGATGGAACCTACCGGTACATGAACATCACGAATACCACTGAGTTGCCAAAGACCGGTGCTGCGGGTGTCGCCTTGTTCGTCGCGCTTGCAGCGTTGTTGGCTGGCGCTGCGGGTGTGGTGTATGTGAAGTCTCGTAGGACGAAGGCCATGCTCCGCTAGCGAGTGACTATCGCCATGACAGAAGTTTGATAGGTTGTGGTGATTGACAGGGGGCGTCCCACACGGTTCGTGTGGGACGCCCCCTGTTTGCCTTGGAAGAAAAATGAGTCCGGTCAGTTGCTTATAGGATCACCTCCCTTACCGTCCGGTTCAAGGTGCTGGATTGTTCCGGTCGAAACCGGGACAGGCTGTTCATCCATGGTGCCCGTGGACGGGTCATCGTCCGATTGGACCGTGGACGTGAGTTCGGGTGAAGGATCATGACCACCGGTCTTCGGTTGGCGTAGGAGAATGATCGCGCCGATGAGGAATCCGATGGACAGCAACAACACGAGGGGCAGGATGATCACGCCGGTGAAGGGCAGCATGCTCGTGTAGGGTTTGTCCGGCAGGACGCCCGCATCGACATGCTCCTTGTTCCGGTTCTCTGTGGTGAGGGTGATGGTGGGCGTGCCCATACCATAGTCATCGTCGCTCGTGCCGGCGTCCGAGTCCGTCGACGACCCATCCGTGTTCGTTGCGGTGGCCGTGGTGGGATCGTTGGCGTCGACCTCGGTGAAGTCGGCTCGCGTCACACGGCTGAACCGGACACGGTACGTGTCGAGCTTCAACTTGTCGAACTTGTATTCGCCGTTGCCGTCGGTGACCGTGGTGGCGAGCTGTTTGCCATTGGTGTCTTCGAGGATGACCTGCTGACCGGGGATCCGGTCCGTCTCGGTGTCCTGTCGGATGCCGTCCTTGTTGAGGTCCCTCCAGTACAGGCCGCTGATTGAACCCAACACGGGTGTGTTGCTGGTGGCGGGGATGACCGCGCCCACCTGGTCACAGGAGTCTTCGGCGCTGGTGCTGAACCAGTGCTCCATGTCCGGCTTGCTGTAGTCGCTGCCGGTCATGCACGACTGGTTGCCCGTCACATCATGCGAGTTCCTGTCGAGCTTCGCATCATCAGGCTTATCGGGGACCGTGGTGGTGCGGCCGAGCACGTGGGGGACACCCTGCGTGATCTTGCCGCCCGAGGCTACCGCGTATGGGGTGTCGGGGCTGTCGAACCATGCCTGGTTGTGGATGAGTTGTTCGGCTGTGGTGCGGTCGACGGTGCCGTTGAAGTGGTAGATCACGTACCCGCCGGGATTGACCGTGTACGGCAGGTTGTACACGCGAATCGTATCCGAACCATCACTCGTCGTGGACACCGGCTCCACCGGCACAGCAGTAGGATCCGTGGACACACCCGGGAAGTGTTGCACGGTAGAGTCAGCTATAGCAGCTGAGCCGGTTTTACCATTACCTATGTTTCCAAAGCCGTTACGGCCCCACCCCTTTGCGTTGCCTTCGGAATTCACTGCAATGGTGTAACCATCTCCGGCGTCCATCTGTTTGTATGGGGCGCCAATCACCTTGACCGGGGCAAACTGGTCCTCAGCTCCGCCATAACCCAACTGATACCCATACGCTCCGCCCCAAGCCCATGCATATCCACTGGTATCCAAAGCCACGGATAACATATCGCCCGCGCTCACCTGAGTGAATTTAACGCCATCTGGCATGGACACCTGTCTCGGCGTATAGCTGTAATTACTGCTATGGCCATAGCCAAGCTCTCCGTAATAACCGGTACCCCATGACCAAGCGTTGCCATCAGTATCCAGTGCCAAAGAGTGTGAATAACCACTGGCACTTACTTGGGTAAATCGGACGCCAGTGGGCATTGTTACCATTTTGGGCATGTGCTGATCGTCAGTTGAACCATTACCTAACTGTCGATCTGACCCGTATCCCCATGCCCAAGCATTACCTTCAGTGTCCAATGCCAAGGAGGAAGAATTAAAGCCGGCGCTCACCTGCATGAAACGCACACTGTCAAGCGCCTTCACCTTTACCGGCACATGACTGTTGTCGGTGCTGTTGTTGCCCAGCTGACCTTTATTGTTCCATCCCCATGCGTAGGTGTTGCCGTCGGATCCGATCGCAAGAGAATGAGAGTCGCCGGCGCTCACCTGCGTGAAGTGGACACCGTCCGGCATCGTCACCTTCACCGGCACACTGCTCTGTTGAATGGTGCTGTTGTTGCCCAACTCACCGTACAGGTTGTATCCCCATGCGTAGGTGTTGCCGTCGTCCCCAATCGCAAGAGAATAATCGTCTCCGGCGCTCACCTGAGTGAAATGAACGCCCTTCGGCATCGTCACCTTCACCGGCACGTTACTCTGGTCGGCGGTGCTGTTGTTGCCCAACTGACCGGAATTGTTCCGTCCCCATGCCCATGCATTGCCTTCAGTGTCAATTGCCAAGGAATGATTTCCCCCGGCGCTGACTTGTTTGAATCGAACAGTTTTGTCTGGTGTTCTACTGGTGGTGCCTGCTGTGGCGGTGACGTTTTTTACCGCGTTGGACATCCTATCGCTCAGCCTACTTGTGGTTGGGAAGCTGCTGGTTCCGGCGCTTGGGTTGCTGGTGTCGTCGGGGGTGTGGGTGCCGGGTTTGGTGGTGACGCCGGCGGGCATGTGCACCGTAACGGGCGTGTGATGTTCATCGGTGCTCTCATCGCCCAACTGACCGTTGATGTTGCGTCCCCATGCGTAGGTGTTGCCGTCAGATCCGATCGCAAGAGAATAACCGTAGTCGGCGCTCACCTGAGTGAAATGCACGCCATCCGGCGTCTTCACCTGCACCGGCACATTGCTCTGGTTGGTGCTGGCGTTGCCCAACTGGCCGGTATTGTTGTTTCCCCATGCGTAGGCGTTGTCATCGTCTCCGATCGCAAGAGAATGATAGTAGCCGGCGCTCACCTGAGTAAAATGAACCCCCGCCTTCGGTATCTTCACCTGCACCGGCACATTGCTCTGGTTGGTGCTGGCGTTGCCCAACTCACCGTACCAGTTGGCTCCCCATGCGTAGGTGTTGCCGTCGTCCCCAATCGCAAGAGAATGCCTGTAGCCGGCGCTCACCTGCGTGAACCGGACGCCTTCCGGCATCGTCACTTTCACCGGCACACGGCTGAGGTTGGTGCTGTCGTTGCCCAACTGACCGTAATAGTTGTCTCCCCATGCGTAGGTGTTGCCGTTGTCCCCGATCGCGAGAGAATGAGAGTCGCCGGCGCTCACCTGAGTGAAATGCACGCCTTCCGGCATCTTTACCATCACAGGCACATTGCTCTGGTTGGTGCTGTTGTTACCCAACTCACCTTGGATGTTGTTTCCCCATGCGTAGGTGTTGCCGTCATCCCCGATCGCAAGAGAATGATAGTAGCCGGCGCTCACCTGCGTGAAATGGACGCCGTCCGGCATCGTAACCAACACCGGCACAGTACTCGCGTCGGTGCTGTTGTTGCCCAACTGGCCAGAATAGTTGTTTCCCCATGCGTAGGTGTTGCCGTTGTCCCCGATCGCAAGAGAATGCGAGTAGCCACCGCTCACCTGCGTGAAATGAACACCTTCCGGCATTGTCACCTTCACCGGCACAGTACTCGCGTCGGTGCTGTTGTTGCCCAACTGACCGCTACTGTTGTTCCCCCATGCGTAGGTGTTGCCGTCGGATCCGATCGCAAGAGAATGAGAACCACCGGCGCTGAGGGTTTCGATGGTGGCGCCGTTGGGGAGTTTGCCGGTCGACTTGCCGTTGTTGGTGATCTTCACGTCCCAATTGACTTCACAGGAGGTGTCGTCGCAGTTGAGTTTGGTTTGGGTTTTGTCCAAGGTGGCTTTGGGGTCGGGTTTCGCGTATCCGAAATCGACTCTGGTTTGGTTCTGGCCGATGTAGAGGTCGATCCGGTCGCTGTCGTCTCGCGCGTGTTTGCGCAGCTGCCAGTTCCACGAATAGGTGTTGGTGACGTTCTTCTGCTGGTTGTAGTAGGTCGTGACCTTGGTCTGCACGCCATCCGATGTGGTCTCGCCCTCGTTGCGTTTCACCTCCGTCTTGTACGAGCCGGAGTGGAGGAGGGTGAACTCGTAGTAGCCCTTGTCGTCGGTCGGGGTCGTCGTCAACGGCTTGTCGCCGACATGGTTGCCGTTCTGGTCGACCTGCCAGAGGGACACTTGGATGTTGGGGATGCGTTCCTCGTTCGAGTCCATGATGGTGTTCTCGTCCCTATCCCACCACACGGTGCCGCTGATTGAACCGGCTACGACGAGGGTGCGGTCGGCCCAAGGGAGGTTGCCCATGGCATGCCCGTCCGAGAAGCGGGTGCGTCCGGGCCACATGTTGTACTGGTCATCCTTCACGTTGCCCGAGGGGGTGATGGTGATCTGCCCGTTGGCCGCCGCCACCGGCATGCTCCCCGCGCCTTCCTGTTCGAACGTGGAGGTGACGCGGATGGCCGTGATATTGGATTTCTCCGTAGCGGTGAGCTGCTCCCATGTCTTCCACTGGTAGTCCTCGGGGTCATCGGTCCACTTGACGGTGGTGGAGTACATGACGGTCGTGTTCGTGCTGTTCTCTTCGTTCAGGCTGACGGGTTTGTCGAGTTTCCACGTGCCCGCATACTTGGAGCTGCCGCGGTCGTACTCGTTCCACGAACCGTCCAGGCCAGTGTTGTTGTCGCCGAGGAGGTTCTTGTCGTCGTTGCCGGGGGCGTGGATGACGGTGACGGCCGTGCCGGTGCGTCCCTGGCCTTTGGCGTACAGGTTGAACGAGAACGACATGGGATCGTTGATCTCGACCTTGGATTTGTCGGCGGTGAGGATGCCGCTTTCGCCGGCCTGGTTGCTGACGGTGAACTGGGCGGAGGCCGTGTTCGACGTGACCTTGGGGTGTGCGGGGACGACGCCGTTCGCGTCCACGTCCACGCTCAACGTGGCGGCTGCGGTGATGGTGCCGGTGGCTTTGTTGCCGACCGTGGCCTTCCATGTGATGGTCGGGAACGTGGTGTTGCCGTTCGGGTCCAACGTGGGTGTGGTTTTCCCGTCCTTGGTGTTCAGGGTGAACACGAGTTTCCTGTCCTTGCCCGAACCGGTGACGGTGAGCTTCCACGACCCGTCCGTGTCTTGTGGGTTGATGAGCCCGTTGGGGTAGGGGATGGTCACGGTGGGCGTCATCGACGTGTTGGAGAGTTGGATGTTGCTGATGGTGGGGTGGAGGGTGTAGGTGGCGGTGTCGCCGGGGGTGGCGTCGTTGTTCTTGCGGGGTGTGCCGGCGGTGTCGGTGACGGTCACGGTGTTGTCGATGCTATTGGAGGGGTTGGCTGGCGGGATGGCCCACACGTAGTCGCTTCGTACGAACCCGACCTTGCCGGTGGGGCTGGTGGTGATGTCGGCGTGCATGCGGTCGTCGACTTTCACGTTGCCGTTGGATGTGTCGGCGATGACGCGCATGAGGAACACGGCGCGCACGTCGCCCGCGCCCGGCCCGTAGGTGACGTGCGCGTTCTGGTTGAACACGATGCGCACGCCCCGCGTTTCCGTATCAGTGGGGTCGGGGATGCCGTCATGCCATGCAGCGGTCGTGGACGTGGGGTCGTCGTGCGTGTACAGGACGGTGTAATCCTCACCCATGGTGAGGGGTTGGCCGTCCTGGGTGACGGTGAGGTCGCCGTCCCAATGCTGTTCCTTGGGATCCCAGTTGTCCTGCATGACGGGATGCTGGCCAGCGGTGAGCCCGGTGATGTTGGAGGCGCGCATGCCCAGGGTGGTGCGGACCTGGGCGCCGGGCTTGTTGTTGGAGGCGCCGGCGACGGTGTCGGTGTCGTTGTGGTACACGGTCTGGTTCGAGGTGGAGGTCTGGAAGTCGAGGCTTTCGGGGTCGAACAGGGTTTTGCCGGGCGTGTACGGGCGGGCGAGTTCCTTCCAGTAGATGTAGCCGGGCACGCCGTCGGGACGGTTCACGATGCCGCGCGTCCAGTCGTTGTTCGCGTACGGGTAGCCCGCCAGGGAGCCGGTGTCCGTGGAGGCGGTGGATTGGTCGCGCGGCTGGTTCATGCCGGGTTCGGTGCCGTCGCCCATGTTCTGCAACGCGTCCGCTCCGGTGGAGGCGAACGACCCCTTGTCGGGGGTGATCTGGATGTCCCAGACGCGTTGGGATCCGGGTTGCATGTCCTTGACCGCGGTGGCGGGCATGGACCAGTCGAGTGTCTGGTCGCCGGTCAAATGTTCGAGCCGGAGCATGCCGTCCTTGACGGGCAGGGTCTTCCCGCCCAGGGTCCATACGGTGTCCGTGGGCCATTTCGACACGTTCACGTTCGCGTTCCACAGGCCGGAGGTGGACGCGCCATGGCTGGTGGTGTATCCGGGGTAGGTGAGGGGTTTGACTTTGAGGTCGAACCGGCCGGTGAGACTGCCGGTGGACGCCCATGTGGCGCGGCGTTCCCACGCGCCGTACGGCTTGTCGGGGAACCCGCCGTTATCCATGATAAGGTCGGCTGCCGGTGCGGAGACGACGGTGACTTCGTCCGACGGGTAGTTGACCTCCGACCCGGTTTCGCCCACGCGGCTCACGGTGAGTTTCGGCTGCTGGTTTTTCTGGGCGACGCCGCCGGTGTCCTTGGCGGTCAGCACGAGTTTCTGGTCGAGGGTTTCGACCGCGCCGGCGGGCACGGTGTACACACACGCGTCACCCTCACGGGCGGCGGTCACCAATTGGCCGGACTGGCAGTAGCCGGCCACCACGTCACCCGCTTGCAAGTAGGGTGCGTCCTGCAGGTTCCAGGCGACTTTGACCTGTCGTTTCTGGGCGGCGGTAAAGCTGAGTTTCAGCGAGTATTCGACCGTATCCCCGGAGCTGACGACCCCGTCCTTGGGGTCGTCATCGCCGATCGGGAACCCGTTATCCGAATTGACGAACGTCTGGGCGGAAGTCCCATGACCGGTACCATCACGCGTCTCGATCAGCTTCGCCGTCGCGTAGGACGGTCGGACTGTGGGTTCAGCAGCAAACGCCGGGGGGGGGGTGACGGTTTGGGCTGTTATTTCGGCGAACGCCATGCCCGCGAGGGCGAGCATGGCGGTGATGGTGTGGAATGGACGCGTGGCGTTCATGTCCTGGGCTTCCTTTCCTTGTTGAAACGGATGATGCCGAGTGTGGTGAGCGTGACGATGGTGACCACGAGCCACACGCCGGCGATCCAGGCGATGAGGATGAGGTTGGACCGGTCCTTGGGCGCGTCCTCGGGGTTGGGTGCGGGATGCGGCATGGTGGTGCGTTGCCCGGTGACGAGGAGACGCTGGTTGTTCACGCCGTACGGCGTGCAGGTCAACAGGGTGACCTGGTCTTTGCCGGGGGTGATGTGGATCCGGCTGAAATCGTTGGGGTCGACGACGGTGATGTCATTGACCTTGTAGGCGAGGGTCTGGTCGAGGACTTTGATGTAGAACACGTCGCCCACGCGTCCCTGGCGCAGGGACAGTTTGTCGAACATGAGCCGGTCCGCGAGACCGGTGTGCGCGCTGATGACGCTGTGCGTGTTCACGCCGCCGACCGGCAGGCTGGTGCCGTACAGGTGTCCGGCGCCGGCGGCGAGGGTCGCTTCGTCGGTGCCGTGGCGGATGGGCAGGTTGATGCCGAGTCTCGGGTAGAGGATCGTGGCCATGATCCCGTCGGCGGGCGTGTCCAATTGGCTTTGGTAGGTCTTGTCCTGGGCGGCGATCGAACTGGTGCCGCCGCTCCAAGGGTCGACGGCTTCGCCGATGACCTGCGCACCGTCCTCGTACAACCGTTGGTTGTATTGGCGGGCGCGTGTGAGTTCGGCGGCGGTGGCCTGTTTCTGCATGCGGGCCACCGCGTCCGAATGCGCGGATGACAGGCTGGTGTCGGCCGCGCCGTTGCCGAGCATGAGCGCGAACGGGATGGTGGCGAACAGGCCGGAACACGCCAGGAGCACGAGTCCGGCGATGATCCTCCTGCCGACCGGCCTACGGTCGGTCGACGTTCGGATCCTCGTGACGGTGCTGGTGGTGGCGTGTCCGGCCTTGTGCCTCATCCCGTGATGCCTTCCGCTCGGATTGAATGGTTACCTGATCGTGGATGATCCCAATCGGGGTCAGGCGCGCTGCTTGCGCAGGAGGATGCCGGCGCCGAGGGCGCAGGCGACGAAACCGGCCGCGTAGATCGCCAGCCAGGAGGCACCGGTCTTCGGCATCTCGAGCAGGTTGCGCACGTTCTTCACGGTCACGGTCTCCTTGGAGTCGCTCGAAGTCAGGTTGTTCGCGTCGCCCTTGAAATCGGTGACGACATTCTTGCCTGCGAACTTGTCGGTCATGCCGTTGATCGGGTCGATGGTCAGCTCGAACGACGGGAGGGCCGGGGCTCCGAGCGGGCTCTTGGTCTCGGTGACGGTGTAGTTCGTGTGGTCGAGACCCTGGATGATCACATTGCCGGAATTCGGGGTGACGAACTTCGTGTCACCCTTCTCGCCCTCGAGGGCCGGACGGTAGATGTTCGGATCGGTATTGTTATCTTTCGCAGCCTGGCTCACGGCGACGAGGGTGATCGGCTGGGAGGTCTGGCCCTGGGCCAGGGTCTTCGCGATCGTGAACTCGGCGCCGGCGAGCGGCTGGCCGGACGCGTCGACCTTGTGCAGGTTGAACCGGCCGGTGTACGTGTGGGTGGTGTTGCCAGGGGTCTTCTCGAGGTCCTCGAAGTTGTTCGGGTTGTGCGAGTACTGGAGGTCGACGGTGTTGTCGTTGGACTGGCTGCCCTCGTTGGTGCTGATCTTGGCGTCCTTGTTGAGGACGGCGGTGTATTCGACGACGACCTGCGCGTTCACCGGGAACAGGGCCTTGAGCTCGTCGGTGGCGAGCACGTTGGACTTGCCGTCTGCGGTCGGGGCGAACACGATGGAGAACTCGGTGGCGCCATCCGCGTCCTCACCTTGGACCGGGGTCGGACCGTTGAGCTTGTACTGGGTGTCCTTGGCGACGTCCTTGTTGTTGACCTGAACCTTGGTGATGTCCTTGAACGTGAGACCCTTGGACAGGGTATCGTGCAGGATCAGCTGGAACTGGTCGTAACCGGTCCAGTTCGGCACGGTGGTCTTGAGCCGGTAGGTGACCGTGTCGCCGATCTGTACCGTGTTCTCATCCCTCTCCCGGTCGCCTTCGACGATCTTCTTCTCGACGGTCGTGTCGTTCGGCTTGTACTCGACCGAGCCCAGAGTCTGCTGCTTGCCGTTCGTGCCGGCGAGCTTGGTGAGGTTGTTGATGCCGGTGCCGATCATCATCGGGATGGACGCCTTGCCCTGTGCGGTCTGGTCGACGATCAGGTACAGGCCCGGATCAACGGTCGCGGACAGCTCGTTCTTGTTGTCCTTGACCGGGGCGAGCGTGACGGCGGCCTTGTCACCGGTGACCGCCTGGTCCTTGGCGAGGGCGGTCAGCAGGTTACGCAGACGGCCCGTGTACGGGGTGGTCTGGGAGTCGAGGAGGTTCTGCGCGACCCACGGGATCGGGTTCGCCGCGTCATATCCCTGAGGTGCGACCGGCTGGTTCTTGTCATCCTTGTCGAACACGTTGGCCTTGAGCGCGGTGTCGATGTTGGCGGCGAAGTTGGTGGTGGTGATGTCGTAGCCGTTGATCAGGTCACCGGTGTATGAGCCGGCCGTGTACGTGCCCAGGCGGATGGCCTTCAGCGTCTTGCCGCTGATGTCCTCGCCCGCAGTCACGGTCAACGGCTGCTGGACCTTCAACTGGTCCGGGGTGAACTGGGCGGCAGTGGGGGCCGGGGCCGGGTCTTCGCCGGCGGCCATGGCCGGGGCCACGCCCGTAGCCAGCATCGCCGCCGAAACGGCCACGCCGGCCAACGCGGTCAGCGCCTTGCGAATGGTGGAATTCAACATCGTCTTTCCGTTCCTTCCTATGTGGTGAACGTGACGGGACACGACGGTCGCGCCCCGACTGCGAACGCCCGCACGGGATTGCCGGAACGTACAAAAACCGGTATCGACGGCGGACGCGCCCCATCCCACAGAGAACAGGGTGGGGCATCAACCGCATCACATGACCCAACCCATAACCCGACCCGTTATCGGAAAACCGGTATGACAGGAAGACAGAAAAAACGAAAAGAACAGAAGGACGTGATCGGGACGTATAGTGTCCCGCGTAGAGGAACGGGCCCCGGCATCGGCGATGTCGGAGCCTGTAATACAGAAGGTTGTTGTCAGCGTGGTCTCACGGTGGACAGCGTGCCGTCGCCGTTGACGGTCGTGACGCTGCCGTCACCCCACTTCCAGTCGATCGGCATCATACCGGATGCGATCCTAGTCGGGGATCGCGGTGATCGACGTGAACAGCCACCGTAGGTCACCCAGTCGACCCAATGGGATCGGGGTGGAGGACAGGGGCTTCCAGAAGACGGGCGACACGGCATGGGTGCCGTCATCTGTTGGACGCGAAGGCCGCGCTCTCCGGGGGTGGAGGGCGCGGCCTTCGCATGCATTGTCCTTGTACGCGTCTCGAATGGGGCGCGCGACACCAGCATACCCCGGACCGGCATGAGGAATTCAGGGTGTCGCGCGTCGATACCGGCTGTCATGTTCACGTGGGGTGGGTGACGGGGCCGGCGAAGGGGAAAAGGGAGTACCCGGAACCATCCATGGAAACGCCGCATGCCCCTCGTTCCTGTCTTGGGCGTGGACCTTTCCTTCTAGGGAAAACGAAGGCCGCCGATCGGAACCCGGCGGCCTTCCACATTTTCCAACAACACAACACCAACAGTGACGGCTCACCGTTGGGTTGCCGGAGTTCAGTCGGCGATGATGAGACTGGTGATCTGGTGGGTGAACCGGTCGGCCCATGCCATGGCCTCGTGGAGTGTAGGTGACGACCGGTGGTGGATGATCGCCCCGTCCACGATCCTCGTGCCCATGCCAGGCCAGTCCGTCACACCGGTCATGGAAACATCGTGGGGGATGGTGACGGCCACGTCATAGTCGAGGTTGGGGGCGAGACGGGTGATGCGTACGCGGATCCCGTATGGGCCGGTGGCGTGCGACTCGTAATCGAGGTTCGTTACGGTGTCGTGAATGTATTCCATGACGATGACACTCCTTCAAGGTCAACCCGACAGCCGGAGATCACATGGCCCGCCATGCGCGCCCGCGACAACGATAAAGGGGAAACGGGTGGTAGGACTCGTGGTGTGACAAAACCGTATGCGACAGGGCATGGGCGGATATCCGGTCGGATCGGAATTGGTAATGCCGCATGAGGAAAGGCCTGTGCATCCCGGTGACAAACGATGTCTGGAAGAGAAAACCGGGATTGTGTGGCATTGAGCGGCCTGACGAACTGGTATCCTATACCGTTCGCCTGACGAACACAACACCACCCCCACACCCATACAGTCTTGGTAAGGGGTTTGTGGGTGTGGGGTGGTGGTTATTGGCGGAGGAGTCGTTCGGCGATGAGCAGTTGCCGGCGCTGCCAGTCGTTGATCATACGTGGGGTCGCGTTCCTTGGCAACGCGTCCAACGTGGACGCCATGTGCCCGTGTGCCCGGTCGGCGTTGGCCCATAGGCGGTCGAGACGACGCCGGTCTTTCCATGTGAGTTCGACGCGTGCCTCGACCACACGCACCACACGCAGTGAAACGCACCGGTATGATTCGATCGTGTCCTCGCTGCTGCGTGTGAGGTCGCCGATTGGTGTGACCTGGTATACGTCGCCATGCCCGTACAGGCCGGCGTGGTAGCGGGCGTACAGGCGGACGGGCGTGCAGTACACGCTGTCCGGATGATGGGTCGCGTCGAACGGCGCGTCCACGCCCTGTTCCTCCCGCATCCTACAGATCGGACAATCATCCATCGTTTGTCGCGTGTGGCCGGGTTGGATCAGGTCGCCGGGTTTAAGACCGGGCACGCCACCATGGTAGAGGATGTGGTTCATCGTTCCTTCGGCACTTCCTCGTACGGGTTGGCAACAGGGGTGTCATTCTGACCGGCGGTGTGGCCTTCGTTCCATGCGTGGGCCATGAGCAGGCGGTCGTGGTGTTCGAGCCACTGGTTGAACATGGCGTCACGGGTCGTGTTGTCGACCTGACCCAATGAGTCGAGCCGGTTCGAGTATGAGGGGTCGAAGCATTGGCGCATCTCCTCGTCCGTGGGCAGCGTATCATCCGTCTGCTTGCTGGCGGGGTGGAGTAGGCGTACGCCCATGCCGGTCAGGAGTCGCGCGTACGCGGAGTTGAGTTCCTCGGGCAGGTCCTGGGAGATGGTGATGTCCGTGAGGTCGTCGTATCGGCCGACGGTCGCGTTCGCGACCGGGAACACGACCATCCTGTTGCTGTCCAAACCGGTCGTGTTCTCGTGGTTGATGATGCACAGGGCGAGCAGGTTCACCGCTTCCGGGTCGATCAACGACATGGGGATGGTGACGGGCAGGCCGTCGATGTTGTCGGTCCGGTATGGACGGTAGTCGGACAGGGGAATGGAATACGTGTCGCTCATGACAAGGGTTTCCTTTCAACAAGGGTCCACACCCGGATGGTGTGGAACATGGGGTTAATGGCGTGGGCCGGCGGTCAAGGCCGGTCATGTGGATTCTGGAACAGGATGCGTGCCGGTAGGTTTGACGGTCGGGGATGATGTGGGTTTGGGTGGATGGGCGCCGAGGATTCGGGCGACGTCTTGGGCGAGGTCGTCGAACCGTTGCATGGGATACGTTCTGATCCGCTGGTCGGCCGTGAGACCGGGACCGGTGATAATGAGCGTATACCCGATTGGGGTGCGGCGGATCATCACGATCGTCAACGGTGCTTTCGAATGCTTCACGTCCAACGCGCCGTCACGGGCCAGTCGGAACCGGTAGCGCAGATCCGATGGTGTGAGCCGGTCGCGTAACGCGACGAGCAGCGACCCCGACATCACCACACCCGCCTTGGCATGCGCCAGACGGCCTGTCGTGGATCGGTGACCGGGTTCATGAGGCATCCCCGTCCGTTTCGGACGCCTGCCGGTGGGCTATGGGGTTGACCGGGACGCCGTCCGCGCGGCGGAGCGTGGCCATGGTCCCGTGCACGTCGAGCAGGCCCGCGCGCATCAGATACCCGTCCATCCACCGTACACGGGTCTCACCGTCCCTGACGGGATCGGATGCGGCCACGCCCTTCAACCCCCACACGTCTTTCAGCAACCATGCCACCGTGGGATTCCGTTGCCGGTCCACCAGGCGCATGATGAACCCGCCCACGGTCAACAGCACGTCGACCAGGACGGTCAGCCACCATGACACCATGCCTGTGAACAGTACGGCCACCGCCAGATCCAATGAGGCCATCACGCCCATGAACACGAGATCCCCGCGCACCCGGTAGCGCGCGTACGACCCGGACACGTCCACCGGCATCGGACCGGCTGCGGGATGTTCATGCGAAACGAGTCCGCTCATATGGCAACCCCCTTTTCCACGGGAACAACCCCGCCCCATGCCGATACCACCCCCATACCGGTGCGCGGAGCAGGATACAGACTTGTCACCTCATTGATGGCTGGAATCCCCAGGCTTCAGCCGCGGGGAGGACGCCAAGGTTTGTCCTCTTGGATATGCCGGCCGCTGAACGAAGTCCTATCGAAAGCAGGCGCGACTTGTTGTCCTTGGTTGTCGTAGAGACTGACCTTGGTACCGTCGACGACGATCACGCCTTGGACGAGCCGCCCGTCCTGCAGTCAAGTGGCGTCGGTCCGGTCGGCGGGCAGACCGTCCGTGGGACAAGCGACGTTTCCGTGGGTCGGCTGACAGTCGAACCGTGTGACCGCGAACACACGGTCGGTGCGCGCGGCGAACGGTTCCCTCAAGATCGAGGCCTCGGTGAACCCGCTTATCACGATCGTGGTAAGACAGCCCGCGACGACGAGCGGGATCATGGTGAGGGCGCGCGAAACGATAAGGAATGTGAGAGCGGGATCGTCGCCAGTCGTCTCACGGAACCGGACGAGGGCGATCCTGAACATGATCAGGCTGATGCCGAGGACCACGCCTAGGGCAAGATCCGCGATCAGCAGGGGGCCTGTGGGCATGACCCATGTGGGTTGACTGTCAAGCCATGCTGAATAGTCGACCATCAGCGGTTCCCCTTCGAGTCGAGGGTGGGGTGCAGGTAGTCGCGCCATGACGTGAACGTCTGTCCGTCGATGGTGGTGATGGTGAGTGGATCGTAGGTGACCGTCGACCATGCGATGTTGTCGGGCCGGTCGGGCAGGGTGGCGAGCAGCTGGTCGAACGCGTCACGCAAGGTGTCGTACGCGTCGTGCATGTCGGGTTGGTCGGCCATGGGGGCGAGCCGGTCCAATCCGTCGGCGAGGTCCTCGATCGTGTCGAGGAGATCATGGATGCGGGCGTCATGTTGGGCGTTCGCCTGTTGGATGATGAGCCCGTGGATCCATGCGCGCGCGTCGGTTTCGCTGGCGAACGCGGCGGATTGCACGCCGTGCCCGGTGTCGTAGGTGGCGACGGTCACGTGTCCGCCGCGTCGCCGTTTCAACGTGGCCGGATACTCGAGGGTGGTCGCGTCGAGTTCGAACGCGCGCGACGGACGGTCCGTCCACTGGAGGTTTAACTTGCTCATGATGATGTCTCCTTGCCGGTGATGGTCTGGATGTCTTGAAGGAATGGGGTGAGGTCATCGATCGTGTACACGCCCGCATGGTCGAGGCGGAGGGCGAGCCGGCGGATGACGGGTTCGTGCGATCGGACGAACCGTCGGGCGTCGTGCCATGCTTGGTCGAGGAATTGTTCAGTGGATCCGCTTTCGGGATCGATCCGATGGAGCAGGTTCGCGATGGTGATCGCGTCGCTCATGTCGTCGAACGCGTTCAACGGCGTGGCCTGGTCGGGGTCGTCGAACTGGTCCATGGCCTGGCCGACGGAGTCGACGAGCAGTTGGTCGCGCAACCGTATCTCGGGATCCTCGTACGCATGCCATCTGGTCGTGGTCGTCCCGGACCCGTCGGCCCGCATGGTAACGGCGAGCACCGTGTTGCCGGTCTCGTGGACGGCGACCGCGTGCGCGGCCTCGTGCAACGCGGCCCTCCGCAACCGGGCCGGATCCCCACCGTCCTCGATTTGGATGGCGATGCCGGCCGGTGGACGCTCCTTGAGCAGGATGCCCGTGGGCAGGATGAGGTTCATGATGCCGGACAGCAGGCTGATCGCCCCCAGAGTGAACAGGCTCATGGTCAGGAAGGTTTCCCCGAATGTGGCGAGGATGATCTGGCTGTGCTGTGCGGCTTCGTCGTAGGTGATCGCCGGGGAGTGAATGCTGTCATACATCTGTTCGAAATGCCGCATGATCCGGGGCCATGCGAGCAGGAGAATGGCCGCGCCCGCCAGTGTTTTGAGCAGGCCGCGCACACGCGGGTTCACGATCTGCCGTCCCTCGCGTGGTGGTGGAGGGCGAGCACATGGTCGACGTGCAGGCCGGCGAGGTCGAGGAACGATTTCGCCTCCGCGAGGATCCTCGCCTCGTCCCGATGGCCCGCGTCCATGGCGTCGCGGCGCGCCGTCTCCAACGTGAACCGGGCGAGGAGCAGGCGGGAGGCCGCGTCCACGGTCGGCTCCGGACGGACGGTGGAGGCGTGGGATCCGGTTGTGGTGTCGAGCCGGTCGAGCAGGTCGCGCAGCCGGGTCCAATCCCGTTCGGACAGCATGTACCGTTCGGTGTCGGCGTGGAGGATGAGGATCGCCGAATCGTCGGCGGGGTCGTTCGTGACGCCGAACGAGAGCGTGTGCTCCCCGTATTCGCCCATGGGGATTTCGAGCGTGCTCATGACTGTTGGTCCTCCTTGCGGTCGAGGCCGAGTTGCCGTCGCAGGTAGGTGATGCTGTCGGCCAGGTAGCGGGTCTCCCGGTCGACCGTGTCCAACGGGGCCGTATGGGACAGCGCGCGGTCCAGGTCCCTGAGCGCCCGATCCATGTGGTCCGGTCTGGTGGTCGTGTCGACTTGCGTGTACCCGTGCCGGTTGAGAATGCCGGTCAGGCGGTCGTATGCGTCGGCCCTGGCCTGGACCTGTCGCATGTGCGTGGGCTCCTGGAGGCGTTCGAGCTGTTGGAGTCTGAGGGCCATCTTCGAGCCCAACGCGTCGCCGATGTTCTTCAACGCGGTCCGCTCCTCGACGTACCGGCGGGCGGTCTCGTACCGGCCGAACCGGTTGGGACGCGTGTCGATGCTGTCGCGGGTCAGGCGGCGCAACAGTTGGTGTTCGATCTGATGGGTGTCCCCGTCGCATGGTTCGGGTTTCCTCCGGTACCTTAACCGGGGTTGGCCGGGTTTGGCGTCCGCGTGGTACCAGAGCAGGCCGATCCCGTCGGGCACCTCGTCCCGGTCGATCATGCGCGCGGGGCAGACGAGGGTCAGGTCGTCCACGTACCGCCGGTACACCGTGTATTTCGCGTCCCGCAGGAAATCGGACCGGGACACTTTGACTTCGAAGCCGCTGATCCACATGCGGTGGAACGACCACGACAACGCGACCCCGTCCAGACGGAGCAGCCCGTTGGGGTCCTGGACCTCGATCTCGGTCCAATACCCGTCGCCGCGTTTGCGGCAGCGTTCCGTCAACGCGATCTCCACGTCCATCGCCCGCACTCTGGATTCCTGTGTGCCGGTCATATGCGGCCGTTTCTCCGCTGGTCGCGTTGGTTCCGGTATTCCCAGAGTCGGCGCGCGTTGTCGATGGCGTGCGGCCAGCAGACGGGACAGTACCAGTCGCCGTCCGCCAGATGCCAGCCGGGCAGGATCTCCGGGTGGGGTCGGACGGTCCCGCAGTACGCGCATGCCGGCTGCCGGCAGTCGGGACAGTAGTGGATGCAATAGCCGGCGTGCTGCCAGCCGGCGTCCTGTGACTGGTCGTCCGCGCCCTCCGTATACGTCCAGCCCGCGTCGTCGGGGCCCGCGTACTCCTTGCCGCACCGGTCGCAGATGATGGTCAGCCGGCTCAACGTCCCGTAGCTCATGGGGTTATGCCTCCTTGATGTCGGATGATGATGGTGGGGTGAGGAGCGTGGCGATGTGCTCGGCGGTGAGGGACGCTTCGATGAGCGTCTGGTCGCAGTGGGCGAAGACGTCGAGTTCCTCCCAGAGCATGCGCAACGCTGGATCCGGGTCGGGATACGGTTCGATCAACGGGGACATGCCTTCACGCGTGTAGGCCTGGTCCGTGGCCTGGTCGAACGATCCGGTCTCGTGGTCCCAAAGTCGTGCGGCGGCCCGTTGCAGGGCGCGCGTCGCCTTTGCCCAATCCGTGAGCGTGGCGGCGAGGAGTCGACGGTCCGTCGAATCCTCCCGGAAACGCGAGGCGATCCCGTCCATGATCGCCCGTATCGCGTTCAGTTGTTCCAGTTCCCTTGCCGACGGCAGATCGCTGTCATCGGTCACGGGTCGAGCGGATGCGGGTTCGTTCATGCTTACTGGTCCTCCTCCGGGGTGAGTTGTCGGCTGATGAGACGGGTGAACGCCGTGACCGTCTCTTGGTAGGCGGTGTCCGCTTGGCGGATGCGCCCGTATTCCGGTGCGAGCCCCCGCGCATGGGGTTGGCCGTCCTGTTCGAGTTCGGCGGCCTCCCGCAGCAGATCGTGTTCGAGCGCGTGCAGTCGGATCGCGGCGTCGATTTTCGTGCGCGCCCGTTCGAGCCGACGCTGAGACCCCGTCGTGGTCATGACCGGTGTCCGTCGTCTGACGCGGCCCGGCGCATCAATGCGAGGGCGTCGCGCACATCCCGGAGGAACCGGGCGCGCAATACACGGGACCGGGTCACATCCCACGGCTGGACGGCTGTGGCCGTCCGGCCGGTGATCTGCCGGTCCCATAGGAGTCGGGCCACGGTTTCGATCTCCCTGTCGGTAGGGGTGCGTGTGGCGCCGGCATGATAGGCGTCGCGCAGCATGAACTGCAGTTCGCTCATCCGGTGTTCGGCGGTATGGTCGTCCATGTTCAGACTGGCGGGCGACGGGTACAGGCCGTTCGCCTCATCGTCGATCACGCTCATGACGACAGGCTCCTTTCACACAATGGCGTGCTTTGTTGAAGGCTTTAGGGGATGACGGTGGCGGCGAGGAACCGTCCCATGCCGGTGGTCGCGGGCAGTCGGGTCATGATCGTGAGGCACAGGAAGTAGACGGCGACCATGGGGAACATGTGCTCGTAGTTGCGGCGTATCCCGTCGTCCAGGAAGATGGGGAACACGTGGACGCGCAGGAAGATCACCAGGTCGCCCAGGAACAGGACGAGGAGGATCATCATGCCGACGGTCACGCCCCGTCCCTTGGGCCAACCGGTGAGCCGGGTGCGCCCGTCGAACACGCCCGCGTCCCACAGGACGAGCACGGTCAGGATCAGGATCTCCGCGGTCATGCACCGGTACGGCCACGCCGAGGGAAGCCGTCCTTCGAACAGGCCGGCCATGCCCCGCACATAGCCGGCCACGGCGGCCGCAAGCAGTCCGGTCATGAGCATGGCCACGGGGATCAGCAACGGTAGTGGCATCACAGCCTCCTTTCGAGTGCGTGCCGGAACCCCGACGATCCGGGGATGTGGTTTACGAGATCGGGGTCATCCGGCGATGACCAGGAACAGTAGGATCGCGAAGAGAATGATGACGGCCATCAAGCCGTGCGGGTCGACCGGCTCGTCGCCGGATCCGGTTCGCGCGACGACGACCAAGATGAATGCGGCGAACGTGAGCATGCCGATGACGACTATGGGCAGGAACGGGATCATGGGATGGGTTCTTCCGGTTCGGGGATGATGCGGCGTCCGTCGTAGGTTTCGTCGAGCACGTTGATGCTGAGGAACAGGTCCACCAAATGCGTGGCCAATCCGTGTTTCTGAGTGAGCACGCAGGTCAGGAAGTCACGGTCGAAGCACACGCCGCCATCCCATGACGCCTCGTAGACGAGCCACCCGTCGAGGACCTGGCCTCCACGGGTGCGGGCGATGAACCGGTGGCCGTCCAACCGGTCGAGCGGCGTGTGCCGCCAGTCGACGCTCACGCTCACGTTCACAACCCCGCCCCCATCTGGCCTGTGGATGGAATCAGACTGTCGTGGCATGGGCAGAGGACGCGCGGAGGCAGACGACCGGGCCGTTCGCTGACCTGCCATCCGCGGTTGCGGGCCAGCCGGTATACGTCCCGGATGCCGCGCACCAGTCGACGCCGGCATGTGGGCTGGTCGACGCCCATGCCATGCACGCCGGTCACATGGCCTTCCCTGTCGGTGGTGACGGTCAGTTGGCTTCCGCAGGTGGGGGCATCACCCGACCATGACGCCCACGGTGTCGCGCATGAGCGTTGGCTCCCGCAGGTGGGGGCATCGCATTCCAGCATCCACAATCGTCCGTCAGCCATGCCCGACATCACATGCTCCTTGAAGGTGTGGCGCCCCGTGGAACAGGAGGGCCACGCACCCGGGATGCGCGTACCCGTCCTCATACGATCCGCCGGATCGGTATACGCGTACCGGCCTGCGGCGCCCGTAGACGACGCCGTGACAGTACACGCAGGACGGGCCGACCGGGGTCGGATCGTCGACGCGACGCCACGCGTGCACCGTGCGCGCATGATCGACACGGAACCCGCCAACCGTGATAGTCCCATCCCAGTCGCGGCAGACCAAGCCCATGGCGATAGGCAGGCCGCGTCGGCCGTACAGTTCCGCGTAGTCGCCGGGCATGAGGCTCACCGGTTCGATCCTCCGCCACCCGTCGGGGCGTGTGGCGGGCACGCTGACCTCCCATTCAATGCTGGTCATGGTCGTGGCTCCCCGTCGTCCACGTTCACGGCATGCTCGCCGTCAGCCCACACGGTCACGGTCGATGCCCGGAACCCGGCCTTGTCGAGCATGCGTTCCAGCTCGTAACCGTTCAGGTCCAACCGGTCGCAGGTGAACGCGATGGTCATCCTCGCCATGTCACGCCTCCTTCCCGTCCGTTTGGAGCGTGGATTGGATGTCGATGGCAATATCCATGGCATGCCGTCCGGTCACACGGACCGAATCCGCGCCGACCTGCAGCACGCCCACGTGATCGCCCGTCACCACGTACACGCCCGTCATGGTCCCGTTGAACACGACCTGCACGTCCCGTTCACTCATGGCGTTGACCTGCTGGTCGATGCCAAGCTCGTGCAACCGGCGGCCGATGGCCGTGATCCTGCGCGTGATGTCCACCAAACCGGGTCACCTCCGTTCCATGCCGGACACGGGGAACACGCCCCGCCGGTCGGTACGGTCGGGAAGCGGGAACGCGTCCCCGTCCGACAAGTCCAGTTCGACCCATGCGGCGTTCACCGCGTGCGCGTACGACAGCATCCCGTCCACGTGACACAGGAATCCGAACAGGCGTTCGAACCTGCGGTCCAGGACGCTCACCGGGACGGCGCTCTCCTCCGGTCCGCCGAACACGGGGTCCGTGCGTGGTTCGACCGGTTTACGGCCCGCCGTTTCCAACACGGGTTTCAACACGGCGGCGGCATGCTCGGCACGCCCCCGGAACGGGTGGTCCTCAGTGGCTGCGATGACGCGCAGCATGCGGTACAGGTCGCCGATCTCGTCCAACGGGGAGTGGATCTGTTGGTCTGTCATGGGAATGGTGTCTCCTTTCACTGGCTGTCCGCACCGTCCTGTTCGATCCGGTCCATGAGACCCGTGAGCATACTGGTCTGGTCCTGCACGTCCTTGAGGCTTGCGGAACGCGGCAGCTCTTTCGCGTTACGGATCTCCTGTTGCAACCGGTCCATGAGATACGAGTTCAACAGGGTCGACTTGTCGACCGTGGACGCCATATGCTCGGCCTTGGCCAACGCCGTGTCGAACGCTTTCGCGGCCTTGGCCTGCGCATATGCGCCCGTCTTGGACGACGCCTTCGTCGTCAACGATTTCAGTTCCTTTGTTTCCCGGTTGAGCCGGTCCGCTCCGCTGGTCATCGTGGTCGTGCGCGTGGCGGGATCCGTATCGCATTCCATCACCGGGGGTTCCTTGGCGTTCAACAAGGTGTCCAACCGGGCGGAGGCTGTGGGGTCGGCCTCTTCGAGCAGGTCGAGGTCGACCGACCGTTTCGCATTGGTTTTCGCGCGCGCCCAGTCACCAGCTGATTCGATCAGCCGGCTACGCGCCTGCGAGCAGGCCGACTGGGCTTCCGCACGGGTGACCCGCTCATGGTAGGAGAACGCCATCGACCCGAACGACAGGAGCGCGACCACGCCCACCATGCCGGCGAGCATGATCATGCGCCGCCCGTTCAGTCCTTTCGCGACCCGCGTATACCGGGCGAACCGGTTGGGTTTACGGTCCCCGTTCCGGTTGCGGCGTGGCTCGTCGTCCGGATCGGACATTGCCAGATACCGTTCGGCCTTCGCGCCCGGATCATCCTGATCCTCGTCCTTCCCGCGCATACGGGTCTCCTTCCATTCCGATACCGAAACCCGCTCATCCACTCTGATATGAGGGTGGGCAAGGTCGGGTTTCGTGTTCCTTCCCGTCCACGCACCCCGAATCCGATAACGGGGGAATGGGGAGTTACAGGCCGGGGTGGGGTTGGTCGGGCAGGAACGTGGTGGCGATCCACGGGCATGCCCACCGCCATGCGCAGAACACGAGTCCCGCGCTCAGGATGAGGATGAGCAGGAGTCGTGACGTTTTGAACACGATCTGGTTGGATGGCCATATGCCGGCGGTGAGCCGCCACATCCAGCCGATCGGGTTGAACCAGGTGCCGCGCGCCCATTCGACGCGGCGCATCCGATCGTGGGATACCAGCCATGAGATCAGGTTCAACAGCAGCCAGATGGCGAGGAGGCCGAGGCCGACGACGCCGGTGACGGGCAGGTTGACCTTGTCGGATACCGTCTGGATGGAACGGCCGACCTTGGTCGCGGTGCTTTCATGGGTTTGGGCGAGCTGTTCGGGTACGCCGTCTTTCTTGTCGGCCCAACCCATGAGGGTCGCGTGGGCGATCATCCTGTGCGTGGCGTGTTGGCCGACGGGCATGACCGGATAGCAGGTCGTCAACGTCATCCCGTATTCCGCGCCGGCCGCGGTCGGTCCCACGACCTCGACCTGTTCCTGGGGGACGACGTATGGTTTGCGGTTGATCGTGTATACCCACCAGTAGTCGGCGCCTTCTACGATGACCTGGTCGCCCACGTCCAGGGTGCCGAGGTTCGCGAGATCGTTGTAGGTCGCGTGGCCGGCGAACGACGCGTTGCCTTTCTCACCGGGCAGGGCGGTGCCCTCGTAGTGGCCGACGCCCATGTTCGCGAGGACCCGGTCGCTCGTGCCCTCTTGGATCGGTAGCTTGAACGTCTTGCCGAACCGGGGTAAATGCAGGTACCCGTACAGTTCGCCCTGTTTCACACCGGGTTCGACCGGGGGAGTGCCGTCCATGGTCAGTTGGGCGATCCGGTCCGTCTCGGTGGTTTTGATCTTCCGGCTTGTGGCCTTCTCCAACTGGTGGCTCACGCTCGTGGAATCCAAGCCCATCGCCCAATACGACCATACGAACTGCGCCAAAGACAGACAGCCGACGACCAGTAGCCAGCAGCATATTTCGGCGACCACACACCACAGGGTGCGGGTCCGTTTCGTGGGACGGGCCGCATGCGAACCATTACGTGATGAGGAACGGGATCGGGGCCGCGCCGAACCCGGCGCGGCCGCATGACGACGACGAGACACACCACCCATACCGCTGACAACCCCCAAGAACAATTGAAGACGATTCCTGTCAGCGCAACCACCCTCCCCGACAGGAACCCGACACCGATACAAGCCCACAACCGATATCGGCCGGAAGGTCTGTGACAGAAGCGAGGGGGAAACACCCCTCCCGCGTGGCGGGAACCGCCACGAGGATAACCTGAACGAAGATCCTCGCATGAGGCGGGGAGACAGGAGAAGACAATGGGAAACAACCGTACAAAGGTGTTGGCGTTGGCTGCTGCTACGGCGGTGATGGGCGTTGGTTTTGCCCCTATGACAGCAATGGCGGACACGGTGACAGCCGAAGACCGGACTGTGGTCATGGCGGCGTCGCGATATTCGATCGATGATTTGAAGAATATCGTGCCGTTCTATGAGTATTACAGCGGTCCGAACATGGACAAGATCTACCATTTCGACGGGTTCGACTACAGGAACCCCGGACCCTGGTACATGCCCGACGGCGACACGCATGCCGGCATCCAGTCCGGCATCCCAGCCGGATGGAGTCAGAAGCTCTACTCCGACGGCGACGTGCACGTCGACATCATCGCCCCCGACGGCACCAAGATCATCACCTACACATTCAAAGTCAAGGAAGAGCACGTCGACCAGAACGGCATCCAAGCCAAGGTGAACGGTGTCAACTGGTCCGGATGGAGCGAGTCGACCACCAGCTATGACCTGCGTGGCCAGTATCCGAACGGGGCGAGGCTGTCCTTCACGAACCTGCCGGCCGGGGTGATCGTCCAGGCGTTCAACAGCACGTATAACGGGGCTCCCACCACGCTGGTCCGATTCGTCCAGAACGGCGTGGTCTCCAAGGACTACAACTTCCTCGGCGCAACCTACATGCCATACGTTGACCCGGTATCCGGATTCATGGACGTGAATGATGCTACCCCGCATGTGGAGGACATCCGTTGGCTGAAAACACAGGGAATCACGACCGGGTTCCCGGATGACTCGTTTCAAGGCATGGGCGTGGTGGTGCGGCAGGATATGGCCGCGTTCCTGTACCGTCTCGCCGGCAGCCCCGCATACACACCCGACTGGTCCCGTAACCCGTTCACTGACGTGACGTCAAGCTCTCCGCATGCCAAAGAGGTGCTGTGGCTGGCATCCACCGGGATCAGCACGGGTTTCCCAAACCATACGTTCCGTGGCGGGGATCCGGTGGTGCGGCAGGATATGGCCGCGTTCCTCCACAGGTACGCGATATGGCGCGGCCTGCATGGTGCTGTTGGCATGGGATGGCCGTTCACGGATGTGGATAGGTTGACCCCGCATGCCGATGACATCCGTTGGCTGGCGGCGAACGGGATCACGACTGGCTTCTCGGACCGTACGTTCCGTGGCATGGATGTGGTGGTGCGGCAGGATATGGCCGCGTTCCTCCACCGTGTGGACAGGTTGTCTGCTTGATCGGAAGAAAAAGGATGAGCCCCTTCCGGGTTTTCCGGGAGGGGCTCATCTGTTCATGCCGTCGGTGTCACGGCCGTGAAGGCCGGTCCGTGAGCTGAGTCGGCCCGTAGGCCGTGACCACCGTCGTCATCACTCCTGTGCCATGCGGCGGCGGGCGATGGCGAGGGCTCCGGCGGCCAGGATGCCGAGCACGCCGGCGAATACGGCGGAGAACCGCATGCCGGTCTGCGCGAGGCCACCCCACACGCGGGTGGTCTCGTTCGGCAGTCGACGCTGGCCGGTGTGGAACAGTTCCACCTGACCGTTGGTCGGATGATCCTGGTCGGTCGGACGGTACACGGTTTCAACCCAGTAGTAGTCGCCGTTGTACGCGACCTTCACGTTCGGGCTGTCGACCGTGGTCTCACCGCCTTGGAGGGTGACGCGGTCCGTGGACAGGATGTGCTTGTCCTTGGACGCGTCATCGCCCTTGACGCGCAGGTACAGGTCGAAGCCGATCTGCGTGCCCTTGACGATCTGCCCCTCGATGAGCGCCGTATCGTGGAACCACGTATTGGCCTTGGCCTTGGTGACGGCGCGGGTCGTGACGCGCACGATCTGCGTGGTCTCGCGGGCGTGGCCGATGGTGTCCTCGAAGAAGTGATCCTTCTCGGTCGTATCGCTCAGGCAGTCGTTGTCCTTGTTGGTGGTGGTCGAACCATTACCGGTGGTGGACCCCGTACCGGTGGAGCAGTTGCCGTTGCCAGTGCTGGTGCCGTTAGAGCAGTCGTCCTTGCCGGTGCCGGTGGAACCGTTGCCGGTATCCGTACCGTTACCGGTGGAGCAGTTGCCGTTGCCGGTTCCAGTACCGTTGGAGCAGTCGTCCTTGCCGGTGCCGGTGCCGGTGGAACCGTTGCCGGTGCTGCCATCGGTATCGGTCACGCACTGGGTGCCGACCTTCAGCGGGCGCTTGAGCGCGAGCTGCCAGATCAGGGTGCCGACCTTCTCGGTCTTGAACTCTGGGCCGAGGATGGAGACGACGCCCTTGACGCGCGCGGTCTCCGCCTCGTCGGCGGTGATCGTGTGGTAGTCCTCGTACGCTTCGACCGGCTGCTTGTCGTCGATGTTCTCGAACAGGCTCCACGACAGCTTGGTGTTGCGGGCGACAGGACCGTAGATGATGGCCTGGTCGCGGACGGTCTTGCCGACCTCTTCCTCACTCACGGCCTTCGTCTCGGCGTGGATGACGCGGAACGTTTCCATCTTGTCGCGACGCTTGCCGGTGTGGACGATACGGTACGACTCGCCCGGATGGCTCACACCATCGGGGGTGACGGTCGGCTTGTCCGGCGCCCAGGAGCCGCCGTTGCCGCCGTTGTCGCCCGGCTCGCCGTACAGGTCGAGGCGGGAGTCCTTCGTGGTGGGCGCCTTGTCCCACACGCGCAGCACCCAGTAGTATTCGCCCACGGCCTGCTTCCAATCACCCTTGTAATGGGCGAGGATGTCGACGCTCGGGCTGGTGGCCTTGGTCTGTCCCTTCTTCAGGGGCTGGCCGTCACCGTCCACGGTGGTCACGTACGTGTCCTTGTACGGGTCGTTGGTGGTCTGGTCGACCTTGTACAGGTCCCAGCTGGCCATGAGCCTGCCGTCCTCGGCGATGTTCTCCAGAGTGGAGTCGTCGTGGACGTTGGACTGTTCGGCCATGACCTCGGACACCGTGGTCGTGTTCGCGCTGATGCCGTGCAGGGATTCGGGCTCCTGGTCGTCGCGACCGGTGTGGAACGGCTTGTCATGCTTGCCCGGAAGCTCCACGACTTCGCTCCAGTAGTAGTCGCCCGCCTTCTTGAGCTCGATATGCTCGGATTCGATGGCCGTAGTGCCGTTCGCGTCGGTCTCGCCGACCTTCACCGGCTTGGTCGACTGGACGGTCTTCCCGGTCGTCTTGTCCTTGAGCTCGAAGTGGATCATCGCATCCTCGGGCAGCTTGCCGTGGATGAACGCCGTATCCCACAGCTTGTTCGCGACCGCGCCCCAATCATAGGTGGCGGTCGTGATGCTCACCGCGTGGAACGACTCCTCCTTGATGGCCTTAGCGGAATCCGAGTCCTTGGTCTCGCCGTGCAGCACCTTGTCGGTGTTGAACTGCTGTTCGTCGGGCTTGCGGAAGTTCCAACGCCAGTAGTAGTCGCCGTACTCGTTCTTCTTGAGCCAGTACTTCGCGCTCTCCACGGTCTGCTGGCCCTCGTGGAGCACCTCGAGCAGGGTCGTGTACACGACCGTGTCCTTGCTGCGGTCCTCGCCGGGCGCCTTCTTGTAGAGGGTGAAGCCGAGCTTGTAGTTCTCGAGCATGTGTCCCGCGATGTCGGCGTGGTCCTGGACGTTCGCGCCCTCATAGGACGTGTTGATCCAGTTCTCGCCGTCCGGGGTCTGCTGCGCGTTGCCGGCAGGCTCCTTGGCGTCATCATCACCGGACTGGGGCTTGGACCACACCTGGGACTTGGTCACATCGGTCGTGATCTTCACGATCTCGAAGTGCTCGTCCTTGACCTGCATGCCGTCGAAGATCAGCCAACGCGCGTGGTAACCGTGCATGGTGTTCTTGCCGGCGTCCGGGTTGGTCTTGTCGTCCTCCTGCGGCACGGACTCCCAATTGTCGTCCAGGCGGGCTTCACCCTTCTGGCCGAGATCGGTGTCCTGCGGCTGGCTGAACGAGCCCTTCGGCAGTTCAACGTCGCCACCCTTGTTGTCGGGCGTCCAGATCTTGAACCGCCACTGGTAGGAGCCGACGCCCGGGTTCTTCAGCCACTTCGTGGTGAACGTCACGGGCTTGAGACGGAAGTCGCCGATCGCTTCGGCCGGCACGTCGAGACGTCCCGTGGAAGCGACCTTCTCGGTGCCGATGACCTTGCCGTCGAGACCGGGCTCGGCCTTCCAGATCTCTGCCTCGTACTGCGTGCCCTTCGGGATCACACCGGACAGGGTGATCGTATCGGCCACGTGCATCGCGTCGGTCCACAACGGTTCGGCGCTCTTGGACTGGGCTTCGATGATGTCGAAGCTCTCGGCCTTCACGCGCTTCGCGTCATACCACACGACGTTCGTGTTGCCGTCCAGCGACGGGTTGTAGTCCGGGTCGATGCTGGTCGTGCCCACCGGGTTGGAGTCGACGTCCGGGTTCTGGATGACGGCCCGATAGTAGTAGGTGCCCACCGGGAACAGGTTCCTGTCGGTCAGGTCCACGTTCTCGCTCTTGAGCTTCTGCCACCACTTGAGCACGCCGGCCGAACCGTCGGTCTTGGCCTGGACGGACGGGAGCGTCCAATCCTTGCCCTTCCAGACCTTCACGTCGGTCGCGCCATCCTTGGACTCCGGGTCCTCGCGCCAGATCTCGAACCGCATGGTCGTGCCCGGATCGGTCTGCGCGATCATCGAGTCGACGTCCACGTCCGACACCTGGTACGCGTACTGCTTGAGCATGTCGTACGTGGTGATGGTCTTGTCAGCGTAGTTGGCCGCGTCGATGCTGAACCACTTCTTCGCGCGCTCGGTCTCGAACTTCTGCACCGGGGTGCGCTCCTCGGACGGGTAGCCCGTCTCGTGCGCGTCACCAGACTCGCCGAACGTGCCCTTGTCGAGCACCTGGCCTTCCTGGTTGTACAGGGTCGCGACGAAGTAGTACATGCCGGCACCGCACGGGTTGTACTGGCCCGGCTTCTGATAGCCGTCGGTCGGGCATTCCGGGATCACGAACTGCTGGCCGGTGACCTTGATGATCTGCGTGCGCGGACTGTTCGGATCGTCCGGATCGGACAGCTGCCACTTCGAATCATCGAGATCACGACGGATCTGGCCGATCATCTGACCCTTGGTCTGGCCCGCGTGACCGTCGTTACGGTACAGGCGGACGGTCACATACGAACCGTTCGGGACCTTGCCGTAGAAGTCGTGCGAGTTGCCGTTGCCGTCGCCCTCATGGCCGACGGACTCGTCCCACACCTGGACCTCGTCGTACAACTGGCCGCCGACCGCGCCCATGGCCTGCGCGTGCGAGGCGATGATGCCACCGCCCCTGACGTGCAGTTTCTCGGTCTCCTCACCGAGCTTGCCCTGGTCGAGGATCTGGCCGGACGCGGTATGCAGGGTCGCGACCCAGAACACCCAGCCCGAACGCATCGTGCTGACCTTGGGGGAGACGACCTTGAAATGGTCCTTCGCGCTGGACTGGTCGGCCTGCTCGTTGGTGATGTCCACACGAGCCTCGTCGAGGATCTTCGGCGCGTTCGCGTTCGGCGTGTCGGTCGGCTGCGCCTCGTACGCGGTGAACGTCACGTACGAGCCGCGCGCCACCTTGCCGTAGATCGAAGCCACATCATGGAACTCGTCACCGACCGCGACCTCCTCGTTCGACACCTGGGTTTCGATCGTCGGCATCTCGAGGCGAATGGTCTCGTTCTCGAGGCCGAGCTCGTGGGTGACGCGGATCTTGCCGTCAGGACCGTACATGGTCGCACGCCAGTACACGAAGCCCATCTCCGGGGTCTGCCCGTACTTGGTGCCACCAGTGGAAGTACCGCCGCACTCCTTGTCCTGGGTGCCGGTACGTTTGATCGACGTGGTCGAACCCGCGTGATCCTCCGCGTTCACGGACAGGGTGCCCGGGAAGTTCGCGGTGCAATACACCTGCGGGGTCGAATGCGAGTTGTCCGCTTCGGTCTGGGTCACGTTGATCCGCTCCGAATACAGCTTCTTGGCCTCGACCGATTTAACCGGATTGCCATCATTGTCGTTCGGACCGTCAAGAGTCGGGCCGAACGCCTCGAACAGCACGTAGGATCCCGGTTCGATGATGCCAGTGAACGTGGCCTTATCACCGAACTTCTCACCGAACGTGAGGTTCTTCGGCGTGGACGTCGCGGAACCGACCTTCGTGTCCACGGTCAACGGGAGCACGTGCACGGTCTCGGTCTCGATGCCCAGATCATGCGTGTCAAGCACGTCGTCATGGTTGTTGTACAACGTGGCCTTCCAATACACGTAACCCACGTGATCGGCGCTGATGCTCTTCGACCGGATCGTGATCGACCCCTGCTCGTAGCTTTTCTCGATGAGATCGGCGGGAATGTCGACACGCTCGTTGAGCAACACGTTCGCGCTCGTGTCCGGCAGGTCGGGGACCGCGTCATACGCGGTGAAGATCACGTACGTGCCGGCCGCGAGACGGCCGGTGATCTTCGCCGTATCGTAGAACTTCTCGTTGATGCCGACCACACGCTTGCTCACGTCGGTCGTGATCGACGGGGCGTCGACCTTCCATGTCTCCTTGGGTTCGCGATCGTCGGTGTCGACCGGCCCGGACATGTGCCCCTGCTGGGGGATCTTCACATCGAACCAGTAACGGCCACCCTTCCACGCGGTCCAACCGAAATCGGCCGGCGTGAAATCGGGGGACTGGAGTTCCGGAACCCAGTTCGTGGTGAACGTCTTGTCGACCTTCTGGTCCACGACGTAATCATCCGGGTAACCATCCCAGTTCAGGGTGACGGTGCCGGTGATCTGCTCGTCCTCGAAACCGCCGAACCCGCTCATGTAGATCGTGTCATGCACGGGACGCGTGTCACCGGCATGGTCGAACGTGTTCGATGCCTCGGTCTTGATCTCCGGGGTGAACTGGTTAAGAACCTCGAAACCAATCGGAGTACCTTGACCAATTCGGTCGGAGATGAACATGTGCTGACGAGGCCACACATACTGGGATCCGCCAACCATACCCGCAGCAGATGGAGTAATGGTCACAGCACCATCACCGTTCGCGGTCCAAGTAACCTTCGCCTCGCCGTTGCCGTCGGTCGTCACGGTGATCGTGTTCGAACCGGAACCATCGAACACAGCCGGACCGTTGATCGTCAGAGTGACCTGCTTGCCGGCCATCGGCGCGTTATTGCCGTTCCTGACACGGACGGAGTATTCGCCCTTACGCTTGCCGGTCGTATAAGAGAAGCTACCCGCTGCAGTCGGCGCCTCGGCCATGGCTTCGTTCCACAGGGCCTGCGCGCGCTGGACCACGTTGAGCGGGAACTGTCCCTTATCGGATGACCAGTTGTGGATCTGGTTATCGATCTTGTCGTGGATCAGGTATGCGAGGGCCGCTTGGGTGGTGTCGTCATAGTTGTTCGCGTATTTGGTGGCGAGGTAGGCGACCCTGTTGCCGTCCTCGCTGGTGACCGGCTGGAGCGTACCACCCTGGATGGGTTCGCCGTTGTAGCCGATACCCCAGTCCATGCAGTACGCGTTGTACAGTTTGCCGCCACTGCTGATCTTGCCGATGACGCCCACGTAATGCCACTTGCCGTTGAACGTCTTGATGTTGATGCCCGGATAGCCAAAGCCGTTCGCCGCCGGCGTGACGCCGTCGTCGGGCCGTGCGTCTGCCATCGCCGTGCCCGGAATCGCAAGGCCGACCAGCAACGTGGCGAAGGCGACGATCATGCCCACGAACCGCCGGAGCAGGCGGCCGGGGCCGGAATATTCGTTGCTCACGGATTCTTTCCTTTCATGAAACGTCCGGAACCCTAGGGGTCATCGCCGGCTGCAATCCGTTTGTGGACTGGTTGCCGGACGGTATCGGTAGGGGTTCCGATTCCCGATGCGACCCGATACGGGGTCGAACCACACCGCTCACCCGGAGCATGGTTTCCCGCCAGCCGATAACGGTCGACAGGAAACAGTGAACGCCAGCATCCACTCCAGTTCGGAAGGAATACCGGCGTTCAGCAAGTGGTATCGGATGGGGTTAGATGCCAAGGGGGAGGACCGTGGTCAGGCCTTCGCGTTGCTGGCCGCGCATAAGCGTGAGCTTGATCTTCCAGGTGCGTGCCTTGGCGCGGAAGTCACGGTCGAATTCCTCGAGTTCGTCCAAACCGGGGGCGAACAGGGTCACGAATCCCTGATGGTCGGTGTCGGGCCAGTTGGCCTCCTGTTCGAGTTCGCGTTGGCGTTGCTCTTTTTCCTCGCGGCGTTCGTCGTGGCTTTTCTTCCGCTGGTCCTGGAGTTTGCTGCGCTGTTCGATGGACTGTTCCTTCTTGCGCAGGTCGCGTTCGCTTTCCTCCATGCTTTTCGGACGCCAGATGTGGCAGAACGCCATGCTCCGGTTGTTCGCGAGCAGGCTGCGGATGAACCCGGCGGGCACGGGACGGTCGGGCCATTGCAGGATCCAGTAGGTGCGGGCCACGCACGAGTCCAGGGTCAGGTAGGTGCCGTCCTTGGATTCCTCGCACCAGGTCACGGTCGGATCGTCCCGTTCCAGGGTGAACGACGCGTCATGCTGCGTGCCCTGGTCGGCGACATCATGGATGAGCCGGCGCAGGTCGTCGACCGAACACCAGCGGACACTGTCCCTGCGGGCGCCGCATTGCAGGAGCGCGGGCCCGATCGTGTCGCGACACAACCGGCCCAACGCGTCGCCGACCGCGACCCGTTCGACGTCCTCACGCCGGTCGCCGCCTTGCAGCCGGTCCGCGTCGACGCTCGCGCAAATGTAGTTGAGGTTGCGCAAGGGGCTTGCGATGGAGGGCAGCATGTACAGTTCGCGCTGGTCCTGGGCCATCCACCCGTCCGGGTCGGCCACGTTCGTCAGATCCGGCTCCTGGGGGCGGGGGCCGGGCAGGATGAACGCGGTCTCTTTCAACTCCTTGAACCCGTTGATGTCGGCGAGGTCGGCGATCAGGTTCGACAGGCCCATGGCGCGGCTGGTGCG
This sequence comes from Bifidobacterium rousetti, assembly GCF_008698235.1. Taxonomy (GTDB): domain Bacteria; phylum Actinomycetota; class Actinomycetes; order Actinomycetales; family Bifidobacteriaceae; genus Bifidobacterium; species Bifidobacterium rousetti. The sequence goes on from NZ_PEBH01000008.1 coordinate 145,850, forward strand.
TTCCACGTTCGGTGTGAGGCTCCACTCCTCGACTTTCGCGGTCAGGACCGCGGTCGCCTGTCGTTTGTCCGGGTCGAACAGGTAACAGGCGTCGCCGAACCCGGTGCCCACGACCTCGGGGCCGCGCATCTCGATCGGTTCGGCACGCTCCTCGACGTGACCCCACAGGCCGAGCACGCCTTCGACCCGGCCGCGTTTCAACGGACGGTACGCCCACGTGGTCTCCCCGTCACGCAAGCGGCGGCGCCATCGCCGCCAGATCCACACGCGGTCCATGAGGCTCAACCCCTCCCAGCGCAGGAATCCGAAGATCATCAGGCCGACGCCGACGACGATCATGACGAGGTTGAAGCCGAGCACGCAGCCGAACACGAACAAGACCAAACCAAGGCAGACGACGATCAGCTGCGGCCAGGTCAGGCCGAACACCACGTTCGTGGCGCTCAACCGGCTGAACGACGCGTATGGGACCTCGCGACGGTTGTCGCCACGCTGCATCACCATGACTAACCTCCCAACAGGCTAAACGGGGAAACGCGGTCCCGCCCCGATACCAGCGGAGGCACGCCGGGACTGTAACCGTGAACAAAGAGGGCGGGGCCGCGCATCGGGTTCACACGACCCGGATGCGCGGCCCCGCCGATAGCGGTCCGACCGGTCAGGCGATGGACGGCCCCTGGGTCGTGGCCGGTTTGACCGGCTGTGAATACCGGCCGGGCTCACCGCCCTGACCGGTACCGCCGACGCCAAGCGCGCCAGCGTTCCCGCCGTCACCACCATTGCCACCGTTTCCACCATTGCCACCGGTACCGCCGTTCCCACCGTTTCCGCCGGCGCCACCGGTACCTCCAATACCGTTGCCGCCGTTTCCGCCGACACCGTTGCCGCCATTGCCGCCGATGCCGGAACCGCCTTGGCCACCTTGGCCGCCCTGGCCACCGGGCGCGCCACCGGATCCGCCGAAGTTGCCGACCGTGGGCACCTGAAGCCCCAAGGCTCCGGCCACACCATTCGACACGGGCATGCCCTTGTCGGGTAGCATCGACGTCAACGGGGTTCCCTGCGGGAACGACACGTCGCCCGGCTTGGAGCCGGAACCCGTGTTCGCGTCCTGTTCGGCGTTCCTGGCTTTCTGGTTCGCGGCTTCCGTGACATCGTTCGCCGCGGCCGAACGGTCCGCCGGGGGTGTCGTCGACGTGGGTTCGTTCGGATCGGCGAGGGCCGGTTGGGTCTTGCCCTGTCCGGAGGAGCCGTCGCCGTTGTCGGGCTTGCCGCCCGAACCGGATCCGGATCCCGAACCGTGGGACGGCGGGTTCCAGGAAGCGCCGAGCACGTCGGCCGCGGCGCCAGCCGCATCCCCGGTCGCGGCCTTGCCTGCCGCGGACGCGTACTTGAACTCCGTTTGGACCGCGCCCTTGACGCCATCCGTCACGTCGCCGGCCGCTTGGCTGAGACCGCCGTCCACGCCGCCGCGGATCGCATGACCCGTGCCCTTCGCAAGTCCGCCGGCGACCTGTGTGCCGGGGATAGGCAGGCTGCTGAGCACCTGGCCGGTCACTTCGAACGCGGTCGCGACCGCGTTCTTCGCGGTCTTGGAACCGGCCGACTGCATGTCGGCGGTGATGTTGTCGCCGATGAAGCTCACGGCCGGCATGATCAGTTTCGGACTGAAACACGCCATCCAGATCGCGGCCATGCCGATCATCGCCGTCCAGAAACTCGCGTTCACCTGGCCCATCAGACTCAACCCGACCGTGAGTACGAGCGCGGCGCATGGTTTGACGAGCAGTACGCCCACCACGGCGCGCAGCCAACGGAAGAACGACTGTCGGGACGACGCCCATCCCAGCATCGACACCGGCAGGGGGGCGACCGCCGCCAGGAGGATCAGGCTCAGTATGCGCGCCGCCATGATGCACGACAGGCACAGCATGCCCAACGTCAGGATGATCACGAAGAAGATCTGCAGGATGATGCTTTTCGTCATCGACCAGGTGAAGATCCCTTTGAAGAACGTGGCGCCCACATCCTCGAGTTTGACGTTCGCGGGCAACCCCAACAGCAGCATGCGGCCGGTCAACTGGGTGATCAGTCCTTCGACGAGGATCATCACATCGATGCTGATCGCGGTCAACGGCCAGGCGAGAAACGCCATGGCGAACGCCTTCAGGCTTTCCATCGGGCTCGCCTTCCACGCGGCCCACACCGCGCCGATCATGCAGATCGCGAGATTCACCAAACCCATGACCCAGCCGAGACGGTTCGCGGCCAGGATCGCCACGTTCCATTCCTTGAACGACACCGTCGACTGGCTGCCCATCATGACCAGCGTCATGAAGGCGCCCAACTCCTTCGACAGGGCCAGACCGAGCCATTCGCTGACGATCTTCTCGAACACGCCCATGATGATCAACGTCATATGCGATCACCACCCTTCACACAAGAAAGGCCGGGGAGACGGGGACGACCCGCCCGCCGGCCGGGAAAAGAAACGGACCACATTCCCTTCCCCCAGTCTCCCATCGCAGGACACGGCCGGACGGGAAACCGGGGAGGGAAGCGGGTGGAACAGACGATCAGGCCGTAGCTGCGCCGCCGCCGTCGAACACGTCCCTCGTGACGAGGAACTTGACGATGGCCATGGAGGCGCCCAGCAGGATCGTGCCGATCGCGCACCACACGAACACGGTGCCGGAGTACTGCTGCATCATGCCCGAATGGATCACACGGCTCAGCATCCACACGAGAGCCGCGAGGATCCACGCGCCCACGGTCAGGACGAGGGCCATGGCCCACAGGCCACCAACCATGTCGGACACCAGCTTCAGGAACGGGAACACCTCCCAGTTCGGGGCGATGTTCATCTTGTTCACGTCCCCGTCCGACAGGGCGAGAACAGTCTGGGTGTGTAGGGGAAACATCGAAATCACCCTCCTTTCACCACAGGACACACGAAAACGAAAAACGCCCCGACCGATACCGGTCGAGGCGTCCACGCGAACCACGGAGGAAACGATTGTGGAACAGGGGTCAGCGTCCGCCGGACTGGCCGCCGCCGGAACCGCCACCGCCGCCGTCGAACCCGTTGCCCTTGGAACTGTCCCCGGTAGACCCACCGCCGCCGCCGAGGAAGCCGGAGATCGCGTTCTTGATGGCGTCGAATCCCTTGCCGATGGCCGATCCCACGCTGGCTGCCGCGTCGCCGAGTTTCTTGATCGCGTCGGTCGCGGACGAGGCGATCCTGTCCGCGATGTCCTTGCCGAGCTGCTGGATCAGATCGGTCAGATCATCGGAATGATGCTCGCTCTGCGAATCACCATCCGTCGAGAGCTTGCCGTTCGCGTCCTGGTACCTGCCGCTCGGGCTTAATCCGCCAGTACCGAACACGGTGTATCCCCATTGCATCGCCCCGGATCCGGAGCCGATGATGATCGGGATCATCAACGCGGCCAACAGGCGTTTCCACGAGAACGCGCGTTCCATCATGTTGTTCGTCACCATGCCGGGCAACATGCTGATAAGCCCCAGGATGATCATCGCGACCGCGAGCAGGATGCACACGGCCATGATCCCGCCCACCAGCTCATGCAATCCTTTGATGTCCCACGCGGGATCCGGCACCAGTGGAACCAGTTCATCAGCCAGCACGACCGTTCCCATCACGCACCGTCCTTTCCGTCACACCCACGCCTGAACGGCGCGGGCCTCTCACGGGACCACCGCCGATACGACAACCCGCCGGCCGATAACGGTCGACGGGTTGCTCGTCACGCGAAACACGGGGGGAGGTCAGTCGCGGCGGCGCCTGGACAGGATCGTCCCGCACGCGGCCATACCGGCCAGCAGGACGGCCGGCAGGAGGAGACCGGCTGTCATGCCGGTCTGCGGCAGTTGCACTGCCTTCCACTGGGCGTACAAGACCACGCGGCCCTTGTCGTCCGCGGTCAGGTCACGTACCTGGGCGCGATCCGTGTACCCGGTGCCGGTGCCATCCGGCTTCGTGTTCCACCCCTCGAACGTGTACCCGTCGCGCGTGTACGCGTTCGCGGTCAGGTTTGCCGCCACACCGTACGTCATGGGCTGGTCGGCCATGCGACCGGTCGCGTTGTCGCCGTTACGGTCGTAGACGATCGTGTACGTGTTCGCCCGCCACACGGCCTCGAGGGTCTCGCCCTCCACGGTCAGCGTCCGTTCGTCACCCGGACGGATCAGCCCATCCGACGACGGAACACCATCACCGGACGCGTCGTCCACGGACGGAGTGTCGGTCGGATCGTTGACGGTCCCATCATCCGGAGACTGGGAGCCGGTCGGCTTGTCACCGGTGGTTGGCTTGTTCGAAGGATCGGACGTGGCGGTATCATCCTTCGACGTGCTGGAATCGGTGGACGGCTTGGACCCGTCGGACGGTGTCGAGTCCGGGCTTTCGGTCTGCAACGCGATGGGGGCGACGGCCGCAGCATCGGACGGTTGCTGGCCATCAGGCTTGGTCTCGCCATCAGTATCGTCCTTGGACGGCGTATCCGGGGACGGAGTCTGCGGCTTGTCGTCCTTGGACGGAATATCCGGGGTCGTGTCTTGGGGTTCCTCATCCTTGGAATGGTCCGGGTCTGATCCGGTCGTGCCGGTGACGAGACGCCAGCCGAGGAACGTATGACCCTTCCACGAGAACTCGTTGGCGGAGACCGTGACCTTGTCGTCGACCACACCGGTCTGGGCCGGGGTGTCGCCCGTCACGTCGGGGTTGCCGGGCAGGTAGGCGAGTGTCGACGGGTTGGCCTTCCACTGCGCGTACAGGATCGTGTCACCTTCCTTCAACGTCCACTCGGATCCCGGCTCGACCATGTCACCGGTGCCGTCCGGCTTGGTGTTCCAGCCGGCGAACGTGCGGCCCGCCCACGTGAACCCATTGTCGGCAATCGTGACCTTGTCAGCGTCGAGGCCCTTCACGGGAGCGACCTCGCCCTTGGCTGCGGCACTGTTCGCCTCATAGGAGAGCGTGGCCGGCACCTCCGCCCACTGCGCGTACAGGATCGTGTCACCTTCCTTCAACGTCCACTCGGATCCCGGCTTGACCGTGTCGCCCGTGCCATCGGCTTTCGTGTTCCAGTTGGTGAACCGGTGGCCCGGCCATGTGAACGCGTTAGCGGCAATCGCGATCTTATCGGAGTCGAGGCCCTTCACGGGAGCGACCTCGCCTTGGGCCTGGTCGCTGTTGCGATCGTACGAGAGCGTCGCCGGCATTTCGGACCATTGCGCGTACAGGACGGCATCGCCCTCCTCGAGCGTCCACTCGGAACCGGGCTTGACCGTATAGCCAGAACCGTCGGCCTTCGTGTTCCAGTTGGTGAACCGGTGGCCCGGCCATGTGAACGCGTTGTCCGCGACCTTCACCTTGTCGGAGTCAAGGCCTTTCGCGGAAGTAACCGAACCTTGGGCTTGATCGCTGTTACGGTCATAAGACAGGGATGCGGGACGTTCCTTCCACTGCGCGTACAGGGCCAGTGTTTCGGGGGCGAGCTTGTAGTCGGCGCCGGCCTTGTACGCGGTGCCAGTGCCGTCCGGCTTCGTGTTCCAGCCGGTGAACGAGTAGCCCGGCTTGGTGAACGCGTTCGCAGCGACCTTGACCGTCTGGTCGACCTGTCCCTTGGTGGGGGCGGTCGTGCCTGATCCCGTATTCGCGTCGTACGTGATCTGCGACGCGTTCGCCTTCCACTGCGCGTACAGGGCCAGTGTTTCGGGGGCGAGCTTGTAGTCGGCGCCGGCCTTGTACGCGGTGCCAGTGCCGTCCGGCTTCGTGTTCCAGCCGGTGAACGAGTAGCCCGGCTTGGTGAACGCGTTCGCAGCGACCTTGACCGTCTGGTCGACCTGTCCCTTGGTGGGGGCGGTCGTGCCTGATCCCGTATTCGCGTCGTACGTGATCTGCGACGCGTTCGCCTTCCACTGCGCA
>NZ_PEBH01000008.1:151806-155141 GCF_008698235.1 Bifidobacterium rousetti
GTCCCTTGGTGGGGGCGGTCGTGCCTGATCCCGTATTCGCGTCGTACGTGATCTGCGACGCGTTCGCCTTCCACTGCGCAGTGAGGGTCACGACACCGCCGCTAGTGGTGGTCAGATCCTGGACTTTCTGCCTGTCCGTGTAGGTGTGTCCCTTGTCGTCCTTCCATCCGGTGAACGTGTAGCCGTGGCGGGTGAACGCGTTCGCGGGAAGGGTGACCTGCTGTCCGGTCTTGGCCGGCACGTCGGCCATGGTGCCGGTGCCGTTGTTCGCGTTGAAGCGGATCGTGTATGGTTTGCGTTCCTTCCATTGCGCGTACAGGGTGAGGTTGCCGGTGACAGGCTTGGAGAAATCGTAGGCGCCGGATGATCCGTCCCTGGACGTGGACCATGACACGAGATCATGATCCGTCCAGACTGGCAGCGGGTTGGGTTGGGTGGCTGGCTTGTTGCCGCCGGTGAACGTGTTCTTCGTGGTCACGTCGTTGCCAAAGTTGCCGCCGTTCGCGTCGTACACGACGCGATGCTCGCCATCGGCGAACAGGGTCTCGCGGAAGACGACACTGTATTTGGCGCCCGCGTTCAAATTCAGGGTGGGCGTGATGTGGTAGATGGCGGTGTCCACGCCGCTGGACAGTAGCTGGCCGTTCTTCTTGCCGAACGCGTCCACGCCGCTGGCATAGTCATGATATTTGCCGGCCATGGTTTTGGCGATGCCCTTGACCGGGTCGAACGCGAGCGTGAACCCGTCGGCGCCGATGTAGCCGCCGTTGACGCCGTCCGCGTAGATCGGGATCATGTCATTGCCGTTCAGTTCGGTGTCGGGGGCGAATGCGACGGTTCCGGTGAACTTGGCTGTCGCGGTCAGGTCGATGTAGTGCATGATGTCGCCGTCGCCGGTGACCTCCATGGTCTCGACCATGTCGAAATCGCCCCATGTGCCGGTGCTGCGCACCTTCTGCCTGGACATCTCTAACTTGCTATAGGAGGCGCCTGTCTCCGTACCGTTGATGTACATCAAGCATGTATTTTGCGTGCCAAAGTGGTAGAGATACGTCCAGGATCCTTTGGAGGAGGAGATCTCGATCGGGGACGTATAGCAGGCCAACCGAGGTTTGACCAGTCCTGTCACGGTGTAGCGTGTGCCCAACCGGTCATACGTGACATTCGAAAGATCAGTGTCTACTGAGGCAGTTTCCCAGTTATCGGCCGCGACCGCAGAGCCGGGAGCTAGAGCCGAGACGAGCATGAGGGCGGCAATAACCGCCCCCCCCCGTTTGAAGACGTTCATCAATATTCCTTTCCCGAGAAGTCTCATGCGCGCTTCGAAACACGACATCGACGCCGGGCATGCGACGGTGAAAACAACACCCCAACAACAAGGAACCAAAAACCCGGCATCCGATACCAGCCATCATGACATCGGCCTATCCAAGGGCGATCCCGAAAAACCCACTGGAAAACAGGAACACGCCCTTATGGGAAGGGAAAGAATTCGGCCCACCCGACCGGTTTCGGAAAGAATGAGCCTGCCTTGTCCTGCGGCACTCGAGACCCCGAAACGTCGGCGGAACATCGAAGCCGGGCGCAGACCAATTCACGATGAGCGGTTCACCGCCGGAGCCCGATGGGATCGTCGGACGAACGGTGTCATGGGGCCATAAGTCCTTGGTTCCGTCAGGCTCGCAGAGTCGATGAGGTTTGGCTGCCGGTCAGTACCAGTGGGGGCTTCTGGACTGCCATGTGGCCCATGCCGAGCAGGGTGTCTTGTAGCGTTGCCGGATGTAGGTGAGCCCCCAGGTGATCTGTGTGGCCGCGTTGGTCTTCCAGTCCTGTCCGGCGGAGGCCATCTTGCTGCCGGGCAGGGCCTGTGGGATGCCGTACGCGCCGGAGGTCGGGTTGGTGGCGGTCACGTTCCAGTTGGATTCGTGCTCCCAGAGTTGGACGAGGCACTGGTATTGGCTGTCGTCCCACCCGTATTCCTGGACCTTTTTCTTGGCGATGGCTTTGGCGTCGCCGCCGGTCGCGTTGTCGCCGGCCGGGTCGCCGACCGCGCATTGTTCGACCGAACCGCCGGACCCGGACGCGCCGGTGCCGGTGATCGCGGAGTTGGGCAGGATGTACGTGCCGCCGTTCTTGATCGGCAGGGTCCGGCTGTATACCTTGTAGCCGGCGCCCTTCTCGCTGGTGGTGATGGTGCCCTTCGCGGTGTCGACGGATTCGACCACGAGCACATGCCCGTAGCTGCGGCTGGAGCCGAGCAGGCCGGCGGGCACGCTCATCAGGGCGCCGGCGACGGGAGCGGTCTTCGTGGTCTTGAACCCGGCCTTGGCAGCGCTGCGCGCCCAGTCCTGGCCGTTGCCCCAATGCGAGCCGATGCCCTTCCAGCCGATCTTGTAGCCGCGGATGCACGCGTACCATGTGCACTGGCCGTACGCGTACGCGGCGCAGATGTTGTTCGGTCCCTGCTGGCCGCCGAACCAGGCGCGTACCCCGTTCTCGTCCAGTCCGACCGGGTTGACGGCGCCGGTCGAACCGCTGGTGCCCGTGGCCTGTGTGGAACCGGACACGGCCTGCTGGACGCCGCCCTTCAACCGGTACACGGCCTGGAAGTTCTCGTACAGGCTGCGCACGGTGATCTCCTTGCCGGTCTGGTCGCCGGGCGTACGCCCCTGGATGCCGCCGTTCTCGTCATGGTCGGCGGTCACGACCTTGTTGTCGCCCGCGTAGATCTCGGTGTGGCCCGGATTCCACAGGATGTCGCCGGTCTGCAGGTTGTCACGGCTGAACGAGATCTTCTCGAACCCGGCCTTGATGAGCGCGAGACCTTCGTTGCCCGTGTAGAACGGGGTGGAGCCCACGTCGAATCCAGCCTGTTTCAACGCGTACCACACCAAACTGGAGCAGTCGAAGTCGGGGTTGCCGCCACGGTTGGGCTGCGAGTAGCCGTGCTTGTCGTCGTCGGCGATTTGTTTGGCGGCAGCGACCCACGAGGTCGGTGAGGAGGAGTCGCCCGAGCACAGGCCGGCGCTGTTCGCCTGGACCATGGCCGTGATCAGGGTGATCGCGCTGACCAGTACGATCACGACACCGACCACGAGGCCGGCACCCAGGACGCCGAGGCCGAGCAACAGCCCGCCGGCGCCGGAACCGCTCTTGCTTTCCTTGCTGTTGCCGGCCATATGGTCCTCCCTCCCGCGTGTGTTTCAACCCACACCACACGGGAAGAAGGAAACCGTCAGCCGATACCGATACCAGAAAGGGCGGCGGGATCAGTCGCCGGCGGGCGGGGCGGGGGGGGGTTCTTGCCTTTTCGGCGGGGCCCCTCCTACCCCCGC
>NZ_PEBH01000009.1 GCF_008698235.1 Bifidobacterium rousetti
GTGCGTGAACCGCCATTTTCCGCGGATTGGCGCTATGACGCCACCGTCACGAAGAGTTCGACTCTCTCTGGGGGTACCACAATAGAGGCCTTGCGAATCGCAATGATTCCAAGGCCTCTCGCATTTCCGGCGTGCAAGTCGCCACCCCCGAATCATGCTGCACTATTCCGGTTCGGGACCTGATTCGGTCTGCGATTCCGATGACGCCGCGGGCAAGAATACGGTGACTTCCAAGCCGCCGCCTTGCCTCGGCCGCATCATCAGATGACCATGATGCATCATGACGATCTCCCGCACTATCGACAATCCCAATCCATGATGGGCCGACGCAGGTCCCCCATGCGCGGTCACCCTACTGGCGTCTCCCCTGTTGAAGGGGACCAATAAGTCATCCACGTTCGCCCCGGAAAGATCCTCACCGGTATTGGAGATTTCCATCATCACGCAGGGTTCGCCTTCGTACCGCATATCACCGGACAACCTTACCCACACTTGCGGGTGAGCATCCTGATTATGCTGGACGGCGTTCAGGATGAGGTTCGTGATCATCTGCCTGAGCAACAACCTATCGGCAAGAATATAGACACGCTCAAGATCGACATGCATCTCGACGCCATCCGCCATGAGATGCTCGTTGTCCTGAAGCACCGTACGGATGACGCCGGCCACATCGACCCGTCCAAGATCGGCGCGATCCAATTGCTGCACCTTCGACAGTTCGAGCAGATGATCGACGATCTCGACCCCGGCACTATTCGACGCCAGGGCCTTTTCGACAAAAGGCCTGCACCGCTCATCGAAAAGCCGATTGTGCAATGGGACTTCCAGCGCCGCCGCAGTGGCCGCAAGCGGGTTCTTCAGTTCATGCGAGGCATTCGCGATGAACTCCTTTTCCCGGACGATCGCGTTGTTGAGGTCCTTCAGCATGCGATTGTATGCGGCCGCGATGGTCGAGGCCTCGTCATGCTCATACGGGATGACGATGGGCCGTCTTTCCAGTCCGTCATTGGCGGAGACCATCTGAGAGGCCACGCCGTTGATCCTGCGCTGCGCCCGAGTCGCGATGATCCAGGTCACCCCTCCGGACAGCAGCCCGAAGACGATAATCGGCACTATGCTCACCGCCAATATCAGATTTCTGGATTGTTCGTCCCCCTGCCTCATCGTCAGCATAAGGGTATCCGATCCGGAATCGTATCCGGCGGAAACGTAGTCCTCATCAGCCCCGGAACGAGTATCCTGCGGATTCACCTGCGGATTCAGACCGTGCTGTTCAACGCTGCGATGCTCATCGGCATCCTCGGCCTGAGTGAAGGATCGATTGACGGTCACCGTTTCCAGTTGGCGGTTCACGACATAATATGTCGCGGCGGTCACCACGCCGGTGAGCATGACGAATACGATGACTATCGTACCGACCAATCTTCTTCTCGTGGACCAGCGAAACGGGAGGCGCAACCCTGGACGGGCAGCTTGCTCCCGGTCTTGCGAATCCTGTTTCGACGTCGTCATGATATGCGGTATCCCTGTCCCGGAACGGTCTCGATGAAATCGGGAATCCCTATTTTCGTGCGAATCGCATAGATCGTGGTCTTCACGATTCCCCTCGTGTGGGCATGGTCATCCTGCCAGATCTCGCGGTAGAGCCGCTCCGTGCTCATCACCGCGCCGCGCGCCTCGATCAGCGCTTTCAATACGGCAAGCTCCCGTCTCCCGAATGTCAATTCAGCACCGTGGACGGATATGGTCCCGGTTCGGAAATCCACCGAGAAACCATCCCGGCGGTAGACCATGTCGTTCGACAACCCCAAACGCCGACGGACCGCATTGACCCTGGCCAACAGCTCCGCGTACTCGAACGGCTTGGTCAGATAGTCATCCGCCCCAAGGTCAAGTCCACGTACGATGTCGTCGGTCTGCGACGCCGCGGTCAGCATGAGGATGTGTATGGGGTCTCGTCGCTCGCTCAATTCACGGGCGATGTCGTCACCGTGCACCCCCGGAAGATCACGGTCGAGGATCAGCATGTTCCATTCGCCGGAATCCAGCTCCTCCAGGGCATCCCTACCGTCATAGACGGCCTTGGCCTCCATGCCTTCCATGGAAAGCCCCATCCGCACCACGTCGGCGAGATTGACGTTGTCCTCGACGATCAGCACCTTCATCCGGCCCGCCCTTTCCTCAGAACAATGCGGCACACCATAGCATCCGCATCCAACTTGGTCAGGAATCGGTCAGGTTCCGTCAGCGACGGGTCAGAACCCGAGACCCACGAACATGCGCGCTGTAGCTTTGACCCCGAACGGACGGGTTTCCCGACCTGCCCTCTTCACCGGGAAGGTTCACCGGAACAAGAACGATGGCATGAACAACGAAAGGGAACATATGTCGAAAGATGCATTGCGCATGCTTGCCGCCACAGGCGTGTTGTCGGCGGTGTTGGGTCTGGGCGCCTGCTCGGCGCCCGGTTTCAGGAGCGCCGGTACGCCGAATGAAAGCTCCTCCACATCGTCTTCGTCTTCGTCGTATGAGGCGGAGTTGAAGCAGGCGTTGCAGTCGGCGTCGAGCGATTTCGAGCGCGATGTGTTGGAGCGCGCAGTCAAGGCCGGCAGGATCAGCGAGTCGGATTACCGCGAGGCGAACGAGAAGTACCGGGAGTGCATGGCAGCCAAGGGTGATGACGTGGAGTTCGACACGGACCAGTCCACCGGGTTGATGCAGGAGCACATGAACACGGACGACAACTACGATTCGGCCAAGGCGAACGAGGACAGCATGGCGTGCGCGAAGGGCACGAACCTGCAGATCCGCGACCTGTACGAGCGGATGGTGCAGAACCCGTCGAACGCGGACGAGATCGAACTGGTCGTGGGTTGCCTGAAACGACGCAAGCTGGTGCCTGATTCGTTCACGAAGCAGGATTACCTGACCGAGATGGGCAAGCCCGAAGGGTCGTCGAAGCTGGATACGTCGTCGGATGCGTTCTCACAGTGTCTGGCGAACCCAAGCAAGTAGAGAAAAAGGGTGATGCTCGTGTTTCGATCGGGAAGGAATGGTGCCCGCACGCGTCGGCGGGTGAACGGAGTGGGGTTTGTGGCGGCGTGCATGGTTGCGTGTCTGGCGGCGGGCATGGGCTTGGCTGCGGGGTTGGAGCGGACGGTGACGCCACCGTCCCTGTCGGCTTCCTCAGATGCGGGGAGTTTTGCGTTGGGGTCGGAGGAGTTCGATGACGCGCGTTCCCTGAACGTGGACGTGACGGCGTCGCCGGCCAGCGGGGTCTCGTTTCCGGTGTCGGGCAGGGTCACGTTCGCGTCGTGTCCCGCAGACGGCGTGGTGCGTTCGGGCTCGCACGAGTACGACGTGGACGGTACGCCCTTGGTGAGCCTGCATACTAACACTCCCTTATATCGTGATCTGGCGTATGGGGATAAGGGCGACGATGTGAAGGCGTTGCAGGACGAGTTGGCCGCGCTCGGTTACGGCGGTTCCCGGTCGGGCGTGTTCGACTGGGCCACGTGGGACGCGTGGCGGCGCCTGTACGTGGCGAACGCCGGCACGGCCGCGGCGGCCGAGGTCCAGCAGGGCGCGTTTTCCCGTGCGTTGGCGGTGTGGCTGCCCGCGCAGGCGATGAGCGTGTCGTGCGTGGCGTCGCTGGGTTCGACCGTGACCGGGGATTCGACGGATTCGCCCGCGTTCCGCAGTCTGGCCGGTGTCGCGTCGGTCAAGGCCGCGTCCCTGCCGGATGGCCGCATCCAGGGCGATCGCGTGGTCGAGATCAACGGTAGAGACTATCCCATCGGCGACGACGGCATCGTGTCGGATACGGCCGCATTGCAGGCGATGGCAGGATGGTCCACGTACACGGGCGCTCGCAAGGACGGCGAGGACACCACGAGCGTGACCGTGACCTACAAGCTCAAGAAGCCGGTCGGTGTGTACTCGGTGCCCGCGTCCGCCCTCACCGGGCTCAAGGGCAGCGAGGGATGCGTGGTCTCGACCGACGGCGCAAGCGTCAAGGCGCACGTGGCCGGCAGCTCGTTGGGACGCACGCTGGTCACGATCGACGGCAAGGCGCCCGCGCGCATCAAGGCCGATCCGGGACAGGCGGCGTGCGATGCGCGTTGACCTCGACCACGTCGGCCACCGGTACGCCGACGGCCCGCTCCTGTTCCGCGGCCTGACCGCGAGCCTCACGCCCGGGCGCGTGTACGCATTGACCGGGCCGAGCGGCGCAGGCAAATCCACGCTGCTCGGCATCATCGCCGGCTGGACCACGCCCGCCGAAGGCCGGGTGACCCGCCAGGGCATCGACTCAATGCGCTGGATCTTCCAGAACCCGCACGGCGTGGCCCAACGCACCGCGATCGACCACGTCAGTCTGCCCCTGCTCGCCAAAGGGCTCTCTCGCCGCGAGGCCGAGGAACGGGCACGCACGCTCATGGGCCGGTTCAACCTGACCTGGGTCGCCGACCGCAGGTTCGCGGAACTGTCCGGCGGCGAGGCCCAGCGACTCATGCTCGCCCGCGCGTTCGCGGCCCAGCCATCGCTCATGCTCGTAGACGAGCCCACCGCCCAGCTTGACATGCACACCGCGTCCACGGTCAGCGAATCTCTCTCCCATATCGCCCGCAACGACACGATCGTCGTGGTCTCCACCCATGACCCGAACACGCGCGATGCATGCACCGACATCATCGACCTGAAGAACTACCAATGAACCACACCACGATGCAAGCAACCTCCGTCATCTCCGAGGCATGGCGCTCCATCACCAGCGGCGCCGCCCGCCTCGCCCCGGCCGTCTTCGCCTTGGCCCTGACCGCCGCCGGCATGGGCGTCATGGACATCGTCGCCGGCTCGGCCATCCTCGACCAGGCAAGCGTATACCGGCAATCCGGTGCCGACATCCTCGTGCTCAACGCGCCGGACGGCATCGACGCTACATCCTGCGAACGCCTTGTCAGCCTTACGAGCGTTCAGGCCGCCGGCGCGATCCGCACGGCGGACCCGCTCACCCTCGCCGCCCTGCCCGACACCACCACTCCCCTCTACCAGATCACCCCGGGACTAGCCAAACTCCTCGACACGAAACAGGACACGAACACGACCGGGCTGATCGCCTCGCAGCAAGTCGCCGAAACGCTCGGCACTTCCACCGGCGGCACGATCGGCCTCGCCGACGGTCGCACCGCGCGCGTCAAGGGCGTCTACCAATACCCCGACGACGGTCGAACCCCCGGATACTCGTACGCGTTCATGGAGGAAACACCCGCCACCGGCACGTTCGACGCCTGTTGGGCCAAGACCTGGCCGCAAACCAGCCGGACCCGCAACTCCCTATGGTCGGCCCTCACTCCGAACGCGAAAACCACCGGCGACGACGCACCCACCCTCGGCCAGCTCAACACCACCAAAGGTGACGGTTTCGACGGACAAACTCTCTACCGGCAGCGCTCCACACGCATCCTGCCCGTTTGCGGCGCGCTCATCGCCCTCGCCGCTGGATACCTGCTCATACGCGGCCGCCGGCTCGAAATCGCCTCCGCACTGCACTGCGGCGTCCCCAAACCCGCACTCGCCACGCAGATCATCATCGAAACCAGCATCACCATCCTGCTCGTCACCGCCATCAGCCTGCCCATCGACATGACCGCCGTCAGACTCCTCATCGACACCACCGACCGAACCGCCGTCACCCTCAACGCCGCACAGACCATCATCACCGCTTGCGCCGCCTACCTGCTCGCCGTCACCGCCGCCACCCTTCATATCAAGGAACGGCATCTTTTCATCTACTTCAAAGAACGATAAAGCGCAGAAACAGCCTCCTTATGAGAAACGGACTCCCGAAGAGGTTCGGGAGTCCGTTAGATGCCGTAGATGTCGGCCATTACCGGCTGCCGCAGTCGTCCCTCAGACCTGCTTCGCGAGCCGCTTTGTCCTGTAGCCGCTGCGTTCAGGCCTCGGTATCGAGCTGCTTGGCGACCCAGTCGACGATGTAGGGGGCGACCTGTTCGATCTGGTCGATGGCGACCTCGAACTCGTGCGGGCCGCCGTACCACGGGTCGACCAGATCGATCGTGTCCTCGCGGCCGGCCGGCGGCTTGGGCAGGTTCGGGTCGAAGCTGCGGTACATGTGCACCTCGGCGCGCTTGCCCGGCGGCAGCAGTCGCAGCAGCGAGCGCATGTGCGAGGCGGTCATCGGCAGGAACAGGTCGGTGCGGGCGATCTCGTCGCGTGAGATGCGGTGCGCGAAGTGATCGCGCGGGATCTCGTCGCCGTAGCCGCGCTCGCGCAGCACATGCACGGCGCGCGGGTCGATCGGGTGGCTCCACTCCTCGTCGGAGACGCCGCTCGATTCGACGTCCACCTTGTCGCCGAGCCCACGCTCGTCGAAGTAGTGGCGCAGGATGATCTCCCCCATCGGCGAACGGCAGATGTTGCCGGTGCAGACGGTCATCACCGTGTACTTGTGGTCGTTCGTATGGTCGCTGGTGCGGTTGTCGGCCATGGGATATGTGTCCTCGTAAGTTCTTGCTGGTTCGTCGGTTCGGCGTTGCCGATTCGGTGTCGTGTTCGGTGTCGTGTCAGCGCGCGGCGCGCACGTACGTCAGGAAGCGGTAGCGGCGGATGTCCTTGCCGTCCTTCTCCTTGTCCGGCTTGAGCCACGGGGAGCGGTCGGCGACGTCCCAGTGCCCGGCCTTGGCGAGTGCGGCGATGTCGGGCGCGTACGTGTCGGCGTCCACCTTGGTGTCGAGCAGGGTGACGTACACCTTGTTGGCCTCCGGCAGGGCCTCCTCGAACAACTGCGCCCCGCCGATCACCCAGATCTCGGAGCGGTCGAGGCCGTCGTCCGGGATGGCCTCCTGACGCGCCAGATCGAGCGCGTCCTCGAGGCTGTCGACGACGGTGGCCCCCGGCGCACGGTACGAGGCGTCATGGGAGACGACGATGTTGTCGCGGTTGCGCAGCGGGCGGTACTTCGCCCCCAGAGACTCCCACGTACGGCGCCCCATGATGACCGGGTGCGAGACGGTGAGCTCCTTGAAATGCTTCATATCCTCGGCGAGATGCCAAGGCATGCCCCCATCGAAGCCGATGGCGCCCGGACGACCTTCCTTGTCGCGGGCTTCGGCCCAGATCAGGTTGATCGAGAACGTCTTGGGGAAATCGTCGCCCCAGTCCTCGGTCTCCTCAAGCCCGGCCTCCCCGGGCTCGGGTTCGTGATAGCCGCTTCGGCTACTGTCATGCTCCATTTCAAACTCCTTGAATGCTGTGGACTAGCGGCAAGTCTAGTGTCACACGGCGACGGGCGCCTTGATCGTGGGGTGATGCCTGTAGTCGATGATGTGGAAGTCCTCGTATCGGTAGTCGGACAGCGAGTCGGCCTTGTCGATCTCGATCCGCGGGTACGGGTACGGCTCACGCGACAGCTGCTCGAGCACCTGGTCGATGTGGTTGTCGTAGACGTGGCAGTCGCCGCCGGTCCACACGAACTCCCCCGGCTTCAGGCCTGCCTGCTGGGCCATCATCAGGGTGAGCAGCGAATAGGAGGCGATGTTGAACGGCACGCCGAGGAACATGTCGCACGAGCGCTGGTACAGCTGGCAGCTCAGACGCCCGTCGGCCACGTAGAACTGGAACAGGGCGTGGCAGGGCGGCAGGGCCATCTGCTCGACCTCGGCCGGGTTCCACGCGGTGACGACCATGCGCCGCGAGTCGGGATGGTGCTTGATCAAATCCATCACGTTCGCGATCTGGTCGATCGTGCGGTTCGGGTCCTCGGGCGTGGGAGCCGGCCACGACCGCCACTGCACGCCGTAGATCGGACCCAGATCGCCGTTCTCGTCGGCCCACTCGTCCCAGATATGCACGCCATGCTCCTGCAGCCAGCGGACGTTGCGCGATCCCTTGAGGAACCACAGCAGCTCGTAGGCGATGCCCTTGAAGAACACGGTCTTCGTGGTGAGCAGCGGGAAGGCCCCCTGGGACAGATCGAAGCGCATCTGCTGGCCGAACAGGGAGATCGTGCCGGTGCCGGTGCGATCGGATTTGAGCGTGCCCTCGGTCAGGATCCGGCGCACGAGGTCCTCATAGGGCATCGGGATGTCCGTGACGGGGCGCGCGGGGATGCGGGAGCGGATGTCAGCGAGTTGTTCTTCGGTCAAAGCCATGCGCACCAGTGTAGCGATGGCGTCCGAATCGCCAGCATACGACCGTGTCCCCGCCTCGGAACGCGATGTTTGGGCTAGATTGGAGATGTCGCGGCACGGTTGGCGCGCCGCACGGACAACAACGGACAACACGAGGAGTCATTATGGGCAAGCGACTGTGGGTGGAGCGCAACAAGGACGGTTCCTGGGACGCGTTCAGCGACGACGGCGCGCACATCAAGTTCGGCAAGGACCGCGGTCAGTTCACGCCCGGCGATCTGATGAAGATCGCGCTGGCGGGTTGCGCCGCGCTGTCCAGCCAGTTCGCGGTCGAGCACGCGCTGGGCGACGGCAAGGGCGCGAAGATCGTCGTGGACGGCACGTATGACGCCGACAACGACGCGTACATCAACTTCAGCGAGCAGGTCGTCGTCGACGCCACCGAGGCGGGTTTGAGCGACGAGGACGCCGACAAGCTCAAGGAGCGCATCACGCGCCACATCGACAAGGCCTGCACGGTCAAGCACACGTATGTGCAGGAGACGCCGGTGCGTATGGAGGTCACGGTCAAGCACTGAAGTGCGGGATCACCCCCTGCTCAATAACTGCCGATAATGGAAAAGCTCCCCGGGTGGGGAGCTTTTCTGGTTGTACAACGGATCAGTGCTCGGGGTCGATGGTCTTTTCGATCTCGTTGGCGACTTCGGGCTCGGCCTTCGGCACCGGGATCTCCTCGACGCCGCTGATGTCGTCGAGCGGCTTCGGCGGCACCTCGGCCGGCGAGCTCGGCACCGTGTTGAGACGGGATTCCGCGGCCTCGACGTACTTGCGCGGCACGACGTACACCGGGCCGGCGGCGTGCTGGATCAGGCCCTGGCTGGTGGAGCCGAGCAGCAGGCCGGTGAAGCCGCCACGGCCGCGGGAGCCGACGACCACGACGTCATGGTCGAAGCTGGCCTTGGTAAGCGTATCCACGGCGGAGCCGGGCACGATGCGCTTCCTGATGGCGAGGTCGGGGTACTGCTCCTCGAGCGGCTTGACGCGGGTCTCGAGATCCTCCATGTACGACTCGTACACGGCGTCGTCGGCGCCCTTGACCTGCGGGGCGGCGGAGATCACGTCGAGCTCGGCGCCCCACGCGTTGGCGAAGGACGCGGCGATCTCGAGCGCCTTCAGGCCCCACTTGGATTCGTCGGAGCCGACCGCGACCTTGGTGATCGTGTTGTTGAGGTGCATCAGGTTGCCGTCGTCGTCGGTGTAGGGCACGACGACGATCGGGCAGTAGGCGTACGCCGGCAGCGAGGACGAGGTGGTGCCGAGCAGACGCTCGGCGAGGCCGCCCTTGCCGCGGTTGCCGATGACGATCAGGTTGTAGTTGCGGCTCAGCTCGACGAACACGGACGCCGGGTCACCGGTGACGATCAGCGTCGCCGCCTCCACGCCCTGCTCGTCGGCGATCGCCTTCGCCTTGGAAAGGATCTCCTGCGCATCGGAGTGGGCCGCGTTGTCATCCCCCATCGCGGTGTACGTGGCATCGAAGCTCACGGCGGCGTAGCTGGGCAGCGAGTACGCGCACACGATCTGGAGCGTGAGCCCGGCATGCTTGGCATAGTTTGCGGCCCACCATGTGGCCTTGTAACTGGCATTCGATCCGTCAACGCCGACGAGGATCGCTTTGTCGTTGATCATGACGACCTCCTTGCAAGTGATACGCGGCGGCGTTGCGGCGCCGTCGCCCCCTGTGCCTCCCACAATACCCCGGTTTCGTCCGATGCGTGTGAACACCACGGCGAACACCATGCCCAAAAACTGCGGCGATAACGAAAAACGCCTCCCGAAGGAGGCGTTTGACAGGTGATGGTGATCAGGACTCAGACCTTGATCCGATCAACGATCGGATCAATTCGGATCAACGATCAGATGACGCGGTAGTACTCGAAGGAGGCGTACACGGGAACGATCGACACGCTCTTGCCGGGGCGCGGGGCGTGGATCATCATGCCGTTGCCGACGTAGATGCCGACATGGCCGGGGCGCCACATGAGATCGCCCGGCTGCGGGTTGGACACCTTGGTGCCGTTGGCCTGCGCCCAGACGCGCTGCTGGTTGTCGACGCGCGGCAGGCTAATGCCGAAGGCCGCGTACACGTACTGGGTGAAGCCGGAGCAGTCGAAACCGGACGGCGTGGTGCCGCCGTAGACGTACGGCACGCCTTGGAACTGGGCAGCATAGGAGACGACGGCGGCGCCGTTGCTGCTGGTCGGCGCCTCGACGGAGCCGAGGTTGAAGCTGGATGCGCCCGAACCCGCGGTGCTCAGGTTGCTGCGGGATCCGGAGCGGCTGGCGGCGGATGCGCTGGCCTGGGCCTGAGCGGCCGCAGCCGCGGCCGCGGCCTCCTGCTGGGCCTTGGCCTCGGCGTCCTTCTCGGCCTGCGACTTGGTCTTGGGGACGTCGAGCGATTCGATGCCGCCCCAGTTGGAGTCCTGCTCGACATCGGTGGAGGTCGATTCCTTGAGCAGGTCCTTGCGTGCGGACGAAGCCTTCGGGAATGAGCGTTCGGAGGAGACGACGCCGGATTCACCGGCGGCGGTGGCGGCTGGCGCGATGGAAATAAACGCCGCGCACACAGCCACGACGGCGATCACCATGGAAAGAGAGTTCTTTAAGGTCTTCATCGAGGCACCACCATAGCATCCGGGTACCCTGAAATTCAACTCAGGGTACCGCCTGCCGGGCATCGTCGCGCCGACACGCCGAGGGCCATGAGGAAGATCACAAACGATCAGTAGTGGATGTACTGGAAGTCGGAGACGTTCGTGAACGTGCGGGACACGGTGCGTCCCTGCAGGGAGGCGCCGCACTCGGACGTGGTGACGGAGCCGTCCGGGTTGATGCTTTCGACGATCGCGACATGGCCGTACACGGAGCTGGCACCCTCCTGACCGGTGCGGAAGACCATGATGTCGCCGACGTGGCGCGGGGTGTTGTCGACCCAGTAGCCGAGGGCGCGGGCGGAATCGGCCCACTGGGCGCCGTTGCCGAGATAGGAGCCGACCGGCAGCTTGAGCTCCTGACGGCGCTTGTACGCCCACCAGGTGCACTGGCTGAACGAGTAGGCGTTGCCGCTGTCACCGGTGGGGTGGTTCGGGTCGAAGCCGGCCGGCAGCAGGCTGCTGTCGCCGTCGAGCAGCTTGGCGACGGTCGGGTTGTTGGCCAGGGACTTCGACATCAGGCTGACGTTCAGGGTGTCGTTCGAATCGCTCAGCGACCAGGAACCGTTGCTGACGGTCTGCTTGGCGGTATCGGACTTGGAGTCGGACTTCGCACCGTCGTTGGCGCTGTTGGAGTCCGTGGAAGCGGTGGAGGAGGAGACCGTGTCGCCGGTCGCGGCGTCGGCGATATCCGAGGCGGTGGCGCCGTCGGAGGTCTTGGCGGCGTCGGAGGAGGAGGTGGAGGAAGCAGAGGCGGAACCCGTTGACGCGGAGGAGTCGGCGGTGCCGGCCAGCGGCACACGGGCGTCGGAACGGGAGACCGAGGAGGCGCCGACCCGCTGGATCTGCGTGGTGGTCGTGGCGAAGTCCTCGGCCAGCGGCATCAGGCCGTCGCTCGGATTGGCGAACGCCACTGCGGTGGCGGCGGTGCCGGCCAGCGCGGCGAGCGAGGCGGATCCCACGATGAAGTTGCGGCGCTCGGCCGCACGGGCGGCCTCTCGGATGGCGCGGCGCGACATGGGGGCGAGTTCGTTGAGCTTCTGGGCGACCGCCGGCTCAAGGCCGAGGACGGCGCCGTTGTTGCCAGCCATCTGCATGGCGATGACGGCCCTGCGGGAATGGGAGCCGCGAGCAGCGGTGAACAGATTACCGGAATCGGACGTACCGTTGCTTCGAATGGAAGTCTTAGCCGCGTTGCGTGCAGCATGCTTCATACAGAATCACTCCTTGCGGGCCGTATCGGACGACCCCTAGGGGACGCCTCATCACCGTCTCGATTCGCCACCATACAACGCGCCCCGGTCTTTCGCCAAACGAATGAGGCGTGTCAAACGTTTGACATAGCCGTTTAGTCACCCGTTATTCGCCTTATATTCATCGTCGATTTGCTTGCGGCGCAACGGTTCGCGGGGCCTGTTCCGGTTTCGCGACGAATTTTTCCGAGACGATCCTCCGGGGGTCAGGGAAAACCCCGAGTCGAGTCCCGCCCGCCATACGGCCGCCGGGCCACGCCATCCGCACGATTGGCTAGGGTGGTGGGCATGGCCAATTCAGTGAAGATCCCTACAGACATGCTGCCCGACGACGGTCGTTTCGGTTCCGGCCCGAGCAAGATCCGCCCCGAACAGGTCGCCGCGCTCGACGCCGGCGCCACGACCCTGCTGGGCACCTCGCACAGGCAGACGCCGGTGCGCCAGCTCGTCGGCTCCATCCGCGAGGGTCTCGAATCGTTCTTCAAGGTGCCCGACGGCTACGAGGTCGTCCTCGGCAACGGAGGCGCGAGCTGCTTCTGGGAGATCGCCTGCGCATGCCTGATCACCCGCAAGGCGGCGTTCGGCGCATACGGATCGTTCAGCTCGAAGTTCGCGACATCCGCATCCAAGGCGCCGTTCCTCGAGGCCCCGACGATCTTCAAGGGCGAGCCGGGCACCTACCGCCTGCCGGAGCTCACCGAGGACGTGGACGCGTACTGCTGGGCCCACAACGAGACCTCGACTGGCGTCGCCGCTCCGGTGCGCCGCGTGGAGGGCAGCCTCGAGCAGGGCGCGATCACCCTGATCGACGGCACGTCGGCCGCGGGCGCGCTGCCGGTGGATGTCTCGCAGACCGACGCCTACTACTTCTCCCCGCAGAAGGCCTTCGGCTCCGACGGCGGACTGTGGGTCGCGGTCCTCTCCCCCGCCGCCATCGAACGCGCCAGGCGCGTCGAGGCGAACGTGAGCCTGCCCGGCGTGAACCGCTGGGTGCCGCCGTTCCTGTCGCTGACGAGCGCGCTCGAGAACTCCCGCAAGGACCAGACGCTCAACACCCCGGCCGTGGCGACGCTCATCATGATGGAGAACCAGGTGCGCTGGCTCAACGACAACGGCGGCATGGACTGGTCGACCGCGCGCTGCGCCAAGTCCGCCTCGCTGCTGTACTCGTGGGCCGAACGCTCCGAATACGCCCGGCCGTTCGTCTCCGACCCCGCCGCGCGCTCGCACTCGGTGGTCACGATCGACCTCGATGACTCGATCAGCGCGTCGGCCGTGGTCCAGGCGCTGCGCGAGAACGGGATCGTGGATACGTCCGGATACCGCAAGCTCGGCCGCAACCAGCTGCGCATCGGCGTGTTCCCGTCCGTCGAGCCCTCGGACGTGGTCGCCCTAACCGAGTGCGTAGACTACGTTGTCGAACATCTCTGACATCCCGAAACGGAGCCGAGCCATGAGTCATCCCCGCCGCACGCCGCACCTTCGCTTCGCGCCGATCATCGATCCGTCGGTGCGTCGCCCCGCGCCCAAACCGGTGCGTGTGGACCTGCGCACCGTATTCCTCATCGGCACCGGATTGTGGGCGCTGGCGCTGGTCGTGTGCCTGATCCTCAAGGCGCTGAATTTCGACGCGGCGACCATGGAGACCGTTGAGGTCGTGTGCGCCTCGGGCGTGGTCGTCGGTGTCCTGTTGCTCATCTGGGAGCATCTGGACCGCTGGGACTACCGTCGCCTCGGGCAGTAGCCCTGTCCCTACCGCGCCAGCGGCAGGGACAGCGTGAACGTGCTGCCCTGCCCCGGCGCGGACCACACGGCGACGGTGCCGTGGTGCGTCAGCGCCACATGCTTGACGATCGACAGGCCGAGACCCACGCCGTCGGCGCTGCGCTCGTCCTGATCCCTGCCCCGGTAGAAGCGTTCGAAGATGCGCCCCTGCTCGTTTTTGGGGATGCCCTTGCCCTGATCGATGACGCGGATCACCGCGTACCGTCCCGTCGCGTCGCGCTCGGCCGACACGCCGACGTATCCGCCGCTCGGCGAATAGGCGATCGCGTTCTCGACGAGCTTGGTCACGGCGGTGCGGATCTGCTCCGCCTCGCCGTTGATGACCAGCGAGCGGTCACCGTCCACATGCAGCTGGACACGGTCGGCCTTGGCCATGCCGGAGACGCCGGAGGCGACCGAGTCCAGCTGCTCCATCACGTTCAGACGATTCGCTGCCGAGGGGACCACCGGCTCCTGCGCCTTGATGAGCAGCAGCAGGTCCGAGACCATGTGATTCAGATGCGCGCTGGTCACACGCACCTGTCTGGCGTCCTCACGCACACGCTCCGGGTCCACGCCGTCGCGCTCGAGCTCGTCGGCGAGACCGGACAGGGCCTGCGTCGGGGCGAGCAGCTGTTCGGAGACGTTGACGATGAAGGAATCACGGATCTGCGAGAACCGGACCGTCTCGCTCACGTCGTCGATCATCACGACGACGAACCGCTCATCGACGCGGCCGACCGTGACCTTGAGCCAGTTCGGTCTGCGCACGCCGCCCTTCGCGCCTCCATCGGTATCGGCACCGGCGCCGATACCGACACCCGCGCCCGAAGGCGCCGCCTGGACGAAGCGCTCGGGGGTTTCCGTCTCAAGGTCGAAACGGCGTCTGCCGCCATGCTTGCGCACGTCGCGCACGGCGTCGAGGACGGCGGGTTCGACGATGCTGTCGTCGCGCACGACACCGAGCCGGTACGCCTGCGGATTGGCCCGGACCACATCGTCCTGACCGTCGACGATCAACGACGCGCTAGGCAGGATCGACAGCAGGGATTCGGCGGACGCGTCAAGCTCGTGGTCATCGTCGGAGGAACGCTTCCTGCGATGGCGACGGAAAAACGCCCCGCTTTTGCGGTTGCGAATCTTCCCGCCGATCCACTGGGTGACCGACACGCCGTGGAGCACACGCTCGACAAGCGGTTCCACATGATCGAAAATGAACAGGATGATGGCGAGCACCATGGCCACGCCGATGATGCCGAACACCGTCGAGACGATCATCGAGGGCACAGGGGAATCGTACATGCATTCATGTTCCCACACCGGCGCCGACGCCGCGGGACGACATGCCGTAACCTGAACGCAAGGTGAACGATCCAGTGAACGGCCAACCAACATCAGATGGCGTTTGCGCTACGTTGTCGCAATCATCAATGCGGAATAATAGACTTATGAACGGTTGCTATTTCACAGAGTAATCGGAAAAGAACGAAAGGCTGAAAAGACAATGCGCGTTATCTTTAATGAGGAGCTGAAGGCCGTCGCCGACGACCTCGACCGCATGGTTCAGGGCGTGCGCAAGTCCATCCGCGGAGCGGGCGACGCCCTGCTCAAGCAGGATGTCGAAGCCGCCCAGAGCGTTATCGACGGCGATATCGAACTCGACGCCCTCGAGGAGAGCGTCATCGACCAGTGCGTCAAGCTGCTGGCCAAGCAGAACCCGGTCGCCACCGACCTGCGCGTCGTGGTCTCCACGATGCGTCTGGCCACCACCTTCGAGCGCATGGGCGACCTCGCCAAGCACGTGGCCGAGATCTCCCGCCGCACCTACCCCGCCTCCCCGCTGCCGGATTCGGCCAAGGAGACCTTCCAGCAGATGCAGGACTTCCTCGACCGCACGGCCGACAATCTGGTGAGCATGCTCGCCGACCGTGACGCCAAGACCGCCGAGCGCGTCATCGCCGGCGACGACCAGCTGGACGCCCTGCACCACAAGACCTTCGAGCTCGCCCTCGACGAGAACGTCGAGCTGACCCGCCAGCAGATCATCGATGTGGTCCTGCTCGGCCGCTTCCTCGAGCGTCTCGGCGACCACTCCGTGTCCGCCGCCCGCCGTGTGGTGTTCATCGTCTCCGGTTTCGATCCGTCCAAGGAGCCGGCTCGCGACGAGGATGGCGCCATCGAGTGAATTGCCCCGTTGCGGTTGTCGGCGATCGAGGTATGACCGCCGACAGCCGGAATCCGGCATCTCCCGATAACTGAAGATTTCTCCCCACGGGGAGGCCCGAAACGACGCAATGGCCTTGATTGGTCTTGCGTCGTTTTGTTTTAAGCCGAAACATGCAAAAGGGGGACGTTCCACTTGGGAACGTCCCCCTTACGACGCTGTGCTCAGCGACGGCCTAAACTCACTTCTGGCCCTGGGCGGCGACGGCGGCGGCACCGGCGGCGGCGGCCTCCGGGTCGAGGTACTCGCCACGCGGCTTGACCGGCTTGAAGTCCTCGTCCAGCTCGTAGAGCAGCGGGATGGCGGTCGGGATGTTGACCTTGGCGATCTCCTCCTCGGACAGGTTGTCGAGCATCTTGACGATGGCACGCAGCGAGTTGCCGTGGGCGGCGATCAGGACGGTCTTGCCGGCGCGCAGCTGCGGCTCGATGTCGGACTTGAAGTACGGCTCGACGCGCTTGACGACGTCGGCCAGGCACTCGGCCTCCGGAACCGGATCGCCCACGTAACGCGGGTCGTGGTTCTGGGCGTACTCGTCGTTCGGGTCGATCTCGGGCGGCGGGGTCGCGTAGGAACGACGCCACAGCATGAACTTCTCGTCGCCGTACTCCTCGCGGATCTCGGTCTTGTTCTTGCCCTGCAGAGCGCCGTAGTGACGCTCGTTGAGACGCCAGCTGCGCTCGACCGGGATCCACAGGCGGTCCGCGGCGTCCAGCGCGAGATTGGCGGTGTTGATGGCACGACGCAGCAGGGAGGTGAAGACGATGTCCGGAAGGACGTTCTTCTCCTTGAGCAGCTCGCCGCCGTGCTTGGCTTCCTCTTCACCCTTCTCGGTCAGCGGGACGTCGACCCAGCCGGTGAACTGGTTGGTTTTGTTCCATGCGCTCTGTCCATGACGGAGCAGTACTAGTTTGTAAGTCATACGGCCAGTCTACCGCCCAGCCGGCCCAAACACGAGTAGCGATCTTATGTTTTGCGATAACGTTTTGGGCGAGGTGGGGATAGACGGTCATAGACCTGACGGGCTCGTCAATGAGTATGCTCCCCTTGCACTACCCCTCAGCCCCGCCTCGCGGGCCGGCTCCCCCTGACAAGGGGAGCCGGGAAAAAAGACGCTACACGTCGACGGCCACGCACAGGGCGAACAGGATCGCGAAGAACAGCGTCTGATAGCCGGCCGCGCCCAGGGCCTCGCGGAACCGGTCGTGGTGCACGTCGCGGATCATGCGGACCGGCACGGCAAGCGACGAGATCAGGATGACCATGCCCCACGGCGCCCACAGGATGGTGACCAGCAGCGCGGCGATCAGCTCCTCGACGACCACGACGGCGATGAAGGCGATCCGCGCTCCCCGCTCCCCCAATCGCACGGCCAGCGTGCGTTTGTCGTGCTCCCCGTCCTCCACGATGTCGCGCAGGTTGTTGACCATCAGCAGCGCCACGGCGTTGAGCCCGCAGGCCACCGCGGCGAGCACGCCGAGCAGATCGACGTCCCCGGCGAGCGCGTATTCGGTGCCGAGCGTGGCGACGAGACCGAAGAAGACGAAAACTGATGCCTCACCAAGTCCGGCGTATCCGTATGGATGACTGCCGCCGGTGTAGAACCATCCGGCGATGACGCACAGGGCGCCCACGGCGATGAGCCAATAGTGCTGGGAGAGGACGGAGACCGTAAGTCCGCAGACGCAGGCGAGCGCGGCGGCCACGGCGGCGGCGATCAGCACATGCTTCGGCGGCACTCCGGACGCGACGAGCCGGCGGGGCTTGGGGGTACGGGCGACTCCAAGAGCGGCTGGGGCGGTGGCTGATGCGGTTGCCGCAATTCCAGAGGTTCCGTGGTTTACAGCCGCTGCGGTGGCGGAGTCCCCGTACGACGGCGATTCGTCCACATCGCGCCCTTGGTCGGTGCCGCGGATGCCGTCGGAGTAGTCGTTGGCGAAGTTGACGGCGATCTGGAGGAACAGGGCGACCATGGCGCACAGAATCGCGAGCGGCCAGAACCGGTCGATCAGCGTCGATTGCAGTGTACTGTTCGCGATGCAGCGTTGCGACACCGGATAGATCAAGGAACAGATGCCGAGCTCGGCGATGCGCCGCCATGCGGCCGCAGCGCCGACGATCACCGGGGCGACCGAGGCCGGCAGGGTCTTAGGGCGCGTTCCTTGGAGCCAAAGTCGAAGATCCATGGTTCCCAAGGGTATCAGTGCCCTCGTCAGCGTCGGTTTCTCTCGAGATCATCCCGGTTCTCGAGAAAACCTGACGCTGCCGTATCGTCAGCGACGGTTTTTCTCGGGCAATGGGGCGATTACGAGAGAACCCGTCGCTGGCGCATGGTCAGCGACGGGTTCTCTCGAAGATCGACGGATATCCGGACGGACGTCACCCGGATACTGCCCGGATACTGCCCGGATGCCGTCCGGATGTCAGCCGATGAGCGGCTTGACGAGCGGGAAGGTGATGGTCTCGCGGATCGTGGCGCCGGTCAGGGCGATGAGCAGTCGGTCGATGCCCATGCCCATGCCGCCTGCCGGGGGCATGCCGACGCCGAGGGCCTCGAGGAAGTCCTCGTCGATGTCGCACGCCTCCTCGTCGCCGGCGAGCGCGTCCTTGGCCTGCGCGACGAAGCGTTCGCGCTGCACGACCGGGTCGTTGAGCTCGGAGTAGCCGGTGGCCAGCTCGAAGCCGCGCACGTAGAGGTCCCACTTCTCGACGACGCCGGGCTTGGTGCGATGGCCCTTGACCAGCGGCGAGGTCTCGACCGGGAAGTCGCGCACGAAGGTCGGCTCGTAGAGCTTGTCCTCGTAGAAGTGCTCCCACAGGTGCTCGACGAGCTTGCCGTGGTTCTCGACCTCGTCGCGCTCGACGCCGAGCTTGTCGGCGATCTCGCCCAAGTGCTCGACGGAGGTGCCGGGGTGCTCCGGGCCGCCGTTGGGGATGATCTCCTCACCGAGCGCCTCGGACAGGGAGTCGTACATGCTGATGGTCTTCCACTCGCCGCCGAAGTCGTATTCGGTGCCGTCGAGGAGGGTGACCTTGTGCGAGCCGTAGACGTCCATCGCGGTCTTCTGCACGAGCTCCTTGACGAGCTGGCCGATGGTGTCGTAGGTGCCGTAGGCCTGATACGCCTCGACCATCGTGAACTCGGGGGCGTGGGTGGCGTCGACGCCCTCATTGCGGAAGTCACGGTTGATCTCGAACACGCGGTCGATGCCGCCGACGAGGCAACGCTTGAGGAACAGCTCCGGCGCGATGCGCAGGTAGAGGTCCAGGTCGAACGCGTTCATGTGCGTGGTGAACGGGCGGGCAGCGGCGCCGCCGTGCACGGTCTGCAGCATCGGGGTCTCGACCTCGATGAAGTCGTGGCCCGCGAAGGTGTGGCGCAGCGAGGCGACGGCCTTGGAGCGGTTGCGCACCATGTTGCGGATCTTCTCGTCGGCGATCATGCCGATGTACGGCTTGCGGGTGCGGGTGTCCTCGTTGAGGTCCTTGTGCAGGGCGGGCAGCGGCTGGAGCGCCTTGGAGGCGATGGCCCACTCGGTGGCGAACACGGACAGCTCGCCGGTCTTGGAGGCGATGACGCGGCCCTTCAGGTACAGGTGGTCGCCGAGGTCGACGAGCTGCTTGAACTGCTTCAGGGAGTCGGCGCCGATCTCCTTCTTGGAGATCATGCCCTGGATCCTCGTGCCGTCGCCCGCGGCGAGCTGCACGAAGTTGAGGCCGCCGGCGTTGCGGATGAACAGGACTCGGCCGGCGATGCCGACCATGTCCTCGGTCTCCTGACCGGGCTCGAGCTTGCCGTCGTACTTGGCGCGCACGCCCTCGATGGTGTCGGTGACGTCGAGGTGCACCGGATACGGGTTGATGCCGCTTTCGAGCATCATCGCGCGCTTGGCGACGCGCATCTGCACCTGCTCGGGGTGGGCCAGCGGGCCGAACTCCTTGTTGGAGGGGTCGACGGCCTCGTCCAGCGTGGCGCCGCCCTTGATCTTCTCGCGGATGACCGCGTCCTGCTTGAGCAGCATCTCCGCACGTTCCACGGTGGTCATTGCGGGAACGGCGTTCTCTTCCTCGATTGCTTGGGATTCTTGGGTTTCACACATAAACCCTCAGTGTAGCGATGCCGGGATACACGCCTGCCCTCCCCGCCCCGACAATCCCCGACTGTATGCCGCTGTGTATCGTAACGTGTATCGTAACGCCCTTTCATCGCGGGAAATCATCGGCCGTTTTTCGACGCGACTTTCAGTGCGACAGACCTTTCCGATTCCACAAAACCATTGGAATCACTTGCGACACGCCGTAAACCACTCCGAATTTGCGCGAGCGCGACTTGCATGTAATATAGCGGACGTTGCCAAACGGGCTGTAGCGCAGCTTGGTAGCGCGCTTCGTTCGGGACGAAGAGGCCGCGGGTTCAAATCCCGCCAGCCCGACCTCACGGGGAGGACCATTGGAATTCCAATGGTCCTCCCTTTTTTGTTGCTTGTTTTAGTGTATCGTAAAAGCATGGTGAGAAGGGCTATCGAGACCGGCGCCGTCAGCGTGTTCAAGACCCGGAACGGCAATCATGTGGTATACTGCGCGACCATGTCGCTCGGGTTCGAAGACGGCGACAAGAAAAAGAGGCGGTTCGTCCGGGGATACGGCGACACCGAGGAGCAGGCCAGATCGAGGATGACGGCCAATCTCGCACGGCGACTCACATCGCATACGCCGACCGCACGCAGGAGGAGCTCCCCGACATTGAAGGCGTTCTGCACGACGTGGACACGGCACGTCGAGGCGTCCGGCGTCAATCCGTCGTCACGACTGAAATACCAACGGGATATGGAAAATCATGTCCTCCCCCATATCGGGGACATGCACATGGAGAGCATCACGCCCGACGACATCCTGAACCTGTTCACCAACACCCTGAAGGACACTGGGGCATCGGCCAAATCGCATTCCTTCCGGGAATTGAAACAGCTTTTCATATACGCCGAGAAGACCAAGGTCATCACGTCCAATCCGATGAAGGATCTGCAAAGGCCGAGGACGACCGTCGCGATCTCCGATCAGGAGGACAGGTACATGGACAACTACATGAGCGTCAGACGCGGCCTATGGGCGTGGCTATGGCGCAGGTCATGCCCGTACCGCGACCACCGGGCAATGGTCGGACTGCTCATGCTCGGACTGCGGCGCGAGGAGCTGCTGGGACTGACGTGGGACAGGATAGCCGACCTGGACAATCCCGACAAGGCCACCGTGACCGTCAGTCAGGTGCTGAAAAGGCACGAGACCAATGAGCAGGTCTCCGGCTGGTACATCCGCAAGTCCACCAAGAACAACACCGTTAGGAGCATCCGACTGACCGGAAGATTCCGCACGGCACTGGTGGAGCACCGGGACAGGCATCTGACCGGTACGGCGGGAACGGAATGGCAGAATCTCGTGTTCCCCAATCCCCGCACGGGCAAGGCCTATACATACGCATGGCTGGACAAGACATGGCGGGACATGCTGGACGCGTACTGGCACGCGCACAATCCCAATGTGGAACGGATGCCGGACGATCATTTCTATACCGCCCACGGGAACCGGCATATCCTCGCGTCCATCCTCGCAAGGAACGGCGTCCCCATCGGCACCGCCCAGCAGATTCTCGGCCATTTGGACAAGGCGACCACGATCTATTACACGCACGCGACGAAGGCCGACCATGAGAACGCCATGCACATACTGTCAGGCACCGGCAGGGATGTTCGGGCCAATTTGATGGAATTAATCACGCAGGACTAGATCACAGGAACCCCAATTCAGGAGCCGGATTCTCAATGAATCTGTTCTTGCCGAATACCCAAGGAGCTGGAACATAACAGCCCTTTCCCCACTGTCTCTGATTCCGTTCGGCGTCAAGCATGTTGGAAAGCACGTCGTCATCCGACGCATCGAAAAATTGACGATCATTATCCATATAGGTGATATCCGTGAATCGACGCGCGAAGGAACCAGAATCGTACTGAGTCTTCGAATTGCTGTACAGCTCGGTAATTGGATAATTGCTGATCACCCATACCTCAGTCCATAATGATACCGCATTGCTATACCGACGTGATACATCCACAACAAATTTATCTAAATACGCATTCATGGTCTGCATGGGAATTTGACCTGTAAATTCATCAAAGACCAGGACTTTCTGATTCGTATATCCGTCCATCGGATGAGCATAATCGGTCACATAGCATACGTCATGACGTGCGTAATTATTCAGTACAAAGGTGGACTTACCGACGCCCGGAGCACCATAGAGATAGTGCACGGTGACATCGCGCGTAATTGAATCGGCGTACCTGCTCTTCTGATACGCGGCAAATGTCCTGTCCAGCCAGTCCAACTTGCCATGAGCAAGGATTGCGAGATGGTCATCAAGCAGAATTTCATCAGGCGTCTTCCCATCCACGGTAATCGCCTCGTATAACGTCTCAAGATCGTGCCTCTGCCCCTGTTCGGGAATCGCGTCGAAATCGGCGTCACCGTAAGGACCGAATGGCCCATCTACCCTCGTGTCCTCCTTCGTGACATAATTCGTGCAATCAGACCTACTCGCGTGAGTGTATTTTTTTCTAATATAGCCGGCGTGAATCCCCTGCTCACCCAATGCGGTGCGAATTCCACTAAGTCGAATCGAATTCGGAGCAATAAGGAAAATCTGATAATGTTCTTTTCCCGTCTCCTTGCCCTTCTCTAATTGCCCTACCCATGACCATCCATGTCCAGAAAAGATGTTGTTCAGTATCTCCGGCGATAATTTCGCCTGCACATGATGATGCTCCTCACCGGGCAATGGTTCCTTCGTTTTCTTGTCCAGATCATTCCACTCACACTCCACGTGAATACGGATCATCCATTCCCGCCCAGATGGATTATTCCCCTGAATCGTCTTGAAATTCCCGGTATCAAGTTCCTTCTTCTGGGCATCCGTCAACACCCTCTTTTTTACTGTATCCTTCTCGGTCATATTATCCTCCACTAATTCACTTCCGTTACGGTTATTTTCCCCTGTATACACGCATAAAATCGCAATCCAGCATTCCGGAATTGTCACGAAATCCTGTTACGGTTTTATACACCTGTATACAGGCATACAAATCACATTAAAGATCTGTAACGGAAGTGCCCTTAGGAAAGAAGTCGATTTCCTGCGGAAATCGACCGGACTCACTGCGTGAGTCCGCCTAAGGGCACCCATTCCTCGGGCACCTCGTTCACGGGGCGGCACTGTAAACACGCCGTGGCACCGGCACTGCGTGGGCACCAGCGGCACCTCTCACGCGCACCACTGGCACGCACCACTGGCGCGCACCATGCCCACTGCGCGTGCGCCTGCTCGGCGTCACGCTCCGTGTCCACGTCACTGCGCCCGCGAGCACTGCGCCCGTGGCACTGCGTGGGCACCATCGGCACCTCACGCGCACCGGCACCCTCGGCTATACGCACCATCCCCGCTCCCTCGACCCTCGTCACGGTCAGAACAAGGTCGTCAGAACAAGGTCTTGTTGTCCTGCTCCATCTCATGGTCGATTTGGGCCAATTTCCTATTCGTGCTCAGCTCCCATGAGATCGCCTTGAGCACCAGATCAGCAACAAGTCCAGCAATAAAAATAGCGATTAACGCCCATACCGGTACCGTCACCGAACTCATTAGAAATGCCTTAATACTATTCATAATTACCCTCGCACGTCATCTCTCGACGATCAGTCCTGATGGCTCCGGCCTCAGATACGGCTCGCAAGCTCGCCAATATCGGCCTCTTGGCCCTCCGGCCAGACCTGCACGCCAAGAAAATGCTATATACATAGCCAATGGTCACCGCATCGACGCCATTAGCCACATGCAGAAAGTGTCCGAATCGATCTGCCATCGACCGCCTATTTTTCGGCAGACTACACCGGCGTCCTGCAATTTATGATCACGGAGCATACGACGAATCGTATAATCACCGACACGTGCAATACGAGCGCATTTCGACGCCGACCAAAACTCGGAAATTCTATTATCTTCCATCATTATTCCCCTTCCCCTTCATGATTAGACCTATATAGAGATCATCCAAATTTTCAATTTCGCAATTGCTCTGCGTGTCACTATCGGACGCCCACGGGAGACTCTGAATTTCAGGAGATTCCCACAACAGTCTCGGTGGAATTCCATATGCCAGAGCTATATCCAATAACCTCACGCGCACGTAATTAGTTGGATATTCCATCATTATCACCGCCTACGCCATGTCCAAGAAATCCACATTTGATAGCCTGTGCCCGAATTCGCTCTCTTGATTCAGAGCGTCGGGCAGCAATGCGTCCGGCGACTCTGTCGCGGTCCTCCGCAATTTCTCGGAAAGATCGTGGGCGTTCTTGAGCACCTGCCTTTTCTTGCTGTTTCTGTCTAAATATTTCAAAGTCTCGTCTAAGCTCATTGGATCGTCCTTCTGGACATTGATCGCCACACGATGGATAATCCATCCGAGGACTTTCGACATTGATTGATTCCGTGCCTCGCACGCCGCCTTGAATGCTTCCGCATCTAGACGATCGACATATATTTTCAGCGGTCTCTTTTTTGGTGTCGTCATAATGAATCACCTCATAACGGTAATTGAAAGGCCATTCGGCCATATCCCACGCTATTAAAAGAAGAAAGGCTACGCCCGCGATGACGTAGCCCAAGATGAACACGACCAGCATCATCACCATTCGTGACTCAGCTCGCCCAGCCAATCGGCGTACTGGCCGACCATAGTCGCAACGCGGGTCAGGCCGTCGGCATCCTCATCAAAAATTGTCGGCTTAGTCGCATAATCTGAATACTCAATTTGCGACAAATGGCTCGCGACCTCGCCCAGCTGGTCCGAATACTGTTGTAACATCTGGGCCGCCCCATAAACTTGGTCTTCAAACTGCTCTCTATCCATAATTCATCACCCTCACTTGTTATTAGGTTCGGCAATGCCATCAAATACGAAGCTCAGACCCAGTCGATTATCATTAGTCACATACGGCGTGACAACGACCTCACCAACTGGCCTAATATCAAAGGTCTTCGGCAGTTTATTGTTGGGCAAATGTCTGATCTTAACTGATGAATTGCGAATCTCAACATCGGTAGCCCTGTCGCTCACGGTGACCTCAAGACGATAGGCCGGAGCGCCATCATACAACTTCGGGGCACCGTCACGCATAACCGGGTCAGCAGAGGCCGGGTCAAAAGCGTGCTTCAGATCGAAGCACCAGTTTTTCAGGGCGGTGTTGGCATCCATGTGAATTGCCATTGTCGTGTCCTCGCGCATGGACTTGAACATTCCATAGCGCCATACAGATATACGATCTGTATGTTCTGTACGAGGAAGATATCTGCCAGCAATCGAGGAACGGACTTAGTACGAAATGCAATAATTCTGCGCGTCCACAGGGCATTACATGGTAATCTGCGGTGTCGTAGTAATCATCGGAAAGTGGAAATGTGACGAAGATCACATTTTTTTCTTTGACTGCTGGTGGTGTATCGGAAAGTGTATCGTAAATGCGATGGACAGTCCAAGAATGGCGGAACTCCGCCATTTGATACGAATCCCGCCAGCCCGACAACTGAGGGAACCACAGATAATGAATCGGTGGTTCCCTTTTTTCATGTCCGAACACGATCAGAGGAAGAAACCATGAAGAAGAGTCTCCTGGCGCTGGCCGCGGGCGCGTTCATCCTCGGCGCGGCCGAATTCGTCATGATGGGCATCCTGCCGCAGGCCGCCAAAGCGACCGGCGTGGACATCCCGACTGCAGGCCATTACATCTCCGCGTACGCGATCGGCGTGTGCATCGGCACATTGATCCTCGTGTTCGGCCGCAAGGTGCCGCCGAAGAACCTCATCGTCCTGTTCATGGTGATCGCACTGGTCGGCAACGCGATGAGCGCGCTGTCCGTCAACGCGGCGATGCTCATCGTCGCCCGTTTCATCTCGGGTCTGCCGCACGGCGCGTTCTTCGGCACCGCCACGCTGATCGCCAAGACCCTGGCGGACAAGGGCAAGGAGGCGCAGGCCGTGTCGGTGATGGTCACCGGTCAGACGGTCGCGAACATGCTGGGCGTGCCCGCCGGCACGCTGATGGCCGAATTCATGTCGTGGCGTCTCGCGTTCGGCCTGCTCGCCGCGTGGGCGGGCATGACGATCGTGCTCACGCTCGCGTGGATCCCGTTCGTGCCGCCGGTCAAGGACACCGGCATCCTCGGCCAGTTCCGTTTCCTCAGGCGTCGCGGCCCGTGGGTGATCCTCGCCGCCGTGTTCACCGGCAACGCCGGAGTGTTCTGCTGGTGGAGCTACGTCTCCCCATGGCTGCAGAAGACCGGTGGATGGTCGGCGGGCCTTGTGCCGCTGATGATGATGCTCGCCGGGTTCGGCATGGTCGTGGGCGGCATCATCGGCGGACGCATCACCGACCGGTGGCGTCACGCCGGCACCGCGGCGCTCGGTCAGGCGATCTCCTGCGTGGGCCTGCTCATGGTGCTGCTCGTGCCGGGCAATCATGTGACGACGGCGATCCTCACGTTCTGGATCGCGTTCGGCCTGTTCTTCATCTCCGCGCCGCAGCAGCTGCTCATGACCGAGGCCGGTCAGGGCGGCGGCGAGCTGATCGCGGGCGCGGCCGTGCAGGTCGCGTTCAACTTCGGCAACGCGGTCGGTTCGGTCGTCGGTGGCGCGATGCTCACCTCCTTCGCGATGGACTACCGGTTCACCGGCCTGGGCGGCGTGCCGCTCGCGGTGCTGTCGGTCGGCCTGCTCGCCTTCTACTCGTGGAAGTACGAGGGCGACACCGAGGCGTTCCAGCGTATGCGCGAGATCCATGTGTGATCCGGTGTGATTGCGGGTGACGCAGTTCACAGCCGCCGTCCCATCCTCTCCCGCGACGTCTTCTAGACTGGGGTGATAGACGCTTTTCGACGAAGGAGACGACATGGGTGATGACGCACGGGACGACGCGAAGGACGCATTGGCCGAGCAGCTGCTGTCGGCGTTCGCGGGCGGAACTTCGGACGGCGCGATCGACGACGATGCGGACGCCGGCGAGGACGTGACGGACGCGGAGCAGCCGGCCACGTTCGACACGCAGGAGTTCCTCAAGGGGCTGGACGCGATCTTCGAGGCGCATGACGCCGCCAGCAAGGCGGGCCCGTATCTCCAGCAGGCGATGGTCGACGCGGAGAACGCGGGCGACGATGCGGGTCTGCTGACCGTGCTCAACGAGACGATGGGCTTCTACCGCTCGCAGGGGCGTCACGAGGAGAACCAGTGGATCGTCCAGCGCGCCATCGAACTGGCGCTGCGCATGGGGCTCGAAGGTTCCGAAGCGTGGGCGACGACGCTCATCAACTGCGCGACGGCGATGCGTGCCGCCAAGCACTACGATCAGGCCGAGGACCTGTACAAGCAGGCCCTCGCGTGCGCGGAGAAGAACTTCGATCCGAAGGACCGCAGGCTCGCCGCGCTGCACAACAACCTCTCGATGCTCTACAGCGAAACCGACCGCATCCATCAGGCCGAACTCGAACTGCGCGAGGCGCTGCGCGTGATCGAATCGTCGAGCGTGAACCCGGACGCGGACATCGACGTGGCCTCCTCGCACACGAACCTGGCGCTCGTGCTGCTCCAGGAGGACAAGCTCGAAGGCGCCGACTGGCATGCGTCGAAGGCGCTGGAGATCTACGCAACCGGTCATCTGGAACACTCCGCGCATTACGCGTCGGCACTGGCCGGGCTCGCGCAGGTGCGCTACGCGGAACATCGGTATGCGGACGCGGTCGAGTACTACCGTCGTTCCCTCGCGGTGATCGAGGAGTGCTACGGCACGGACACCGACTACTACCGGATCACCAAGGCGAACCTCGAGCAGGCCGAGGCGAAGGCCGGGGAACAGGCCGGAGCGGACACCACGGATACGGGAGTCGCGACGAAGCCGGCGGATGCGCCGGAGCCGTCGAATGCCACGGTGAACAGGCAGCCCGACGACGGTCCCGAGACCGCGGCAGACTCGGCCGCCACCCAAACCGTTACCGCATCCCCTGCCTCCAGCGCTTCCACATCCTCCCCCGCCATCTCCGGGCTCAAACTC
The DNA here is from genome assembly GCF_008698235.1 of Bifidobacterium rousetti. Lineage (GTDB taxonomy): Bacteria > Actinomycetota > Actinomycetes > Actinomycetales > Bifidobacteriaceae > Bifidobacterium > Bifidobacterium rousetti. The sequence goes on from NZ_PEBH01000009.1 coordinate 28,256, forward strand.
GCGCGCGCGTACTGGGAGGAGATCGGCCGGCCGATGATCCGGGCGAAATACCCCGAATACGCGGATCGCATCGCCGCCGGACTCGTCGGCCACGGATCGGAATGCTACGGGTTCGACGACGCGTACTCGCAGGACCACGATTTCGGCCCGCGCTTCTGCCTGTGGCTCACCGACGAGGACTACGCGGCGATCGGCGAGCGCCTGCAGGCCGACTACGAGGCGTTGCCAGCCGATTTCCGCGGGTTCACACGCGCCGACGCCGCGACCCCGCGCGCGCAGGGCGCGTTCCGCCGCGACGGCGTGTTCCGCATCGGCAGTTTCTTCACGTCGATCACCGGCTACGCCACGGCGCCGGCCGCCGACGCGCCGCACGAGTGGATGCTGCTCGACGAGGCGACGCTGGCCGCCGCGACGAACGGCGAGGTGTTCGCCGACCCGCTGGGCGCGTTCTCGAAGGCGCGTCAGGCGTTCAAGGACATGCCCGACGACGTGAGGCTCGCATTGATCTCGAAGCGACTCGGCATGATCGCGCAGGCGGGACAGTACAATCTGCCGCGCTCGCTCAAACGCGGGGACGGCGACGCCGCGTGGATGTCGGTCCATGAGTTCGTCGACGCCTGTTCGTCGCTGGTGTTCCTCATCAACAAGCCGCTGATCGTCGGCTACGCGCCGTACTACAAGTGGCGGTTCGCGGCGCTCCGCAAGCTGTCCGGCCGGATGTTCACGCTGCTGCCGGACGTGTGCGAGCGGCTGGAGACGGTGATGCGCCTGTCGTCGGCGGCCTGCTACGGTGGCGCCGGATTCGGCGAGGGCGGCAAGGGTTCGGCGCCGGCGGCCGAGCGGATCGAGTCGATCGTCGAGTCGATCGCCCGCGATGTGGTCAAGGAGCTGCGCCGCGAGGGGCTCACGACCTCGGACGAGACGTTCCTCGAATGGCAGCGCCCGTATGTCGAGGAGCATATCGGCTCCGACGCGCCCTGCCTGCACAGCCTGTGATTGCGATTGAGGGAAAGTCCAAGGAAGATCCAAATGACGAGTGAATCATCATCGACGACGGACGAGCTCGACGACCTGCGCGAGCGCATCGTGCGGCACGAATGGGACCAGTTCCAGCGCACGAACAACGAGGGCGGCCGGGCCGCGTGCCAGGGCAACTGGCCGGTGTTCCACCAGATGCGTCTCGCGCAGTTCCTCACTTGGGACGCACCGCTGCTGGAAAGCTACGCGCGGGATCTGGACGAGGCGGACCGCGTGGGACGCAACCTCGTCACCGAAAAGTACGGGCGCATGATGGCCTCGACCGCGCCGGACGAGTTCGCGCGGACCATCGAACCGTACATCCCCCGGCTTGCCGACGATCGGATCGCACGTCAGGAACGGGTGATCGCGACGCAGGTCGGTTGGGCGCGCGACTTCCGCGGACGCTGGCCGAGGCTCGGGGTCGCGATGCGCGTGCTCACGACCGCGGAGGACACGCCCGAGGCCACGTCGTTCGAAACGTATCTGCGCGGCGAACTCGGCACGTATTCGGATGCGACGTTCGCGCTGTACGAGGCGATGATCGCCGAGCGTGCGGCGGCGGACGCGGGTGCGGCGGCGGGGCGCAACATCACCGAGGAGACGATTCTCCATACGGTGCGGTTGGGCGGTTTCGCGGGGCTCGAGGAGGCGGAGGCGGCGCAATAGGATTAAAGCGAGAACAGGCCCCAGAAGGCGAGGATGGTCAGGGCCAGCAGCAGGCCGGCGAGGACGAGCAGCGCCATCAGCCAGTGCCAGCGACCGAGGACCCACGAGGAGCGGGTGCGTCGCGCCGCGGGGTACAGGCCGTGGGTGATGTACGCGCGACGCACCCGCCACGAGTGCCACAGCCAGGTGATCAGCCACGCCGTGAGGACCGCGAGCGCCACGGACGCGACACGAAGCCCCATGAACCCGAGCGCCATGACCCGTGGATTTCGCCATTCGTACAGCGCGGCCACGCCCACGTAGGACAGGTATCCGCCGAGCGCGGCGAGGAGCAGCGTCGCGAACGTACCGCCCGCGAGAAGCAGCGTCTTCAGCCCGCGAGAATAGCCTACGTCCCGCGCGAAGCTGCGGCTGGTGCCGGGCCACGAATCAAGGGCTCGACCATGCTTGCCGACGACGGGGAACCGTCCAAGGCCGGTGCCGTTGCCGGCCGAGGAGGCGAGCCTGCGGCGGCGCATCGCCTCGGCGGCGAGGAAGAACACTCCCCCGACCACGGCGAGCGCGAAGCACAGGAACGGCGCGGCCATCAGCCCGACGAGCACGCCCAGCGAGCCGATGATGCCGGATCGCGTGGTGCTGGGCGCGGCGTAGCGCTGGTCAGGCGTCACGCCGGCCACCTGCGGGGTCGCCCAGCCGTCCGCGTCCGCGCCGGCGATGGCGACGCCGTTGACCCAGTCGGACAGCGTCTTCGTGTAGCCGTCGGCCAGTGGCAGTCCGGGTGAGAACAGTCCCCTGCCGGCGCGCATCTGGTGGTTGGCGGCGAAGTAGCGGACGGTCACGTTGCGGTTGCCGTGTCGGGCGGCCTCGTCGATGATGGTCGACGCGCCCTGTTCGATCGGCATCGCGGTGTCGTATACGCCGTAGTTGACGAGCAGCGGCATCGTGAGCCCGTCGAACGTGGATTCGGCGTCGAAGTCCGCGTATCGCAGGTCGAACGGTGCGAAGTCGAGGGAGATGAGTTTGGCGACGTCGCGGACCACGGGGTCGGGCGCGCCGGCCTCGTGCATGGTGGTGCTCAGCGCCATCGCCATCTGCTCGCGCCCCTTGAACACGGGGGCTGAGGAGAGGATGGAGAACGCGATGTCGCGGCGCTGCTTCGCCATGAGCATCGAGATCCATGTGCCTTCTGATTCGGCGTAGATGCCGGTGTGCGCCGGGTCGACGCCGGGGATCATCCTCATCAGGTCGAAGGCCGTGGAGTAGTCGCGGGCGAAGCGCGGGTAGTCGCGGTGCAGCGGCGTGTAGTCGTCGGTGCGCTTGGCCGGGACCAGGGTGACGATGCCGGCGGAGCTCATCGCGTTGGCGATGTCGCCGAAGTCCTCGTCGCTGCCGGTGCCGGAGCCGTGCACGAACAGGCACGCGGGGCGGCTGCCGGGGGCGTCGACCGGTTCGCGCAGCACGGCGGGCACGGTGGCGCCGTCGTCGAGTCGGATGGTGATGTCGCGTTCGCGGGTCCGGTACGCGCCTTCGTGCGGGATCGTCGCGGATGTCCGGGCCGATGCGGACGTCGTGGGTTTCGCGGTGACGGTCGTATCGGGCGAGACGACTTGGATGTGGTCGCGGTAGGGCGCGACGCGCCACGCGGGCATCATCAGTTGGCCGAGAACGGCGAAAACGGCGAGGAGAACGACGGCGGCCGCGACCACCGAAAACGTTCTCCTTACCGTTCGCATCATGGTTCCCTACTGTAGGCGCGTCACGTCCGCCGCGTGGCGTCCTGTGGACATATGTCGCGTGAATTCATCGTGTCTATTCGCGGTCCGCGTCCGATGCCGGCTTGCGACCGTCCGGTTTGCGGTTCGTTGCCTTGCGGTTCGAGACCGCCTTGGCGATGGACCAGATCAGGGCGATGACCAGCAGGATCGCGCCGACCGAGGCGAACAGGATGGCGGTCGCCGTCTGCGGGGTCAGGTCGTAGAGCCACGCGCCGATCAGCGTCGGATTGAGGCCGGCGAACAGGCCGATCACGCCGATCAGGAGCACGATCAGGCCGAACACGACGGTCGGCTTGCTGGCGCCCTTGGGGGGCTCGAGGGCCGTGGCCGGTGTGGCCGCCGAGGCGGCCGTCGGGACTGCCGTGGCAAGTGGCGGAATCGGCGTGGACGGGGCTGACGCTTCGCGTTGCGGGGCCGGGGTCGGCATCGGGGTTGGTGCCGGGGCGGCCAGCGGGATCGCGTCGGACAGCGGCACGTCGAGCGGAATCGGGCCGACGGCTCCCACGACCGGAGCCGGTTCGGGGGCGACGGCCTCGGTCGGCTCGACGTCAGCGGAATCCGGCAAGTCCGCCGGAGCCGCGGCATCCACGGAGTCGGCGGGCGCAGATTCCCCGGAGTCATCCGCCGTATCCGCGAAATCGTCGATTGTGGACGGGATCTGGCTGAGCGCCTGCGTGGACTGCTCGTCCTCGACGGCTTGCGAGCGCACCGCGACCGTCGGTTCCATCACCTCGGTGTCGGCGGATGCGGCCGCCGCCGCGGACTGCGCCGCCACCGGTGTCGGCAGGACGGTCGTGTCGGCCGGTTCGACCGGGTCCGGGACGGGCAGGACGGTCGTCTTCTCGTCGCCCGCATCGTCGTGCAGGGGCAGGACCTTGGTGGTGTCGTCACTCATTGCTGGCCTCCTTGTCGGCCTTGTCGGCGGTGGACGGCCCGGACCGGCCGGTCTCCACGTCGTAGTGATGTTGGGTGGTGCCGTCGATCGAACCCCAGTCGTCGTTCTTCACATGTGATTTGACGAAGTCGGTGTAGGACGGCAGGGTGCTGTCGGAGACGTATTTGACCGTGACCTTGCCGGCGTTGCCCTCCAGGAAATTGATCTGGAACGAGACATCGTCCTCGACATCGCCGTTGCTGTACCAGTCGTACCGGTAGGCGGCGCCGTCCCATTGGGACCAATCCGCTCCGGGGATGCCCATGACCGCGTTGCCGTACCGTACGACCGTTCCCGGCCCGCCGATCGCCGAGGCCCCGCTGTCCATCCCACGATCGCGGCCGAAACTGTACGGGCATCCGTCGGGCAGGGTGACCTGCACGTTCGCGTTGGTGACGATCAGGTTGATCTGGCCGGCGGGGCATCCGTCCACGTACCGGTTCCGGTCCCCGTCGGCGTGGTACCAGCGGTTGAACTGGCTCAGGTCGATGTTGGCCGTGGAGTCGAAGTAATAGTCGCCGCTGAACCACACGCCTTTTTTGAGCCGGTCATACGTCTCGGGGCTCGCGTCGGACACCCAGTAGTTGCGGCTGTTGTGCACGTCCTGCAGCTGGATCATGTCGTCCGCGTTGGAGGAGCTGTGATTGCCGCCCAACGAGACCTCCGCGTACTTGCCGGTGTTGGCGGAGGATGAGATCCCGTTGACCACGTAGCCGTAGCCGATGTTGGCGATGACCACGGCGCACGCGGTGATCCCCGCGAGGACCGTGATCGGGATCAAGCCTCCCGAACGTCGTCCGGCCGCGCCGAGGGCGAGCAGGACAAGGCCCAGCAGGATGCACACGCCGGAGATCCACACCGTCGACTGGGTGAGCACCTCCTCGACGGAGCCGTATCGGGTCATGCCTGCGCCGGTGCGAATCATCACGACGGCCGCGGAGACGAGGATCAGGCCCAGCACCGTCAGGACGATGAGCGGGCCGGCCGGCTTGCGACGGGGTCGGCGTGGGGTCGGTGGCGTCTGCGGCCGCGTCGATGCGACGACCGGGGACGCCGGGGCCGACGACCGCGAGCCGTAGGGGGTTCCGGAGACCGGCGCGTACGGGGCACGGGCGCCGGCCGGGGCGGCTGCCGGACCGGACACCGGCCCCGCCGTGGCGCCGCCCTGCCACAGCGGCGGGTTGGCGGCATTGGGGTACACGCCCGGCTGGGGCTGGGTGCCGGGAGTCGGGCCGGCAAACGGATTCGGGTTCGGGCCTTGCGACGCAGGGCCGGAGGCTTGCGGGCCGAAACCACCGTTCGCGCCGTTGCCGCCGACCGGACCGTTGTACGGACCGCCGCTAGGACCACCATTCGGCCTACCGTACGGACCACCACCATTCGGGCCACCGTACGGCCCGTTCCAGCCGCCCGGAGTCCCGGCCTGGCCATTCGGACCGTTATTCCCGTTCCTGCCACCGCCCGATCGCGCGCCGAAGCCGTAGCCGTGCTGCTGTCGCACGCTGCTCTGGCAGATCGCCCACAGCACGACGGCCGCCGCGACGATCGCGGCCCAGCCTGCACCGGGGATGATCAGGGCGACCGCGAACACGACGATCACGCCGATGCAGATCCAGTCCCACTGTCCGGCGATCACGTCCTCGGCGAGGATGCGGCCGTCACGTGAGTCGGGAAGCAGCGCCCATGCGAGGGCGTAGAGGGCCGCGCCGAACCCGAACAGCAGGGTCGAGGCGAGCAGCAGCGCGCGGGTCAGTGTCGGGTTCCATCCGAGGCGCACGGCCAGTCCGCTGCATACGCCGCCGATCCAGCGGTCGTCGCCGCGCATCACGCCGGTGGAGCGTATCCAGGAGAAGAAGCGTTCCTTGGGATTCTTGTTGTCGTTCATGCCTCCATTACATCAGCCGGCCGCTTGCACAGCCGTCCGGGAACACCCTGATTCTTCCCTGAACGCGGGCTTGAACCCCTTGGAAGCCGCCCTGAATCGGGCACAATGGGAGCATGACCTCACTTCCGACCCCATCCCCGGCCACGTACGGCGAAGCATACGGCGGATCGTACGGCGCGAACGCCGCGTACGCCCGCGCGCGCCCGCAGCTGCCTCCGATGCTGCCCGCGCAACTGCCGCTGATGCGACCGAAGCGCGGCCGCATATTGACCGGCGCATGCCGGGGCATCGCACTGCATCTGGGCGTATCCGTGGGGTGGGTCCGGCTCGCGTTCATCGCGATGACGCTCCTGTTCGGCGCCGGGATCGTGGCCTACCTGTTCCTGTGGATGTTCGTGCCGGTGGGCGATCCGGTCGCGGCCGCCGCGGCTCGGTCGCAGTCGGCCCCGACATCGGACGCACCGCTCGCGCGCGGCAATCGGAACGTGCGCACCGGCAGGACGCGGGACCAGTCGCGTGCGGAAACGGCGTCGGGCACGGCCGAGACGGTGACGGAGGCGTTCAAACGCGCCCCCAAGCCGGCCCTGCTCGCGCTCGCGGGACTGACGCTCATCGCATTGAGTCTCGTGCTCGGCGTGACGAACCACGGCGAGCTCATCCCGACGGCGCTGCTCGCCGCGGCGGGACTGCTCGTGGCGTGGTCGCGGTTCGACGCGAGGACCGGCCAGCTGCCGACAATGGTCGGCGGCATCATCCTCATCTTCCTGTCCTACGTGACGTACGTGATGAACGTGATGTATTCGGGGATGCTGTCGTATCCGAAGCGGATCATCCTCGCCGGCTTCCTCATGCTCGTCGGCGTGGCGCTGGCGATCCTGCCATGGGCCAACGCGATGCTGCGGTCGTTGACCGCCGAACGTGCGTCGAAGGAACGCGAGGAGGAGCGCGCCGACATGACCGCGCACCTGCATGACGGCGTATTGCAGACGCTGGCGCTGATCCAGCTGCACAGCACCGAGCCGGACACCGTGTTCACGCTAGCGCGCGGTCAGGAGCGCGAACTGCGCGAATGGCTGTATCAGACGCGCGTCACGTCCGACCGGTCGGTCGGCGCGGGATTGAAGGAGATCGCGGCGCATGTCGAGGACGAGCACGGCAGGCCGATCGAGGTGGTGACGGTGGGCGACGCGCGACCGAGCGCCGCGACCGACGCGCTGCTCGACGCGACGCAGCAGGCGCTGGTCAACGCGGTCACGCACGGCGGCGAGCCAGTGTCGGTCTACTGCGAGGCGGGGCCGACGCTGGTCGAGGTGTTCGTGCGCGATCACGGCGACGGATTCGATATGGACGCGATTCCGCCGGACCGGCTCGGCATCCGCGAATCGATCATCGGGCGCATCCGCCGCCGCGGCGGTAGAGTGGAGATCGTGTCGAGGCACGGCTGGGGCACCGAGGTGCGCATGCACATGCCGATCAGGGCGGATGGCAGGTCGCAGGCAGACACAATGCAAGGCAAGGAGCGAAGTGATGAACGCACAGAACCCGACGGACACGACGAGTGAGACCGGAGTCGACAAGCCCGGCATCGACAGACCGATCCGAGTGGCGGTGGTCGACGACCATGAGATGTTCCGCGCGGGCGTGATCGCGACGCTCTCGTCGACGTTCGACATCGTCGGCCAGGGCGCCGACGTGGACGGGTCGATCGCGATGATCGCCGCGACGAAGCCCGATGTGGTGCTGCTCGACGTGCATGTGCCCGGCGGCATGGGTGGCGGCGGTACGGAGATCCTCATCAAATCGCATCCGCTCTCCCCCGCCTCCGCGTTCCTCGCGCTGTCCGTGTCGGATTCGCCGCAGGACGTGGGGTCGGTGATCCGCGCCGGCGCGCGCGGCTACGTGACCAAGACGATCACGGGCGGGGATCTGATCTCCTCGATCAAGCAGGTGCATGAGGGGTATGCGGTGTTCTCGCCGAAACTGGCCGGGTTCGTGCTGTCCGCGTTCCAGGGCGGAGCGGAGACCGGCGGGGCCGGCGGGTTCGACGGCGGTTTGGGCGGCGGCTTCGGGGCCGGTCTCGGCGCACCTGACCACGACGAGGAGCTCGACCGCCTGTCGGCCCGCGAACAGGAGGTGATGCGGCTGATCGCACGCGGCTACACGTACAAGGAGGTCGCCGCCGAACTGTTCATCTCGATCAAGACCGTCGAGACGCACATGAGCTCGGTGCTACGCAAGCTGCAGCTGTCCAACCGCACCGAACTGACCCGCTGGGCCGCCGACCGCCGGATCGTGTGATCGTACATCGTGTGATCGTACGCTACGCCTGCTTGTCGAAATAGTCGGCCAGACCGGGCACGGCCTGCTCGACGACCCCGTCCGCAAGCAGCTGGTAGCAGCGCTTCGAAGGATGGAAATCGTCGTCGGCCCAGAATTCGGCGTCGGTGAGCCCCGTGTCGTAATGCGTCATGTCGACGAACGTCACCTGCCTGTCCGCGCAGATCCGGCGGCTGATCGCGGTCTGCGCGTCGGTCATCTCGAGAATCGCCTTGCGCAGCGTGCGACCGAGCGCCGGCGAACGGTACACCTGACCGGAACTGATCACCACGACGTTCGGGCACAGCGCCTTGGCCTCGTCGATGGCGGCGGTGAGGTCGGCGCTCCACTCCTTCATGCTGCGACGCGCCATCAGATCGTTCGATCCGGCGCACAGCACGAGCAGATCCGGCGTCTCCGTGACTTCAGGCAGCAGGCGGAAGCGCACACGGCGCATCGTCGCGCCGAGCTTGCCGTGGGTCGTCCAGCGCACCGGACGGCCGGTCCGGCTCGCGAGCGCGTGGGCCATGTCCGGCGTCAATCCCTCGCTCTGATTGGCGACACCGCATCCGACGGTGAGCGAGTCGCCGACCGTGACCAGCGTGAGCGGACGGATCGCCGGAGAATCGGACCGATCCGCCGAATCCCGTGACGCCCCGAACACATCGGCGACGGAGTCGCCCGCGAAGCCGGTTTCCGACTGCACGGCGTCCGCCTGCACCGAATGCGAGACGATGACGAGCCCCTCGCGCTCCCCCGCCGGTTCCGGAGCCAGTTTCACGGTGTGCTTCGCCACCAACGCCTCGGCCAACGCGATCGGCCTCTCCCACAACGGCAACGACATACCCGCTCCTTATATACCTGCTGTTCCCCTACCGATTCGACGCACTACGACTGAATGCAGATTCAAGTACCCGCGTCGCATTATATGCGCGGAAAGCCCCATGGAAAACGGCCGATTCCACCCACGGCTGTATGGTTTCGGTCCTGCTTGATTTGGTTACGGGCACGGCACCCGGTAGGGGCACCGCGCCTTAATGACCGCTACACGAGCAGTCTCAGCAACTGATAGAGCTGCCACAGGCTACGCACGTTGAAGTGCGTGCCATCAACCATGGCCGTCGCCTCGTTGTCGCCTACATGGACGATAACCGTGCGCCCGTTCACAATCAGACTGCCGTGCATCGTGATATGATTCATTTCGTAACCTTTGGTTAGGGGCGAAAGCCGATAACCACAACAAGGCCCGATGTTGCAAGCGTCGGGCCTTTTTGCTACCAGCTTCCGCCGGTAACGGCCCGTCATATCAACGGGGACACCGCATGTTACGGCGTCGCGTCTCAGTCTATCGCATACCGCTGTTAAGCCTCGCGTTTCCTATTTAGCTGGAATTCACAAAATAAGGGGCTCCGGGCGATTGGCCCGGAACCCCCTTGAATGCGGACAGAGCGAGATTCGAACTCGCGGGAGCTTGCGCTCCAACGGTTTTCAAGACCGTCTCTTTAGACCGCTCAGACATCTGTCCGTGACGCGCGCGGACCATTTCGGCACCGCGCACGACGTTCCATTATACAGATGGGATGGCCCCTTGACGCCCGATACTGAAGAATCGGACAAAAAAGTCCTTCCCGCGGCCCCGTTTCCGTCTGATCCTATAGGATCGGGCGGCAACGGCCCCGCATAACCCGCCTTTTCGTCCGATCCTATAGGATCAGACGGCAGACAAAGCGTCGCGGGGCACAAGACGCAGCCAACGGGTGCGGTTGTGACGGAAGGTCACGCCTCCCATTTCGTCGGCTCGATGGCCTCGCGGCCGCCCATGTACGGACGCATGGCCTGCGGGATCTCGATGGAGCCATCCTTCTGCTGGTGGTTCTCGAGGATCGCGACGAGCCAGCGGGTGGTGGCGAGGGTGCCGTTGAGCGTGGAGACCGGACGGGTGGAGCCGTCTTCGGTGCGCTCGCGGATGTTGAGGCGGCGGGCCTGGTACTCGGTGCAGTTCGAGGTGGAGGTGAGCTCGCGGTAGCGGCCCTGGGTCGGCACCCACGCCTCGCAGTCGAACTTGCGGGCGGCGGAGGAGCCGAGGTCGCCGGCAGCGGTGTCGATGATGCGGTACGGCACCTCGACCTTGGCGAGCATCTCCTGCTCCATCTCGAGCAGGTGCTGGTGCTCCGCGTAGGAGTCCTCCTGCTTGGCGTAGACGAACATCTCCACCTTGTCGAACTGGTGGACGCGGATGATGCCGGAGGTGTCCTTGCCTGCGGCGCCGGCCTCGCGGCGGTAGCAGGAGCTCCAGCCGCAGTAGCGCAGCGGGCCGTTGCCGAGGTCGAGGATCTCGTTCTCGTGCATGCCGGCGAGCGCCACTTCGGACGTGCCGACGAGATACTGGTCGTCGGGCTCGCGCAGGCGGTAGATCTCGTCGGCGTGGGAGTTGAGGAAGCCGGTGCCGGCCATGACCTCGGGGCGCACGAGCGTCGGGGTGATGGCGAGCACGAAGCCGTGCTGCTCGGCCTGGTCGACGGCCATGGTGAGCATGGCGATCTGCATGCGGGCGACCGCGCCGCGCAGGAAGTAGAAGCGGGAGCCGCCGACCTTGACGCCGCGGCGCATGTCGATGCCGGCCACGCCGGTGCCGAGGGTCAGGTGGTCCTTCGGCTCGAAGCCCTCGGCCTCGAAGTCGCGGATCTGGCCGACCTTCTTGACGACGACGTAGTCGTCCTCGCCGCCTTCCGGTGCCTCCGGCTCGACGATGTTGGACAGCTTCCACATCGCGGTGGTGTATTCCTCGGACGCGGCGTCGGCGGTGGCCTTGTACTCGGCGACCTTGGCGGCGAGCTCCTTGGTCTGGGCGATCAGCGCGGCCTTCTCGTCCGCCGGGGCGGCGGCGACCTTCTTGCCGATCTCCTTCTGCTGGGCGCGGGCGGCCTCGAACTCCTTGAGGGAGGAGCGGCGCGTCTCGTCGGAGCGCAGCACCTCGTCGACGAGTTCGACGGATTCGCCGCGCTTGCGCTGGGATTCCTTGACGATGTCGGCGTGTTCACGAATGAATTGAATATCAAGCATGCGCCAAGCCTACCGCCGTAAGCCGACACGCAGGACGAGCGTATCGCCGTTCCGTCACGCGGTTTTCAGCAGCGGGATGGCCGAACGCCTCACACCGTCGAGGATGTCGCAGATCACGTCGATGTCCCGTCCGTCGGGGAACACCCCTTCGGGGCCGTTCGCGTCCATGTCGATGAACGGCGATTCGTACAGCCGGCTGCCGTCCATCGCCCCGTTCGCGGTGAGCTCGCGCACGATGAGGTTCACGAAACGTATCTGCCTGGCGTTGTAGCGTTTGCCGTCAAGGAACCGTGCGAACGCCGTTTCGACGGCGTTCCGGTCCAGCCCTACGAGCGAGCGGATGAACAGGCCGAAGCCGCCGCTGAGTTCGGCGGCCGCCTCGATGTCCTGTTCGCTGCCCACGCCGTTGTCGAGCAGCATGCGTTCGAGCCGTCGGAGGTCCAGTTCGGTGAGTTGGCTTCCCATGCGCACGCGCGCGAGGGTGATGTCATTCTCCAGTCCCCTAAGGAACGCTCCGGCCTTTTCCCGGAAGCGTTCCATATCGACCGCGGCGACGTCGCCTCCGCCGGTCACGCCTGATTCCGCTTCGATGGTGAGTTCGTCCTCGAAGTCGGTGAAGACGATGTTGCGTCGTGTGTTGTTCACATAGCGTACGAGCGTGCGGATGCGTTTGCGCGCGGTCTCCAGCATCGGCACGGTGACGTCCGTCCACCAGTCCTCGCCCGCCACCGCTTCGAGCAGCTCGGCGCATTCCGCTATGCCCGGGATGTTGCGCTTCTGCGGGTCGAGCAGCTGCTCGGCGACACCGCGAATGTCCTGACACGCCTTGTCCGGGGAGATGCCCGGTTCCTCGACACCATATCCAGATGCGCCGCCGTCGCCACTGTCGGCACCGCCCGCGTCTTCCGACGCTTCGGCCTTGGCGCGCAGCAGCGCCAGCTCGTAGGTGTACACGCGCAGATCGAACCAGCGCGCCCTCGTGCGGCTCGACATCGTACCGGTGTCCTCGCCGTCGTCGAACGTGGTCGGCAGTCCGGCGAGTCCCGCCGCACGCACCGTCTTGTCGTTCGTGACCGACGCCCACCAATCCTTGTTCGAAAGGGTTTCGATGTCGAGCCGATGCGGCCTGACCAGTACGTTGCCGTCCGGGTCCATGCCGCCGACGATACCATTGAGGATGCGTACCAGCCCGCTGCGGTAGTGGGCCAGATCGTCGTCGGAGCCGCCGAACGCGGCCGATGCCAGACGCTCCGGGAGCTTCGGGTCTTCCGCCGCAGCCCGATCAAGCGTCTCCAACAACCCCAGCCGCAGCAGGAACAGGCGTTCCCTCGCGGATCGCCCTGTGTAGCCGTTGCTCTCCTCGAAATGCTCGTTGAAGAAGGCGACGTTGCGGCAGCAGTCGATGATGAGGAACTCCGTCTTGTCTTTGCCCGGCCCGAAGAGGTCCGCGCACAGGCGTGTGCCGCGTCCGAGCATCTGCCAGTATTTCGTGCGGCTCATCACCGGTTTGAAGAAGACGAGGTTGACGACCTCCGGCACATCGACGCCCGTGTCGAGCATGTCGACGCTGATGGCGATATGCGGTTCCCCCTCCGGGTCCTCGAACGACTCGATCAGCGCCTGGGCGTCGCGCGTGGCGTGCGTGATGATGCGCGCGAACGTGCCGCCGTATTGCGGCCAGCCTGCGTCGAATCGCGCCTTGATGGCTTCGGCGTGCGCCTGGTTGCGCGCGAAGATGATGGTCTTGCCGAGCGTGTCGCCGCCTTCGACGTGTATGCCGTGCGTCATGAGCGTGCCGAGGATCTTGTCGATGGTGTCCTCGTTGAACAGTACGCGGTTGACGTCGTTCGCGTCGACCTTGTCGGGGACGTCGCCGGTTTCGTCCCAGTCCTTGGAGTCCCACTCCTCCTGTTCCTCGGGCGACAGCTCGTCATAGGTGATGCCGCGATCCATGAACTTCGTATTGACCGGCAGCACCCGTGCCGGCACGAGATAGCCTTCCTTCACCGCCTGCTCGAAATCGTAGGCGAACGTGGGCACGCCTCCGGTGTGTTCGTCGTATTCCAGCCCGAACAGCCGGTACGTATTGCGGTCCACCTCGTTCTTCGGCGTTGCGGTGAGCCCCACCAGCAGCGAATCGAAATACCGGAACAGGACCCCGTATTTCGCATATACGGAGCGGTGCGCCTCGTCGATGATGACCAGATCGAAGAAGCCGGGGCCGAAGCGCAGCGACTTGCCGCGCGCACCGTCGTCACCGCCGTTCTCCCCCAGTTCACGGACGTTGACGAGGTTCATCATCGTCTGGTACGTGCTCAGGTACACGCGACCCGAAGCCGCTTTGTCATCCTCAAGCAGGTTGACGACCGGCACGGTCTTGCCCAGACCGTGGTCCTTGTTCTTGAACGCGTTCGCCGCCTGATTGACGAGCGCGGTACGGTCCGCGAGGAACAGCACGCGATAGACCCATCCGGCCTTCATCAGCTGTTCGACGAGTGACACGACGACTCGGGTCTTGCCCGTGCCCGTGGCCATGACGAGCAGCGCCGCACGCTGTCGGGCGTCGAACGCCTCGTCGACCGCCTTGATGGCCGCCTGCTGGTAGGGTCGGCCGGCGATGCGCAGGGAGATCGGCTCGGCGGACAGCACGCGCGCATCCTTCCGGCGGGCGATGAGCCGTTCCAGTTCGTCCTTCTTATAGAATCCCTCCACGTCACGCGGCGGATACCCGACCGACTTCTCGTCACCGCCAGACTTCTCGTCACCGCTGCCCCGGTCATCCCAGATGCGCGTCTTGTATCCGTTGGTCATGAAGATGACGGGACGTCTGTGGTACAGCTTCTCCAAGGCGTCGGCGTACGCTTGCGCCTGCTGCTCCCCCTCCGACGGGCTGATGGAGGTGCGTTTCGCCTCCACAACGGCGAGCGGCAGACCGTCGTCGCCCCACAGCACATAGTCGACATATCCGACGCCGCTGGGGTTCTTCTGGGTCTTCGGCATGTTCTCGACCTTGAATTCGCGGCTGCGCGCGTCCCGCAGGTCCCACCCCTGTTCGGCGAGCATCAGGTCGATGAGGGCAGTTCGCGTCTCGTCCTCTTTATAGGTGTAATCGTGCTTGTCAGGCTTGACCGTCTGCTGCATGGCCTTGATCTGCTCGCGCATTCGCTCAAGCTCTGCCTGCTGCGCGAGGATGGTCGCATCCTGCGATTTGATTCGATTGTCCCGCTCGGCGATCTCCTGAGCGTGCTTCTCACGTTCGTTCTTTATGCTCGCGATCAGCTTGTTACGCTGCTGAGGATTGAGCGCCATCGCCCGTTTGGCGAGGTTCGGATCGAACTGCCGATCCAGCGGCACCTTGTCCGGCGACACTGTGAACCGGTATCCGGTCCACAGCATGATCTGGAACAGCTCACGCGCGACGGCATTGGCCTGTTCCACGGAGATGTTCGGGTCCTCGTCATGCAGGGCGACATTGCCGATCTTCCTGACGATGTTGAGCTTTTTGATGATGGCCGAATCGACATGCTGCCTGAATTCGGGATTGTTGGTACGTCCGTCCAGATTGTCTCGATCCGGTTCGTCCAAACCAAGCACGTCGTAATGCAGGTACTCGACCAGCACGTCGATGGCACGCCGCGCATAGGCGCAGGCCGCTATCGGGTCGGAGAAGATGTACGATTCGGCCTTCATGCAGTCGTCCGCACAGTTCGGGAACACCGCACGCACGAAATCGAAGTTGCCCATCATCCATCCTTCCCCTCGCGCCGACGCCGTCATTGCGCCACCTTGCTGTTCAGTGTACGTTCCACGCGCGAGAATCGTCGCTGGATTCCCATCAGAAAAACACGAATATCAGTATGAAGCAAGGGGCTAAGCCATACATGCTGCGAATTGACCAGCGCGAGGTGTGCGAATAGACTGTCTACTATCTATATGTAGATAGTAGACAGGAGGATGTGATGGCGACCGCTACAGTCTCCGCAAGCGTCGACGCCAAGGTCAAGGCCGTGGCCAACGACTACATCAGGAAGGCCGGTCTCACCCCCAACGAGCTGATCCGCGACCTGTGGGAGAGCATCGCCAACACGGGGGTCGTCCCCGAGTTCGACGATTCGGGCGACATGCGCAGGCAGGCGCGACTGGCCGCCTTCAAGGACGCCCAGGACATCATCGCGAATCTGCCACACGGCACCGAACTGGACACCATGACCTACGACGACATGCGCAAGGAGTTCGAGAACCGTGACATCTAGGCTCCTGTTCGACACGAACATCCTTGTGGATTATGCGGTCGCGAACCGTCCGGAGCACGACACCGCCACCGCCCTCATGGAACGGGTGGCGAAGTCCGAGGCCGCCGGATACGTGACCTCCGGTTCCCTGAAGGACTTCTATTACCTGTGCAGGAAGCCGCTGGGCGAACCCGCGTGCAGGCAGCTCATCCGTCATTTTCTGGTGCTGTTGGACGTTCTTCCCGTCGGCCAGCGGGAGTGCGACGATTCCGCCTACTCCGATGAGCCCGATTTCGAGGACGGCCTGATCCGCGCCGTCGCCGAACGCAACGACATCGATTTCATCATCACCCGCGATTCCGGGGCGTTCGCCCATTCATCGGTAAAGAGCATGACCGCCCGCCAATACCTCGATCTGTTCCCCCGGTGAACCGCTTCCGCTAATTTCGGTCAAGGAAATCAGCCTGCGTATGGCCTGCGACGCCCTGCGTATGCACACGGCGCGACCATCGGTGGACTCCACGGCGGGAGAAAGGCGGGGAGAATTGTCACAACGTGCGATTCACACCAGTTCCGGTCACGTTGTGACAAGAAAAGCTGTCACAACGTGCGATTCACGTCGATTTTTTCGAGTTGTGACACGGATCGCCGGCGACGAATGCGATCACACAAATGACGCAGACTATGAAATGGCGGAATTCCAAGCGTTCTAACGATCCGGCCTCGGCCATCGATCGTCGTCAATCCGCCGTTCTTGTCACAACGTGCGATTCGCAGCGATTCCGGTACGTTGTGACAACGAAAATTGTCACAACACGTCAAAAACGCGAGCCGGAATCACGTTGTGACCGCACGTTGTGACCGCACCGTATCGGCGACGATTTCCTGGCGGCGACATCCGGCGTTCCGCGTGAGCGAATCACCTGTATGCTGCGCCCCTCGGCATGGCGAGATGGCCGCAGCCGACTCACCATGTCCATATATCAGATCCGCCCCTGTCACAAGGCGCCACGGAAGGCCCGGGACTGCAAGGCGGCGAACAGCTCGTCGTCCAAGGCCAGCGCCCGCTCGACCTTGGCCCGAGCCGCCGTAATCGCCTCCACCCGCCGAGCAAACTCCTTTTGCAGCTCAATCGGCGGCAGTGGGATACTTATTTGTGAAAGCGCCTGCTGATTGACCTTATATGTTCCATTCGTTGTCCTCGCCGACTTCTCAATTTGACCACGAACTGATCTACTGCGCCAAATCATTTCCAAAAACGGCAATAATATTTTACTCGAATCTATTCTCCCGGCAATAATTGTATCCGGAAAAACAAGACCCGGATAATTCTCACTGCTATACGCTCCAACACCAACCAACGATTTATTTCCATTTCCACGACACATCATGAAATCTTGGTCAGTTACACGTTTATCAGCAGGAGGTTCGGTATCAAAAGTACCTTCCTTCACGGCATTTACATCAAACTTTCCTTGAGTAATTGCCGATAAGGTAAGAACCCGAGCGCTTACAGTTCCACGTTTTGAAGGAGATAGTCCGTTACGCATCACTGGCATCAGATCACCCGACTCAACAATCGGAAAATCAGTACCCAAAAACATTTCATCAAACAATGACTGCTTAAGCTCGTCAAGATCCGCAAGCATCTGACGTCGCTTGGCACGAATGGCATCGGCCCGATCAAGCACGGCCACAATCCGCCTCTGCTCCTCCAACGATGGAAGGGGAACGTGGATATTCAGGAATGCTGCTTCTTTGACTCGGTTCTGTCCTGACGCCCCAGCGCTTATTCGTTCCAATTCTCCCAAAAACGACTGAGTCTGAACAAGATAGTTCAAGTACCTCGAATCAAGTTCTTCCTCATCGACATCGAATAACGGGAATTCATTCGTAACCACGACTCCATCTAGCTCTTCAGGAATAAGTGCCATGGCACCACGACGAGCCCAAATCCGTGAAAACACAAATTGACCAGCGTGGCCGCGATTACCCGTAAACGGCTTGGGAGCCTTACCATCGCCAATTTCACGGCGTACAGCACCATTTCCGTGCAGTTTCACAGAAATCAATGGCACCGAAAGCGGGTCATCAACATGGACCATATCCTTCCAATGATGAAGAACATCACCCAGTTTCACCATACGCGGCAGTGCCCCGTCACCGTTTCGCGACATATTCACCTTCATCTTCGAGGGCTTAATCATGGAATCAGTCATCGAATAACCCTTTCAATACCCACGAACCATTATTCCGCACCGTACATTTCTCAACCAACCGAACTACCCCTCAGTCCCGCTTCGCGGGCCAGCTCCCCTGACAAGGGGAGCCGATGGCCTTGGAATCACCGGCCACCCTCGCGTCGAAGCCAGCTCCCCTGACAAGGGGAGCCGAGAGAAAGTAACGAACTCTGGCGGGATGCCAGCGCAACGAAACCACGCAACGAGTGGCGGGGCGACGTATGCGATGCTCGACTGTAGGCTTGGCCGAACGGCCTTGAGTGTGTCGAGCATCGCATACGCCGTCCCGACACGGCCAACCCCGACACGGCCAACCCCGAAGGAGTTTCCTCCCCCAGTCACGCTTCGCGCGACAGCTCCCTCATCAGAGGGAGCCGGAATCACACCCGTCACGAAAGCAGCTCCCGCAATGCCGCGACATCGGCCGCAATCCCGGAATCAAGCGAGTCGATGTCATCCAAGATCTCCGAGACCGGCCGATGTTCCTCCTCCTCGTACTCGATCTCCTTGTACCGATTGAGGCTCAGGTCGTACTCCTGACCGGCGATCTCCTCCTTCGGCACACAGAACGACTGCTCCGTCCGCGCCCGGGATCGCTCGGACTCATCACGCCGGTGCGCCCAGCGCTCGAGCACGTCCGGCAGGTCGTTGGCCTCGATCGGCGAGCGCTTGTCGTCGAGGGAGTATCCGTCGGCGCGCACGTCGTAGAACCATACGTCGTCGGTGCCGCCGCCATCGGTCTTGGTGAACACGAGGATCGCGGTGCTGACGCCGGCGTACGGTTTGAAGACGCCGGACGGCAGTTTGACGACCGCTTCGAGCTTCTGCTCCTCGACGAGCGCCTTGCGCAGTTTCTTGTGTGCGCCGGTCGAGCCGAACAGGACGCCTTCAGGCACGATGACGGCCGCGCGCCCGCCAGGTTCGAGCATGCGCAGGAAGTGCGCGAGGAACAGCAGTTCGGTTTTCTTGGTTTTCACCTGACGCAGCAGCTTCGCGCTGGTCGTCTCGTAGTCGAGGCTGCCGGAGAACGGCGGGTTGGCGAGGATCAGCGAGTAGCGGCCTTCGTCCTCGTCGCCGGATGCGCTCAGCGAGTCCTTGTAGTGGACGTTGGGATCGTCGATGCCGTGCAGCATGAGGTTCATGCTGCCGATGCGCAGCATGGTGCGGTCGAAGTCGTAGCCGTGGAACATGTCGGTGGCGTACCGTTCACGCAGCAGCGGGTCACTGTATACCTCCGGGTGATGTTCGCGTACGTATTCGGCAGATGCGACGAGGAAGCCGCAGGTGCCGCACGCGGGATCGCAGATGGTGTCGCGAGGGGTCGGCGCCATCATCGCGACCATGAGCTGGATGATGTGCCGCGGCGTGCGGAACTGGCCGTTCACGCCGGAGCTGGAGAGTTTCGAGAGCAGGTATTCGTAGAGGTCTCCGTTCACGTCCGTGTTGGACATGTCGATATCGGAGAGCATGTCGACGGTTTTGGCGAGCAGCAGCGACGTGGGGATCGTGAATCGCGCGTCCTTCATCTGCTCCGCGTAGGAGGATTCCGCGCCGCCCATCGTCCGCAGGAACGGGAACACCTGTTCGGAGACGATCTCGTACATGGTCTCCGGGTCCTTCTGCGAGAAGACGCTCCAGCGCAGGTTCCGCTGATCCTCGGTGAACACCGCGTGTTCGATCGGTCGGTGGAGCCGGCGCGCCTTGTTCTCCTCGCGCTGCTGATTCATGTCGAGTCGGCGCATGAACAGCAGGTAAGTGATCTGCTCGATCACCTCGAGCGGGTTGGAGATGCCGCCGGACCAGAAAGCGTCCCAGACACGGTCGATTTTGTTGCGAACTTCGGAACCAAGCATGACATCCGATCATACCGGGACGGGGCGGCTGTGTCTGATGGTTTACGGCTTACATCACTTTGACTACCCCTCAGTCCCGCTTCGCGGGCCAGCTCCCCTGACAAGGGGAGCCAGAAAAAGCCGACGTAGAGGAATCGTTGAGTTTCGTCGTGGCGCTGCGCGTCGCGGCGGGGTTTGCGTGAACAATGGGAATCATGCCCACAGCCGTCATCATCGTCATCGCAGTTCTCATCGGCGTCGCCATCCTCGCGGCGGCGGCCGTATTGGCGTACCGGATGTACCGGCGTCGGCGTCTCGCCGAGAAGCTGGTCGAACGCGACGACGATCAGGTGCATTACGCGTTCATCGTCAACCCGTCGAAGCCGCAGGCCGAGGCGCGCAGGCGGCACATCGAGGAGTTCTGCGCGTCCAAGGGGCTGACCGAGGTCGAGTTCATCGACACGCAGCTGGACAAGGACGGCCGCGCGTGCGCGCTGGAGGCGCTGGATCACGGCGCGGACGTGGTGATCGCGGTCGGCGGCGACGGCACGGTCCGCACGGTCGCCTCGGCGGTCTCGGGCACGGGCCACGCGCTCGGCATCGTGCCGATCGGCACCGGCAACCTGTTCGCCCGCAACATGGGTATCCCCGTGGACGACATCGACGCCGCACTGACGGTGGCGACCTCGCACGGCTCGCGCACGGTGGACATGGGACGGCTCACGCTGCTCGATCACCCCGAGGAGGATCACGGACACGCGTTCCTCATCATCGCGGGCGTCGGCTTCGACGCGGCGATGATCGACGACACGGACCCGCGTCTCAAGAAGAACATCAGCTGGCTCGCGTATTTCGTGGGCGGCGTCAAGAACCTGTTCACGCCGAAGTACCGCGCGAACGTGACGATCACGAGCATGGACGGCAGCACACATTCGACGCGCGGCCTCGTATTCCGCACGTTCATGGCCGGCAACTGCGGGCAGATCCCCGTGTTCTCGCTGATGCCGAACGCCTCGTATGATGACGGCCTGCTCGATTTCGAGATCATCGACACGACCGGCGGCATCCTCGGCTGGGCGAACCTGTTCGGCGACGTGGTGCATCAGACGATCACGGGCCGCGCGGAGCAGAACCCGCTGTCGACCAATTCGACAATCGACCAGATCCAGGGGATGAGCGCCGAACTGACGCTGGAGAAGCCGGCGCTGGCGCAGGTGGATGGCGACATGCTGCCGGAGACGCGACACATCCGCTTCGACGTGGAGCGCAAGGCGCTGATCGTGCGCGTGCCGGAGGTGGCGCCGGATCTGTCCGCGACGGGCACGATTCCGCCGGTGCGGTAGGGGTTGACGGGGCCCGTTCCTAATCTCTCCCCCAGTCGGCTTCGCCGCCAGCCCGTCGTCAGAGGGCCATATTAGGAGGCGGTGACGCGGGCTACGTGGAGGGTCAGGTAGGCGATCTCGTCCTCGGTGAGCGTGGTGTCGAGACGCAGTTCGATGAGCTCGGCGATGCGTTGGGCGCATTGGGCGGCCTTCGGATACGACTGCCTGATCGATGAGACGATGGCGGCTGGCTCGCGCTCGAGCTGGCTGTGCTGGTGGATGCGCACGAACAGGTAGCGCAGATGGGTGATGAATCGGCCGACGTTGACCGAATGCTCGTCGAGCGTGATGCCGTACGCGCCCTCGATGACGGCGAGCAGCTGCTGGATGACGCCGGTCATCGCGTACGTGTGGGAGAGGTCGCCGGTGGCGAATCCGGCGTTGACCAGATGCAGGGCGAACGCCACGGCCTCGGTGGAGGGCAGCGCGCCGTTGAGCCTGCGGTTCAGAGCGGCGAGCAACGCCTCGCCCTGCGCGTATTCGTCTCCGTAGAGCGAACGCACCTCTTCGGTGAGGGGGTAGGGAACGGCGGGGATGCCGTTGCGGACGCGGCGCAGCGTGCCGCATACGTGGTCGGCGAGCGCCATGACGAGCGTCGGGTTCCTGGATGCCTGATCACCCAGTCCGAGCTCGTCCATGGCGTCGGAGACCAGTTTGATGATCTCGGGGGGAATGTCGCCCAGCAGCTGGGCCATGTGGTCGGGGTCGCGGCCGTCGGCGGGCACGAACACGCGCACCACCTTGGCCTTGTCGACCTTCATGCCGGGCCGGGCCTTGAATCCAAGGCCCCGGCCCGTGAGGATCACCTCGCGTCCTCCGTCCTTCGCCAGAACGACGTTGTTGTTGAAGACGCGAAGCACTTCCATGGCGTTCCTCCCGATCCCGGGACGGCCCGGGTTACTTCTCGATGGCGATGACCTCGTCGCCGGCCTTGACGTCCACGTCCGTCTTCGGAGTGACCGCCTTGAGCATCGCGGTGTTGAGCACCGTCATCAGGGTGGTGGTGCTGTAACCGGCTGCCTTGACCTTATCAAAGTCGACGGTCACCAGCGTGTCACCGGCGTTGACGCGATCGCCCTTGGCGACGGCCACGGCGAAGCCCTCGCCGTTCATCTTGACCGTGTCGATGCCGACGTGCACGAGCACCTCGACGCCGTCGTCGGTCTTGAGGCCGAAGGCGTGGCCGGTTTCGGCGACGGTCTGCAGCACGCCGGAGACCGGGGCCTTGACGGTGGAGTCGGACGGCTGGACGCCGACGCCCTCGCCGAGGGCGCGGGATGCGAACACCGGGTCGCCGGCGTCGTCCAGGGAGACGACGTGGCCGTTGACCGGCGCCAGCACGGCGGTGGTCGGCTCGGCCGGGGCGGCAGGCTGCGCCTCCTCGGCGGCGGCCGGAGCGGCAGCCGGGGCCGGAGCGGCGGCCGGGGCCGGGGCGGCCTCGACGGAGCCCTCACCGGACTTGGCGGCGACCGCGGCGGCGGCGCGGGCCTTGACCTCGGCCTTCTGCTCCGGGGTGCGGTAGTCGAAGGTGATGATCAGGACCATGGAGGTGATGAACGCGGCGGCGATGGACACGGCGTAGACCCACATCTGATCGAAGACCGGGATGGTCAGCAGGGAGGTGAAGGCGAACGCGGTGGTGGTCACGCCGTGGACGGTCTCGCCGGAGGCGATGGTGGACGGGAACAGCCAGCCGAGGACGGCGATCACGACACCGCCGACGCCACAGCCGACGAGCATGCGGGAGTAGATGAGCTTGTAGCGCAGGTGGATGCCGTAGAGGCTCGGCTCGGAGACGCCGCCGAGCAGGCCGGCCGCGAGGGCGCCGATGGAGGTCTGGCGCATCTGATCGTCCTTGTCACGGATGGACAGGAACAGCACGCCGGCGGTGGCGCCGAAGCAGGCGAAGTTCCACGTGCCCATCGGGCCCTGGATGAAGTCGTAGCCCATCGACTGGATGTTCATGAGCATGAGGGCGTTGAGCGGCCAGTGCAGGCCGAGCGGCACGAGGAACGGGTAGAGCAGCGGGATCGCGATGGCGAAGACGAAGGGGGCGTGGCCGTTCATCCAGGCGAGGCCGACACCGAGGCCGTTGCCGACCCACACGCCCAGCGGGCCGATGAGGAAGGCGGTCAGGGCGCCGACGATGATCAGGGAGAAGAACGGCAGGAAGACCAGCTGGACGCTTTCGGGGATGATCCGCTTCAGGCCGTGGTAGACGAGAGCCAGCACGGCGGCCATCATGAGCGGCACGAACACGTTGCCGGAGTAGTCGGACAGCTGCATCGGCAGGCCGAAGACGGTCGCGGTGCAGGAGGAGGTGCCGAGGGTCTCGTTGGTGACGCACTGCACGGCGTCGCCCCACGTCTTGGTGTCGGACAGCGCGGTGAACTGCGGGGTCATCAGCGCGGCCATGATGGAGCCACCCAGCCACGGGTCGACCTTGAGCTTCTTGGCGGCGTTGTAGGCGACCATGATGGGCAGGAAGTAGAACACGCCCTTCCACAGCGCCTTGATGAACATGAGACCGGTGTTCGCCTCGTCGTTCGGGATCACGCCGATCGAGATGAACAGGTTGACCAGCGCGATGATGATGGACGCGCCGAGCAGGACGCCCAGGATCGGGCGGAAGGAGTCGGCCAGGTACTCGAAGAAGTTGTCGAGCCACGCGACCTTGCCGCGCACGCCCTCGCTGCGCTTGGCGGCCTTGAGTTCGGCGTCGCTCATCTCGCCGTCGGCGGCGTCGGCGTCGACGGTGCCGGAGCCGAGGCCCGCCATCTCGGGCAGGTGCATGATCTCGTCGTATACGCTGGCCACCTGGCCGCCGATGACGACCTGGTAGCGGTCACCGGACTGGGGAACGGCTCCCAGCACGGTCTTGTTGGAGTCGAGCGAGGCCTGATCGACCTTGCCGGCGTCCTTCAACTCGAAACGCAGTCGGGTGGCGCAGTGCGTCAACGACTTGACGTTGGCGGCACCACCGACGGCGGTGATGATCGCCTTGACATCGTCCTGATGCGACATCGGATTCTCCATTTCCTGTTTCTTCCATCGGTTCGTGAGTTACCTCGCGTGATCGTCATCGACCCCAGATAACAAGAAAGACCTGAGGCAAGAGCTTTGGAACCGTTCAGCGGATACGCGTCACGGTATGGCTCACGCCTCAGGTCTTGCCTCGAAATCTTGAGTAGCAACCCTGCTAAGGAAACTGACGGAGGACAATATAGCACGGTCGACGACATTCAGCAAACGTTTACTGGCGTCGCCGTGTCGCGGGTGTGTCGCGGGCAGGTCGCGGGCGCGGCACCGGCGCGGCATGGGCGAATCGACCTCGAATTACGCCGGAACATCGCAATTCAACGGCTGTTCACTCACATTTCAGAACAATTGAGCACAAAATGTTACGCGTCGTACATCACGAACGCCGTAGAATGGAGGCATGGTAGCTAACAACGCGGGCAAGCCCGCCACCCCAGCAGATCTGATCAACGTCGATGAGGTCATCGGCAAGTACTATGACCTCGTCCCCGACCCGGCCGTTCCGGAACAGCGTGTCATCTTCGGCACCTCCGGCCACCGCGGTTCGTCCCTGAAGACCTCGTTCAACGAGGCCCACATCGTCGCCATCTCCCAGGCCATCGCCGAATACCGCAAGCAGGCCGGCGTCACCGGCCCGCTGTACCTCGGCTCCGACACCCACGCGCTCTCCGAGCCGGCCCGCAAGACGGCCATCGAGGTGCTCGTCGCCAACGGCGTGCACGTGCGCGTCGACTCCCGCGGCGACTTCGTGCCGACCCCGGTCGTCTCCCAGGCCATCCTGACGCACAACCGTGCGGCCGACGGCACCCAGCGCTTCGAGGGCGAGGGCCTGGCCGACGGCATCGTCGTCACCCCGTCGCACAACCCGCCCACCGACGGCGGCTTCAAGTACGACCCGGTCACCGGCGGCCCGGCCCCGGCCGAGACCACCAACGCGATCGCGGCCCGCGCCAACGAGCTGCTCGCCGACTACAAGAACGTCAAGCGCGTGCCGTACGAGGAGGCCATCAAGTCCGAGTACGTCGAGCCCTTCGACTTCCGCGAGCACTACGTGGCCGACCTCGGCAACGTCATCGACTTCGACGTGATCCGCTCCTCCGGCGTGCGCCTCGGCATCGACCCGCTCGGCGGCGCGTCCGTCAACTACTGGCCGCTCATCAACGAGAAGTACGGCCTGAGCATCGGCGTCGTGCGCCCCGAGGTCGACCCGACCTGGCGCTTCATGACCATCGACCACGACGGCAAGATCCGCATGGACCCGTCCTCGCCGTACGCGATGAAGGGCCTCGTCGACGAGCTCAACGCCGGCGCGTGGGACAAGTACGACCTCGTCGGCGGCACCGACCCGGACGCCGACCGTCACGGCATCGTGTGCCCCGACTGGGGTGTCATGAACCCGAACCACTACATCGCCGTGTGCGTCGAGTACCTGTTCGGCGGCAACCGTCCGGGCTGGCCCGAGGGCGCCGCCGTCGGCAAGACGCTGGTCTCCTCCTCCCTGATCGACCGCGTGGCCGCATCGATCAACGCGAAGGTCATGGAGGTTCCGGTCGGCTTCAAGTGGTTCGTCGACCCGCTGTTCAAGGGCGAGGTCGCGTTCGGCGGCGAGGAGAGCTCCGGCATGTCCTTCCTGCGCAAGGACGGCCGCATCTGGACCACCGACAAGGACGGTCTCATCCCCGACCTGCTCGCCGCGGAGATCACCGCGAAGACCGGCAAGAACCCGGCCGAGCTGCACAAGGACCAGGTGGCCCGCTTCGGCGAGTCCTGGTACAAGCGCGTCGACACCCCGACCACGCTCGAGCAGAAGCAGAAGTTCGGCAAGCTCACCGGCGACGACGTCACCGCCACGCAGCTCGCGGGCGAGGACATCACCGCCAAGCTCACCGAGGCGCCGGGCAACCACGCCAAGATCGGCGGCCTGAAGGTCACCACGAAGGACAACTGGTTCGCCGCCCGTCCTTCCGGCACCGAGAACATCTACAAGGTCTACGCCGAGTCCTTCGAGAGCCCGGAGGCCCTCGACAAGGTCCTCGCCGAGGCCGAGGTCGTCGTCGACAAGGCGCTGGCCGAGTGATTCGCCCCGCCGGTAGGCGATAGACGATTACCGATTCGCAAAAGGGGATTCCCGTGGAACATTGCCGCGGGAATCCCCTTTTGTATGGTGGTGGGCATGGCTAAGACGATTGTGGTGTCCACCGACGGCTCGGCGCTGGGCAATCCGAACGGACCGATGGGATGGGCGTGGGCCGATCACGACACGAACGCGGGGGGCGGCCGCATCCCCGGTCACGAGCACGACTCCAGAGGATACGACGCCGGCGGCGCCACGAACGGCACGAACCAGATCGGCGAGCTGTGCGCGGTGCTGCAGGTGCTGCGCGCGCACCCCGGCCCCGAGCCGCTGCTCATCGAATCGGACTCGCAGTACGCGATCAACTGCTCGACCAAATGGCTCAAGGGCTGGAAGAGGAACGGCTGGAGGAACTCCCAGAAACAGCCGGTGAAGAACGTCGAGATCATCAAGGCGATCGACGCCGAGATCGCGAAACGCCCCGGTCCGGTCGACTTCAAATGGGTCAAGGGACATGCCGGCAACGCGGGCAACGAGCTCGTCGACGAGCTGGCGAGGACGTACGCGCAGGGCTGCCGCAAAGGCTCCGAGGACGGCTATCTGCCGCTGGAGGGCTGGCAGTCGCTGCTCAACTCGCCGTACGCGAAAGGCACCGACGTGCCGCCGGACGCGCAACTCATGCTGGATCGCGGCACCAGTGCGGGTGCGGGTGCGGGTGAAGACAGGGGCGCAGACAGGGAGACATCGCGCGCGGTCTCGGACAAGACGGGCAGGACCGGCAAAACCGTCAAAACGACGACCGCGACGACCGCGAAGAAGCCCTCGGCGGCGTCCAAGGTGACGACGTCCGATACAACGGTGCCCGAGGTGACGCCGTCCAAAGCCGTCCGGCCTGATACACAGGCCGCCGCGCCGTCAACGCGGCAGCCGTCCACACCGGCGACAACGCAACCGGCCGCACAGCCCGCGCCGGCCACGCAGGCCACGCAGGCCACCCAGACCATGCAGGCCACCCAACCCGCGCCGGTGGCGAGCGGGCTCAAGGTCTCGGGCGAGGTGCGCTTCTCCCCCGCACCGAAGACCAGCCCGTACTTCACCGGCGAGGCGATGCACATCCGCGGGTACATCGCGGTCGACGGGTTCGTGGACGGCGACGGCAACCTCACCATCACCGACGCGGACTTCCTGCGCTGACAGGGGGGAGCCGGCGAAGCTGAACAGCCGGCGAACACGAGTGGACACGACCGCACACAATCTCCCATCCGCGTTAGGATGGGTACGGACTTTCGATTGGCAAGGAAAGGAATCACCATGGACAAGGCACAGCAGGACGCCCTCAAGAAGGCCGCCGGCATCGAAGCCGCCAAGCTCGTCGAGAACGGCATGATCGCGGGCCTCGGCACCGGTTCGACCGTCAAGTTCCTCGTGGACGAGCTCGGCCGCCGCCACCAGGAGGAGGGTCTCGAGTTCACCGGCGTCACCACCTCCCGTCGCACGCAGGCGCAGGCCGAGAGCTATGGCATCAAGATCGTCGACATCGATGACGTCGACCACATCGACCTGACCATCGACGGCGCCGACGAGGTCGACAAGAACTTCAACGGCATCAAGGGCGGCGGCGCGGCCCTGCTGTGGGAGAAGATCGTGGCGACGAACTCCAACAAGATCGTGTGGATCGTCGACGAATCCAAGGTCGTCGACACCATCGGCAAGTTCCCGCTGCCGGTCGAGGTCATCCCGTTCGGCGCCGGCCACGTCGTCCGCAAGTTCGAGGCCAAGGGCTACAAGCCGGTCCTGCGCCTCGACGCCGACGGCAAGGAAGTGCGCACCGACGAGAACAACTTCGTCGTCGACCTGCATCTGGACAGGATCGACCACCCGTACGATCTGGCCGAGGACCTCATCAACACGGTGGGCGTCGTCGAGCACGGCCTGTTCCTCAACATGGTCGACACCGTCATCGTCGGCGACCCGAACGGCCCGCGCGTCCTGACCACCTCCAATAAGTGAGGAATCGCCCCGCACTGTAGGACACGCATCCGCCGCGCGTCCTGCAGGCGCTTGGAGCGCATATGAGAAAACCCCGGAACCTTGCGGTTCACGGGGTTTTTCCATGCCTTGAATGCAGGTAAGACTACTTACGCTGGTGGCGGGTCTTACGCAGCAGTTTGCGGTGCTTCTTCTTGCTCATCCGCTTGCGGCGCTTCTTGATGACGGAACCCATCTGAAGCCTCCATTTCGATTAATCGTAAAAGTTGCAACTCGCACGAGTATACACATGATCTCGGACGATGGCACCCGGCCGGTCACCGTGGGTTCATCGCGCGGCCATATGCGGGCCGCGGATCGCGGCCGACGGTCACAGCGGGAACTTCTGGTAGAACCGCTGCACCGACGCCTTCGCGCCGGTGGCCTGGAACACCACCGTGTCGTTGCGCCACACGGCGGTCGCCTGCGCGGTGTCCTCCTCGCCGCCCTTGACCACGTAGTCGCCGGTCGCGGAGCCCTGCACCTTGACGGCGCCCGACGCGATCGCCTTGCCGCCCAGCGCCTTGGCGAGCGCGTCGTACTGGGTCTTGGCGGGCGTGGACGTGCTCCACTGCGCCACGGTCAGCGTGACGTCCTCGGCCTTCTTGCCTGTCGAATACGTGAGCGTGTACTCCTCGAGCGGCGAGGACGAGCTCCATGTGGACGAGTCCGAGGCCTTGGTGCGCGCGAAGTTGAGCACGCTGTCCGGCATGGCCTTGAGCAGTTCGGTCGCGTCGTTCGGCAACGCCGTCGCCTTGATGCTCGGCGTGGTCGGCTGTGTGGTCTGCGTCTGGCTGGCCTTCGGCGTCGTGTCCTTGTTGAGCGCCCACCCCGGCCACACGAACGCGGAGAGCAGCGCGAGAGCCATCGCCACGACGGCTGCCACCACGACGACGGTCAGTTTGCCGTGCGACGAGCCACGCGCGGCATCACGCGTGTTCGGGCGGCTTTTCGGGCTTTTCGGGCGATTGTTCGGACGGGTATTCGACTTCGGCATGATTCCGATTGTGGCACAGCCGTGTGACGCTGCCCGCCGTTCCGTCCGCCGTTCCGTCCGCCGTTCCGTCCGCCGTTCTGTCTGTTCGCGGCGATAGCGTCGAGACATGGCGAAGACGAATGTGCAGTACCTGTGCAGTGAATGTGGCTGGACCGGCGGCAAATGGTTCGGCAAATGCCCCGAATGTGGCCAGTGGGGCACGATCGACGAGTTCCACGAGGCCCGTCCCGCGGCGGCGGCGCGTACCTCGGCGGCCCGCGGCGGCGGGATCGCAGGCGGCGCGAGATCGTCCGGCATCGGCGCGGACGGGCGGACGTCCCGCACGCGATCCACGACGGTGATGGCCGGCACGGCCCGCCCGATCACCGAGATCGGCACCGACGACGTGACGCGCATCCCCACGGGGTTCTCCGAGTTCGACCGTGTGCTCGGCGGCGGCATCGTGCCCGGTTCAGTGGTGCTGGTGGCCGGCGAGCCCGGCATCGGCAAGTCGACGCTGCTGTTGGAGACGGCCGGCAACATCGCGCGCGCCCATGCCGCGGCGGGCGGACGCGTGCTGTACGTCTCCGGCGAGGAGTCGCAGGGACAGGTGCGACTTCGCGCCACGCGCATCGACGCGGTCGAGGAGAACCTGCTGCTCGCCGCCACGACGGACCTCGCGACCGTGCTGGGATTGATCGAACAGGAGCGGCCCACGCTCGCGATCGTCGATTCGGCGCAGACGATCGTCTCGCAGGACGTCGACGGCATCTCGGGCGGCTCTACGCAGGTGCGTGAGGTGGCGAGCGCCCTGATCGACGTGGCGAAGACGCTGGACGTGCCTGTGTTCCTGGTGGGGCACGTCACGAAGGACGGCTCGATCGCCGGGCCTCGCACGCTGGAGCATCTGGTGGACGTGGTCTGCCAGTTCGAGGGCGACGCGGAGACCGCGCTCAGGATGCTGCGCGCGGTGAAGAACCGTTTCGGGCCGACGGACGAGGTCGGCTGCTTCGACATGAGCGGCGAGGGCATCGAGGAGGTGACCGACCCGGCGGGGCTGTTCCTGTCCACCACGGACGGTGACGGCCCGGACGACGGCAACGCGCCGGTGGAGGGCACCTGCGTGACGTTCACGCTGGACGGCCACCGATCCCTGCCGATCGAGATCCAGTCGCTGGTGACCAATTCGGTGCTGCCGACGCCGCGCCGCGCCGTCAACGGCGTCGACTCGAACCGCATCGCGATGCTGGTGGCGGTGCTGTACCGCCACGGGCGCGTGAACCTGCTGTCGAACGACCTGTACATCTCGACGATCGCCGGCGGGCTCGCGAAAGAGCCGGCCTGCGACCTCGCGATCGTGGCCGCGCTGGCGAGCGCCGCGAAGCACGCGCCGATCGCCCGCACGACCTGCGCGGTCGGCGAGATCTCGCTGACCGGTCAGGTGCGTCCCGCGCCGCGGCTCGAGTACCGCCTGCGCGAGGCGGCGCGTCTCGGTTTCACGACGGCGGTCACGCCCCGGCTGCGCAAGCGCGTGACGATCCCGGGGCTCACCATCGTGCAGGTGTCGTCGCTCAAGGCCGCGCTGGACGCGCTGCTGTAGGCGCTTGGCCTGACCGTCAGGCGGTGAGTCGCTTCGTCTCCTCGACGTTGCGCCTCAGCTCGTCGGTGAGCGCGTCCACGCCGTCGAACTTCACCTGCGGGCGCAGGAAGCCGACGAATTCGACGCGCACCCTGTGCCCGTAGAGTTCCAGCCAGTCGTCGGTGATCGCATACGCTTCGACGACGCGCTCGTTGAGGCCGGTCTTCTCGCTGAACGTGGGCTTGGTGCCGATGGAGATCGCGGCGGGCCAGCGGCTGTCGCCGTCGACGAGCCATCCGGCGTACACGCCGTCGACCGGCAGGTAGCCGATGACCTCCTCGGACAGGTTCGCGGTCGGGAAGCCGATCGTGCGTCCGCGTTCCTCGCCGTGCACGACGACGCCTTCGACCGCATGCGGGCGTCCGAGGATCGCGTTCGCGTCCTTGATCCGGCCGTGTCCAAGCAGGTAGCGCACGTTGCTGGAGCTCCATGCGCGCGTGGCCCGGGCCTGATGGCGCTTGCTCCATGCGCGACGCTCGGCCTTGCTCATCGCGGCGAGCGGGTCGGCGGGCTCGCCCCACTCCCCCGGCATCTCGGGCTGCCATCCCAGCGGGATGCGCACCTCGCCGGGACCGCGGTCGTCGACCACGTCGAGTTCGAACACGCCGGTGGCCGCCGCAAGGTTGGCGATCGCCTTGACGTCGCCCTTGCGTCCGGCGCCCATCGCGGCGTCGGAGCCGAGCACGAGCGTGCGCATGCCGAGTTTGCCTGTGAGCTGGCCGAGGAAGAAGATGTACGATTTCGCGGCGAACGCCAGCGTGTAGTCGACGACGAGCGCGTGTTCGACACCGAGCTCCTCCAGCGTCCTGAGCCGGTCGTCGACGCCGTTCAGGGCGTTCGCGTCGATGACGCCCTCGCCGGGCTCCACGCCGTCGTGTGCGGCGGCCCAGCGGTGCACGAACGCGGGTCGCGGATCGAACAGGATCACCACGGAGAACGCGTCGTGCCTGCGCGCGAGCTCGACCACGCGGCGCACGACGGCCTGATGCCCCAGATGCATGCCGTCGAACGCCCCCAACGTGACCACGGCCCTTCTGTCGTTGTCGAAGGCGGGCCAGACGACGTCGCCGTTCTCATCGGGGGTCAGATGCGTGATGTTCATTGCCATGGTCGTTCCTCGGGGATTCCGGTGGTTTCAGGGGTTCAACAGGTTTCAAAAGAGGCCTGGGGCGTTTCACGGCCCCGCCCGGCGCGGCCCGCGTCCACTCTAGCAGCAGTGGTGGCTCGGGCCGGACGGCTCACGACCGGGCGACTCGCGACCGGGCGCGGGCCATGCGCGGGGCTATCCGGCGGGGAAGACGACGCTCGGTTTGATCTGGTGCGCGTTGGCGCGTTCGACGATCGCCACGACGTCGTCGGCCGTCGCGGTGCCCGACGATTCGACGCCCACCGACACTGCGTCCGACGATTCGGCCGGGGCGATGGCAGCCGCCTGCACGCCTCTGACAAGGTCGCGTTCGATGCGCCGGCCGAATCGCAGTTCACGCGCCTCGGCCGCGTCGATCTCGATGACCGGCATCGCGCCGCGCGCCGCGTCGGCCATGCCGACCGACCTCGCGACGAGCCAGTCGGCCCGTTCCCCGCCGGACAGTCCGTCCGGCGTGTCCAGCACGCAGTGGGCGCGGGTGATCGTCTCGCCCGCGCGGTTGGTGAAGGTCTTCTCCTCGGTGTGCGCGCCGATCGCGCGAATCGCCGGAACATCGGCATCGGAGACGTCCGCGCTTCCCGACGCTCGTGCGTCGGAGGGCAACACGACTGTGACAGCGAGTCCGGAACGATCGTCGGCAAGCGCGAACCGGCCGACGCGCGTGCGACGCAGCCGGGTCAGCGAGCCGCCGACGCCGAGCGCGTCGCCCAGATCGCGGGCCAGGGCGCGGATGTACGTGCCCGACGAGCAGCTGACGCGCACGTCCACGTCGATGACGGGGATCGTCGCGTCGGCTGACATAACGCTCACATCGGTTTGCGCGTCACCCGCATCACCCGTGGCGATCAGCGGCGCGCCGGCGACCGCGGACGACGCGCGGCCGGGGCGCACGTCCAGCACCGCGAATTCGGCGATGTGCACGGGGCGCGCCTTGAGTTCGACGTCCTTGCCCTCGCGGGCGAGGTCGTAGGCGCGTTTGCCGTTGATCTTGATGGCGGAGAAGGCGTTCGGCACCTGCTCGATGTCGCCGATGAATCGATCGGCGATGGTCCGTTCGATGATCGTCCGCCAGACTCGCGCGTCCGAACCCGCCGTTGGCTCCGCCGCGGCGCCGGCCGTCCCGGCCGCCCTTTCGGACAGCTCACGCCAGCGCGCGGACGACTCGGGGTCGAGGACCTGATCGCCTTCGGCGTCGTCGGTGGTGGTGCGCATGCCAAGGCGGATCGTCGCCTCGTAGGTCTTGTCGTGCTCGACGAGGTACTGCAGCAGACGCGTGGCGCGGCCGAACCCGATGACCAGCATGCCCGTGGCCATCGGGTCGAGTGTGCCGGCGTGGCCGACCTTCTTCGTGTGCAGCGCGCCGCGTACGGCGGCGACGGCGTCGAAGCTGGTCACGCCCAGCGGCTTGTCGACGATGAGCAGGCCGTCACTCACGCGAGTCGTCCGTGCCGTCCGTATTGTCCGTGTCAGTATCGTCCGTGTCCGTATCGTCGGAGGAGTCCACGTCGTCGGCCTCGTCGAAATCCCCGAAGCCGTCGTCGTCGAACTCGTCGTCGTCGAAGCCGTCGGACTCGGCGTCCTCGTCCCTGTCGTCATGCTTGTACGGATCGGCGTCGCCGGCGTACTGGGCTGTCGCGCGGGCGCGGGCGAGCTCCTCGTCGCGCTTGCGCGCCACGACGAGGATGTCCTCGATCTCGTGGGCCTCGCCCGGCACCTCGTCGAAGACGAACTGCAGCTGCGGGGTCAGACGCAAGCCGGCCTTGCGCCCGACGAGCGAACGCAGATGGCCCTTGGCCTGATCGAGCGCCTGCTGGGCGCGCTTGCGCTCGCCCTGCTCGTGGCCCTCGTGGCCGTACTGGGTCCAGTAGACCTTGGCGATCTGCAGGTCGTTGGTCACACGGACCTCGGTGATGGTGATGTTCGTCAGTCGCTTGTCATGCAACTCGCGTTCGATCGACGAGGCGATGACGCGCTGAATCAGGGCCGCGATCCTCGCGGCGCGGGGGTTGGTTCCTGCCATAAGAAAAATCCTTTGTGTTCGCGAGTATGACTGCTCCCGCTGGCGGACAGTGCCGTCAGCGGGAGCATGTCGGAGATACCGGATACCGGCCGGGTTTCGGCGCGCGATGCGATGCGCACCGCACGCCGAAGCTTCCGAAGCCGGATATGTGGACGGACTACTTGCGCTCGACTTCCCGCATCTCGAAGGTCTCGATGATGTCGCCGATCTCGATGTCGTTGAACGAACCGAGGTTGATACCGGCCTCGTAGCCCTCCTTGACGGACTGCACGTCGTCCTTGAAACGACGCAGCGAGGAGATCTCGAGGTCGTTGACCGTGGCGACGCCGTTGCGCAGGATACGGCACTTCGTGCCGCGCTTGACCTCGCCGTCCTGGACCATAACGCCGGCGATGTTGCCGAACTTGGACGAACGGAAGATCTCGCGGATCTCGCTGTGGGAGGTGACGACCTCCTCGTACTCCGGCTTGAGCATGCCCTTCAGGGCGGCCTCGATGTCCTCGATGGCCTTGTAGATGATCGAGTAGTACTTGATCTCCACGCCCTCGCGGTCGGCGAGCTCCTGGACCTGACGGTTCGGGCGCACGTTGAAGCCGAGGATGACGGCCTTGTCGACCGTGGCGAGGTTGACGTCGTTCTGCGTGATCGCGCCGACGCCGCGGTGGATGACCTGGATGCCGACCTCGTCGGACACCTCGATCTTCATCAGGGAGTCCTCGAGCGCCTCGACGGAGCCGGAGGAATCGCCCTTGATGACTATGTTGAGCATGTCCACCTCGGACTTGGCGAACTGCTCCTTCAGGGACTCGAGGGAGACGACCTTGCGGCGCTTGGCCAGCTGGGCGGCGCGCTCGGTGGCCTGGCGCTTCTCGGCGATCTGGCGTGCGGTGCGGTCGTCCGGGGCGACGAGGAACAGGTCGCCTGCGGTCGGCACGGAGGTCAGGCCCAGCACCTGAACAGGCGTGGACGGGGTGGCCTCCTTCATGTGGTTGCCGTTCTCGTCGAGCATCGCGCGCACGCGGCCGTACGAGGTGCCGGCCACGATCGCGTCGCCGATGTGCAGGGTGCCCTGCTGGACGAGCACGGTGGCCACGGCGCCGCGGCCCTTGTCGAGCCTGGCCTCGATGGTGGCGCCGCGGGCGTCCATATCCGGGTTCGCGCGCAGGTCGAGATCCGCGTCGGCGGTAAGCAGCACGGCTTCGAGGAGCTTGTCCACGTTGATGTTCTGCTTGGCGGAGATGTCGACGAACATCGTGTCGCCGCCGTACTCCTCCGGCACCAGACCGAACTCGGTGAGCTGGCCGCGCACCTTGTCGGGGTTCGCGCCCGGCTTGTCGATCTTGTTGACGGCCACGACGATCGGCACCTTGGCGGCCTTCGCATGGTTGATCGCCTCGACGGTCTGCGGCATGACGCCGTCATCCGCCGCCACGACGATGATCGCGACGTCGGTGATCTCGGCACCACGGGCACGCATGGCGGTGAACGCCTCATGGCCCGGGGTATCGAGGAACGTGATCTTGCGCTTTTCGCCCTCGAGATCGACCGTCACCTGGTAGGCGCCGATGCGCTGGGTGATGCCACCCGCCTCGCGCGCCACGACGTTGGTCTGACGGATCGTGTCGAGCAGCTTGGTCTTACCGTGGTCGACATGGCCCATGACGGTGACGACCGGCGGACGGGGCTTCAAATCCTCGTCCTCCTGCAGCTCCTCGCCGTCCAGATCGATGTCGAACTGCTGGAGCAGCTCCTTGTCCTCCTCCTCGGCGGAGACGATCTGGATGTTCCAGCCGATCTCCTCGCCCAGGATCTGGAAGGTGGACTCGTCCAGCGACTGCGTGGCCGTGGCCATCTCACCGAGATGGAACATCACGGTCACGAGCGCCGCCGGATTGACGTCGATCTTCTCCGCCAGATCGGCCAGGGACGCGCCCTGACGCAGACGGATGGTCTGGCCGTTGCCACGCGGGATGCGCACGCCGCCGATGGTCGGCGCTTTGATCTCCTCGTACTCACGACGCTTCGCAAGCCTGTTCTTACGCGCCTTGGAGCTCTTGCCGCCCTGACGGCCAAACGCGCCCGCGGCGCCGCCGCGACCGCCGCGACCACCGCGCGCAGGACCGGTGCTGCCGGTGCTCGGGCCGTTGTTCTGGAAGCCCGTTCCCTGACCGCCGCGGAAACCGCCGCGCTGTGCGCCGCCGCCCTGCTGGGTGCCGCCGGACTGACCCGGACGGTTGTGGCCCCACTGGCCCGGACGTGCGCCCTGCGCGCCGCCCTGACCCGGACGACCGTTGCGGAAGCCGCCACGGCCACCGCCCTGACCCGGACGACCGCCACGGCCACGACCGTCGTTCACGGTCGGGCGGGCCATCGGATGGGGACGCGGGATGTCACCCGGCGTCGGGGTGTGCATGCCCTGCTTGCGGCTGAACGGGTTGTTGCCCGGACGCGGACCCGGCGTATGCGGGGTCGGCGCGGACGGGGTGTGGGAGGAGTGCTGGCCCGGAGTCGGGGTCTGACCGGACTGGGCGCCGCCGTTCTGGCCCGGCTGGCCGCCACGACGATCACGATCGCCCTGCGGACGCATGCCAGGACGCGCGCCCGGACGGCCGCCCTGCATGGAGGAACGGTGGCCGCGATCCTGACGGTCGCGACGATCACCGCGCTCATTGCGCTCGCCACGTTCGCCGCGCTCGCCGCGACGATCCTGACGGTCACGATCATGACGCTCGGAACGCTGGCCGGACTGCTCGTGCTGGCCGGGGCGCGCGGGGCGCGGACCGGGACGGGCGCCCGGAGTGGGCGTCGGATGCTGACGCCCCTCGCCGTCGGCGGGGGTGCTGTGGCCCGGACCCGGAACGGGCGCGGGAGCGGCCGGCTTCGGCGCCGGCGAATGCGGGGCCGCCGGCCTGGCGGACCTCGCCGCAGGCGCGGGCTTCGGGCCCTGCTTGCCGCCCTTGTCGCCGTGACCGTTCTGGTCGGCGAAGGCGGACCTCAATTTGCGAACCACCGGGGGTTCGACGGTGGAGGAGGCGGACTTGACGAACTCCCCCATATCCTTGAGCTTCTCCAGCACGGTCTTGCTGTCGACGCCAAGGGCCTTGGCAATTTCATAAACGCGTGGTTTCGCCACTACTTGTTCTCCTTATCGTGACCACGCGCCGGCGCGGTCAAATCTCGATGACGGCGAGCCTGTTCATCGTACGACCATGATTGTGAATTCCTCATTCTTCGGCCGGGCATGCTTGCGCCCGGCATACCGCATCAAGCATACTCAGTACGCTGGATGCGCCACGCCCGAAGGTGCGGCGGCCGAGGCCGGCACACCCCACACGCCCGACGCCACGGAAAGGTCAGTCGGCCTGCTTCTCGGCCGCGAGCTTCCTGGCGTGCGCCTCGGCGGATTCGATGCCGATCTTCCAGCCGGTGAGCTTGGCGGCGAGACGCGCGTTCTGCCCTTCCCTGCCGATGGCGAGGGAGAGCTGGTCGTCGTGGATGAACGCGATGGCCGTCTTGTTCTTCTCGCTGATGACCTGCACACCGGTCGCGACGGCCGGGCTCAGCGCGGAGGCGACGAACTTGGCCGGATCGTCGGAGTAGTCGACGATGTCGATCTTCTCCGGACCGAGGTTCTCCATCACCGCGCGCACACGGGCTCCACCGGGGCCGATCAGCGCGCCCTTCGGGTTCACGCCGTCGGTGTTGGCCTTCACCGCGATCTTCGTGCGGGCTCCGGCCTCGCGCGCGATCGCCATGATCGACACCGCGCCGGACGCCAGCTCCGGCACCTCGCGCTCGAACAGGCGACGCACCAGATCCGGGTGGGAGCGGGAGACGACGATCTCCGGGCCCCTGACGCCACGGCCGACGTTGACGACGAACACGCGCAGACGCTCACCATGACGGTAGCGCTCGCCCGGAACCTGCTCGCGGCGGGGCAGCAGGGCTTCGACGTCGCCCACGGCGATATGCACGTTGGACGGGTCTTTCACATCCTGCTGGACGATGCCCGTGATGAGCTTGCCCTTCTGCCCGGAGAAGGCGCCGAACACGCGCTCGTCCTCGGCGTGACGGAACAGCTGGGACAGGACCTGACGGGCGGTGGAGGCGGCGAGACGGCCGAAGTCCTTCGGGGTGTCGTCGTACTCCTCGCCGATGATCGGCGCGGGATGCGGATCGTCCTCGGTGGGCGTGCCCGGGGTCTCGTCGGCCGCCCACACCGTGAAGGTGCCGGCGCGGTCGTCGAGCTCGACGCGGGCGTGCTTGGCCGCGTGCGGGGTCTTGAGGTACGCGAGGCGGAGCGCCTCCGAAAGCGCGGCATCGAGCGTTTGCGCGTCGATGCCCTGCTCCGCTGCGAGCTTGTGGATTGACGTCAGGTCCAGTTCCATTTCGCAAGACCTCCCTATAAGTCTTAAGTTATTACGGCTTAACCGCGGCGCTTGAGCCCGTTCTTGGCCGATATGGTCATAGTCGGTGTTTACTCTACTGTTTTATGCAGACACTTCGGGATTGGACGGTCGGTCGGGCCGGTTCGGCGGCGTTCGCGCGCACGTTCGCACGCGCACACGCACACGCCGCGATCGCGCTGACAGCGGCGATCGGCATGGCCGTCTCGCTCGCCGGCTGCTCGACGTCGGTCTCCGGAGCACCGCGTCTTGAGGCGCAGATCGACGACGCGTCCGAGCTGAGCACCTGCGAGAGCGCGTATCTGACGGCGTCGTCCGGAACGGGTTCCGCCGCCGCCCCGGGCACGTCCGACGGCCGGCCCATGATGATGCGCTATCTCGCGGCGCGATCGGCCGCCGACGCATGGACCACCGTGGCCGTCAGTTGCGACGGGCGTTTCGCCGAGGGCGCGATGCACGCCGCGCAGGCCTCGTACATCGCGCAGACGCTGGCGTCGCGGCTCGGCCTGCCCGCGCTCTCCCCCGCAAGCGTGGACTACGGGGATGTCGTGAAGCTCGACATCCCGTCCTCGTCGATCGCCGCGATGTCGCTGGCTGAGGACCGCGCCGGATTCGACATCGAGGTGCTCGCCGCCCGCAAGGTCGACGGCGCCACACTCGCGATGTCCGACAACCACAAAACCGCGGCCCAACGCCTGTTCACGATCTCCGGCACGGACACGGACCCGAGGCAGAAGGTGTACACGGTCGACCGGCTCGTCGCGCATCCCGACACCATCGACGATCCGGCGACTGGGATCACGGCGAACACCGTGTCGGTCATCGAGATGAACTGCGCCCGCGAATACCTCGACGCGATCGCCGACATGGGCACGGTTTCAAGCGACGCCGACACCACCGACGGCACGGACGGCACGAACAGCACCAACGCCACTGACGGCACCGACGCCGCATCCGCAACACGCGCCTCCGAAAAGACTCTGCGGTTCCTATCCCAGACCGTCACGGCCCGCGCCTGGCGCGCCTTCACGCTCGGCTACCCCGCCACCGACACCGCCCTGTTCAACTGAGTCCGGGCCGTCCGGAATCGTCCGGCCCCGCCAAAACATCGGTCCATGACGCCTCGGCATGAAAAAAGGTTCCGAGTGAATCACTCGGAACCCTCAAGGGCGGATGAAGCGAGATTCGAACTCGCGGAGGGGGTTGCCCTCACACGCTTTCGAGGCGTGCTCCTTAGACCGCTCGGACATTCATCCACATGCTGCGCGAAAACGCAACCTGTTCATTATAAGCCTCTGCGCACGACGCGCAAGTCGGCGCGTCGCGTTCCGCCAAACACTGCACTAGTCGCATTGACTACCCCTCAGTCTCGCTTCGCGGGCCAGCTCGTCCCGCAATTACGGACGCGCTACGCGCGCATTCTGCCAGCTCGCCTGTCGGCTCGCACGTTGCCTACAAACAGCTCCGCTGTTTGCTTCACGGCAACGTCCTGACAAGGGGAGCCGAGAATATGATTCCGCCGGCGCCTACAGCGTCTGCTCGTGGACCGAGGCGTTGACCCACTGCGACTGCTTGACGTTGTATCCGGAGAAGATGCCGATGTCGAGCATGCAGTCGCGGTAATCGCGTCCGTGGGCGATCGTGATGTAGTTGTCGTCGACCATACGGTTGTGCGTCGGGTCGAGTCCGATCCAACGATGCCCCTGATACACCTCCACCCACGCGTGGGTGGCCCCCTCGCCGCCGAGCAGACCGGCGATGTAGCGCGCGATCAGCCCGCAGTGACGGCACACGGACAGCATCACATGCGCGTAGTCCTGGCACACGCCCTTGCGCTGGGCGAGCGCCTGCTCCGCGGTGGTGCGGATCGTGGTGGAGCCGGGCGTGTAGACGAACGCCTTGTACACCTCGTCCATGATCTCGCGGGCCTTATCGACCGGCGAGGCGTCCTCGGGCAGCGCCGCGAGCCGGCGGCGGCAGATGTCGGTGAGCGCCTCCACCGCCGGGCCGGGGATCGTCAACGCGGAGTCGAAGCGGTACAACGGCTTGTAGATCTCCGTCTTGATGTGCTCGTTGTCGACGAACGCGATGCCGGTGACCTTGTAGTTGAACACATCATGGGGTTCGGCGATGTAGCCGGTCTTCACCACCGAATCGAAGGAGTCGATGGTGGTTTCCAGCTCCACCTCGGGCTCGATGTCGATCTCCACGTCGACGACCTGCTGACGCGGGCCCGTCGCGGGAATGCACCGCAGCTGGAAACGGTGATCGGTGACGGGCGAGCTGAAGCTGAGCTTCATCTCGTAGTCAAACACCAGTTTTTTCATGAATCAGGGCTCCGTAAGATGTGATATACCTCATTCCACCTTACCAGCTTCGTCTCGCCTCACGGACGACGCGCGTCCATGTTCATCGCGCTGAACGAGCCGGGATCCTTGCGGTCGCCGGTGATCGAACGCTTGCCGAAATCGTCGAGGAACTCCTGCAGACGGGCCGTCAGCTCCGGGTAACCGCGCTGCGGGAGCTGGCCGAGCAGCCAGCCGACGCCCTCGGCGAAGCACTGCGGCAACGGCATGCCGTCCAGCGCATGCGAGTAGGAGCTGAGCTTCTTCAGCGGCGCCTCCATCTCCTCGATCGGCATGCCGAACCTCGTGTACAGGTCGAGGCGTTCGATGTACTTGCCAATGAAGATGAACGCCTTGAGCGTCATGTCGGCGGCCGAGTTCTCGATACCGCCCCAGAAGGCGAGCATGTCGTCGGCGATGTCGCGCTGTGCGTAGATGTCCGCGGAGCTCGCGAACCGTTCGGCGGCGTTGGTGATGTTCGTCACCGCCAGTTCAACGTACTGCAGCAGGCGCGACGAAAGTTCCGGACGCAGGACGACCGCGTTGTAGAACGCGGAGACGATGGCGCTGCGCACGGAATCGGGGTTCGTGCCGTCATAGAGGAACGAATGGATGAACGTGTCGAAGTCCTCGAAGTCCTCGGGCAAGTCGAGCGCGCGGGCGAACGGGCGGAAGGCGTCCGGGTTGTCGTCCATCACACGGTCGTAGAACGGGTAGAACTGGACCAGTGTGGTGAACGCGCGCTCGGTGTAGCGTCCCAGCCAGTACAGGTTGTCGGCCTTGGACGCGGTGACCAGCTGCAGCGAGTGCTTGCGCGCGTGCGGCATGAGGTTGACGGATTCGATCTCCTCGCCGTGGTTCGGGATCGTGCGGTCCTTCGGCGCCAGCACCCAGGTGTCCTTGAACCCGCCGCCTTGGGAGGAGTTGACGATCATCTGGCCGGGCACCGACGAGTAGCGGGTCAGGCCCGAATACCAGACGTGGGTGTTCTGCCCGGTCACGACGAAGGCGCGCAGATCGGCCTTGCGCGGGCTGTGCTCGCCGGTGGACGGGTCGACGACGTCGATGTCGCGGAACTGGATGATCTCCTGTGCGATGAAGCGTCGCGGATCGCTCTTGATGCGGTCGGCGAGCTCCTCGCGCTTGTCCTTGTCGAGGTCTCGGCCGAATACGACGCCGTAGCCGCCGGCCTCGGCCACGTCCTTGATGACGAGCTCGTCCATGCGGCTCAGGACCTCCTTGCGGTCCTTGTCGAACATCGGCATGTAGGTGGGCGCGTTGTGCAGGATCGGCTCCTCGCCCAGATAGTACTTGATCATCTGGGGCACGAAGTAGTAGATCGCCTTGTCGTCGGCGGCGCCGTTGCCCGGCGCGTTGACGATGGCCACGTTGCCGGCGCGGTACGCGGACAGCAGGCCCGGCACGCCGATCACGGAGTCGGGGTTGAAAGCGAACGGGTCGAGGTAGTCGTCGGCGAGACGACGGTAGACGACGCCGACGCGGTGGCGGTTGCCGGCGTAGTCGAGGAAGAACAGCTTGTTCTCCTCGACCTCGAGGTCCTCGGGGAAGGCGAGCGTGGCGCCTGTCTTCTCGGCGAGGTAGGCGTGCTCGAAGAACGCGGAATTGTAGCGGCCCGGAGTCAGGATCACGGCGATGCCCTCCGTGGAGACGAAGTCCATCGCCTTGCGCAGCAGACGCGGGTAGTCGCGGTTGTCGCGCACGCGCACCTCGCGGAACAGGCGCGGGTTGGAACGGCGTTCGATGTCGCGGGCGAACAGCGGGTAGCTGGCGCCGGAGGGGATGCGCAGGTTGTCCTCGAGCACCCACCAGCGTCCGTCCTCGCCCTGAACCAGATCCTCGCCGGCGATGTGCGCGAACACGCCGGCCGGCGGGGTGACGCCGTTGACCTGCGGATAGTAGCCGGCGGACGTGTAGACGAACTCCTCGGGCACGACGCCGTCATGGATGATGTTCTTGTCCGAGTAGATGTCCCTCAGGTAGGCGTTGAGCGCGTTGACGCGCTGCTTCAGTCCGGCCTCGAGCTCGTCGAACTCGTCGGATTCGATGATGCGCGGGATCGGATCGTAGGGGAACAGACGGTCATGGTATTCGCCGTTCTTGTATACACCGAAACGCACGCCGTTGCGGGCCAGCTCGCGGTTGATGCCCTCACGCCGTCCGACCAGTTCCGCCGCCAGCTTTTGCGCCGCCGATTCGATCATCGTGTCACACTTCCTTGCGTTTGCCGCGTGGCGCCGCTGCCCGCTCCACGCGTGTTAGCCGATATCTTATTGGTACTTGGCAAACGTAAGGTGAAGGCGTTTCGGCAAACGCGCGGAAATGTTACGAGCGCGTCACCGCCGTCGACGCGCCGGCGACGCGCTGTCAACGCGCCGTCGGATTCGGGCGGTGTCACGGCAGGGTGCGCACGGCGCGGATGGCCTGCGCGCGGCTCGCCAGCAGATCGTCCGCCGGATAGGCGACGTGTTCCAGCGTCAGCCCCTGCGGCGCGATCGGACCGGTCGATCCCTCGCGCTTCGGCACCGCCATCTTGGCGCGGAACCAGTCGAGGTCGCGTTTGCCGACACCGACCGCGACGCATGCGTTGACCAGTGACCGGACCATGTTGCGCGCGAACGCGTCGGCCACGATCGTGAAGCACACGAGTCCCGATTCAAGCGTGGGGACGACGTAGCCGCGATCCGGCCGCGCGGTTGCGTCCACGGCACCCTGCACGGACGCGTCCTGCACCGCGACGTCCTGCACCGCGGCGCACGGCAGCAGCGGACGGACCGGCACGCGCGTCCAATACGCGCGCTTGACCTCGCGGATCGTCGTGCCGCCCGGGTTCGGCGTGGCGAACGATCCGAAATCGTGCAGTCCGATGGTCTCGGCGGCGGCGGCGTTCATCGAATCCAGATCGAGATCGTCGTCGATGTGCAGCACGCAGCCGGCCAGACGCGGGTCGACCTCGCTCCCCCGGTCTGCGATGCGGTAGACGTAGGTGCGTTCCAACGCAGAGAAACGCGCGTCAAAGCCGTCCGGTGCCACGCTGATGCGGTGGATGGCGATGTCGCGAGGCAGCAGTCGCTGCAGCCGGTGAGCCAGGGCGACGGTCGCGGTCACCTGCATGTGGCCGACCGCCCGCGCGAGCACCGTTTCGGAGATGTCCAGATGGCACACCTGATGGCTGGCATGGACGCCGGTGTCCGTGCGCCCCGCCACCACGAGCCGCAATGGCTCGTCGGGATCGTCGGCGGGAACGTGCAGGATGCGGTGCAGTGCGGTCTCGATCTCGCCCTGCACGGTGCGGATGGCGGGCTGCGTC
The DNA here is from genome assembly GCF_008698235.1 of Bifidobacterium rousetti. Classification (GTDB taxonomy): domain Bacteria; phylum Actinomycetota; class Actinomycetes; order Actinomycetales; family Bifidobacteriaceae; genus Bifidobacterium; species Bifidobacterium rousetti. Next base: position 72,603 of record NZ_PEBH01000009.1, read on the forward strand.
GCCCAGCCGAAGAAGGCGCCGCCGTCATAGGCGAGATCGATGCGCAACCGCACCTTGCCGGACTGCGTTCCACCGGCCGATTCCCTGTCAGTCGTGATCGTCATGGTTTCCCAAGATACAAGTTCGCCGGGAAGTTCGCCGGGATACGTCTGGGCGTAACGGGATACGCCCGGGATACGCCGGAGTACGCCGGGATACGAAAAGGGTCGGGAACCCCGTATGGGATTCCCGACCCTTTCACGTTGACGTCCCGCCAACCCTCATCCGCACGGTCGTCATCGCGACGGTGCGGATTCAGCGGCGGACAGCCATGAGCGTCGTTTCGCTCACTCGGCGTCGGCGGCCGGCTGCTCGGCGGCGGCCTCGGCCGGAGCCTCGGTGGCCTCAGTCGCCTCGGCCGGAGCCTCAGCGGCGGGAGCCTCGACCTTGGTGGCGGCCTCGGCTTCCTTCACCACGGCCTGCTTGGCGCTCACCGGCTCGGTGACGAGCTCGATGATGGCGGCCGGAGCGGAGTCACCCTTGCGCGGGGTGATCTTCACGATGCGGGTGTAGCCACCCTCACGCTGCTCCATCTGCTCGGCGATCTGGGTGAAGAGCGTGTGGACGACGGACTTGTTGCGCACGACACGCATCACGCGACGGCGGGAGTGCAGATCACCGCGCTTGGCGAAGGTGATCAGGCGCTCGGCCAGCGGACGAAGGCGCTTGGCCTTCGGCAGCGTGGTGACGATGCGGCCGTTCTGGAACAGGCTGGTGGCCATGTTCGCGAGCATCAGACGCTCGTGCGCCGGGCTGGAGGCCAGACGCGGGCCCTTCTTGGGTGTGGGCATAGTAACTCCTTTTAACGAGGTCGATTCAGGTGGGCAGAGGCCCGAACATCCGAATCGACCTCGTGGTTGGTCGAACTGCGGTTAACGGTTTCTCACTCGTCTTCAGGCGAGAAGAAGGTGCCGCCTTCGAGATTGTTGGTATCGAAGCCACCGAGCGGGGAAGCCTTGAGAGACATGCCCAGGGACTGGAGCTTCTCCTTGACCTCGTCAATGGACTTCATACCGAAATTGCGGATATCGAGCAGATCCTGCTCGGTGTGGGAGACCAGCTCGCCGATGGTGTGGATACCCTCGCGCTTGAGGCAGTTGTAGCTGCGCTGCGTGAGGTTGAGGTCCTCGATCGGCACGGCCAGCTCGGGGTTGGACTCCTCCACCACGGGGGCGGGGCCGACCTCGACGCCTTCGGCCTGGGTGTTGAGCTCACGGCACAGGCCGAAGAGCTCCACCAGGGTGGAACCGGCGGAAGCCACCGCGTCGCGCGGGGAGATGGCCGGCTTGGTCTCCACGTCAAGGACGAGCTTGTCGAAGTCCGTGCGCTGTTCGACACGGGTGGCCTCGACCTTGTAGCTCACCTTGAGCACAGGGGAGTAGATGGAATCGACCGGGATGCGGCCGATCTCATCGCTATCCTGCTTGTTCATCGCCGCCGGCACGTAACCACGGCCACGCTCGACGGTGAACTCGATCTCGAGTTCGCCGTCCTCGGCGAGGGTGGCGATGTGCATGTCGGGGTTGGCGATGGTCACACCGGCGGGCGGGGTGATGTCACCGGCGGTGACCTCGCCCTTACCGCTCTTGCGCAGATACATCACGACAGGCTCGTCGTACTCGCTGGTGAGCACGATTCCCTTGACGTTGAGCAGAATCTCGGTGACGTCCTCCTGGACACCCGGCAGAGTGGTGAACTCGTGCAGGGCACCGGAGATACGCACCGACGTCACAGCGGCACCCGGGATCGAGCTCAGCAGGGTTCGGCGCAGCGAGTTGCCAAGCGTGTAGCCGAATCCCGGTTCGAGCGGCTCGATGGTGAAGCGAGAACGCTGAGGGTTCAGCGATTCCTCGGTAAGAGTCGGACGCTGTGCAATAAGCACTGTGGTATCCTTTCAGCTTCTGACCGGTGGTGCACTCACCGGACCATAAGCGGGTTGGATGAATATTGTCTAGTAGTGCTCAGACGCGACGACGCTTCGGGGGACGAACGCCGTTGTGCGCTTGCGGGGTGACGTCGGTGATGGAACCGACTTCCAGGCCGGCGGACTGCAGGGAGCGGATGGCGGTCTCGCGACCGGAACCCGGGCCCTTGACGAAGACGTCGACCTTCTTCAGACCGTGCTCCATCGCCTTGCGGGCGGCGGACTCGGCGGCCATGCCAGCGGCGTACGGCGTGGACTTACGGGAGCCCTTGAAACCGACATCGCCACCGGAGGCCCAGGACACCACGGCGCCGGACGGATCGGTGATCGAAATGATCGTGTTGTTGAAAGTGGACTTGATGTGAGCCTGGCCGACCGGGATCGACTTGCGATCACGACGACGGGGCTTACGAGCGGCTTGCTTAGGCGCTGCCATTGACCCTCGTTTCCTTGTAACGAACTTATTGTTGTGAAATGGTGGTTCGGGCGATGGGTGTTACCCCGTGGCCCGTACCTTCAGCCACTACTACTTGGTGGCCTTCTTCTTTCCGGCGACCGTACGCTTCGGGCCCTTGCGGGTGCGGGCGTTGGTCTTGGTGCGCTGACCGCGCACAGGAAGTCCCTTACGGTGACGCAGGCCTTGGTAGCAGTTGATCTGAATCTTGCGACGAATGTCCGCGTCGATTTCACGACGCAGGTCGCCCTCGATCTTGTAGTTGGCCTCGAGGTAGTCACGCAGCGTGATCAGCTGCTCGTCGGTAAGATCCTTGACGCGGATGTCCGGGTTGATACCGGTCGCGGCAAGCGTTTCCTTGGCACGAGTGCGACCCACACCGAAAATGTAGGTGAGGGCGATCTCGATGCGCTTCTCATTGGGGATGTCGACTCCGGCAAGACGTGCCATTGCGATTCCTTCTTGTTGACGTAGGTCTTGCACCCACTCGCCCGGTTCCCCGGCACGGGCCTACGTGCCCGTGGTTCAGTGTCGTTCCCTTGCGGGAAGCACTGTGAATGAGTGCCTGATGATATGCCGCTGGAGAATCTTCTCTCAGCCCTGACGCTGCTTGTGGCGCGGGTTGGAGCAGATCACCATGACGCGGCCGTGACGACGGATCACGCGGCAGTTCTCGCAGATCCTCTTCACACTAGGGCTGACCTTCATGGTTTTCCTTTGCTTTTGTACCTTACTTATAACGGTACGTAATACGGCCGCGGTTGAGATCGTACGGGCTCATCTCGAGCACGACGCGATCCTGCGGAAGGATTCGGATGTAGTTCTTCCTCATCTTGCCGGAGATGGTGGCGAGCACGATGTGCTTGTTCTCAAGTTCGACGCGAAACATCGCGTTCGGCAGCGCTTCGACAACCCTACCTTCGACTTCAATCACACCGTCTTTTGCCATGGACTCCTGCTTCCATTCCTCGGTTGCATTACATGGGTGTACCCGAAGACACACCAAGTTACTAGAATACACAAGAACCGGACGAGACGACACATGGCGTGTCGTACCGTCCGGTTCCGTGATGTCGTGCTAGTTGCCGAGGCTGTGCCGGTCAGGCTCAGCGGGCGTCGAGCGCGGCGACGATGTTGGCCTGGATCGCGTCGATCTCGCCGACGCCGTCGATCTCGACCAGCTGGCCGCGGGACTTGTAGGTGTCCAGCAGCGGTGCGGTCTCCTTGGCATAGGTGGCGAGGCGCTTGGCGATGGCCTCCGGGTTGTCGTCGGTGCGGCCCTGCTCCTCGGCGCGCTTCGCGATGCGGTGCATCAGCACGTCGTGGTCGGCGTCCAGCGCCACGACGGCGTCGAGCGGGGTGCCGAGCTCCTCGAGCATGGCGTCCAGCGCCTCGACCTGGGCGGCGTTGCGCGGGTAGCCGTCGAGGATCCAGCCGTTCTTGGCGTCCTCCTGGGCCAGACGGTCCTTGACGATGGAGTTGGTCAGCTCGTCCGGAACCAGCTCGCCCTTGTCGGTGTAGGCGATGACCTTGAGGCCCAGCTCGGTCTTGCCCTTGATGTTGGCGCGGAAGATGTCACCGGTGGAGATGGCCGGGATGCCGTAGTGCTCGGCGAGCAGCGCAGCCTGGGTACCCTTGCCGACGCCCTGCGGGCCCATGATCAGAAGACGCATGTGATTCTCACTTTCCTTCGACGTGGTCGGTGTTCTCGAACAGGAATCCGGCGTACTGGAACTGTTCGGTCTGTGCCTTGGCCTGACGCAGGGTGTCGAGGCCGACGCCCGCGATGATCAGGATGGTGGTGCCGCCGAACGGCAGCTGGGTGTTGAGGCCGAGGGCCATGATGAGCACGGTCGGGATGAGCGCGACGAACAGCAGGTAGACGGCGCCCACCGTGTTCAGACGGTTCATGACGTAGCTCAGGTAGCGGCTGGTGGCGTTGCCCGCGCGGATGCCCGGGATGAAGCCGCCGTACTGCTTCATGTTGTCCGCGGTCTCGTCCGGGTTGAACGTGATCTCGGTGTAGAAGAAGCAGAAGAACACGATCATCAGCGCGTACAGCGCGATGTACCAGATGCTGGTGGTGTTCGCCAGGTTGGAGTTGATCCACTTGACCCAGCTCTGGTCGGACTTGCCGAACTGCGCGATGAGGGTCGGGATGGCGAGGATCGAGGAGGCGAAGATCGGCGGGATGACGCCGGACATGTTGATCTTCAGCGGCAGGTAGGTGGAGGAGCCGCCGTACATCTTGCGGCCGATCATGCGGCGGGTGTACTGCACCGGGATGCGGCGCTGGCACAGCTCGACGAAGTCGACGAAGATGAGGATCACGACGAGGACGGACACGACGATCGCGAACTTGGCCCAGTCGCCGTCGGTGCCGTTGGTGCCCCAGCCGATCTCCCACAGCTGCGGCAGGAAGCCGGAGCAGATGGACATGAAGATGAGGACGGACATGCCCTGACCGATGCCCTTGTCGGTGATGAGCTCGGCCATCCACATGATCAGGCCGGTGCCGCCGGTCATGATGAGGACCATGACGATGAGGTTCCACACGGAGCCGTCGGGGATGACCTGAGAGCAGGCGTAGTTGAACAGCGCGCCGGAGCGGGCGGTCACCAGAATGGTGGTGGACTGCAGGACGGCGAGGCCGATGGTCAGGTAACGGGTGTACTGGGTGAGCTTGGCCTCACCGGACTGGCCTTCCTTGTGCAGGGCCTCGAAGCGCGGGATGACGACGCGCAGCAGCTGGACGACGATGGACGCCGTGATGTACGGCATCACGCCCAGCGCGAAAATCGACAGCTGCAGCATGGCGTCGCCGGAGAAGAGGTTCACCAGTCCGATGAAGTTCTCCGAGCTAGTCTGCATGGCGCCGACACACTGCTGAACAACGGTGTAGTCCACACCCGGGGTGGGGATGAACGAACCGATGCGGTAGATAATGATGATGAACAGAACGAAGAGGATCTTCTTCCTCAGTTCCTTCGTCTTCAAGGCCTGGATTAACGTCCTCACCTGAAATCCTCCCATACCGCGCCCCATGGCGCGTACACACATACAAGCACGTTTTGCACGCTAGCGCACCAGCATATCCTACCGTGCCTACTTATCGCCAGCGAGGGGACGCATCCGCCCCATATCCTGAGATTTCGGGGATGTGCGGGAATCCCTCGAGATACCCGAGATACCCGAGATACCCGATCCCGAAAAGGTTCCGACATGAGATGACCCCCTTGCCCAATACAGGGCAAGGGGGTCATGACTCATATCATTCGTGTCCGAACAGGCCGATCACTCTGCAGCGATCAGTCCTCGGAGACGGTGCCGCCGGCGGCCTCGATCTTGGCCTTGGCGGAAGCGGAGGCCTTCACACCCTTGAGCGTGAACGCGACGGTGGTCTCGCCATCGCCGAGGACCTTCACCGGCTGGTTGGCGCGCACGGCGCCCTTCGCCACGAGGTCGGCCACGGTCACCTCGCCACCCTCCGGGAAGATCTCGGCGAGCTTGGCGATGTTGATGACCTGGAACTCCGTCTTGAACGGGTTCTTGAAGCCACGGAGCTTCGGCAGGCGCATGTACAGCGGCAGCTGGCCACCTTCGAAGCCCGGACGCACATGCGTGCGCTTGGTCTGGCCCTTGAAGCCGCGACCGGAGGTCTTACCCTTGGAGCCTTCACCACGACCCACGCGGGTGCGGTCCTTCTTGGCGCCCGGGGCGGGCTTCAGGTCGTGCATCTGCAGGATTTCGTTGTCTGCCATAATCAGTCGACCTCCTCGACAGTGACCAGGTGACGCAGGGCGTTCACCATGCCACGCACGGCCGGGGTGTCCTCACGGACGACCGTCTGGCCGATCTTGCGCAGGCCCAGGGTCTGGGCGGTCGCGCGCTGGTTCGGCTTACGGTTCACGAGACCGTGATGCAGCGTAATCTTCAGGTTCTTGGCCATACTCACTCACCGTCCTTCGCTTCGGCGGCCTTGGCGGCCTGAGCCTCCTCGCGGGCCTTGCGGGCCTCGGCGATGCCGAGGGCGCGGGCGCGCAGCAGGGCGTCCGGGGCGACTTCCTCGAGCGACAGACCACGGCGGGCGGCGATCTCCTCCGGCTCCTCAAGGTGCTTGAGGGCGTCGACGGTCGCACGCACCATGTTGATCGCGGTCGGCGAGCCCATGGACTTGGACAGCACGTCGGTGATGCCGGCGCACTCCATGACGGCGCGGACCGGGCCACCGGCGATAACGCCGGTACCGGGGGCGGCCGGGCGCAGCAGGACGGTGCCCGCGGCGTCGTGGCCGATCACCGGGTGGGTCACGGTGCCACGAACGCGCGGCACGGTGAACATGTGCTTCTTGGCGTCCAGCTGGCCCTTGGCGATGGCCGCCGGGACCTCACGGGACTTGCCGTAGCCGACACCCACGGTGCCGTTGCCGTCGCCGACCACCACGAGGGCGGCGAAGCTGAACGTACGGCCACCCTTGTGGGTCTTGGACACGCGGTTGATCGTCACGACGCGATCGAGGAGCTCATCGCCCTTGTTCTCTTCGCGACGGTTGCGACGCTCACCACGGCGGCCCTCGCCGCGACGGCCGCCACGACGGCCGCCACGACGGTCGTCGTTGGCGTTGTTCTCTTCAGCCGGAGCAGCCTGAGTGTTCTGAGTCTCTTCAGCCACCTGGGTTTCCTTCATTTCTTCGCTCACAGTGCCAGACCTCCCTCACGGGCGCCATCGGCGACGGCGGCGACTCGACCGGTGTACTTGTTGCCACCACGGTCGAACACGACAGCCTCGATGCCAGCGGCCTTGGCCTTCTCAGCGACCAGCTCGCCGACCTTCTTGGCGGCCTCGACCTTGGTGCCCTTGAAACCGGCGAACTCGGCGGTCAGCGTCGAAGCGGACACGAGGGTCTTGCCCTGGGTGTCGTCGACGATCTGGGCGACCATGTGACGGTTGGAGCGGGTGACCACCAGACGCGGACGCTCGGCGGTACCGGTGATGTGCTTGCGGATGCGGGCGTGGCGACGCAGACGCGCGACCTTCTTGCCCTTGCCGAAAATAGTGACGGTCATATCACTTACCAGCCTTTCCAGCCTTGCGCAGAATATGCTCGTCGGCGTACTTCACGCCCTTGCCCTTGTAGGGTTCCGGAGCGCGCAGCTTGCGGATGTTAGCGGCGACCTGGCCAACCTGCTGCTTGTCGGTGCCCTCGACGACCACGTGGGTCGGGTCGGTCACCTTGAGGGTGATGCCCTCCGGCGGGTTGACGGTGATGGTGTGCGAGTAACCGAGGGAGAACTCGATGCCCTGGCCCTTGGCGACGGCGCGGTAACCGGTGCCGACGATCTCGAGGGTCTTGGCGTAGCCATCGTGCACGCCCTTGACCATGCCGGCCATGATGGAGCGGGCCAGACCGTGCTTGGCACGGGTCGGACGAAGGTCGTCCGCGGCGGTGACGATGATCTCGTTGCCCTCGACGGCGGCGGAGATGCCTTCCGGGATGACGTAGGAGTCGGAACCCTTGGCGCCCTTGGCCTCGAAGTTCTGACCGTCGATCTTGACCTCAACGCCAGCGGGAACGGCGATGGGGAGCTTACCAATATGCGATGCCATGTGTCAGCTCTCCTTTCTCACCACACGTAGGCGACGATCTCGCCGCCGATGCCCCTGTCGAGGCATTCCTTCTGGGTCAGCAGTCCCGACGAAGTCGAGATGATGGCAATGCCGAGGCCACCGAGCGGCATCGGCAGGGAGTCGGACTTGGCGTAGCGACGCAGGCCCGGCTTCGAGATGCGCTTGATGCCCTGGATGGAGCGTTCGCCGTTGGGGCCGTACTTGAGGGTGACCTCGAGGGTCTGACCGACCTTGGCCTCCTTGGCGGCGAAGTCCTTGATGTAGCCCTCGCGCTTGAGGATCTCGGCGATGTTCGCCTTGAACTTGGAGTACGGCATGTCCACGGTCTCGTGCTTCGCCGCGCTCGCATTACGCAGACGCGTAAGCATGTCTGCGATCGGATCTGTCATTGTCATGTGGGCTAGTGCCCTTTCTCGCCGTGGTTTCCGCCGCCCGCTCCCCTATCGGGAGCAAGGCCGCGGACCTTCAGCGTCGATGTTTACCAACTGGACTTCGTAACGCCGGGGAGCTCGCCGCGGTGGGCCTTCTCGCGAAGGCAGATGCGGCACAGGCCGAACTTACGGTACACGGAATGGGGACGACCGCAGACCTGGCAGCGCGTGTAGGCACGCACCTTGAACTTCGGCTTGCCGGCCGCCTTGTTCTTAAGAGCGGTTTTTGCCATATCAGTTCTCCTTGAAGGGGAAGCCGAGATGCTTCAAGAGCGCGTAGGCTTCCTTGTCGTCCTTGGTGCTGGTCACCACGGTGATGTCCATACCGCGCTGGTGATCGATCGAGTCGGGATCGATCTCGTGGAACATGGACTGCTCGGTGAGACCGAAGTTGTAGTTGCCCTGACCATCGAACTGGTGGCCGTTGATACCGCGGAAGTCGCGGATACGCGGCAGAGCCAGCGACAGGAGACGATCGAGGAACTCCCACATGCGGTCGCCACGCAGGGTGACGTACGCGCCGATGGCCTGGCCCTCACGCAGGTGGAACTGCGCGACGGACTTCTTGGCCTTGGTGATCTTCGGCTTCTGGCCGGTGATCAGGGTGAGGTCCTTGACGGCGCCTTCGATGAGCTTGGAGTCACGCGCTGCGGCGCCGACGCCCATGGAGACGACGACCTTCTGCACGCGAGCGACCTGCATCGGGTTGGAGTACTTGAACTCCTTCTCGAGCTCGGGGATGATCTGCTCGTTGTACTGCACCTTCAAGCGCGGGGTGGCCGGCGCTTCGACGGTAGTGGTGTCGGTCATGCCAGCTCCTTTCCGGACTTCTTGGCGACGCGCACGCGCACGGTCTTGACCTTGCCGTCACGCGCCTCTTCCTTCACGACGATGCCAACGCGGGTCGGCTGCTTGGTCTCCGGGTCGATGACCATCACGTTGGAGCGATGGATCGGGGCCTCGGTGGAGACGATGCCGGACTGCTGGCCCTGCTGGGTCGCGCGAACGTGCTTCTTGACGATCTGGACGCCTTCGACGATCAGACGGTCGTTGGGCAGCACGCGCTTGACGGTGCCCTCCTTGCCGCGGTCCTTGCCGCGGATGACCTTCACCTGGTCGCCGGTCTTGATCTTGGCTGCCATTGTCAGATCACCTCCGGAGCGAGGGACGCGATGCGCATGAAGCGCTTGTCGCGCAGCTCACGAGCGATCGGTCCGAAAATACGAGTGCCCTTCGGTTCACGGCCGGAGCCGAGAATGACGGCGGCGTTCTCGTCGAACTTGATGTAGGAGCCGTCGGCACGACGGTGCTCCTTGACGGTGCGGACGACAACGGCCTTGACCACGTCGCCCTTCTTGACCGATCCGCCAGGGATCGCGTCCTTGACCGAGGCGACGATGACGTCGCCCAGGCCGGCATAGCGTCGCTTCGAACCGCCGAGCACGCGAATGGCAAGGAGTTCCTTGGCACCCGTGTTGTCGGCGACATGAAGCCGCGTTTCCTGCTGAATCATTGATTCTCCTTAGCCGAGCTGGTTCTCCCCGCACACCGGGGCGGTAGAGGAATAAGCACAGAGTATCTATTCATACCGCGCCCGGTGGACGGCGAGCCTTGCCGAACTTGTTTTTACTTGGCGTGCTCGATGATGGATTCGAGACGCCAACGCTTGGTCTTGCTCAGAGGCCGAGTCTCCATGATACTCACGAGGTCGCCAATTTTCGCCTCGTTGTGTTCATCGTGGGCCTTGACCTTCTTGGTGGTGCGGACGACCTTGCCGTACAGCGGGTGGGTCGAACGCTTCTCGAGCTCGACGGTGATGGTCTTGTCCATCGCATCGGACACGACGTAACCGCGGCGAACCTTGCGGAAGTTGCGCTCTTCAGCCATGATCACTTCTCCTTAGCGGTTTCAGTGGCGGCCGGCTCAGAGGTGATGCCAAGCTGACGCTCGCGCAGCACGGTGTACATGCGGGCGATGTCCTTCTTGACGGCCTTGAGGCGGGCGGTGTTTTCGAGCTGACCGGTGGCGTGCTGGAAGCGCAGGTTGAACAGCTCTTCCTTGGACTTCTTCAGGAAGCCCTCGATATCCGCGTTGGTCTTCTCATTGAGGTTCTTGATGGAGTACTCTTCGGTTCCGACTGCCATATCAGATGTCACCGCCTTCACGAGCAATCACACGGCACTTCATGGGGAGCTTGTCGATGGCGCGGCGGAGAGCCTCCTTGGCGACATCATCGGAGACACCACCGATCTCGAACATGACGCGACCGGGGTGGATGTTGGCGATCCAGAACTCAGGCGTACCCTTACCGGAACCCATTCGGGCGCCGAGGGCGTGCTTGGTGAGCGGGCGATCCGGGAAAATCGTGATCCACACGCGACCACCACGCTTGATGTAGCGGGTCATGGCGATACGCGCGGCCTCGATCTGGCGGTTGGTCACGTAGGCCGGGGCCAGCGCCTGGATGCCGAAATCACCGAAGTTGATCTCGTTACCGCCCTTGGACATGCCAGAGCGGATCGGACGATGCTGCTTGCGGTACTTGGTCCTCTTTGGGATAAGCATTCTAGCTCACTCCTTCGTTTCCGTGGCGGCGGGAGCCTCAGCGGCCTCGGCCTTCGGGGCCTCGGACTGCTGACGACCGGCACCGGCGTTGCGGTTGCCACGGCGCGGACGGCGATCGCCGCGACGGCCGGGGCGGTTGTTCTGCTGGGCCTGCTGCTCCTCGAACTCACGTTCGGTCATGTCGCCCTTGTAGATCCACACCTTGACGCCGATGCGGCCGTAGGTGGTCTTGGCCTCGAAGAAGCCATAGTCGATCAGGGCGCGGAGGGTCTGCAGCGGAACGCGGCCCTCGCGGTAGAACTCGGAACGGCTCATTTCCGCACCGCCGAGGCGGCCGGAGAGCTTGATGCGGATACCCTTGGCACCGGCGCGCATGGCGTCCTGCTGGGCCTTGCGCATGGCGCGACGGAAGGTGACGCGGTTGGTCAGCTGCTCCGCGATGCCCTGAGCGACGAGCTGGGCGTCCAGCGCGGCGTTCTTGACCTCGAAGATGTTGAGCTGGACCTGCTTGCCGGTCAGCTTCTCGAGCTTGGCGCGGACCTTCTCAGCCTCGGCGCCGCGGCGGCCGATCACGATGCCCGGACGGGCGGTGTGGATGTCGACGCGGACGCGGTCACGGGTGCGCTCGATGACGATCTTGCTCACGCCGGCGCGCTCGAGGTCCTTGTTCATCTCCTTGCGGATCTTGTCGTCCTCAAGCACGAAGTCGGAGTAACGCTCGCCGGCCTTGTTGGAGTCGGAGAACCACTTGGAGCGGTGGTTCTCGGTGATGCCAAGACGGTAGCCAAACGGATTGATCTTCTGACCCATCTTTAGCGGGCTCCTTCCTTGTTGGCCTTGTTGGCGACGACGACCGTGATGTGGCTCGTGCGCTTGTTGATGCGAGCGGCACGGCCCTGGGCGCGGGCGCGGAAACGCTTGAGCGTCACGCCTTCGTCCACATAGGTCTCCTTGATGTACAGGTCGTTCTCGCGGAACGGCTCGCCGGCCTTGTCAGCCTGGAAACGAGCGTTGGCGATCGCGCTCTCGAGGACCTTGCGAACCGGCAGGGACGCGTCCTGAGGGGCGAACTTGAGAATGGTAACGGCCTCGGTCGCCTGCTTGCCTCGGATGAGGTTGACCATGCGACGAGCCTTGCGCGGCGTCACGCGGACGTGACGGGCGATTGCTTTAGCTTCCATAAGTCATGCTCTCCTTTAGCGGCGGGCCTTCTTGTCGTCCTTCACGTGGCCCTTGAAGGTCTTCGTGGGGGCGAACTCACCGAGCTTGTGGCCGACCATCGCCTCGGTGACGAACACCGGGACGTGCTTGCGACCATCGTGAACAGCGAACGTGTGGCCGATGAAATCGGGGGTGATCATCGAACGGCGGGACCACGTCTTGATGACGTTCTTGGTGCCCTTCTCGTTCTGCTCGTCGACCTTCTTCTGCAAGTGGGCGTCGACGAAGGGGCCCTTCTTGATGCTACGAGTCATCTCTTCGAATCTTCCTTACTTGCGGTTCTTGCCATTCGGACGACGACGAACAATCATCTTGTTCGAGGCCTTCTTCGGACGACGGGTACGAACCTCGCCCTTGCCCCACGGGGAAACCGGCGGCTTGCCACCGCGGGTACGACCGCCGTGCGGGTGGTCGACCGGGTTCATGGACTCACCACGGGTGATCGGGCGCTTACCCATCCAACGGGCGCGACCGGCCTTGCCGAGCTGCACGTTGGCGTGGTCCTCGTTGCCGACCTCGCCGACGGTGGCGCGGCAGCGCGCGTCGACGTTGCGGATCTCGCCGGACGGCATACGCAACTGGGCGTAGGCGCCGTCCTTCGCGACGAGCTGAACCGCGGCACCGGCGGAGCGGGCGATCTTGGCGCCACCCAGCGGGCGGAGCTCGATCGCGTGCACGATGGTACCGGTCGGGATGTTCCTCAGCGGGAGGTTGTTGCCCGGCTTGATATCGGCCTGGGCGCCGGTCTCGATGCGGTCGCCCTGCTTGATGCCCTTCGGCGCGATGATGTAGCGCTTCTCGCCGTCCGCGTAGTGCAGGAGGGCGATGTTGGCGGTACGGTTCGGGTCGTACTCGATGTGGGCGACCGTGGCCGGCACGCCGTCCTTGTCCCAGCGACGGAAGTCGATGAGACGGTACTGGCGCTTGTGGCCGCCGCCGCGGTGGCGGGAGGTCATACGGCCGTAAGAGTTGCGACCGCCGGTCTTGGACAGCTTGCGAACCAGCGACTTCTCAGGCGTGGAGCGCGTGATCTCGGAGAAGTCCGAGACGGACGCGTTGCGGCGGCCTGCAGTCGTCGGCTTATAAACGCGGATAGCCATAATGTAGTTCTTCCTTTAACTTTTCTCGGCTAGCCTTCAGTTACCGAAGATGTCGATCGTCTGGCCCTCGGCGACGGTCACGATCGCGCGTTTCTCGTTGACGCGACGACCGAAACCGGTGCGGGTGCGCTGCTTCTTGCCAGCGCGGTTGAGGGTGTTGACGCTCGTCACCTTGACATTGAAGATCTCTTCGATAGCCTGCTTGATCTGCACCTTGTTCGCGGACGGGGCCACCACGAAGGTGTACTGGCCGCGATCGGAGTTGGCGTAGCTCTTCTCGGAGACGACGGGCTTAAGGATCACGTCGTGTGCCGGCTTGTGAATAGCGACCATGAAAATCAGGCCTCCTTCGGCTCGGTCTTCGCCGCGACGAAGGCCTCGAGGGCCTCCTTGGTGAAGACGACGTACTGCGCGGTGACCACGTCGTACGTGTTGAGCTGATCGACGAAAATCGGATGAACGGTCGGGATGTTGCGCACGGACAGCCACTCGTTCACGTTGTCGCGGGTGAGCACGACGGTGGTGAACTTGTCGTTGGTGACCGGGCTCAGCGCGGCGACGGCGGCCTTGGTGGACGGGGTCTCACCGATGCCGAAGTCGACCACGGCGATGCGACCGGCGTTGAAGCGGTCGGACAGCACGTAGCGCAGGGCGGCGGCCTTCATCTTCTTGGGGGTGCGCTGGGAGTAGTCGCGCGGCTGCGGGCCGAACACGACACCACCGTGGTACCACTGCGGGGCGCGGATGGAGCCCTGACGGGCGCGGCCGGTGCCCTTCTGCTTCCACGGCTTCTTGCCGCCGCCGGAAACGTTGGCGCGGGTCTTGGTGGCGTGGGTGCCCTGACGGGCGGCCGCAAGCTGGGCCACGACGACCTGGTGGATCAGCGGGACGTGGGCCTGCACGTCCTCGGCGGAGATGCCGAAGAGCTCGGCGGGCGCCTCGACGGTGCCGGTGTTCTGGCCGGCGTTGTCAGTGACGTTCAGAGTAACGTTTGCCATGGTTTATCAGGCTCCCTTCACCGCAGAACGGACGAGAACGATGCCGCCCTTCGGGCCCGGGATGGCGCCCTTGATGGCGAGGATGCCGTTCTCGACATCAGCGGAGACGACGGTGAGGTTCTGCGTGGTGGAGGTCACATGACCCATGCGACCGGCCATACGCTTGCCCTTGAGGATACGGCCCGGGGTAGCGCACGCGCCGACGGAGCCGGGGCGACGCTCGTTCTTGTGAGAGCCGTGGGAACGGCGGTAGGACTTGAAGCCCCAGCGCTTGATGGTGCCGGCGAAGCCCTTGCCCTTGGTGGTACCGGTCACGTCGACCTCGGTGCCCTCGGCGAAGAGCTCGGCGGTCAGTTCCTGACCGACCGTGTACTCGGCGGCGTTGTCCTCGCGCACCTCGACGAGGTGACGACGGGGGGTGACACCGGCCTTGGCGAAGTGGCCGGCGAGCGGCTTGGTCACCTTGGTCGGGTCGATCTGGCCGTAGCCGATCTGGACGGCGGTGTAGCCGTCGGTCTCATCGGTCTTGACGGCCGTGACCACGTTGGTGGAGACGTCCACCAGCGTGACGGGCACGAAGAAACCGTTCTCGTCCCAGACCTGAGACATGCCGATCTTCTTGCCAAGCAGAGCCTTGCAATCGTTCCTTTGCGACATAGTGGTTCCCTCCTCCCTTACAGCTTGATCTCGATGTTGACGTCCGCAGGCAGATCGATGTGCATCAGGGAGTCCACGGCCTTCGGGGTCGGGTCCACGATGTCGATGAGGCGCTTGTGCGTGCGCATCTCGAAGTGCTCGCGAGAATCCTTGTACTTATGAGGAGAACGAATAACACAGAAAACGTTCTTCTCGGTCGGCAGCGGAACGGGGCCAACAACAGTTGCGCCCGCGTTCGTCACCGTTTCGACGATCTTCTTCGCCGATTGGTCGATGACCTCGTGGTCATAGGACTTAAGCCTGATGCGGATTTTCTGTCCCGCCATTGCCGTCCGCCCTTTCTAGCGATTCGTGTACTGTTTACCAGCCTGCTTCTTAAGGGCACCGGCGCGCATGGCCTCCCTTGGACATACGTCCTCTGGCGGTCATCCGACATCAGTGCACGGCCCACCGTGATCGCTTGTGCGACCCCGGCCCCGTGCTCGCTTTGTTATTTCCAATGTGCGAGCCCAAATCAGGCAACTTGTTTATCTAAGCACCGGGGTCGGACGAAACATGATGCTCCGACCCCACGGCGTGTCGCGCCACTACTTGCGCAGACGGGCGAGGGCGCGGCGGGTGGCCTCACGGGTGGAGCCGGCGCCGTCGCCGCGCACGCCGGCCGCGACGAGGATCACCATGACGAAGCAGATCGCAGCGGAGATGCGCAACGCCCACTGGATGCCGAAGATGTTCGCGGAGATCGCGTCGAATCCGGCCGCGTGACGCACCGCGGTGAACGTCTCCATCAGGATGACGAGGATCGGCGCTCCCATCGCGCCGGCCACCTGACGCACCGTGTTGGTCACGGAGGAGCCGGCAGAGATCTCATCGGGCTCGAGGCAATTGAGCGACCAGGTGGTGATCGGCATCAGCAGCGATCCCATGCC
Source organism: Bifidobacterium rousetti (assembly GCF_008698235.1). Classification (GTDB taxonomy): domain Bacteria; phylum Actinomycetota; class Actinomycetes; order Actinomycetales; family Bifidobacteriaceae; genus Bifidobacterium; species Bifidobacterium rousetti. The sequence continues at coordinate 88,549 of NZ_PEBH01000009.1, forward strand.
GATCTGACGGACGAACTGGCAGATCGACACCCACCAGATCCATGTGTCGGAGGAGATCAGGCTCATGCCGACCGTGCCGACGGTGAGCACGATCGCGCCGAACAGGGCGACCGGGCGGGCACCGAAGCGGTCGAGCGCCTTGCCGCCGAACAGCTGCGAGATGCACTGGCCGATCGCGCCCGGGAGCATGATCAGGCCGCTCATCGTGGCGGAGAAGCCGCGGTCGTTCTGGATGTACAGCGGCATGATCACCAGGATCGAGCTGAACGCGAAGAACGCGAGCGAGGCGGTGACGGTGCCGACGGTGAACGAGCGGTTCCTGAGGACGCCGAGATCGAGCAGCGGCGGTTCGGGGGACTTGTTCGCGGGGCCGATGGATGCGGGATCGGCCGCATCGTCGCCCGCGGCATGACGCGCGGCGTACTCCTTATATATATGCGCGCGACGGATCTGACGGACGACGAACCAGATGATGCCGATCACGCCGACCAGCATCGCCCCCCACACCATCGGGCTGGCGAACGGATAGTTCTCGATGTTCGTGAAGCCGAACATCAGGCCGCCGAATCCGAAGATCGACAACGCCACGGAGAAGAAGTCGGCGCGTGCGGACGGATCGTTCTCGCCGAAGTTGTGCAGCCACAGGCACGCCGCGATCAGGGAGACGACGCCGATGACGGTCAGCGTCAGGAACATCGACCGCCAGCCGTTCGCGTCGGTCTGGAGTCCGCCGAGCGTCGGGCCGATGGCCGGGGCGACGCTCATCGCGATGCCGACCATGCCCATCGCCGCGCCGCGACGCGACAGCGGATAGATCGAGAAGACGGTGATCTGCAGCACCGGCCACATGACGCCGGTGCCGATCGCCTCGAGCACGCGTCCGAGCAGCAGCACCAGGAACGAGGGCGCGAGCCACGCGCATACGGAGCCGAGGGTGAACACCGCCATCGAGACGATGACGATCTGGCGGGTGGAGAACCGGCGTGTGAGGAACGCCGTGAGCGGCACCATCACGCCCATCACCAGCTGGAAGACCGATGTGAGCCACTGACCGGTGGTGACGTTGATCCCGAACTCGTCGACGATCGACGGCAGGGCCGCGCTCAACTGGAGCTGGGTGAAGTTGCCGACGAACGTGATGAACGTGAGGATCGCCAGCGAGACGAACGCCGTGTGCGTGAGCTTGCCGTCGACGAACGATTCCTCACGGGTGAGCACCTTGTCCATTCCGCGCCCATCCGCTCCATGCCTGTCCGTTCCGCGTGTGGTTGCCATATGCCGCATACTTCTTCCCGTGCCGCACCGGGCCGCGCAGGCGTCCCTCGCCCGCCGCGCCCACAAAAGCACTCGGATACGCTATACCCACCTCTGTACGGTGTCGCGGGCTTTCGCCCATAGGCGATTCAGAGCTGGTTCGGGCGATCCGGGGCTATTCGGGGCTATTCAAGGCGAGTTCGACAACGGTGTGAGACAGTTCACGTCCATCCGACCATGCGGGGTCTTGAAGGACGATTCGCGCGGCCTTTATATTACGAATCGTGAGCGAACTCAAGGGCAAGGCCATCGAGCCGATCCACGAACACAGGGCGAACGTGCTCTACCAGCACGGCACGCTGGCGCTGCTGGTGCCGGGACTGCTGGAGGGCACCACCACGATGGGCGAACTGCTCACCCACGGCGACACCGGCATCGGCACGGGGGAAGGTCTCGACGGCGAGATCATCGTGCTCGACGGACACGCGTGGAAGGTCGGGCGCACCGGTGTGGTCGAGGCGGTGCCGGACGACCTGACGCTGCCGTTCGCGAACATCCACCGCGCGGCGTTCCAGTACCAGTGCGAACGCAGCGACATCGGACTGGAGGAACTGAACCGGCGCATCGTCGAGGCGAACGGACGCGCGAACACGTTCTTCTCGGTCATCGTGCGCGGCACGTTCAGCTTCATCAAGACGCGCGCGGTCATCAAGCAGCAGGCCCCCTACCCCACGCTGGAGGAGGTGGCCGACCGTCAGGCGATATTCCTCGGGCACGACGTCAAAGGCACGATGCTCGGCTACTTCTCGCCGGTCATGTTCCACGGGGCCGCGGTGGCGGGATTCCACGAGCATTTCCTCGCCGACGACCATTCGATCGGCGGGCATGTGCTCGACGCGGTGCTCGAGCGCGGCGAGATCTTGAGCCAGGTATTCGACACGCTGGTCACGCACCTGCCGGTGGACAATCCCGACTACCGCAACCACGACTTCTCACGGGACAACATCGCCGAGGCGATCACCAACGCGGAGAGCGACACCGCGAAATAGTGGCTCGCACCGGGCCGGCTCACGCCGCGCCGAGCGTCAGTCCCAGACTGCCGGCGAACGCGACGATGCTGGTCACGCCTTCGACCACACCGGTCACCATCGGGCGAATCGGGCGGAACCGCGCCAGCAACGGCAGCACAACCGCCCTCGCCAACAGGATCACGGCCACGATGACGAGCCACGGACCCGCCTGTGCGGTCAACGAGGAATCGGGCACGAGCCCGCGGCCGAGGCCGGCGGCGAACAGCGACCATGCGACGAACGCCGCGTGCCATATCCAGGACGCGATGAGATAGGAGCGGTTGCCGCGCTCACGGATCATCGTCTTGACGAACAGCACCGAGCCGAACTGCGTGACGATGAAATACCGGAACAACGCCACGCCCACGTCGGTCAACGGCGGAATCGAAGCCATCGAGACCATCGACGACATCGGCCCGCCGACGGACGCAACGCCGGCGGCGCCCGTGCCGAGCGCGCCGTAGGCGAACGTGAGCGACGGCATCAGGCTGGCGGCGATGACGGCGACTCCGTTCGACCACAGGGAGCGTTCGCGGCGCTTCCACGCGGCGACGAACGACGCGGCGGCGAGGGCCGCGAACGCGGGCGCCCAGGCGAGGATGCCCGGATGCAGGACGACGAACGGGACGCCCATCGCGGCAAGCGCCACGCAGTAGACGAGCGCGGGCCCGCGGTAACGGCGCGCGAAACCGGATTTGAGCCATCGGGCGACGGTGAACTGCACGCAATAGCACAGCACCCAGCAGGCCAGCAGCCAGAACGCGGCGACGGTGGCCCGCCCGTATTCGGTGCCGGCGACGAGTCCGGCGAGGGCCGGGGCGGTCGCCATCACCCATGCGCCGGGCTGGTCGGGAACCCACCGGCGCATGGTGGACGTGACGGTCGCGCGCATGCCACGCCTTCTGCCTCTGGTAGTGCTCATGGGTCACCACCATACGGGATGGGCGGGCGAACCGGTAGACATATGGCGGAAAACAAGGCGGGAAGCGGCGCGGCAATCGGCGCGGCGGAAATCACGGCGGCAATCGGCGTGCGACGCGAAAAAGGTCCCGGCTCCTCGAAAGGAACCGGGACCCTCATGACCGAATCAGGGACGTCGTGTCACCGATCCGGCTCAGACGCGCTCGGAGGCCTCCTCCGTGGCGGCTTCGCCCTCGCGCTCGACGCGCAGCTTGTGGCCTTCGGCCTGGCTGACGCCGTAGTAGGCGGCGATGGCGATGTCCTTCATGTCGTTGATCAGCGGGATGCGCGGGTTGGCCGGGGTGCACTGGTCCTCGTAGGCGCGCATGCCGATCTGGTCAAGCACGCTCCAGAAGTAGTCCTCGTCCACGCCGCACTCCTGGAAGCTCTTGTTCATGCCGAGCTTGTTGTCGCGGTAGTCCTCGACAGCGCGCGCGAGGTTCTCCACGGCCTCGGCCGGGGTCTTGCCGGTGTCCACGCCAAGGTTGCGGGCGATGTCGCGGTAGCGCTCGTCGGCCACGTACTTGTTGTACTTCGGCCAGCTGGTCGGCTCCTCGGGCACCTGACCGTTGTAGCGGATCACGTACGGCAGCAGGATCGAGTTCGTGCGGCCGTGCGCGATGTGGCACAGGGCGCCGATCGTGTGGGCCATGCCGTGGCACATGCCCAGGAACGCGGAGCCGAACGCCATGCCGGCCATCGTGGCCGCGTTGTGCATCTTCTCCTGCGCGACCGTCTTGGCCAGACCCGGCTCGCCGTTGACCGACTCGGCCAGGTTCTCCCAGATCAGCTTGGCCGCGTGCAGCGCCATGCCGTCGGTGAAGTCGTTCGCATACACCGACACGTACGCCTCGAAGCTGTGCGTCAGCGCGTCGAAGCCGGCGTCCGAGGCCAGGCGGCGCGGCTGGGTGCGCGCAAGCACCGGGTCCACGATCGCGACCGACGGGGTCAGCGCGTAGTCGGTGATCGGGTACTTGTAGCCGGTCTTGTGGTCCGTGATCACCGCGAACGGCGTGACCTCCGAACCGGTGCCGGACGAGGTCGGAATGCACACGAGCTTGGCCTTCTTGCCCAGCGGCGGGATCTTGAACGCGCGCTTGCGGATGTCGAAGAACTTCTCGCGCACGTCGCCGAAGCTGATCTCCGGGTGCTCGTAGAGCAGCCACATGATCTTGGCCGCGTCCATCGGCGAGCCGCCGCCGACCGCGATGATCGTGTCCGGCTCGAACTCCTCGCGCATCATCTCCGCGCCCTTCTCGACCGTCTCGACCGAGGGCTCCGGCTCGACGTAGTCGATGATGCGGAAGGTCACATTGTTCGCGCGGGCGCGCAGCTGGTCGATGATCTTGTCGACGACGCCGAGCTGCTCCATGACCTTGTCGCACACGATCACGGCCTTCTCGATGCCGAACATGTCGCGCAGGTACTTGATGGCGTTCGGCTCGAAGTACGTCTTCGGCGGGATCTTGAACCACTGCATGTTGTTGTTCCTCCGGGCGATGCGCTTGATGTTGAGCAGGTTCACGGCCTGCACGTTGCCGGACACCGAGTTGCCGCCGTACGAGCCGCAGCCCAGGGTCAGCGACGGGGCGATCGCGTTGTAGATGTCGCCGATGCCGCCCAGCGAGCTCGGCTGGTTCCAGATGATGCGGCACGCGTGCATCCTCAGGCCGTACTCGCGCACGAGATCCTGGTTGTTGGTGTGGATGGCGGCGGTGTGGCCGGCGCCCAGCTTGAGCATCGCCTCACACATCTCGAACGCCTGCTCCTTGTTGTCGGCCTTGAGCACGGCCTGCACCGGGGCGAGCTTCTCGTGGGTCAGCGGCTCGTTGTCCGACACCTCGGAGCATTCGGCGGCCAGGATCGTCGCGTCCTCGGGGATCTCGAAGCCGGCGGCCTTGGCGATGTACTGCGGGGACTTGCCCGGCACCACGGAGTTGAGCTTCGGCGTGCCGCCGGAGAACGCGGTGCAGCCGAACATGTACTGCTCGAGCTTGGCCTTCTCATCGGCGTTCACGAAGTAGGCCTTGCGGCGCTTCAGTTCCTTGACCAGCGGCGCGTACACGTCCTTGTGGGCGATGATGGCCTGCTCGGTGGCGCAGATCATGCCGTAGTCGAAGTGCTTGGACAGGATCAGGTCGTTCGCGGCGCGCACGACGTCCACGTCCGCATCGACATAGGCCGGCGCGTTGCCCGCGCCCACGCCCAGGGCCGGCTTGCCGGACGAGTACGCGGCCTTGACCATGCCCGGGCCGCCGGTCGCCAGGATCGTGGCCACGCCGTCATGCTTCATCAGCGCGCCGGTCGCCTCGATCGACGGGTGCTCGATCCACTGGATGCAGTCCGCCGGCGCTCCCGCCTCGATCGCGGCGTCGCGCACGATGCGCGCGGCCTCGACCGAGCACTTCTGCGCGCCCGGGTGGAAGCCGAAGATGATCGGGCAACGGGTCTTCAATGCCAGCAGCGACTTGAAGATCGCGGTCGACGTCGGGTTCGTCACCGGCGTCACGCCCGCGACCACACCCACCGGCTCGGCGACCTCGTCGATGCCCATCACGTCGTCCTCGCGGATGATGCCGACGGTCTTCTGACCCGCCATGTAGTTCGTGACGTGCTCGCACGCGAAGATGTTCTTCGTGGCCTTGTCCTCGACCAGGCCACGGCCTGTCTCCTCGACCGCCATGCGCGCCAGCACCAGGTGCTTGTTCAGCGCCGCGACCGACGCCTTGGCGACGATGTGGTCGACCTGCTTCTGATCCAGCTTCTCGAACTCCGTCAGGGCCTTCAGACCCTTCTGCACCAGCGCGTCGACCTCGGCCTCGGCCGCCGCCTGCTTCTCCTCCGGAGTCGGCTTGGTGGGGGTGTCGGCCTTCTTTGCGTCTGCCATGAATCCTCCTCGATCGGTGGTATTTGCACAACATGTCATGTATATGGACATCTCCAGCATGCGGGTCCCGCCCGTCGCTTCCGGCGCACGGCCGTCCGCATGTGGCCTAGGTCACAATATACCGAAGGCCACGCAGTGGCGCATACGCACAAAATCGTCGGCGTTTCATGGGAGTTTATGAGCGGATTTTGTTATTTTCTGTTCTAAAAACCTCACAAAATCAAAAAAACAGCTCTATATTGGTACTTTTTGTTCATTTTCTGATAATCCGACCACAAGAAACACACATTGTCTACGACATCTTTTAGAAAAAGGGTTTCTAAATGTATACAGTTCATTCACAATTCAAGAAAGCCAGTTACAAAAAGATGGGCGATCAACGACGACTCACCATCTCCGACTCCTCGAAGCCTACATCCACTGCTCTGCACCCCGGACACCTTCTTCCAATGAACGAGAACACGCTTTTACAAAGTAAGCTTGTATAATGGCGGCACCAACGAAGGATAGAACGACATCACAGCGGAGGTCACCACATGAGGGCGATGCCATCGACGGCGGTCAAAGCGCACAACCGCAAGGCGATGACTCAATACCTGTACACGCACAATCACGTCACCAAACAGGAGCTGGAACGCGAGTTGGGACTGAGCCTGCCCACCATCACGCAGAACCTGCGCGCCCTCGAACAGGACGGCATCATCCACAAAGGCAACCTTCGCGAATCGACAGGTGGCAGAAAGGCACAGGCGTACGAGTTCAATCCAGACCACCGCACCGCGATCGGCGTAACCATGCGGGCGAACGAGGTGCGCATGTGCGCGGTGGACCTCGCCGGCACCGTCGTCGAGCGTTTCAGCCGCACGCTCCCCTACCGCAACACGAACGCCTACTACCAACGCATCGGCGTCATCATCGAGAACTTCGCGGCGAACGTCGAGAAACGACACGGCACCGTGCTCGGCGTATCCTTCGCGATCCAAGGTATCATCTGCCACGACGGAAGCACGATCGTCTTCGGCAATATCATGCACAACACCGGGCTTACACTCGATACCATCGCACAGTCCATACACCGTCCATGCATGATGATTCACGACTCCGACGCCTCCGCCATGGCGGAGCTGTGGTTCGACAAAACGATCACCGACGCCGTGTGCATCTACCTCGAACGACGCCCCGGCGGCGCGGTGATCGTGGACGGCAAGCTGAACCAGGGCCCCAACCTGTGCAACGGGGCGATCGAGCACATGACGCTCGTGCCGGGAGGACGCGAATGCTACTGCGGCCAGCGCGGGTGCATGGACCCTTACTGCTCACCGGAATCGCTGCCGGAGGACTACGAGTCCATTCCCGGATTCTTCAGCGTACTCGAACAAGGCGAACGCCACCACCGCGAGCGCATGGACGAATGGCTCGACTACGTGACACAGGCGATCGTCAACGCGCGGTCGGTCGTCGCCGGGGATGTGATCGTCGGCGGCGAGGCGGCGCAGTATCTGGAGGACGACGACATCGACGACCTCAGACGCCGTGTCGTCGATCACACACCGTTCGGCACCGAACGGTTCACGTTACGCCGCAGCCACTGCGCGGAGGATCAGAACATCATCGGCGCGGCATTGCGCTATGTCGAGACCTATCTGGACGGAATCTGCAGCGAATAGCCCCGACCGGTAATGCAATCATGTTTTAGAAAAACCATTCATATAAGTCGCGGTCAGGCGTTACGCTGTCACCGGCGGCTGAAGACACCGGCCGATCACCCCCTAGGGTGCAAACAACGGAAGGAACCAATCATGTTGAATAGGAAGAAGATCATGGCGGCAGTGCTTCGCGGACTCGAGGTCAGCGGCGTGAACGCCCTCGCCCGGGCCGGCTACAGCGAGTCCACCCTCAACGCCCTCGAGGCCATCGAGAAGCGCTGACCCTCCTCACATATGCGAAGGGCCGATGCGCAATGGAGCGCACCGGCCGATGGATCGCGACGCGACGCGAGATCGAATCTACTTGACGATCTCGCAGAACTCGATCGTCTCGCCGTTGGGGCCGTAGACGTTGAAGTAGCGAATGCCCTTCTTCCAGAACGTGGGGATCGACTGGATCTCGGTCTCCTTGAACGTGAGCCCCAGCTCCTTGGCGTTCTCCCACGCGTCCTCGATGTCCGGGGTGTCAAGCGCCCAGTGGTTGATGGCGCCGGCGGTCATCGGAGCCTCCTCCCCCTCCCACGTCTCGATGGTCAGGTGCCCGTAGCGCAGGAACGCGCAACGGTTCCCGCCGTTCAGGTAAAGGCCGACCAGCTCGAAGCCGAGCTTCTCTCGGTAGAAGGCGATGGTCTCATCCAGATCCCTGGCGATCATGCCGGAGTGCTGGAGGTCGGTGGTGAATGCGGTCATCGGCTTGGCCATGATGGTTCTCCTTTGAATTGAATGTGATGAATGTGATCGAATCGATACGATCCAGAGTATCGCACCAGTCCCGTGTTCAAACGAGGGCCGCTGCGGACCGGCTGGCCGCCATGGTCACTTCGACCGGATGCGCGTCGGATGCCGAACCGGCGGCGACGGGTGCCCCCGTCATCTCGGCATCGGCCGACTCTTCGTTCCTGATGCGACGCCCCCTCTCGTCGAAGCCGGGCTGCGTCGGATGCAAAGTGCAGGTGAGCAGGAACGCCACCACATACAGCGCCGCGTACGTCCAGCAGATGCCTTCGATGCCGATCGACGGCAGCAGGAGCGTGGCGATGCCCGGACCGACGAACGTGGTCAGGCCTGCGGCCAGATTGTAGGCGGAAAGGGCGGCACCCTGCTTGTCCGGCGCCTCGAGCGTCATGATGGTCGGCAGGCAGGAGAACGCGCAGGTGCCGATGCCGACGATGATGGAGGCGATGATCATCATCGCCGTGTTTGCGCCGAACCACTGCGGGATGTAGTAGAAGGCGACGGATCCGACGGCGAGCACGCCACAGCCGAACCAGCGCATCGGCCACACCCATCCGAAGCGATCCATAAACCAGCCCCAGAAGGTGTTGAAGACCAGGGTGACGACGAACACGAAACCCCAGATGCGCATCCATTCCTCGGTTTTGAAGATGTTGATGCCACCGTACTTCGTGGTGCACAGGTAGAGCGGCATGATGACCGGGAAACCGTACAGCAGCAGGTTGTTGATGATGCGGATGACGGCGCAGACGGCGATCTTGCGGTTGGTGAACAGGATGGTGGCGCCGTCGGTGAGTTCCTTCAATTTCTCCCTGGTGCTCAGGCCCTCTCCCTTGACGACCTTGTTCTTCGGCACGACCAGGAAACACATGACCGTGCCGACGATGGAGAACGGCAGCGCGAACCAGAAGGTCCGGTATTCACCGAAGACCGGCATGATGAAGCTCGGCAGGTAGGCGCCGAACACGCCGATTCCCAGCGAGAAGCAGGTCCAGAAGAAGCCGGTGGCGGAGGCGAGGCGCGCAGGGCTGATGTACTGCGCCATGAGTACCACGAAGCTGTAGATGAACAGTGGGTAACCGAGTCCGCGCACCGCGTAGACGGACAGGATGAACGGGTAGACGCCGCTCGGCAGCGCCAAAGCGAGGAACACCAGATGGACGCCGATCCACCAGCAGGCGCCGAACATCATGACGCGGCGGGCGCCGAACATCTCGGCAAGCACGCCGGCCGTCCATCCGCCAAGCGCGGCGAACAGGCCGTAGACGGTGACTAGGCCGGACGCCTGTGCGGCGGTGAAGCCCTGATCGACCATGTATTTGGACAGGAAGGTGAGCTCGAATCCATCGCCGGTCATGAAGATGGCCACGGCGAGGAATCCGAGCAGCAACGCACGGGGGATGCCGAATTTTTCAAAGAAGCGAATCATAGATAACCCTTACAGGAACAACGTTGTCGAAAGTGGGTCATGGAAAGGACAAATCATGCAAAGAACAGACAGCGGAAAAGGTGATGGCCGCCGGGAAAAGGGAAAAACCGGCGGCCAAGTATGGTGAAGCTCAGTCGCCCAGCTTGACGACGGCCTTGGAGACGCCCTTGATCTTCCCGTCGAGGAAGTCCTGGACCTCGTCGAGCCCGAGCTCGTGGCTGATGAGCGGTGCGACGTCCAGCTTGCCGGATTCGAGCAGACTGATGGCGTCCTTGAAGGTGAGCGGGTTGATGAAGGAGCCCTGAATGGTCAGCTGCTTCTTGTAGATGTCATAGGTGTTCATCTCGAAGTGCGCCTCCTGCGGCCCGACGCCGAACATGAGCACCTGGGCGCCCTTGCGCGCGGCCGCTACAGCCTGCGCCTGCGTGGTCGGCAGACCCACGGCCTCGATGATCACGTCATAGGACTCCTCCGGAATGGACTCGCGCGTGGTGTTGTACACGTTCTTCACACCGAACAGCTCCTGGTTGCGCTTGAGCTTGTCGTCGAAAATACCCGCGAGGTCGACCTGATGCACGCCGTAGGCCTGCACGATCTGGGCGAACAGCTGGCCCATGAACCCGTCTCCGATGACCAGCGCCTTCTGGTAGGGGCGCAGCCTGAGCAGATCGACGCCGTGCACGGCGCAGGAGATCGGCTCGATGGCGGCGGCGTCCTTGAGGGAGACGTTGTCCGGCAGCCTGTAGACCACGGAAGCCGGGGCCGTAAACTGCTCGGCGAGGCCGCCGTCGCGGGTCACACCGACCGCGGAGAGATGATCGCACAGTTCGGGACGCTGGGTAAGGCAGTAGTCGCACTGCCCGCAGTAGATGTTCGGGTCGACGGCGACGCGGTCGCCGGGCTTGACGTTCGTCACCTCCGGTCCGACCGCTGCGACGATGCCGGAGTTCTCATGGCCGAGCACGATGGGAGGGACGGCAGCCGCGGAACCGGGACGGCCCGCATACAGGTCGTGGTCGGTGCCGCACACGCCGGCGTATGCGGTGTTGACGAGCACCTCGTCCGGGGCGATCTCGGGGGTGGGCAGGTTCTGGATCTCAAATTGCTTGACGCCGGTGAGTACGAGTGCCTTCATGATGGTCCCTTTCTACCGCCTTCCACTACGAAGGCATGTTGTCGGATGTGACGTTCGGTTGCCATCCCGCGTTCCTTGCGGGGTGTTGACTCACACTATAACTTCCTTGGCTCTATTTTGCAAATCTATTTTCTAAAACAAGTTTACATCGGCGCGTCGTAAGACTAATGCATTACCCGCACTTCACCGGTTCGGGTGTGACACCCCACCGACCACCGTCACACCAACAGTGGCTGCGTGAGAAATCCATCACCGCGTTGTGTGCGCCTTCCGATACGCGGAAGGAGTCATGCCTGTTTCATCGCGGAATCGACGGTTGAAATTGGAGGCGTTGTCATAACCACTGATCCGCTGGATACGGGAGATCGGCATGTCCGTACAAATCAGCAGGCGACAGGCGCGGCCAACCCGCAAACGCCTCACGAAGTCGGCGAACCCAACTCCCGCCACACGTTTGAAGAAACGTGAGAATGTGGATACACTCATCGACGCGGCGTCGGCGGCCCCTTCCAAACTCACATCGTCAAGATGCGCTGAAATATAAGTGATCGCGGCGTTGACGCCGCTTTCGGCGCCCACCGCCACCGCCGGGTTGTATTCCGGAGTGACCACGGTGCGGCTCTCACCCGCAGGAGCCTGTTCAAAGACCGAGAGCATGGTGATCAAATCGGCCACACGCCGAGATGGCGAATGATCGCCCATCCCCACCAGCACATCAGCGACGTCACGAGCCGATTCCCCGGAAAGGACCAGCGCGTGGGACGCCCGCCGTAGCACCTGCTCGAAACCGGAGGTTTCGGGGAACGCCGACGATAGCATACGAATGGTCTGCGGTCTGACATGGCATAACACATCACGGTTCACCAGCCGCTCCCCCGGCATGAGATCGGAAAGCCAATTATGTGGCAGGTTGGAGCCTATCAACGCCACATGCCCCGGCTCGAACGGCAACAACCCGTCACCAGCCATCAGCTGACCGGTCCCCTCACGAATCAGGTGTATCTCGAATTGGGGATGGTAATGCCATTTCGCCAATGAATTCGGATAGCCATGGCACGCCCATCGGATCGCCGCACCGGCATCGGGAACAATGACCTCCAAGGAACCAGAACCGGCACCCGCACCTGTACCCGATGAGACGAATCCTTCCGAACCAGTCACAGCCAACCTCCTCACTCCGCTGATCCACAGCCTACATATTGTCGGCGTACGCCCTGCATATGACGAAACGGAGTTCGAGCGTCGACCGGCGACGGCGAACACCAACTGGAATCTTTTTGGTGATCACCGTCAACCGAATGGACACTCGAGCTCCGTTTCGCCCGTCGTCAAAGAGGCGGCGCCCAAAAGGACGACATTCGGCACATCAACGATGATCGACCGTGATCTGCAGCTTGATGTCTCCCGGACGTCCCTCATCCATGCGGTCGAAGGCCGCCTTGGCATCGTCCATCGCGAACGTGTCGGTGATAAAGGGCTTGAGGTTCAGCCTGCCGCTGGCGACCAAATCAATGGCCTTCTGATACACGTTCGCATAGCGGAAGATGTTCTCGATACGCACCTCGGTGGCCTGCAATTCGGTGATGTCGATGGACACCGGGTTGACCGGGATACCCACCAGGACGGCACAGCCACCGGGAGCGATGAGCTTCCAGAAGGTCTCATATGCCTTTGGCGCGCCGGAGCATTCGAACGCCACGTCTGCACCCCATCCGGCCGTCTCCTCATGGACCCGTTCGACCAGGTCCTCCTTGGTCAGATCGACGGGGATGATGCCGGGGATCTGACCGATGATGCCGAGTTTGACGGCGGAGACATCGGAGACGAGCACCTTGGACGCGCCACCGGCGAGCGCCGCGGACGCGGTCAGCATACCGACGGTGCCAGAACCGGTGACCACGCACACATCACCAGGCTTGATACGGGCCTTGGTAGCGGCCCACATGCCCACGGCGGTCGGCTCAAGCAGGGCGCCTTCGCCGTAGCTCATGGTATCGGGCAGGTGGTAGGTGAAGGCGGCGGGGTGGATGACCTCCTCGCACAGGCAGCCGTCGATCGGCGGAGTTGCGAAGAAACGGACGGCCGGATCGACATTGTACATGCCCAGACGGCTCGCACGCGAAGTCATATCCGGGATGCCCGGCTCGAGAGCGACACGATCGCCCGGCTTGAACCCGGTGACGCCGGGACCGACCTCCAACACGGTGCCTGCGGCCTCATGTCCGAGGATCATCGGCTTCTCGACGACGTATTTGCCGACTCGGCCATGCGTGTAGTAGTGCAGATCGGATCCACACACGCCCACGGTATGCGGTGCGATGCGCAGCTCACCGGGGCCTGGCGCCTGCACATCCGGGACCTCGCGAACGTTGATCACGCCCTTCTTCTCCAGAACCACTGCCTTCATGATGTTTCTCCTTGTGTTGTTGGTTTGTTGGTTGTTGGTTTGTCGAGTATTAGCTTCGCTGAGTATCGGCTCGTCGGATCGACCATCCGCACCTGTACGCGAGGTCAGACGGTCTGCGGAGCCGCAACCATGGTCATCGGGTCGACGCCGGCCACGGACTCCTTGACCGCGACGCGACGGCCGCGTTCATCGAACCCAGGCTGCCGGGGGCGAATCCACAGCGAAATAGCGGATCCTCCGATATAGCAGATCGCATACGCCCAGCACACTCCGGCGAATCCCACGGTTTCCAGCAGCAGCGTGGCGATGAACGGGCCGCAGAAGGTCGTCAGACCCGACGCGAGATTGTGGGCGGAAACGGCGGCACCCTTGTGGTCGGGTTCCAATGCAGGGAACACAGCTCCCATGGGAACGAACGCCGAAATGCCCAGACCAAGTACGACCGCGCATGCGTACATCGCCGGCAGATTATGTCCAAGGAACTGTGGAACGTAGTACATGGCAAGGGTACCGATCGCGGAGAGCCAGCATCCCCACCAACGCATCTGCCGCATCCATCCGAAACGGTCTCCCATACGACCCCAGAACACGTTGCCGAATACGGTGACCACGAACAGCAGTCCCCAGATCGTCGACCATTCGGTGACCTTGAACCATGCGCCACCACCATTGGTGTGAGTGGAGAGATAGAGGGGCATGATGACCGGGAATCCGTACAAGGTCAAGTTGCAAATGACACGTAGCACGGCGGCAAAGGCAATCTGGCGATTGTCCTTGAGGATGGTCACACCGCGGGAAAGTTCACGCAGCTTATCGGCCGTGCTCATCGTCTCAAGTTCGACGTTAGCTGTCGTCGGCACGAACATGATGCAGATCAGCATGCCAACGATGGCGAACGGCAGAGACAACCACAGCGAGTAGTACTCACCGATCACCGGTGTGATGAATGCAGGCAGGTAAGCGCCGAATACACCGATGCCGAATGAATAGGCAGTCCAGAACCATCCCATGGCGGACGCAAGTTTGCCTGGATCGACGGTCTGCGCCAACAGCACCACATACGAGTAGATGAACAGCGGATACCCCATGCCGCGCAGCATGTACGTACCCAGCATCAACGGATAGAGGTGGCTCGGGAGAGCGACGCCGATGAACACCAGATGCAGCAGGATCCAGGATCCAGCGCCGACGATCATGATGCGCTTGGCTCCGAACAACTCGGCCAGCACGCCGGACGACCAACCGGCAAGCGCCGCCACCAGACCGTACAGGGTGAACATCAATGACGCCTGCGCCGATGAGAACCCCTGATCCACCACATATTTCGACAGGAACGTCAATTCGAAACCATCGCCTGTCATGAATACCGCTATCGCCAAGAATCCCGGCAACAGCTTTCGCATAAGCCCCTGTGCCATGCGTTCTCCTTACCTGCAAGAACATATACAACATCACTGTCAACTTCCGCTCGTCTTTGGAGCGTTAGTTATATTTTCCAGCGAATAATCACGGTCTTTCTCCGTGACAATCGGCAACAATTGATACTTTCTTGCAAGCCGGAATCGCAGACAGGAGTATGACTAAACGACGGACGGCCGACATGCCCAGAGTGTGGGGATGCCGGCCGTCCGCCGTTGTTGGTTGAAGGATCAGTCGATGGGGGAGTGAATCGAATCTACTTGACGATCTCGCAGAACTCGATCGTCTCGCCGTTGGGACCGTAGACGTTGAAGTAGCGGATGCCCTTCTTCCAGAACGTGGGAATCGATGCGATCTCGTCCTCGCGGGTCTCGAGCCCCAGCTCCTTGGCGTTCTCCCACGCGGCCTCGATGTCCGGGGTGTCGAGCGCCCAATGGTTGATGGCGCCGGCGGTCATCGGGGCCTCCTCCCCCTCCCACGTCTCGATGGTCAGGTGCCCGTAGCGCAGGAACGCGCAACGGTTCCCGCCGTTCAAGTAAAGGCCGACCAGCTCGAAACCGAGCTTGCCGCGGTAGAAGGCGATGGTCTCATCCAGATCCCTAGCGATCATGCCGGAATGCTGGAAGTCGGCGGTGAATGCGGTCATCGGTCTGGCCATGATGGTTCTCCTTTGCATTGAATGTGGCTTCAGTGTACGGCCGGCCGGCGGATGCCGCCAGCGGACGCCGCCGCGCTTTTCGTCAGAGGCCGGTACTTTATCCGCAACCGATCACCGCCGGTCACCGCGATACGGCCGCATGGTACAGCGGTGAACGGGTGGTAACTGGTCACGTCTACAATGGCTGTATGAGAAATCCATCGTTGCATCGCTTCGCCACACGCCCGGGCTTCTACTTCACCGAGGACGGCGGCGCGGACGTCATCGTCCGTTCCGAGACCGCTGATCAGGTGTGGCTGAGCGTCATCGAGTCGTTGGATGATCCCACCGCCTTCTATCAGGACGCGATCCGCCTGTTCGACGTGCCGAACGTGCCGTTCGTCGACCAGATCCGGGAATTCCCGGTCTGCATGCGCATCGTCGAGGACCTGTACGTGCGCGAAACCCTGTTCCGTATGGAAGGACCGAACTACGGCCTGTGGTACGTGCACATCCCCAAGGCGTGGAGCGGCATGCGCTACGGCTTCCGCGTCGACGGTGCGTGGGACCCTCAGCATGGCGTGCGATTCAACCCGTACAAGTTGCTGCTCGACCCGTACGCGAAGGGTATCGACGGGAAGATGGAGCTCTCCCCCGCCGCGTTCTCCTACGAATGCGAGGTGAAGGACAACCGCGTGACCGGTTCGGCGTTCGGTGCGATGAGCACCGTCGACTCGCTCGGCCACATGCCGATCTCCGTCGCCATCGACGACCGCGACGAGCGCAAGCATGACGACGACCCCGTGCACCCGCACATCCCGTGGAGCAAGACCGTCATCTACGAGCTGCATGTCAAGGGCTTCACCGCGCAGGCGCCGTGGCTGCCCGAGGAGCTGCGCGGCACATACGCCGGACTTGCCCACCCGACCACGCTGGCCTATCTGCAGGGACTCGGCGTCACCTCGATCGAACTGCTGCCGATCCAGGCCAAGCAGAACGAGGTCTTCCTTCAGGAACGCGGACGTGTCAACTACTGGGGTTACAACACCTTGGGATTCTTCGCGCCCGAGCCCTCCTACGCAACGAAGTCCGCACAGGAGAAGGGCGCCGAGGCGGTGCGCGAGGAGGTCCTTCACATGGTGCGCGCACTGCACGAAGCCGGCTTCGAGGTCATCATGGACGTCGTCTACAACCATTCGTGCGAGGGCGGCATCGAAGGGCCGACCGTCTGCTGGCGTGGACTCGACGCGATCTCCTATTACCGTCGTCAGAAGAACAACATCGCCCGGTTGGAGGACACGACCGGCTGCGGCAACACCTTCGATTTCACGAACACGCACGTCGTGACCTTCGCCATCGACTCGCTGAGATACTGGGCCAAGCGCATCGGCATCGACGGATTCCGTTTCGATCTGGGCGTCTCGCTGGCGAGGCTCAACGGCGAATTCACGCAGCATCACCCGTTCCTGTACGCGCTGCGTTCGGACCTGCTGCTCGGCAACCTCAAACTCATCATGGAACCGTGGGATCTGGGCAATCTGGGCTGGCGCACCGGACAGTTCTCCCTGCCGTTCGCCGAATGGAACGACCGGTTCCGCGACACCGCACGCCAGTTCTGGCTCACCGACGTGGCCGGAGGCGGACGCATGGGACGCATCGGCATGCAGGAGATGGCGACGCGACTGTGCGGCTCGGCCGACCTGTTCGCCACCGATCCCGGTCGCGGCGCGGCGTCGTCGATCAACTTCGTCTCCTGCCACGACGGGTTCACGCTCACCGATCTGACGCGATACACCAACAAGCACAACGAGGAGAACGGCGAGAACAACAACGACGGATCGAACGTCAACAACTCCACCAACTTCGGTGTGGAGGGCCGCACGGACGACATGACGATCATCGCCCGACGCGAACGGGCGGCGATGAACATGCTCGGCACGCTGCTGCTGAGCCTCGGCACGCCGATGATGCTCGCCGGCGACGAATTCGGCAACTCGCAGGGCGGCAACAACAACGCCTACTGTCAGGACAGTCCGATCAGCTACCTGAAATGGGATTGGCTGTACACCTCGGAAAAGGGCTGGCACATGCACCGGCTCGAAACCGTTTCGAAGCTGATCGCACTGCGCAAGTCGCTGGACCTCTACCATCAGGAGGGCTTCTTCACCCGACTCACGCAGTTGGGATTGCTCAAGCCCTCAAGCCGCATCCAATGGTTCCTGCCGGACGGCACGACGCCGATGGAACGTGACTGGTTCGATCTGGGTCAGCGCAGCTTCGTGATGCAGCTGCTCGACGCGAGCGAGACCGACGTGCTCATTGTCATCAACGGCGTGCCGGAGGACAAGCAGTTCCGCCTTCCGTCCGACAACGCATGGACGCCGGCGTGGAGTTCGGCCGAAAGCACCGGCCATCTGCCTGGGCATGGACGCAAGGTGATGGACATTCATCTCGAAGGCCAGCAGACGACGTGGACGCACAGCGTGCCCGAGGACAGTGAGATCCACGATCTCATCGAGCGGATGCAGGCCGAACCGACCACGATGAGGCTCCGGAACGATCTGACCACCGCGTTCGACGCGGACATGCGGGCGGTGGCGAAGGCGGAGGCCGACGCCGCGGCGGCAGCAGCGCTGGCGGCCGCACAGGAAGCGGCGAGTGCAGGGAGTGTCACGGATACTGCGGATGGCACGGATGACACAGATATGGATATGGGTGCCGCGACGGCCGGGACTAGCGGGACCGCCGGGACCGAAGGCGCAAGCATCGAATCCCCGACGCAGCCCTTGCAGGATCAGGAACCCGCGCAGGAGCCTTCGCCTGCCGACGAATCAGCCCCGGACGAGAACGTGTGGACGTTCCCCGCGCTCAGCATCTCGCTGATGAAGCAGCTGAGCTACTGATGAGCTACTGATGAGCTACTGATGAGCTACTGAACTGCCGGGCGAACACTCCGGAACGAATCTCCGAAAAATGGCGAAACCCCGCCACCGAAGAAACGGTGACGGGGTTTCGCATGTCGCTCGCAAGACGACAAGCGCGAACAATCAACGCTTGGAGAACTGCGGGGCGCGACGGGCCTTGTGCAGACCGGCCTTCTTGCGCTCGACGACGCGGGCGTCGCGGGTCAGCATGCCGGCCTTCTTCAGCGTGGCGCGGTTGGCGTCACGATCGATGGCGTTCAGCGCACGGGCCACGCCGAGACGGATGGCGCCGGCCTGGCCGGTGGTGCCGCCGCCGTCGACGAGGACGATAGCGTCGAACTTGCCTTCAAGCTTGAGGAGGACGATCGGGGAGTTGACCTCACGCTGCAGCAGCTTGGAGGGGAAGTACTCCTCCAGGGTGCGGCCGTTGATGGTCCACTTGCCGGAGCCCGGAACCAGACGGACACGGGCGACGGCCTCCTTGCGGCGACCGGTGCCGTAGCCCGGCTCGATCGCGGAGGTACCGGTGCCAGCGCCGGCGTTGGTCTCGGTGGTGTAGCTGGTGAGCTCCTCTTCGGTTTCCTGAACCGCGGAGTTGTTGGTGTTTTCAGCCATGTTCTCTATCTCCCTTCGGTTCACTTAGCCTGCTGAGAAACCTGCTGGATCTCGAAGACCTGCGGCTTCTGCGGGGTGTGCGGATGCTCTTCGCCGGCGAAGACACGCAGACGGGTGAGCTGCACCTTGGACAGACGGTTCTTCGGCATCATGCCCTTGACGGCGGCGGTGATGATGCGCTCGGGCTTGTTGGCAAGCAGCTGAGCGTAGGAGTCGCGGCGCAGGCCACCGGGGCGGCCGGAGTGCGCGTAGAGTTCCTTGCCCATCTTGTTGCCGGTCAGGGCGATCTTGCCGGCGTTGATCACGATGACGTAGTTGCCGGAGTCAGCGTGCGGCGCGTAGGTCGGCTTGTTCTTGCCACGCAGCAGTGTCGCGACGTGGGAGGCGAGACGGCCAAGCACCACATCGGTGGCGTCGACGACGTACCAGTCATGAGTCAGATCGGCCGGTTTCGGAGTGAAAGTCTTCACTGTTCTACCTTTTCTATATTGTGTTCCGGGCTTCGGCTGCTCGGCGTGCGTGTAGGAATCGCGCTGTCCGAGAGGCTTCAGACCTCTTTATCCGTGGGCTCCCTGAAAGTCCTCGATGGCGAGTGGGAAAGCGCTTTGAAGGACCCCTTAGGGAAACACAACAATCCACTAGTATATCGCCGGGCATGACATTGCCCCGGGCGTGTCGAGGTACGTCCGATCCTATGGGATCGGACGTCGGCAGGTGCCCGAGTTGGATACAAGAACGTCCGACCCTATGGGATCGGACGTTCTCCATGTCTGTATGTCTGTCTGGGCTGACCACACCAGCCAGCACGGGACGCGGTTCCCCGCAGGCGGCGGCCAAGCGGCCGCTAGTCGCGCATGATGTTCGCGATGCGCTGCACCGATTCGCGGGCGAACAGGCCCTCGACCGGCACCACGTTGCCGTTGCCGTCGGCGAGCGGGATGCGCCAGTTCGGGTACTCGTTGTTGGTGCCCGGCTGGTTCTGCGCGCGCTTCTCCCCCACCGCGTCGGTGATGGAGGCGGCGAGCAGCTTGCACGGCGAACCCTTGAGCGCGCGGTACTGCGCCTCGATGATCGCCTGCTCGTTGGCCTTGACGTCCTCGGCGAGATCCGCCTCGAGATAGCCCTGCTCGATCAGCATGCGCAGCATCGCATCCTGTTCGGCCTTGGCGGAACGCTCGAAGTCCTCCTTCGGGCCGGTGAGCAGGCCCAGACGCTCGCGGATCTCGACGTGCTCGAACTCGAGGTAGCCGGCCGCCGGCGGAAGGTCGTGCGTGTTGACCGAGGCCAGCGCGTATTCACGCCACTTGGACGGCGCGCGGAACTTGCCTTCGAACTGCTCGAACCATTCGACCGCGCAGCCGAGCAGGCCATGCTTCTTCAGGGAGTCGGCCACGTACGCGGGGACGACGCCCAGATCCTCGCCGACGACCACGCCGTCGGCACGCGACGCCTCGAGCGCGAGGATGCCGAGCATGATGTCGGAATCGTAGTGGACGTACGCGCCGTCGATCGGCTTCTTGTCGGCCGGGACCCACCACAGGCGGAACAGGCCGAGGATGTGGTCGATGCGCACCGCGCCCGCGTGGGCGAACATGTTGTGCACCAGCTGACGGTAGGCGGCGTAGCCGGTGTTCTCCAGAACGATCGGGTTGAGCGGCGGCTGGCTCCAGTCCTGACCCTGCTGGTTGAACATGTCCGGCGGGGCGCCCACGGTCGCGCCCTTCGCGAAGCTCTCCGGGTTCCACCACACCTCGGAGCCGAGCGGGTGGACGCCGACGGCCATGTCGGCCATGATGCCGACGCGCATGCCGTTCTCACGGGCGCGCTTCTGGGCGCGGTCGAGCTGCTCGGAGGCGATCCACTCGAGCCAGCGGTAGAAGTTCAGGGTGTCGGGGTACTGGCGCTTCAGGGCCTCGACCTCGGACGACCCCTTGCCGAGACGCTGCTCCCAGTTCGTGGACTCGCGCCCGGGCGCACCCCACTTGTCGTAGCACAGGCACCAGGTGGCGTAGCCTTCGAGGCTGTCGCCGCCCTCGCGCACGAAATCGTCGAATTCCTGCTGGCGCGCGGCATCGCGTCCGACCTTGAAGATGATCCACAGGGCGTGCATCTTGGCGCGCCACATCGCGTCGCGGTCGATCAGCTGGGAGTCGCCGTTGAGCGGTTCGACGGTGGCGTGCAGCTGGTTGATCTGATCGAGGCTCTCCTTGCCGAGCAGCTGGTATTCGGCGATGGCCTCCGGACGGATGTACGTGAAGTTGACCAGTCCGCGCGAGATCGGCAGGTACGGCGACGGGGTGAGCGGTGAGACCGGCTCGGCGGCGTGCACCGGGTTGATGAGCATGAAGTCGCTGCCGGTGTGCTTCTTGGCGTCCACTAGCAGGTTGGACAGGTCCTCGAAATCGCCCACGCCCCACGAATCGGCGGAACGGATCGAGTACAGCTGGGCCATCCATCCCCACAGGTGCCCGTGCTTCATCTCGTCGAGCGGCTCGACGCGGGCGGGGGCGCTGATCAGCGTGGCCACCTGCGTGCGGCCGGCCACGGTGACGTGCAGCGTGTGGTAGCCGGCGGGCAGATCGGCCGGGATGATGATCGATGCGGTGGCGATGAACTTGTCGTCAAGCACGTACGCCTTGGAACCATCGCCGGGACCATAGGCGACCGTGCCCTGATACGGCTCGCCGTTCTCCAACGTGATCTTCGCGGAAGGCACGTCGAAGACGCCGACGTTGACCGGCACACGGGTCTCCTCGCCGACGGTGTGCAGCACCGTGGGCGCCACGAGACGACGGCGACGACCGTCGCGGATGCGCTTGGAGGAGCTCTTGATCGCCTCGTCGCTGGAGGCGTCCACGCCAAGGGCGGCGAGCACCGCCACGAGGACATCATCGTCGATCTCGTGATAGTCGTTGCTCATGCCGACATAGCTGGTGCCGATGCCCACGAGCTTGGCCAACTGGATCAGGGGGCGTTCGAGACGCTCCTTGCTTTCCGTTCTCTCTGTCATGGTTTCCAGTGTAGCGCCGAGACAGGGGAAACACCGGCGCGTCCACAAACCGGACAGGGCGCGTCGACCCCTTTTATCCGACTCGTAACCCGTGGTTCACATCATGATTTACGACCGGCGACGTTTGGCGACCGCGTGACGCACTTCGGCGGAGGGATCATCGGCCAGTCTGTCGAGCGTCTCGGGCGTGGCGTTCGGGTTGAGCGCGACCGCCCTGCGCACCATCGACGACAGCACCGTGGGGGCGTTCGGCTCGTTGTCGATACCGAGGGTGGCGAGGAACGCGAGCGTGGCGGCGTCGACCTCGGGGTTCTGCGCGCCCTCGAGGCGCATCTTCCATGACGTCTGCTTGTTGCGCAGGGCCGTGTCGCGCACCTCGGGGACCGGGTCCTTGGTCAGGCGCCCGACCAGCCAGTTCTTGTCGTCGGTGTTGCCGGCCACCGCCTGACGCACCGACGGTTCGGGATCGAGCGCGAGTTTGACGAGCACGTTCGGGAACGGCATCGTCTTCGCGAGGAACACACGGTCCTCGACCGGCGTGTTCGGATTGCCTCCCACCGCCTCGAGCAGTGCGGTGGCACGGGAGAACGCGGCCTGATCGGCGCGGTCGGGCAGCTCCCGACGGGCGAATTCGGACAGTTCCGCGGAGTCGGTGGAATGACGCAGATGCTCGTAGGTCACGGTCAGCGGTTCGAAATCAGAGTCGGTCATGGGCTCCAGTCTAGCCGGGCGGGTGCGGCGGTAGATCGACCGGATCGCTAGTCGAGGGCGACGGCGCGGTTGACGGTGTCCATCGGTTCGGGGGTGACGGTGGCGTTGAAGGTTTCGGTGACGAGGGCCTCGAACCGTGCGGCGTTGTCGATCGGCATCGCGGCGACGAGGGTTACGTCGGCCGCGTACGTCTCGTCGGACTGCATGCCGTCGACCGAGGCGAGGATCTGCTGGAACCGCTTGAGTTGCGGGTACTGCAAAGCGACGAGATAGCGCCGGCACGGCACGATCGCGGCCTTGCGCGCCGCCTTGACGGCGATCGACGCGCCGGTCGAATACGCGCGGATGAGTCCGCCGGAGCCGAGCAGGATGCCGCCGAAGTACCGGGTGACGGCCACGACGCAATCGGTCAGGTCGTTGGCGCGCAGCACGTCGAGGATCGGCTTGCCGGCCGTGCCGGAAGGCTCGCCGTCGTCGCTCATGCGTTCGGCGACGCGGCCGTCGGACCCGCCGGTGACCGCCGCGTAGGCGACGTGGCGCGACTTGGGATGCCGCTCGCGGATCGACTCGACGAAGGCGAGCGCCTCGTCAAGCGTGTCGACGTGGGCGGCATCGCCGATGAACTCGGATTTCTTCTCGACGAACGCGTCGTGGGCGGGTTCGCCCGTGGGGTTGAGGATCGTCTGCATCGTGGGGTGGATCAGTCCTGTCGGGAGTCGGGCTGGGGGACGCCAGGCTGAGGAGCGTCGTGTTCGGAGACAACGACGTTGACCTCGCCGCCGGTGAGGAACGCGCGCGTGGCCTCGACCATCTGACGGGTGAGGTCGGCGAAGGCGCCGTCGGTTCGCCACGCGACGTGCGGGGTGAGGACGATGCCGGGGATAGATCGCAGCGGGTCGTCGGCGGGCAGCGGCTCCTGATCGTACACGTCGAGCGCGGCGGGGATGTCGCCCTTCATGAGGCGGGAGGTGAGGGCGCCGGGCTCGATCACTTCGGCGCGCGCGGTGTTGACGAACAGCGTGCCGGGCTTCACATGCGCGAGGTTGTCGGCGGTGATGAGTCCGCGCGTGGCGCCGTCGATCAGGGGCAGGTGCACGGAGACGACGTCGGCGCCGGAGATGAGCTCGTTCATGTCGTCGACGGGCGTGACACCGAGGTCGGTGAAGCGTGACGCGGGCGTGTGACCGCTGTTCCATGCCGAGACCTGCATGCCGAAGGCGCGTGCGATCCCGGCCACGGTGGAGCCGATGCCGCCGAGTCCGATGATGGCGAGTCTGCGGCCGGCGAGCTGGAGTCCGTCGGCGTGGGGGCCTCCCCAGCCGCCCTCTTTCATGCGCCGGTCGAGTTCCCCGGTGTGGCGGAGCAGTTCGAACAGCAGGGCGAACGTGTGTTCGGCCACCGCGTTATCGCCGTAGTGCTCGGCGTTGCACACGCGCACGCCGAGATCGCGGGCGAGCGCGAGGTTGATGTAGCTGGCGACGCCGGTGCCGGAGAAGACGATGCACCGGACGTGTCCGCCTGCGCCTCCGCGCACGCCCGCCGAGATGCGGCGCAGCAGGTCGTCGGGGATGTGCGGTCCTGCGTTGATCATCACGTCGGCGTCGGCCACACGTCGGGCGATCGTGTCGGCGTCCTCGGTGAACTCCTCGAAGATGCGCACGCGGGCGATGTCGTGCAACATGTCCAGCCGCGCCTTGAACGGGGCGATGATCGACATGATCGCGGACGGCAGCACGACCAGCGGCAGGTCGGTGCGTTCGGGCTGCGTCTCGAAGATCGTCGGTGTGGTCTGTGCGGCTGTGGTCTGTGCGGTCATGATCCCCACCTTAGCGCGGACTGCGTTTCGGTCGGCGTCATCCGACCGTCTTTGGCGATGCCGATGCGGTTTCGGCGGTGATGTTCCACTCGCGTACGACGTTCGGGTCGGCGCCCATCGCGTAGATCACCTTGGAGATGCGCTGGCGCTGGGCCGTGTCCTCCGCCTCGGAGTTGCACACGCCGTCCGGCTTGTCGGAGGATATCGGACACCACGCGTACGTGCCCTGGTGCCGGCTGACGTTGGGCACCCAGTCGATGCGGCTGACGCGCCACGATCCCTTCTCGCCCTTGCGTCCGGCGAACTGGATGCGCGCGGTGACGCCCTGGTTGTTGACCTCGTGGCCGGCGATGGTAGTCACGACGCTCACCGTGTTGCCGAGCCCGTAGACGATCCATGTGCCGTGATAGTTCTCGACCGGCTGCGCGCAGTGGCATCCGGCGC
Organism: Bifidobacterium rousetti; assembly: GCF_008698235.1. GTDB lineage: Bacteria > Actinomycetota > Actinomycetes > Actinomycetales > Bifidobacteriaceae > Bifidobacterium > Bifidobacterium rousetti. The sequence goes on from NZ_PEBH01000009.1 coordinate 113,708, forward strand.
CGTAGATGACGTCGAACGCGCCGGTGTCGGCGAGCGCGTGGGCTTCGGACTGCTGGTAGGAGTCCGCGTAGTCGATGTACTCCTGCAGCGAGTGCATCGCGACGGCGACCACGTCGGCGCCCTGCTCGCGCGCCTTGTTCGCCTTGTCGACGAGACGCTGGATGTCACTGGCGTGATTGGGGTCGCCGCTCTGCCGCAGGCGGTCCACTCGCCAGTCGGCGTCGGCGGTCATCCCGTTGAGCGAGACGGTGCCCGTGACGAGGCCGAGTTTGCCGCCGCCGGTCGGCGAGTCGATGACCAGCGGGGCGAGGGAATCCTCCTCGGTCTTGTAGGAGCCTGTCTGGGCGATGCCGTTCGCGGCGAGCGTGTCCCACAGGCGTTCGATGCCGGCGGCGCCCTGATCCCAGGAGTGGTTGGTGGCGTGCGTGCACGCGGTATAGCCGACGTGCTTCACCGCATCGGCCACTTCGGGCGGGATGTTGAACACCGGCCATCCGGCGTAGGGGCCGCCACGCTGGGCGATCGGCGTCTCGAATTCGCACACGGCGATGTCGGAGGCCTGGATGTACTTGCGCATCGGTTCGAACAGCGGGGTGAAGTCGAAGGCGGTGCCGTCGGTGGCCGCGGTGTTGGCCGAGGCGAAGTGCTTCCACAGGTTCGGATGGAAGAGCAGGTCGCCGTTGACAAGCATCGCGATGCAGTCCTGGTCGGGGCAGTCGGGCGAATTGCCATGATGCTCAAGCGCGACGGGTTCGGGGACGGACTGCGTTCTGTCGAGGGCGCCCGTCGGGTCGGAGGCCGCGGCATCGCCCGGCACATTCGACCCCGATGACGCGCCCGTGGCGTCATCGCCCAACGAACCGGAACGATCGACCAGCACGCGCACCCCGGCGCCGAACGCGAACGCGATCACGACGGCCATCAGCGCCGCCAGCACGGTCGTCACGCGCGATCCCATCGCGCTCCGGTTTCTGGCGTGGCGGCCGTATCTGCCGTATCCGCCGCTGCGATGACTGTTCCTTCCCATCGCGCACCTCACCTTCTCGTCTTCCCGACGGTTTCTCCCTCGGCCACCTCGCTCCGCCACCCTCCGCGCCCCGCGCGTATGGGCGACGCGCCGAGGGGTAGCACAGCATTCGATGCACCGTTCACGAGCGATGACAAATCGCACACAATCATCAATATTGCGTGTCCACCACCGTGCGATCAGGGGGTGTCGTTCGCCGTTTAGGTCTAGAATAGTCCGCGGAGACGGACGGACAATGGCGTACCTCCGGCTCCGCCTACTCGTGTTCACACAAGGCGGTGCCGGAGCGGTTCAATCGAGGGGAACCAATTATTTTATTTTTGATTTTTCCTCGTATTGGCGGGTCGCACCGCGATCATGGTGTATAGTTACGTGCTGTTGCGCTTCAGACTGGCGGTAGCGTCCGTTCGGAAGAGCGATGTGGAGTGATGCCTGAGTGGCCGAAAGGGGCACCCTGCTAAGGTGTTAGTTGCGTTAGCGGCTCGGGGGTTCGAATCCCCCTCACTCCGCAATCAAGGGATTCACGGGAAACCGTGAATCCCTTTTTTCATGCCAGAAACGGCGGTATTTCAACGGTTCTCTCCCCCAGTCAGCTTCGCTGGCAGCCCCCTCGTCAGAGGGGGCCAAGAACAGACGCACGTCAGTTGCCGGGGGCGGGGGCGTTGTCGCCGGAGAATGTGACGATCACGGCGACGATCACCAAGGCGACGCCGATCATCTCGCCGATGCCGGGGATCTCGCCCAGAACGAGTCCGACGGCGATGGCGACGGCCGGGTTGATCGACTGCATCACGGAGAACGCGGCCGGCGTGACACGCCGCATCGTGACCTGTTCGATGACGTACGGGAAGAACGAGGCAAGCAGCGAGACGACGAACAGCAGCCCGAACAGCTTCAACGGGCCTCCCGGCTCAAGCGCCCACGTGGCGCTTGCCTTGGGGTGCACGAGCTGGCGGACCGCCGGCACGCCGAGGAACAGCGACTGCAGCGCCCATCCGATCGTGATCGCGATGCACAGGTTGTCGAGCGAGTTGCCGCCGGCGGCGATATGCCGCCCGGTGACGATGTACACGCCCCACATCGACCCGCCGACGAGGATCGCGATCAGTCCGACGAGAAAATTTCCGTTGCCGTCCGGGTTCGCGAGCGATATGCCCGCGAGCAGGACGACGCCGACCGCCGCGATCGCGATGCCGACACGCTCGCGCCAGCTGTGCCCGGTGATCACGGCGACCGACAGCGGTCCGACGAATTCGATCGCGACGGCGATGCCCATGTCCATGTTGCTGATCGCCACGTAGAACATCGTGTTCATCAACACCAGCGAGACGCCGAGCAGGATCACCCACCCCCAGCTGCGCGCGTCTCGACGGAACAGCCGTTCGCGCTTGGCCGCAGCCCACGGGCGACGCCACAACAGCAGCAGCACCGCCATGAACCCCACGCGATACCACACCGCGTACAGCGGATCGAGCTGCGTGAACGCGAGCTTCGCGATGGCCGTCGCCGAATAGATGACGATCGCCTCGCACACGACGATGACCACCACCGGCACCCGGTTCAACACCTCGATCACAGCTCTCTTCATGCCCCTCACGCTACACGCCCCGCGCTCCCCCACCTAATACCGCCGAATTACCGCGATACGAGGCCACAATCCGGACACCGCAGTGGACAATCGGCTACAATCGGCGGTATGAGCACCGCACCGAGACTGGCCGCCGCCAAGCGTGACTGGGGGCACGACGAGACCGGGTGCACGGTGCTGCACATCGACATGGACGCGTTCTACGCCTCGCTGGAGGTGGCGCGCCATCCGGAGCTCAAAGGCAGGCCGGTCATCATCGGCACCGGCCCGCGTTCGGTCGTGTCCGCGGCAAGCTACGAGGCGCGCCGCTACGGCGTCAATTCGGCGATGCCGTCGGCCCGCGCGCGTCAGCTGTGCCCGGACGGTGTGTTCCTCTCGGTGGACATGCGCTATTACCGCGCCGTGTCGCGCGAGATCATGACCGGGATCTTCCACGCCGTCACCGACCGGGTGGAGCAGGTGTCGGTCGACGAGGGGTATATGGACGTCTCCGGCGCGCTGCTCGCGTGGCGTTCCCCGAGCGCGATCGGCGCGTGGATCCGCGCGCAGGTGGAGAGCCGGTTCCATGTGACCTGTTCGGTGGGCATCGCCGCGAACAAGCTGGTGGCGAAGATGGCGTCGACGAACGCGAAGCCGAACGGCATGCTGTTGATCCCGAAGGCCCGTTCAGCCGAGTTCGTGCAGATGATGCCGTTGCGCGGCATCCCCGGCATCGGGCCGTCCCTGGAGAAGCGCCTCAACGCGTGGGGCATCGATTCGGTGGCCGATCTGGCGGCGATGAGTCCGGAATCGTTGGAGCAGGCGACCGGGTCGCGCGCCGCCGCGCACGGGTTGTGGATGGCGTCGCGCGGGTTGGATGACCGCCGTGTCACGCCGGTGCGCGTGGAGAAGTCGATCGGTTCGGAGGAGACGCTGCTCGAGGACACCACCGACCAGCGCGTGGTGTGCGGGCTGTTGCGCGAGGCGTGCGACGAGGTCGCCGGGTCGTTGCGCCGACGCGGGTTCGTCGCGCGCACGGTGACGGTGAAGCTGCGATTCGCGGATCTGAGCTACCGGACGCGATCGCGTACGCTGGAGCGTCCGGTGGATACGGCCGGCGCGCTGTATCCGGAGTGTGTGCGATTGCTGCACGAGATGCTGGGGATGGCGCAGCCGGGAACGGGCTCGACGCCGGACGCCCGTGGCATGTCTCCCGACGCTCCCCTGCCGAAGCTGATCCGCTTGGCGGGGATGAGCGCGAGCGGCCTTGCACCGGTCGGCGAGACCGCGGTGCAGCCGTCGCTGGACGACATGATCGAGGAGGCCGACAGCGCCGACTCGCGCACGGCGAGCGACCGCCGTCGTCAGGCCGAGGCCGCGTTGGACGCGGTGCGGCAACGGTTCGGCAATACGTCGGTCAAATTCGGCGCGTGACGATCAATCCGCTCAGGCGGCGCGCAGGCGTGCGCAGGCGGCGTCGATCGCCTCGTCGGTGGCGGTGGCGGAGAAGCGCAGGTAGCGGCGCGCGCCGTAGAACTCGCCGGGGCTGGGGATGACGCCGATGCGGGCGAGATCGGCCATGTCGGCCCAGCAGTCGCCTGATTTCGCCCTGACCCACACGTAGAGCGCGCCGGAGGGCATCGCGGCGTCGTAGCCGTAGTCGCGCAGGGCGTCGACGAGACGGAGCAGACGCGAACGGTAGCGGCGCCATTGTTCGCGCACCGAGGCGATGTCGTCGAGTCCGGCGGCCATCGCGGCCTGGACCGGACCGGGGATGATCTGGCCGATCTGCTTGCGGTATTCGGCCATCTCCGTGACGAGACGGTAGTCGCCGGCGATGAGCGCGGTGCGGTATCCGGCCATGTTGCTCTGCTTGGACAGGGAGTAGAGGACGAGTATGCCGTCGGCGTTGTTCTCGCACACGCGCGGGTTCAGCGCGCAGGGCGTGGCGGACAGGCTGAATGCGTCGGCCGCGGCGGTTTCGTTCGATTCCGCGACGGGTGCGTCGGACGCGGACGCTCCGGCTCCGGCCGAACGCCAGTCCATCAGCGCGTAACATTCGTCGGACAGGACGACCGCGCCGATCGCACGCGCGGCCGCCACGATGTCGGCGAGCCAGTCGGCGCCGAGCACCTCGCCGGTGGGGTTGCACGGCGAGTTGACCCACACGGCCTTCACGTTCGGCACGTTCCGCCAAGAGTCCACGTCGGCGACGTCGTCGACTTTAAGCACCGTCGCCCCGGCGAGTTGCGTGCCGATCTCGTACGTCGGGTACGAGACCTTCGGCTGGACGACGACGTCGCCCTCACCCAGATGCAACAGCGAGGCCATCAACGCGACGGCCTCCTTGGAACCGACCGTGGGGACGACGGCCGCGTTGACCGACTTCAGATCCACCCCGCGCATGTGGCGGAACCACCGGTCGATCGCGGCCTTGAGGTCGGCGGTGCCGGCGGTGACGGGGTATCCGTGCGCGTTCGGCGCGTCGGAGCCGGCCGCGAGGGCGTCACGCACGGACGCGGGAACCGGATCGACCGGCGAGCCGACGGACAGGTCGACCATGCCGCCTTCGACCGCCTTCGCGGTCTTCTTGTAGCCGGCGATGCGCGACCAGTCATACGGCGATGAATACGCGTGGAAACCCATGTGCGTGAAGCCTTTCTCTCTGCTTGCCCCGTCTCGTCAGCACCCTCGGGTGGTCGCGATGAACGGAAACCGTCGTGCAACAAGGATAGCCGTCCGACGAAAAATCCTCCCCGCAATGGGGAGGATTTCGATACGGGAACCCCGGCGTCCTCACTTGGTAAGAAAGCGATCAGTCCTGGTTCTGCGGGGGCAGGGCCGCGACCTGCTCGGGGTCCTTGCCGATCGGACCGTGCGCGGAGGCGCCGCCGAAATCGCCCACCTCGGCGAAGAAGTTGGCGGCGGCATCCTTGTACCAGGCCCACTCGTCCGGCAGGTCATCCTCGTAGAAGATGGCCTCGGTCGGGCAGACCGGCTCGCATGCGCCGCAGTCAACGCATTCGTTCGGGTTGATGTACAGCGAGCGGGAGCCCTCGTAGATGCAGTCGACCGGGCACTCGTCCACACAGGCCTTGTCCTTGACGTCAACGCAAGGCTGGGCGACAACGTATGGCATGGAATCCTCCTTAAATCAAACTGCTACAAGGATAGTCTCGCTCGCGGACTCGCCGGCGGCCGTGTTGACACGGTGTCAGCATGGCGTCAGCCACGGTGTCGACACGGTCGGCGGCCGCCGGTCGCAGTCGAGCGACGCGACTCAGCCGTTGACGGCCTTGTCGGTCTCGGAGGAGAGCTTCTCGGTCAGATCGCCCTTGCCGAGGCGAGCGTGCCAGTAGCCGTAGCCGAAGTAGATCGCGAATCCGACGACCAGCCACACGACGAAACGGATCCACGTGAGCACCGTGAGGTTGAGCATCAGCCACAGGTTCGCCAGTCCGATGAGGATCGGGATCCACGGGTTGCCGGGCATCTTGAAGGCGCGCGGCAGGTCGGGGCGCTTGGCGCGCATGATCGGGATGGAGATCGCGACGAGCGTGAACGCGGACAGCGTGCCGATGTTCACCATGTCGGACAGGACGCCGATGTCGAAGCAGGCGGCGACGAGGGCGACGACCACGCCGACGCCGACCTGCAGGCCGGCCGGGGTGCCGTGCTTGCCGGTCTTGGACAGGCTGCGCGGCAGCAGGCCGTCACGGCTCATCGCGAAGACGATGCGGGTCAGACCCAGCAGCAGCACCATGACCACGGTCGCCAGTCCCAGCACGATGCCGAAGCTGATGATCTTGGCGGCCCAGTTGGCGCCGACCAGCTCGAACGCGGTCGCGAGCGACGGGCTGTCCTGCTTGGCGAGGTCCTTGTAGGAGACCATGCCGGTGGTGACGATGGCGACGAGCATGTACATGACGATGATCATGGCCATGCCGACGCCGATGCCGAGCGGCACGTTGCGGTGCGGGTTCTTGGTCTCCTCGGAGGCGGTGGCGACGACGTCGAAGCCGATGAACGCGAAGAACACGAGCGCCGCGCCGGACAGGATGCCGGGCACGCCGTAGATCGACGGGGTCATGCCGGTGGCCCACTGCCACAGCGGCTGGCCCATCACGCCGGCGACGGCCGCGGAGCTCTGCACGCTGGAGGCGGGCTCGCTCGGCGGGATGAACGGCGTGAAGTTGGACGCCTTGACGTAGAAGAAGCCGACGATCACGACGAAGAACACGATCGCGATCTTGAGCACAGTCATCGCGCCGTCGACGCGGGCGCCGATCTTGGTGCCGAACACGAGCAGCGTCGTGAAGAATGCGACGATGATGATCGGGGCGATGTCGAGGTTGAACGAGCCGATGGCGATGTTCGTATTGAAGTCCCAGCCCATCAGGCGCATGAAGTCGTTGAGGTAGACGCCCCAGTACTTCGAGATCACGGATCCCGCCATGAGCATCTCGAGGATCAGGTCCCAGCCGATGATCCACGCCATGATCTCGCCGACCGTGGTGTACGTGAAGGTGTAGGCGGAGCCCGCCACCGGGATCATCGAGGCGAATTCGGCGTAGCACATGACGGCCGCGCCGCACACGATGCCGGCGATCAGGAAGCTGAGGATGACGGCCGGGCCCGCGTGGAACGCGGCGGCCTGCGCGCCCACCGAGAAGATGCCGGCGCCGACTGCGACGGCGACGCCCATGATGGACAGGTCCCACCAGGTGAGGTTGCGCTTGAGCGTACGACCTTCCTCGCCGGTCTCGGCGATGGTCTGCTCGACGGATTTGGTTCGGAATAGTTGCATGTTGGTTATGGCCTTCTGCTCTCCGGTTTTTGTTCGAGAAGAGAGTATAGGCCGAAACCCGCTCATTGCGGAAGACAACGTTACGGGAATGTGTCAGGGCTTCCGGATGATGGACGTCCGTGAGCGTTCACGGACGCTCACGGACGGCAAGCCCGCCTTCGCGGACACTCACGGACGCAGGTCGATGCCGATGCACACCGGTTCGGGCACGAGCGCGACACCGAAACGCTCCCTGACGCCGGACTGCACCGTCCTGGCGAGCGCGGCCACGTCGGCGGCGGTGGCGCCGCCGCGGTTGGTCAGCGCGAGCGTGTGGCGCGTGGACAGGCTGGCGCGGGTGCTGGCCGCGGCGGCATCGCCGGAAACCGCATCGGCATCCCGCCCGAGCGCGAATCCCTTGTGGAAACCGGCGTGATCGATGAGCCACGCGGCGGAGGTCTTGACGCCGGGTGTGCCGTCGGGCAGCGTCGCGTCGAAGCGCGGCGCGTCGTCGGGCAGCGTCGCGGCCTCCTCGGGGGTGAGGATCGGGTTCATGAAGAACGAGCCGCAGCTGTGCCGGTCGTAGTCGGCGGCGGGCAGCCCCGCGTGGCCCGAGCCGGCGCCCGCGGCGTCGAGACGCCGCAGATCGGCGATGACGTTCTCCTCGCGCTTCGTGCCGATCATCGCGGCCTCCACATAGCGCGTCGGGTCCTCCAGCATGCCCTTGGACGCGCGGACGGCGAGCACCGCGTCGCGGATCGCGGTCGTCTTCATACGATCGCCCACCTCGACGCCGAGCGCCTTGGCGAGCTGTCCGAACCCGACCGTGCCGGTCGGCGAATGACGCAGTGCGAACGTGACCGACAGGACCACGTAACGCGGCGTCGGGAAGAACCGGTCCGCCGGGGTCGCAGGAGCGGCGTACATGCTCGACTTCAGCGCCGAGAAACGGTAGCCGAACGCGAGATCGGCCGGCTTCAAGTCACGCGTGGTCTTCGTCTCGCGATCCCACACCTCGACCGATTCGACGGACGTGGCGACCTCCTGGCCGTACGCGCCGATGTTCTGCACCACGGACGCGCCGACTGTGCCGGGGATGCCGGACAGGCCCTCCACGCCCTCAAGCCCGAGACCGACGGTGAACGCGACGAAATCGTCCCAGTTGGCGCCGGCCTCGGCGTTGACGTGGACGGTGCGGTCGTTGCCCTCGACGGGGGCCGCCTCGTCGGGCACCGTGATGCGGCGTCGGGCGTCACGCACGACGACGCCCTCGAACGGCTCATCGGAGACAAGCATGTTGGAGCCACCGCCGATGACGCACAACGGCAATCCCTTGGAATCGGCCTCCTCGACGGCCTCGATGACGCCGACGCGCGTAGTCGGCTCGATGAAGCGGGCGATGGGACCGCCCACCCCGATCGTGGTGATCTTTGCAAAACTGGTCATAACGCCTATCGTACCGGCAAAACGCAAGGAACCCGGCCTGTTTGGGGCCGGGTTCCTTGTGAAGTCTTTCAGCGTGCTCAGCGGGTCTCGCGGTGCACGGTCTGCTTGCCGCAACGCGGGCAGAACTTCTTCAGCTCGAGGCGATCGGGCGTGTTGCGACGGTTCTTCGTCGTGATGTAGTTACGCTCCTTGCACTCGGTGCATGCCAGCGTGATGCCGGGACGGATGTCGGCGCTCTTAGCCATGTTCATTCACCTCTGTAGTCTAAAAGGAACGCCCGTCAGCGGACGGGCGCATTTGTAGCGAGGAAGAGGCTCGAACTCTTGACCTTACGATTATGAGTCGTACGCTCTAGCCAGCTGAGCTACCCCGCCAGAGAGCCCCGAGTGAGAATTGGACTCACGACCTCTTCCTTACCAAGGAAGTGCTCTACCACTGAGCTATCGGGGCGTGGCGGGTATAGGATTCGAACCTATGAAGCACGAAGCGGCTGATTTACAGTCAGCTCCCTTTGACCGCTTGGGAAACCCGCCAGTCGTCACTCTCGGAGGTCTTGTTTGTTTTGACCTCGTCAGGCAACGCGAACATCATGCCACGGGTTTTCGAACCGCGCAAGTCGGGTCTGCCGAAACATGTCCGAAACGACGATTTCAACATTCCGAAATCGTTGGAATTTCAACGGAAAATGAATTTCAGGCAAAAAGCGCCCATCGGCGTGTCGCGAGGGGTCGAGACGGGGTTTCGGGCGTCTCGGCAGCACTCGAAACCGCCTTAAGAACCATCGAAAACAACCCGGCGATCATCGGCCTCCGGCGTGTCGCGGCGCCCTGAAGAGATGACGGAGCTCGTGCGGAAGTCGCCCGACGGCCTCGGCGGCACCGCCGAATGCGGCTGCGGAGGCGTTGCCGGCCACCCGGAGCACCGTCTTCGGCGTGTCGCGGTCGGTCCGGTCACGACCTGTCGCGTCCGGCACGTTCGCCACGTTCGGCTCGTTCGCCGTATCCGCCGCATCCCGCGCACCGGCCGCGGCGCCGGCCGCGCCTCGCGCATACGAATCGGCGATGCGCGCGGCGATCACCGCATCCGTGTCGGACGGCGACCAGCGCACGCCGCGGCGCCGTCCCTCGCGCTTGACCTGTTCCCACGCCGCCTTCCACGCGCGATCACGCAAAGCCTCATCATCCGGCTTGCCGGCGGACGCCCGCACCACGCCGAGGCAGCGGCGACGACGCCACCAGAGCAGGGCCCGCGGCGCGAAGGCGAGCGCGACGAGCAACAGCAGTCCGCCGCCGACGCCGATCAACACACGTCCCCATACCGGCAGCGCGGCAAACCAGCCCGACAGACGCTCCCACAGCGAACCGCCGGATGATGCCTTGCCGGAAGCCGCGGCATCGCCCTTCGCGGCGTCCGCATTCTCGTCCGTCGCGTCGTCGGACTGGGCATCCGATGCGTCGGACGACTGGGAGCCGTCGGTCGAGGCGTCGGCGGAACCGGTGCTCTGGTCCTGCTCGCTCTGGGTGCCGTCGTCGGTTGAATCCTGGGTCTGGGACTGGGCGGTCGAGGCCGATTCGTCGGACAGCGTGCCGTTCTGCTCGCTGGCGGGCGTCACGTCGAACGGCACCCAGCCGACGCCGTCGAGGTAGGCCTCGACCCACGCGTGCAGCTGGCGGGATTTGACCGTGCGATACCCGTCGGAGTCCCGGTCGTCGTCGGCGCCGGCGTTGTAGCCGAGCACGATGCGGGTCGGCACGCCCATCGCCCGGGCGAGCACGGCCAGCGCGGAGGCGTAATGCTGGCAGTAGCCGGCGTGCCCGGATTCGGGGTCGAGGAAGTCGTTGATGACCTCCATGTTCGACCTGCCGTCGCCGTCCGGGGCGTCGAGCGAATAGGTGAAGTGGTTGTCCGCGGCGGTGAAGTAGTCGACGAGCCAGCGCATGACGCGCACCTGATTGTCGTAGCCGCTCGCCTTGATCGGGATGCCGGCCGCCTGCGCCTGGCTGATCACGGCCTTGACGTTGGCGGGCAGGGTCGCGGGCAGCGAGGTGTAGCGGGAGGTGTGCGCCCGCCTGTCGGACCGTTCGGCCGCCTGCCTGATCCAGTCGAGCATCCGCGAGTTGTTGGAGGATCTGGCGCTGGCCATGGACCATCCGCGCAGGCCCCGCAGCCCCTGTCCATGGAGGCTGTTCATCCTCGTGCCCATCCATTGCGATGTCCTGTCGTCGCTGCCGCCACTGGAGTACTGGGAGGAGTCACCCCACGAGGAATCGCCCGCGGAGGAATCACCTGCGGAGGGAATCGCGTCGATGTCCGTGGCCGGCAGGGCGATGGTCACGGACCTGCCGTCGGCGGAGAAGCCGTATACGATGGCGTCCTCGCCGATGCCGAGCTGCTTGGAAACGGTGTCGTCGAACGCGATGTCATCGGGCGTCGTGGACGACTGGGAGGACCCGTCGGAGCCGGAGCCTGCGCCCCAGTCCGCCTGATAGGTGCTCACCTTGCCGAGCCGCCAGCCGTTCGCGCCCTGCACGACGCCGTCGTCGCCGATGGTGGCGTGGATGAGGATCGTGTCGCCGTCGCTCTCGCCGAGGCCCGACGCGGGCAGGGCGTTGCGCGCCTCAAGCCACGTCTTGAGGTTCTCGTTGGCGGTCGTCTCGCCCTGATTGAGCTGGGTGATCGTGTCGTCGATGACGCTGAGTTCGCTGAATCCGGAGGACGAGCGGATCGGGTCGAGGTAGGTGCCGGACGCGGTGTACTCGGTGTCCGACGAGGTGTAGCCGGAGCGGTTGTAGACGCTGCCGTCCTGGTACTGGAGCCAATCGGAGCCGAGGCCGTCGACGTCGGTGGTCAGTCCCGGCATCGGCAGGAACCGGGATCTCAAGGTCGAGACGCGCACCCTGGCGTATCCCATGAACCGTTCGAGACTGTCCTGGCTGACGCCGGCGACGTCGTAGCCGAAGTAGCCGAGCAGCTGCATGTACGCGGCAAGCGGGTCGCTCGAACGCCGCTGAGCGACCTCGAGTTCGTTGGAGGAGTCCCGTCCGAGCTGGATGCCGGCGCCGTACAGGCCGGCGTCGAGCGCGAGCTCCTTGCTGTAGCCCCACGTATCGCCGTCGAACTCGTCGAGCGTAGTCATACGCAGGTACATGCGCCGGTACGAGCGGTAGCTCAGCACGGCGGTGTCCGAGCCGGTGGCGATGTTGCGTTTGAGATCGATCATCGGGCTGACGGTGTTCGACGTGAACATGCCGCCGCCCTCGCCGATCGACAGCGGGACGTTGTAGGCGATCCGCGTGGCGCCGGGCGTGCCGGCCAACGTGACGCCCATGACCACCAGCGAGGCGACCAGCGCCGCCGGAGCCTTGAGCCCACGGGGGCGCGCGGCCCACACGCCCATCGGGAAGACCACGGCGAGCGCGGCCAAGGCCCACCACGGGGCGATGTGGCCGACAATCGAATAGTCGGCGGCGAGCGCGGCGACGGCGAGCAGGGTCATCACCGGCGCGGCGATCGGATGCAGGGCGAGCAGGCATCGGATGACGATCGCGACGCCCGCGACGAGGAGGATGAGGAACACGTCGCTGGCCACGGTGACCTTGAGCGGCGGCAGCTGGAAGTTGAGCGCGTCGAAGCCGCCGATCACCGCCGACCGGATGATCCGGCGCGCCTCGGCACGCTGGTCGCGCGAGAACAGCCAGTCACCGGTCAGGTCGCGCAGACGGACGACGACGAGGACCGCGGCGGCGAGCACGGTCAGCAACGTGTAGGCGCCGACGCGGATCAGGCCGAGACGGAGGCCAGGGCTGATGTGGAATCGCCTGCCGAGGATCGCCCGCCACGGGATGTTCGATTCGATGGACGCGACGGCGAGCAGCGCCCCGGCGAACCATATCCACGTACCGCTCGCGACGAGGCCGCTCAGCGCGTTCAAGGTGACGCCGAAGACGACGAGCGACGCCAGCGCGGAGACCACGGCGGGCACCCACGCCTGCGCAGACGACGGTGCCGTCTGCGCGCTTCGCGGCGTCGCCTGCGCACCGGACAGCACCGTGTGCGCGAAATGCTCGGGGACTTGGCTGGAGGGGGCCTGTACACGCATGCGGTCGGACACCGGAGTGGCGGCGAGCGCCTGCTCGAATCCCTTGGAATCACTGGCGTCGCAGACCACGACCATCACGGGGCCGCTCTGCCCCTGCACGAATCTGTTCACCCCTGCCGCACAAGCGGCGTATCCAGATGCGCAAGCGTCATCGTCGGGACGCACGCAGGCGAGGAACCGGCGCACGGCGGACGTTCCCTCGTGGAATGTGACGCCGTCGGTGACGACCACGCGCACACCGCCCGACGCCGCTCCCCCGCGACCGCTTCCCCCTCCCGTGCCGTTGAGCAACGGCAGCAGCGCCGCGACCTGCCTGTCCATGCGCGACGCGTCGAGTCCGTCCGCGCCATGCGTGTTGAGCGCCAGCACGAGTGTGGCGCGTTCGTCGCGTCCCGTCTCACGGGTCATGAGCGTGCCGCGGCGGGCGGTGTGCTTCCAGGAGATGAGTTTGATCGGATCTCCGGGCGCGTAGGCGCGCACGCTGCCCAGCTGTTCGGACTGCGAGGCGCCGGCCACGCGCTTGCCCGCCACGCGCGTCGCATCGGCCGGGGCGGCGTGTTCATCGTCGGGCAGGATCATGGTTTCGCCGGAATCGGGCTCCAGCTTGGTCACGGCAAACAGGCCGAAGGGGGATCGCCATCGCACGACCGCGTTGACCCGGCGATACAGACCGCGCTCGTCGGGCAGGTCGCCGACGGCGTGCCCGACCACACGGCCGTGATGATCGAGTCGCTCGTACTGCGGCGTGAAAACGCGGTCGGCCGCGGGAATCCCGCTGGACCACTGCACGATCGCCGCAACGAACGACACGGCGATCATCGCGACGATGGCGACGGTCGCGGCCATCAGCGCGCGTTCGTCGAGCAGCAGACCCATGTAGCACACGCCGGCGCCGACGGCGGCAAGCCCGAGGCATGGCAGTGTGGGGCGGATCAGGCCGTGACGACGAAGGCGTGCCATAGCGTCACACCCGCGGCACGGGGACGGTGTGCAGGATGTCCGAGACGATCGCGCGGGCCGTGGCGAGCGATTCGCCGCCGTAGCCGATGTCGTCGAGTACGAGGCGATGCGCGAGCACCGGCACGGCGAGCTGCTGCACGTCATCGGGCAGGACGTAGGAGCGGCCGTCGAACATCGCGCGGGCTCGGGCCATCGCGGCGAGGAACAGGCTGGCGCGCGGGGATGCGCCGTACCGCACGCCGTCACGTTCACGCGTGGCGTGGGACAGGGCGACGATGTAGTCGGCCACCGGGCCGGCGACCGTGACGCGGCGGGCGGCGGCGCGCAGGCGCACGGCCGCGGACGGATCACAGACCTGTTCGACGCGCCCCAGCGGGTGCGACCAGTCGTTCGCGGTGATCATGCGCGATTCGGCGTCGGACTCGGGGTAGCCGAAACTCGTGCAGGCCATGAAACGGTCCAGCTGCGCCTCGGGCAGCGGGTACGTGCCCTCGAGTTCGATCGGGTTCTGCGTGGCGACGACGAAATACGGCTCGGGCAGGGCGTGCGAGACGCCGTCGACGCTGATCTGCCCCTCGCTCATCGCCTCAAGCATGGCGGACTGGGTCTTGGGGTTCGCGCGGTTGATCTCGTCGGCGATGACGACGTTCGCGAACAGGGGTCCCGGATGGAACACGAAGCGGTTCTCGCTGCCGGACCAGATGTTCACGCCGGTCAGGTCGCTCGGCAGCATATCCGGGGTGAACTGGACGCGATGCACGTCGCCGCCGACCGCCAAGGCGAGCGCGCGGGCGAGCGTGGTCTTGCCGACGCCGGGCACGTCCTCGAGCAGCAGATGGCCGCCGGCCGCGAACGTGGTGACGGCGAGGTCGATCACCTCGCGCGAGCATGACAGCGCCCGTTCCAGCTCGTCGGCGATGCGGGCGGGCACGCGCGCGAGTTCCTGCACGTCGGGCCCAGCGGGGTCAACGGTCTGTGAGGCGGACGCGACGACGCCCGAGGAGGACGCGACGGTCTGTGGAACGGAATCGGATGCGATCGCCATGATGCCTCGCTTCGTCTGTGCTTCGTCTTCGTCGGTGGCCTTCGCCGGTGACGCGGGATGCTCCCCTAGCCGCACAGTGTAGCGGAAAAACGATATGGGCCTCCATACGCTATCAGCGTATGGAGGCCCATATCGAACCGTCTGATCCGTCGGGGGTGAAACCGCCCGTCACCGGACCGGAACGTTCATGTCCTTCGCGTCGGAAGACTCAGCCGAGGATGGCGAGCACGTCGCGGGCGCCGATGATGAGGTAATCCTCACCCTCGTAGTGCACCTCGGTGCCACCGTACTTGGAGTACAGCACCTTGTCGCCGACCTTGACGTCCATCGGGATGCGCTCGCCCTTGTCGTCGCGACGGCCCGGGCCGACGGCCAGAACCTCGCCCTGCTGCGGCTTCTCCTTGGCGTTGTCCGGGATGTACAGACCGGACGCGGTCTGGGTCTCGGCCTCGGCCTGCTTGACGATGATCTTGTCTTCCAGCGGTGTGAGCTTGATCGACACTGTGGGTCACCTCGTATTTCTCGTAGTTCGATGTGTCCGCGCCAGGACTGCCCAAGAGGCTGACGATCACTTGCGCGATCCCAAGCACTGGTTCACATGGTAGCGCGCTTTTTAGCACTCTGCCAACTCGAGTGCTAACGCTGTGAGAGAAACGCGGACGGGTCAAGCAGACCGGTCAGGCGCCGCGACGGGCGAGGATCGCCGCGAGGTTGTTGCCCAGCGAATCGGAGGTGGCGGCGGGCACTGCGACCTTCGCCTGCTCCTCGGACTCGTGGAACGCCTCGACGTCGTTCATGCCGGCGTCCTGGGCGGGCGCGGAGGCGTCCGCCGAACGACGCTCGTCGGCCTCGGACTCGGCCATGGTCTCGGCGATCGATTCGTCGGCTGTTTCGCCGGCCTTCGCGGGTTCCGTCTCGATCTTCGCCTCCTCGGCCAGCTCGCGTTCCCGTTCGGCGTCGACCGGCTCGGCCTTGGCGACCTGACGCATCGACTTGATCTCGCGGCTTTCGGGCGTCTCGGACTCGGGCGCCGTGTTGCGCGCCTCGCCCAGCGAGAAGGAGATGAGATCCTGCGACGTGGCCATGTCGTACGCGTCGATCGCGCGCGCGGGATGCACCTCGGCCAGTTCGGTGGTGTGGTCGGAGGCGACGGGCTCCGCCGGCGCGGCAGTCTGCTTCCCGGAGGCCCCGGAGACCGCGTCGGCGGTTGCGGAGGTCGCAGCCGTGGAGGTCGCGGCCGCAGCAGGCGTGACGGCCGCAGCAGGCGTGACAGGAGCAGCAGGCGTGACAGGAGCAGCAGGCTCCTTCGCCGCTTCGGCCGCGGCGGTGCGCTGCGCCTCGAGCGCGGCCTGCGCCGCACGCGCCTGCGCTTCGGCGGCGGCACGGGCCTGGGCCTCGGCCTCCTTGCGGGCGCGTTCGGCGAGCGCCCTCTTCTGTTCGAGCTGGGCCTGACGCAGCGCCCTGCGGATCTCGAGGCTGGTCATCTCATCGGTGGGGGCGTTGTCGCCCGCGACCTGTCTGGCCGTCTCGGCGGCGGCCTGCTCGACCTTGGCCCGTTCGGCCTTGAGCCGGGCGGCCTTGGATTTGCGTTCGCGGGCGCGCGCCTCGGCGACCTTGTGCTCCCATGCGCGGGCCTGGCTTGCGGCGTGCGCGCCCAAGGCGAGCACGACAGCGGTCAGCGCGGCGGGGATCAATGCGAACAACGTGCTGAAATGCAGGGTGATGGCGAGCACCAGAACGAGCACGGTGATCACCAGCAACGCGGCGACGATCATCTGACGACGACGGACCGCGGCATGACGCAGGCGCCGCACCTCGGCTATACGTTCCGGGGTGAGCGTGTTCGCGCGCCTCTCACTCGGCTGCATCTGTACCCCTTTCGCAAAGGTCGTGTCGTCGCTGAATCGAGTCCCGCTGTTCTCGTCGACCAGATGCAACGATGTGGAATACCGGTCCTGCCGGTGTTCCTCCACGTGCCGCATGCTGTTGGATGTGCGAATGGGCAGCCAGACCACGACTCCTATGAGTACGATGATCAGCACGATGACGGTGCTCAACTGCTCGTAACCCATATCCACATACAATAGGAGAGGCCCGTCACATTCACCATATTGCGTTCCGGCGTGTCGGCAGACGTGGCGCGCGACTCGCGCGGGAATCCGACCGCAGGCTTGTCCCGGCCGCCGATGGTCATGGACAACGATCCGTACAAGTTCACGAACAATTCACCGACGCTCGGCCAGACGCCCGACCAGTCGCGCGGCGAATCCCTCCCCCCGGTCCTCCGCCAGCATGCAGAACGTCTCGTGCGTGCGCCATCGCCCGTTGACGTACATGTAGTTGGGCCGTGTGCCCTCGTACCGCGCCCCGACCTTGCGTACGACGGCAAGGGACCGTTCGTTCTCCGGCAGGATCGCGATCTCCAGACGATGCAGCCGCGGCCCGGCCGGGTCGCCGATCGCCCAGTCGGCCAGCATCGCGAGCGCGGTGGGCGCGATCCCGTGGCCCGCATGGTCGCGCGCCACCCAGTACCCGACGACGCCGGTGCGCATCGACCCGTAGGAGATCGCGCCCAGGGAGATCTGCCCGACGATGCGCATGCCGTGTTCGATCAGGAAGACGACGCCGGTGCCATGCTGCTCGTTGCGCCGTTGGCCGGCCAGCCACTGGTTGAACGTGACGCCCGGACCGTGCATCGGATCGCCCGACTCCCACGGCCGCAGCCATTCGTCGTTGCCCCATCGCACCTCGCTCCACGCCCCCTCGTCGTCGGCGTCCATCGTGCGCAGGGTGATCGGCACCGCGCCGGTCGGCGCGTTCAGCACGATCGGCGTGGAGATGGCGTTCGGGTCCGGCGCGAAGGCGTCGCGGAGCGTTTGGAAAACTGACACCTGTCCATTGTGCCACCGTCGCGTCGGGCGAATCGCGTGGGCCGGCATGGGGAAACGGAAACACGGGAAAGCGTACGCTTGGAGGTCATGGATGACATGAAGCGGATGCTGCGTCGCGCGGCCATCGCACGCCGCAAATCGGTGGCCGTCGACGACCGGACGGGCGCGGGGCTGCGGCTCGCCCGGCTTGCGCGCGGACTCGTCGATGCGATCGGCGACGGCGAAAACAGGAACGCGGGATCGAACGCCGTCGTGACGGTGGCCGCATACGTGTCGATGGGGTCGGAGATCGAGACGCGGCCGCTGCTCGACGCGCTGCTCGCGGCCGGCTGCCGCGTGCTCGTGCCTCGGCTCGGCGCCGGACTCGACGTCGGGTGGGGCGAGCTCGAGTCCACCGGCTCGCTTGAGGATATGGACGACGGCGCACGGGGCGGCGACGGCACCCGCCGTCATCACCGCCCCGACGAGCCGACGGGCGCGCCCCTGCCGCCGGAATCGCTGGCCGACGCCGCACTCATACTGGTTCCCGCGCTGGCGGTGGATCGCGCCGGCACGCGCCTCGGCCGGGGCGGCGGCTGGTACGACCGGGCCCTCACCCACCGCTCCCCCGGATGCCCGGTGTTCGCGGTGTGCTGGGATTGGGAGGTGCGCGCCCCCGGCGATGAGCCGCTGCCGCGCGAGACGCACGACCTGCCCGTCGACGGGGCCCTGACCCCCGGCGGGGTGATCCGGTTCACCGCATGCGAAACCGCCGCCCGCCCGTGTCGGGCCGATGATTAGGATATGTACGGTTGCCATCGCACGTCGGACGTCCCATCAGACGTCCCGTTCGTCGCCATTTCGTTCAGGAGGATCACGTTGCCTACCTATCACTACCGTTGCAAGAGCTGTGGATACGACTTCACCGAGCACCAGTCGTTCGACGACGCCCCGATCACCGTGTGCCCCCAGTGCCACGAGGAGCAGGTGCGCAAGATCTTCTCCGCCGTGCCGATCGAGTTCAAGGGCAGCGGCTTCTACCGCACCGATTCCGGCAAGAAGTGACGATCGGCCGTCCGATCGTCGCGTTAGTGAGTTAATGACAATCGATCGATAGGCGGGGGCTTCGTCCACATCACCCGCACGGGTTGACCCGGGTTCGCCGCCCCCTCCACGATGGCGGGTATGACGAAGAACACCCCGCCTTGGGCGCGGCTCATGCGCCCCACCCTGTCCGCACGGCGCCTGCGCGCCCGTCTGGTCCGTCTCGCCGCGGCGCTGTGCGTCGCCTTGGCCGTATTCGCCACCTTGTCCGTATACAGTTCGATGACCGCCACGGCCTCGATCACGGTGGCCTCGCGGGCTATCGCCCGCGGCAGCGTCATCACACGCAAGGACGTGACGGTGATCGAAGTACCCGCATCCATCGCCGTCGAAGGCGCGACGAGGAGCGTCGACGACGTGGTCGGCTCCATCGCACAGATCGACATCGACGAGCATCAGCCGTTCCACCCCACGCTCACCCGCACGGCCCCGGTCATCCCGCCGGGACGCAGCGCGATCGAAGTGCATGTGTCGAACGACGTGGCGGACCTGCTGCCCGGCGACACCATCTCGCTGGTCTCCGCCGTGGGATGCACGACACGGAACGACATCATCCCCGAACCATCCGCGAATGCGGACGACGGCACGGCAGACCCCACAGACCCCGACGGCACCGGCGGCCCCGCGGCCGGCTCGGAGACGGTCGAGCAGCGTCAGGGACCATGCACGCTGACGAATCAGGCGCTGGTCATGCGGCCCGCGTCCGTCGACGACTCGGGCGACACGACGATCGAGGTGGCCGTCGAGCCGGACGCCGCCGTGCGCGTGATGGCGTCGGCCGACGCGGGCGCCATCGTCGCCGTGGAGCAGTGACTTTATTCCTTTTCGCTGAAGACGGCCCAGTGCGGGGGAAGCTCGCCCAGGATGCGCTGGTCGTCGTCCGCCTCGCGCTGGCGCTCGGTCATCATGTCGGACGGCTCCAGCTTGACACCGTCGGCGTCGAATCGTTCGGTGCCCTCACGCACGACGCGCCTGTGCTTGCGCGGCGTGCGACGCTCGGCCGAATACCCGGCCATCACTTGACCTCCCGGTAGATCTCACCGAGGCGGGCGACGATGCGGTCGACCTCCTTCTCCGGGTTGACGAACGCGCCGACGCTCCACACGGTCGTGACCGACCAGCCAAGCGTCATCAGGTCGGCGGCGAGCATGCGGTGACGCTCCCTCGTCGACTGGATGGACATGTATCCGGCGTCGTCGGTCAGGACCGCGAGCGCGAACGGCTTGTCCTTGAGCCCCACGACCATCGGGATCTTCAGCCCCTTGTCGAAGCCGTAGTCGATGGCGACCTTGAGACCGCGCGAGCGGATGCGGTCGGCCAGATCGTTGAACAGCGTGTTCGAACCGGATTCGATCTCAGCCGGACGCACCGTGTCGTCGGTGAGCTGCTCGGCCCATACGAGCATGGTCTTGAGCAGCTGGGGGCCGGCGGAGTGAATGCGCTCGTCGAGCATCTCATCGGAGGAGAACGCGGAGACGATGTCGACGTTGCGGTCGGCCAATGCGAGCGCGTCGAGGATCAGGTTGCGTCCGCCCGGCTCCTCGATGGCGCCGAACTGCTGGAGCAGCTTGCCGTACGCGGTCTTCGCATAGCACAGCGTGAAGATCACGTCGGTGGCCTGGGCGCCGGCGACCTCACGGATCGAGACGATGCGGACGTGGCGCAGGAAGCTGTTCATCGACTTGTCCTTGCCGGCCAGCGCCTTCAGTTCGGCACCGAGACGGACACGGAACACGTCGGTCATCGTCACGACGGTGAGGATGTAGCCCGCGGGCACGATCGTGAAGCTGGATGCGCGTTCGGTGATCAGGCGCACCACCTCGTCGATCTCCTGCTGGCTGGATTCGACCAGACCGGTGGCGAACACCGGGGTGCCGTTGGCCTCGACCTTGTGGTAGGCCACGCGGCCGACCGCGCCGGAGGTGGTCACGTCGTAGCGCACGGCGCCATACCCCTCGCTTTCAAGGAACGCGGTCAGGCGCGGCGCGCGGCGCACCGGATGGGACTTGGTCTCGACGGCAGGCAGCATGTCGATGAGCTGTTTGAGGCTCGGGCAGGTCACGGTGCCGCGGTGCGCGATCACGACGACCTGCTTGACGCGCACGAGCACGCTCAGCAGTTGGATCGCGGGGATGTGCGCGCAGGCGTCGACGATGGCGACGTCGGCGAGCATATGCGGCTGAGTGAGCGAGGCGAGCGTGTCGGGCGTGGCCATGAGGATCGGCTTGGCGGCGGCGAGGATCGCCGGGTGGTCGCGCCGGATGCGATCGAGCGTGACACGTCCGCGGCCGGCGAGCTGCGTGTGCAACAGGTTCGCCTCCTGCGTGCGTGCGAACAGCATGTCGCACAGCCTGCGCATCGACTCCTGCGCGACCATCGGGCCGATCGAACGCACATGCTCGATGTCGACCTGTTCGAAGCGCTCGGTGGCGTTGGCCAGCACGGAGCCGTCCTGATTGGAGATGATCGGCGAGGAGCGCACGATGTCCTCGAAGACGGTCGTCCACCACGCGAGCTGGAGCTCGGGACCGACGGATTCGCCGGGCACGCGGCGGTTGGTGAAGTCGGCAACCAGATCATTGAGGCCGGCGGCTTGGAACTCGTTCTCGAGACGGCAGCGCTCCGGCAGCGTGTCGAGCGCCTTGCGGTCGTCGAGCAGGGCCTTGAGCCGGGTCTCGACGTCGTTGAAGTCGCGCGTCTCGAGCTCGCCGCCGGCGGGCGTGGTGCTCAGCACGGTGTCGAGCGCGACCATGTCCTGCGACATCGTCTCCTGCGCGGCGATCATCTGGTCGAGCTTGGGCGGCAGCACCGGCCATCCGCCGTGCGGCACGAGGGAGTGCCACTGCTCGGACTGCTTCTTGACGACGACGAGCGCGGCGTGCATGTCCTCGACCTGCGCGCCGACGCGCAGCAGCGACTTGGCCTCGCGCGCGTGGCGGCGACGCTCCCAGAAGCCCATCGTCGTGCCTTCGGCCTTGCGGTCGGCCTTCGACTTGGTGGCCTCGATCATCGAATCGATGTCGCGTTCGAAGATCTCCGGCTGGAACACGTCGAGCACGCGGCGAAGGTTCTTGAGGACGATGATCTGGCGGCCCCAGTCGCGGGCGGTCTCGGGCACCGGGAACCCGCAGGTCTGCACGGTGGAGGCGACGTGCTCGCGCACCGCGGGCAGCACCTTCTGCAGCAGGTCCATGACGCGCTGGTAGGTGGCCACCGCGTCCTTCTCGCTGGTGACCGACGCCTTGTACCACGCGGTGTCGTCCGGCCCGATCGTGTACTCGCCGACCTCGCCGGCGCGTTCGAGCTTGCGCGTCCACTCGTCGAGATGGCCGCCGATGCCGCGGGCCGCGGCCTCGGTCAGGCGCACACGGGTGGCCGGATGGGTCGGGGCGATGGAGATCGCCGCGAGGTTCTGGATGGTCTGGTAGGCGGAGACGCCCCACTTGTCGCTCACGCCGTGCAGGTCGCCCAGATAGCGGGTGAGGCGGGAGCGAACACCGACCAGCTCGTCGGACAGCTGGTCGAAGTGCTGGGTGGCGACGCCCTCCTGGAAGCCGACCGCGGTGATGAGCTGGCGGTCGATCTCGGCGTTCGCGTGTTCGTCGGCGATGTCGAGCAGGAGCCCCTGCATCTCATTGGCACGGATCACCTGCGTGAACCGGCGCTTCTGCTCGGCGACGCCCGGCACGTACAGCACGGAGCGGCCGTTCATCACACAGCGGGAGGCGATCGCGGCGGCCTGTTCTGCGGTGTCGCGGCCGAGCGCGCCGTCCACGCTGATCGAATGGCCGGAGGCGGCCAGCTGCGCGGCGTAGCGCACGGTGTTGTCGACGTCGCCGATCTCGTATTCGGTGTGCGGATCGGCGTCGAACGGGCTGTAGTCCGGGATCGAGGCGTTGCGCAGCGACTTGGCGGCCGCCTCGTCGCCGGCGATCGCGTCGAGCAGCGTGTTGCCGCTCAGCCCGTCTCCGAGATCGTCGATGATGTGCTGGGTCTCGGTGAGGATCTGCGCCGCGGGCTCCATGAAGCAGCCGAGGATGATGTGGCGTTCGATGGAGAAGTCGGCGATGCGGGCCTTGATCTGGCTGGTGATCGCGGCGAACACGGCCGAGGTCTCGGGCGTGCCGGACGCGTAGTGCGAGCCGTCGAACAGGTACTCCTCGTCCAGATCGACGCCGATCGAGTGCATGACGGAGACGAACGAGGCGTTGAGCGTCACGTTGCCGGTGAAGGTGATCGTCGAATGGCCGGGGGTGTCGGAGGCCTCGGCGCTGACCGGGTAGAGCAGGACGGGTAGCGCGTTGCCCTTCCATGTGGCCACGCCGACGACGAGCGACAGCTCCGCGACGCCGCTGACGCGCTTCTTGGCGGCGCGGTCGTCGAGCACGCGGCCGAGACGGCGTTCGGCGGCGCGCAGCATGCCGTTGTCGCGGAACAGCGACTCCAGCGTGACATGCCCGGACGCGAACAGCTGCGCGATGCCGGAGGGGTGCGCGTGGGTCAGGTCAAGCTGCGCCGCGAGCTGGTTGATGTTCTCCAGCGGCGAGGGCACGAGGGAGGTGCGATAGCGGTCGTGCCATTCCTGAAGACGGTCAAGCGTCAGCTGTGTGCTCATCGTGTTCACTTTCCTACCGCTTCACGGTAATCCTGATAGCCCGCGTTGTGCGCGAGCGCCTCGTCGATGTCGTGGTTGCCCTGCGCGGCCAGCCACGCGTACAGGTCGTCGTAGAGGGCCGGATTCATCGCGAGGAACGGCAGCAGCTCGCGGTGGCGCGCCATCTCGAACTGCTGGGTCATGTCGGTGGTGTGGCGGGCGTCCTCGGAGGTGTAGCCGCCGGCCTCGATGATCCGGGGTTCACGGTCGAAATCACCGTTCGAGACCTTCTCGAACACGGAACCGGGCTCGGGCTCGAAGTGCGGGGTGTCGGAGGCGTTCGCGGCGACGACGGTCTGGTCGACGACGCTCTCGGTGACGACGGTCTCGCTGACGGCGGTCTCGGAGGCCGTGTCGGGAGCGTGGTTCTCCATCGGCTGCGTGTTGTCCGGCGTGCCCTGGATGACGGGCGACTGGGCGTCCGCGACGGCCGGCTGCTGCCGATCCGCAACGGCCGGATAGACGTCGGCCTCCGCGGTGACGGCGACGGCCGGGATCGAGCCGGTCGCGGCATCGATGAACAGGTCGCGCGGGGCCGTGTCGGCGTGCGCGTCGTCCAGACGCAACGGCATGGAATCGGCGGGATGCACGTGGACCGGCTCATCGGACGCAGTGTCGATCGCGGTATCGGACGCGGAGACACTCGCGACATCGCCCGCGGAGGCCGGTTGATCGGCAGCGGACGCATCGGACGCACCTGACGCATCGGGCGACACGTCCACATGGAAATCGGACTCGGGCTCGTCATCATCCGGAACGTCGGGCGACGGCCCGGTGCCGGCCAACGCCTTGACGGGGTCAAGCGGCTTCACGCTCGCCGCCGTACCCGCGGCGGACTGCTGGGCGCTGAAGACGGCGGTCGGCTCGCCGGCGCGCAGGTCAAGGATGTCGGCCACGGACATATCGGCCGGGTCCGGCTCCTGACGCGACGTGGTCGGCGAGGAATAATCGAACAGGTTCGCCACATGCGGCGCGGCGGGCTTGGCCGCCGGATCGGGCTGGTCGACACGTACGAAATCGATCGGCACGTCGCCGAACTGCAGACGGATCGGCGAGGTCGGCAGCGGGAAGTCCGCCCCCGCGGGCAGACGCATCAGCTGGCCATCCGGATTGACCACGTAGGAGCCGTTGGTCGAATTCAGATCACGCAACAGCGCGTCGCCGTCCGCATTGACGGTGAGCAGCGCATGACGCTTCGACATCGACTTCGCGGAATCCTCGATCTCCAGACGCGCGACGCCGTCATCAGGCAGCGGGCGCAACGGCTTGCGACCGATCTCGAGGCTCTCGCCGGGACGGACGCCGACCTGGGTGCCGCCATTGACCTTCACCCGCCACTGGCTCGTCGTTTGCTCGCTCACCGTGTCGGCCTTCCTTTCCTTCGCGTCCTCATCCCGAACGTGCTCGAATCACACACTATTTCTTATTGTGTCATGCCACGACGGCATTTGACGCAATATCCACTTAAATTGCGAAAACCCCGCATCGGCACGAAGCGGATGCGGGGTTCCCAACGCTATGTTGAGCGGTGATGTGCGGCTTCAAGCCGCGGCAATCACTTGAGCTCGACGGTGGCGCCAGCCTCTTCCAGCTGGGACTTGGCCTTCTCGGCGTCTTCCTTCTTGGCCTTCTCGAGGATGGCCTTCGGAGCGCCGTCGACCAGGGCCTTGGCCTCAGCCAGGCCGGCACCGGTGATGGCCTTGACGGCCTTGATGACCTGGATCTTCTTGTCGCCAACGGCGGAGAGGACGACGTCGAACTCGGTCTTCTCCTCCTCCTCAGCGGCAGCGCCAGCGGCCGGAGCGGCGATGACGGCGGCGGCCGGAGCGGCGGCCTCGACGTCGAACTTCTCCTCGAAGGCCTTCACGAACTCGGAGAGCTCGACGAGGGTCATCTCACCGAAGGCTTCCAGCAGCTCATCCTGGGTGAACTTAGCCATAATGGCTTCCTTTCAATCATGGCGACGGGTTGGGGTTGAAGAGGTTGCCCGTCACCTATAAAAATTTTTTTCTTTATGGTTCCGACTGTTCGATCGGCGCCGACCTCGAGGGCCGGCCGCTTGATCAGGCAGCCTTCTCCTGCTTCTCGCGCAGCGCATCGATCGTACGCACGGCCTTGGTCGGCAGAGCGTTGAACAGGTACGCGGCCTTGGACATCGTAGCCTTGATGTCGCCGGCGAACTCGGCGAGCAGCTGCGGGCGGGACTTGAGATCCGCCAGCTTGGTGGCGCCCTCGGCATCGTACACGGTGCCGTCGGCGTAGCCGCCCTTGATGACAAGGGCCTTGTTGGCCTTGGCGAAGTCACGGATGGTCTTCGCAGCCTCGATGAAGTCGCCCTTCACGAAGGTGATGGCGGTCGGGCCGGAAAGGATCTCGTCGAGACCCTCGATGCCCGCTTCCTTGGCGGCGATGCGTGCCAGCGTGTTCTTTGCCACGGTGTAGGAAGTATCGCGGCCTAGCTTTTCGCGCAGATCACTGACCTGCGGAACGGTAAGCCCGCGGTACTCGGTGAGGTAGATCGCGTCAGCAGCACGGAACTGAGCCGTAAGCTGGGCAACCACCGCTTCCTTTTCGGGCCTCTTCATGGCGTTCCTTCCTAGATCGGCCGTTGATCTTCTCCGGTTTGACGCGCCATGTCAGGGCAACAAAAAAGCCCTGCACGCAGGCAGAGCAACATAAGGCCGTTTCCGGCTGCCCGTAACGGGCTTACATCTCTCAACCTGCGCTGGCTTGGCGAACCAAACTTCGGGAACGCGTGAACGCTCCAACCAACGGTCTGTGGTTTACGAAGGGATAAATTACGACTGGGCTGCGACAAGGATGCCCATCGGCGTGTCGCGGCTTTACGTTTCGTCCGGGTCGCGCCGCGATGCATATCGCCGGACACACTCAAGGCCGTTCGGCCAAGCCTACGGTCCGGCAATACGCATCGCGGCCCGCCCCTCGGCCCATGTTCATGTCACGTACACCGCCCAGTCGTAAGTAAGAAGCGGCGAGCGGCTAGAGGGTGGCGGCGTATTGGGCTACGGAGGCGGAGACCTCCTTGAGGTAGTCGAGGGAGCGGCGCCAGTGACCGGGGACCTCGATCGAATGGTTGGCGTCCGGGTATTCGTGGACATGCGGAGTCAGGGCGTTGGCGCGGGCGCGGTCGTAGAACGGGTCGGCAGTACCGGCGCAGACCAGGGGCGCCGGGCCGGGGTAACGGGAGTCGCGCCAACGGGCGAGTTCGTCGGCGGAGACGGCGGCATCACCAGAATCACCGGAATCAGCGTGGAGCAGGGCCCTGGCGACGTCGACGGACGGGGCCTCGGACTCGGCTACGATGTCGTCGCCTACACGCGGGACCGGGATCACACGGGCGGACGGGTCGAAGTCGGCGTGGTGCAGGACCGGGGTCAGCAGCACGAACGGCAGGCCGTAGTGCGTGGCGACGTGCGGGTAGGTCATCGTCGTCAGGGACTTGCCGATCAGCAGAAGACGGGCGTCGGGCGTCTCCGCGCGAACCGAGGCGACCCAGCCGTCGATCGCGCTGTTGATGACGGGGATCACGGAGGACAGGTCGTCGGACGCATGCGCCACGTTCATGCGATCGATGCGCCAGCCACCCTCCACAAGCGCCTGCGCCGACCAGTACAGCAGCGGGCGATCGCAGTTGTATCCGGTGCCGGGCATGAGCAGTACGCGGCCATGCTCCCGCCCCGGCTTGACCGTGTTCTTCTTCCATCCGCGAATCGACACCTCGACCGGCTGCTTGGCCATCGCCACTCCCCTCGTCACACTCCCGGCATATCCGAGATTCAAGTCTAGTTGCTATGTCGACTACCCCTCAGTCCCGCTTCGCGGTCCAGCTCCCCTGACAAGGGGAGCCTCGGAAAGCGCCTCCTCGACCCGCGGATTTGAACCGCACCCCGATTGTTGGACTGAAGTAATTCAGATTCGATGATCGGAGGTGCGGTTTCTCATGTCAGGGGATC